>JASOAK010000001.1:0-173800 GCA_048499175.1 bacterium
CACATAATTTCAATGAGTTGAAAAACATTCGTCTAGTCGAATTTATCAATTTGAGAATATTCTCACTTTGAAATAACAGGAACTTCCCATGAAATTCTAGAGTGCCCAGACATATGGGAAGTTGAAGGAGAGGAAGAGCAGGATTGACGACGATAAATACACTTTGGGTTTTAGTCTTGGCCCTTATAAGGATAAGGTCCGAAAGAAAACCTCTTAATTGAACACAAAAAAAAATCTCGGATTGGATTTACCCCGGCCAGAAAAATCCTTCGTAGTTTTGAGAAAGGAAGGAATGCGGCAGACGCAACGGCTATTATCCCTAGCTCTACTCTTCACCACCTCCTGCTCTTGCGTCAAGGCGTCTCCCAATCTAAGCGCCCTGGGGACGGAACCGAATTGGCGGTCCTTGCCGGTCTATCGAGAGACGCTGACTCCGGAGGAATTTCAATCCTTGACCCTCCAAGTCTTCGGCTACGACGACGGCTGGGCGAGGTATTTGCAGCTCAAGGAAAACTCCCTCGAGGTTAATACCCGGAGAAATTCCGAAAATACCCTGGCGCTCGCGCTCGCCAAGGACGCGGCCTCGAAGAAAGAGCCGCCCCGCTATTGGCGAAAGGACCCGCTGAAAAATCCCTCCCGGGACAAGCCGCTCGCCGGCCTGCGCGTCGCCCTCGACCCCGGGCACCTGGGCGGCGCCTGGGCGCGGATGGAGGACCGCTGGTTTCGGCCGGAGGGGCAAGACCCCATCGCGGAGGGCGACCTCACCTTGTGGGTCGCGAAAAAATTGCGGGACCGCCTCGAGGGCTGGGGCGCCGAGGTCTTCTTGACGCGCGGATCCGCCGAGCCGGTCACCGCGCTGCGGCCGAAGGATCTCGAAGAGATCGCGGCGAAATATTTGGACGAGGGGCAGGACCTGAACCTCGCCCGCCCGGAGGCCTTCCGTGCCCTGCCTCGCGAGGAGCAGGTGCGGCGCGTGAGCGAGCTCCTCTTCTACCGCGTCGCCGAGATCCGCGCCCGCGCGGCGCTCGTCAACGAGAAGTTCCGTCCCGACTTGACCGTCTGCATCCATTTCAACGCCGGCGATTGGGGCGATCCCGAGGCGCCGCGCCTGGCCGCCAGCAACCACTTGCACGTCTTGATTCCCGGCGCGGTCGAGGCGGGGGAATGGGCCTTGGACGACGTCCGCTTCGAGGCCCTGCGCCGGATGCTCGACGGCAGCCACTTCGTCGAGCGGCCGCTCGCCGAGGCCGTCGCGGAGGCCCTGGCCCGCAGCACCGGCCTGCCGCCCGCCCTGGTCCCGGGCGGCTCGGTGAAGAAAGTCGGCGACAATCCCTACCTCTGGTCGCGCAACCTGCTGGCGAATCGCCTCTACGAGAACCCGACGATCTTCATCGAGGCATACGTAATGAACCACCCCGAGACGATCGCACGAATCCAGGCCGGAGATTTTTCGGGCCGGAGAAATATCGCCGGACGGGAATTCTCCAGCCTCTACGAGGACTACGCCGGAGGGGTTGCGACGGGGATACTGGAATATTTTCGAAAGACATCGCCTTAGGCTACTGCCCAAGGACCATCCAATACAGTATCAATATAACTTCCTGTTATCACTAATTTTTTAAGAAAACAGCTCGCCCTGGCGAAGCCGTATTATCCTGTCCCGAATTTTTCATCGTTTTTTCATCCCCGCTTCCTCCTCCCTTCATCCGCCCCGCCGAAGATCTCTCCAACGGCGGGCATGCCGCCCGCCGCTCGGTCGAAACCAAGGAGAAAAACCATGAAAGGTCGATTCGCAGTCCTGATGAAAATCTTCTTCATCGGCGTGATGACGCTGGTGATGCTCATCCCCACCCTCTTCATCCTCAACCTGATCGACGAGCGCCAGCAGCGCCGCGCCGAGGCGAGCGGCGAAATCTTGAAGGGCTGGGGCGGGGAGCAAACCCTAAGCGGCCCCGTCCTCGTCGTGCCCTTCCTCGTCGAGAACAAGCTCACCAACGAAAAGGGCCAAGAGACGCTGCAGCGCGAGCTGCACTTCGCCTACTTCCTCCCGGAAAGGCTGGACGTCGAGAGCTCCCTCGCCTCCCAGACCCTGCACCGCGGCATCTTCCGCGTGCCCGTCTACCAGGGCGAGATGAAGGTCCAGGGCCGCTTCGCCAAGCCGGACTTCTCGGCCTGGGGCATCCCCGACGAGAAGATCTACTGGGAGCGCGCCTTCCTCACCTTGGGGGTAAGCGACCTGCGCGGCCTGCGCGAGACCCCGAAGGTTTCCTGGAACGGGCAGGCCATCCCCTTCGAGCCCGGCACCAAGGACGGCGCCCTCTTCGATTCGGCGATCCGCGCCAAGCTGCCGCCGATCGTCGCCGAGACGCGGGGTTTCGACTTCCAGATGAACCTGCAAATGGGCGGAGGCCGCTACCTGGCCTTCCTCCCGCTCGGCAAGGACACGCGCGTGAAGCTTTCCGCCAACTGGCCCCACCCGAGCTTCACGGGGAATTTCCTGCCCGTGTCCCGCCAGGTCGACGCGCAGGGCTTTAAAGCGGAGTGGAAGATCCCCGAGACCGCCCGCGCCATCCCGCAGAGCTGGCGCGACAACCCGCCCGAGCTCACCCTGCCGGGCTTCGCCTTCGGCGCCGACTTCATGATGCCGGTGGACATCTACCAGTTCACCACCCGGGCGGCGAAGTACGCCATGCTCTTCATCCTGCTGACCTTCGTCGCCTTCTTCCTCTTCGAGGTGATGAGCAAGCTGCGCATCCACCCCGTCCAGTACCTCCTGGTCAGCGCCGGACTCTGCCTCTTCTATCTACTATTGCTCTCGCTCTCCGAGCACATCGCCTTCGGTTGGGCCTATCTCGCGGCCACCGCCGGCACGGTGGGCCTGATCACCGCCTACTTGACGACGGTCCTGCAGAGAAAGGGCCGCGCCCTCCTGATGGCCACCGTCCTCTCCGGACTCTACGCCTACCTCTTCACCCTGCTGCGCGCCGAGGACTACGCCCTGTTGATGGGGACGGGCGGGCTCTTCCTGATCCTCGCGGCGGTGATGTTTCTCACCCGCCGGATCAACTGGTACGAGATCGACCAAAACAAGGCGTCGCCGGCGCTCCACGCGACGGCGGCTTCCTAAAGGGGCGAGGAGACGGCCATGGGAAAATCCCGAATCGCCTTATCCCTCCTGCTCATGGTCCTCGGGGGAGTGGGACTGAAGTCCCGCTCCCCCTTCCTCCTCGCCTGGCGCGAGACCCTGCCCTGGATCTTGCCGATCCTGGGCGCGGCCCTCGCCTGGAAATTTCGCGGACGGAAGGCTTGGGCGATCTCCTTGATCCTGGCGGGGTTGATCCCCTTGGGCCTCCAACGCCGGGCCGACTCCCTGCGCGAGCGGGTCTTGGCCGCGGACCCGGCGGCATTGCGGCGCCTCGGCCGCCACTTTCTCATAGGCTACCGGGACTTCGCCGAGCTTGAGGCCCTCGTCGCCCGCGGGGCGGTGGGCGGCGTCTTCGTCACCCAGCGCAACATCCAGGGCAAGACCGCCGCCCAAGTGCGGGCGGAGCTCCGCCGGCTGCAAGAGATCCAGGCCTCGCAAGGGCTGCCTCCGCTCTATATCGCGACCGACCAGGAGGGCGGGCCGGTCTCCAGGCTTTCTCCCCTGGTGCCGGCCCAGCCCTCCCTCGCGGTGTGGCTGCGCGCCGGCGGCACGGCCCAGGCCTACGCCGACCTGCAGGCCCGGGCCTTGGCCGAGCTGGGCGTCAACCTGAACTTCAGCCCGGTCGTCGACCTGCGCCATCCGGACCAGGACAGCCGCTTCCACCCCCACACCCGGATCGACCAGCGCGCGATCTCGGCGGATCCGCTGGAGGTTGCGGAGGCCGCGACGACCTACTGTCTGGCCTTCGAGAGGCGGGGACTGCGCTGCACGCTCAAGCATTTCCCCGGTCTCGGACAGGTCGCGGTCGACACCCACCTGCGCGAAGGCAGGCTGGAAATCCCGCGCGACGCGCTCGAGGCCGCCGACTGGCTCCCCTTCCGCGCGACCCTGGCCGCGAGCCGCGCCTTCCTGATGCTGGGCCACGTTCGCGTCCCCGAACTCGATCCCGAGCTCCCCGCCTCGCTCTCCCCCGCGATCGTCCGCGGCCTGATCCGCGGTTCCTGGGGGCACGAGGGGGTCGTGATCACCGACGACTTCACGATGGGACCGATCCAAGGCCGGCCGGGAGGGGTCGGGCCCGCTGCGCGGCAGGCGCTGGAGGCCGGCGTGGACTTGATCCTGATCTCCTACGATCCGGAGCTATATTATGACGCGATGGCCTATTTGCTGAAATCGCGGGACGACGGGGGCTTGCGGGCGGCCTTGGCGCAAAGCGCCCGCCGCCTAGGGGAGGATCTCGATCGGCGTGCCGTTGGGCACCAGGTCCCAGATCTCTTCGATCTCTTCGTTGGTGACGGCGATGCAGCCGTCGGTCCAGTCGTAGAGACGGTGCGTCGCCCCGAAATCCGGCGCGCCGTTGGGCAGGCCGTGGATCATGATCGCGCCGCCGGGCGAGACGCCGCGGGCCTTGGCCGCCGCGGTGTCGCTGCGGTTGGGGTAAGAGATGTGTAAGGAAAGGTGGTAGCTGGAATTGGGATTGCGGGCATCGATGGTGTAGCGCCCCTCGGGGGTTTTGTGGTCGCCCTGCTCGCGCTTGGGACCCACCGGCTCCCCGCCCAGCGAGACCTTGTAGGTCTTCCAAGCCTTGCCCTCGCGGTAGAGGGTCATGCGTCGCTCGGCCTTCTCGACCACGATCTTCTCGGCCCGAAGCTTTTTGGGTTTTTTGGCGCCGGCCGCGGCCGGCAGCAGCAGAAGGATCAAAAGAAGGGGAAGGATTTTCTCAAGCGGCTTCTTCATGGGGTGCCCTGGCCAAGGTCAGGATAGCTACGGCGCCGCCCTCTCGGCGGTTCTGAATTTCTATCGTCCCGCCGTGCAGGCGGGCCACCTCGCGGACGAAGCTTAGGCCCAATCCCGAGCTCTTCTTCCCGCCCTCGGGCCGCGGGAGGGAATAGAAGCGCTCGAAGACGCGGCCCAGGGCGTAGTCGGGGATGCCGGGTCCCTCGTCGAGGACCCGCAGGCGGAGGCTCGCCCCCGCGGCCTCGGCTTCGACGCGGAGGGTCCCCCCGCGGGGGCTGAAGTCGAGGGCGTTTTGCAAAAGGTTGGTCAGCGCCGCCTCGAGGAGGAAGGCCTCGCCGCGCAGCGGAAGCGGCCGGGGCAACCGGGCCTCGACGCGGATCCCCTTGGCCGCGAGGCGCTCCTTGAGCCGCGCCAGGACGGTCTCGACCAGGACCGCCAGATCCAGGTCCTCCGCGGCCTCCAGGCCCCGCCGGGACTCGAGGGCGGCCAGCTCGAGCATGCGCTCGACGATCCGGTGCATCCGCGCGGACTCGGCGCGGATGTTCGCGACGAACTTCGCCTGCGCCTCGGGGTTTTTCTCCTCCTGCAGGATCTCGGCCGCGCCCTGGATGGCCGCGATCGGGCTCTTCAGCTCGTGGGTGAGCGACTGGACGTAGGCCTCGACGTACTTCTTGCCTTCGAGCGCCTCGCGCATCCCCTCGAAGGCGGCGCCCATCTCGGCGATCTCGCTGGAACCCAGCCTGGGGAAGGGCGGAAGGCGGCCGTCCCGCACGGCGCGGGCGTAGTCCGTCAGCTTGCGGATGGGCCGGGTGAACCAGGCCGAGACCGCGACGCCCAGCAGGATCACCGAGAGCGCCGCCACCGCCCCCGCGATCACGATGGAGGGGCGCGCGGTCTCGAGGAAGAAATTGATGCTCGCCGTCGGCTTGCGCAGGGTCAGGACTCCGGCTATCTTTCCTTCGTGGCGGATCGGCGCCGCGACGTGCAGCACCGAGCTGGCGGGGTTGCCCGGCTCGTCGCGGCTGGTGCGGGCGCCGTACTCGCCGCGCAGGGTGAGATAAACGTCCCGCCACTGCGAGAAATCCTTGCCCTCGTCGCGCCCCTCGGAATCGAAAACCACGACCCCGCGCTCGTCGGTCACGTAGAGCCGCTCGTCGACCCGCGTCTTGTCCATCTTGTAGATGCGGGCGCTGAATTTCCTGTTCTGCAGCTTCGCGAAGGCCTCGCGCAGCCGCTCGACGGGGATTTTCCCGTCCTTCATCTCGGTCTCGACGAAGGCGGCCAGGACGTTGGCCTCGTCGACCAGGACCTCTTCCACCGCCTCGAGGTAACGGGGCCTCAGCTCGCCCAGGATGTGCCGCACCAGGAAGTAAAAACCCACCCCGACCACGACGACGAAGCTCAGGATGATGCGGGTGCGGATCTTCACCAGTGTTCCTTCAGGGAATAACCCAGGCCGCGGTGGGTCTCGATGGGTTCGACGGCGGGGTTCACCTTCCGCATCTTGGCGCGGAGGCTCTTGATGTGGGCGTCGACGGTGCGGTCGAGGCTGGCCTCGGGCTCTTCCCAGGCCAGCTCCATCAGCTGATCGCGGGAGAGCACCCGGCCGGGCCGCTCGACCAGGACGCGCAGCAGGCGGAATTCGTAGCGGCTTAAGGGAAGCGCCTCGCCGAAGTAGAAGATCTTGAGGCGCTCGGCGTCGACGGTGAAGGGCAGCGCGGAGCTGGGCCGCGAAGGCGGCGCGCCCGAAGCCGCGGCGCCGCGGCGAAACACCGCCTTCACCCGCGCCGCCAGCTCGCGCGGGCTGAAAGGCTTGACCATGTAGTCGTCGGCGCCGATCTCGAGGCCGACGACGCGGTCGACCTCGCCGGAGCGGGCGGTGAGGAAGATCACGGGGACGGGATTGGTTTTCCGGAGTTCGCGGCAGAAGTCGAAGCCGTTGCCGTCGGGCAGCCCGACGTCAAGGACGACCAGGTCGATCCCGCCCCGCTCGAGGGCTGCGCGGCCCTCCTTCAGCGTGCTGAACCAAAGCGACGCGAAGCCTTCCGCCTCGAGGGCGTAGCGGATGTTGTCGGCGATGGAGGACTCGTCCTCCAGGATGAGTATCTTCGGGGGCACCCGGCTCTTTATAATGAAGTCCCGTCCATAACGCCAGTTCGGCCTTGAAACTTTGCGGTGACTTTGATTAAGTTAGGCTGAATTCTAGTCAACTAAGATAAGGACTTATCATGAAGACCCTCTCCCTCTCCGAGGCTAAAATGAAACTGAGCGGCCTGGTCGATTCGGTGCTCAAGACCGATGAGGAGATCCTCATCACCAAAAACGGCAAACCCGCCGCCCTGCTGGTCAATCCTGACGAGTACGAGAGCTGGAAAGAAACCCACGCTATCCGGTCGGATCCCGAATTCATGAAAGAAATCCAGGAAGGCTTGAAGGCCCTGAAAAAAGCCAAAACAAAGGTATATTCCCTCGAAGAACTTTTTTCGGAATAACCCGGGTTTCGCCATGCTAAAGCTCAAGGTCCCCGCTCCGGTAGCCGAAACCATCCGAAGCCTCCATCCCGATGTCAAAAAGAAGATTCGCGCGGGCCTCGAGGCGATCCTCAAGGACCCGGAGGCCGGCAAGGCGTTGAAACAGGAGCTGTCCGGCTTGAGGAGTTTCCGGGTGGGGCGTTACCGCATTGTCTACAAACTCGAGGGCAAAACCGCGTTGGAACTCGTAGCGGTCGGACCCCGCAAGGTCATCTACACCGAGACCTATCTTCTACTCCGCAAATCCAAGGGATAATGGACGCCTCGGGAGCTCCCGGGGACTTTTCGCAAAGGGTTAAACGCTCTCTTCCGGAATGATGAACTCGAACTCGACCGTGTTGAACATGATGCGGTCGCCGTGCTTGAGCGGGCGCGCGGAGCGCTGGCCCGGCGGCAGGCGCTCGCCGTTGAGGAAGGTGCCGTTCTTGCTGTTGAGGTCCTGGACGTAGAAATCCTCGTCCTCTTGGACGATCGCGGCGTGGGTGCGGGAGATGAAGGCGTCGTTGATCACGAGCGTGACGAGGCGCTCGTCGCGGCCGATCAGCAAGGGACCGGCGCCGCGGAACACGAGCGGCACTTCGAAGTTCTTGCGAACCAGCCGCGCGCTGCGCAGCGCCTCGTTGACGGACATCGGACGCTGATGCAGCTTAATTTTGGAAGTCAACTCTCCCAACATCAAGAGACCCCAGGGCTAATCGATTTGTGCCAAAAGTCCGGAGACTTGTAAAGGCATAGTCCCCGAAAACGGCACGATAACCCTCATAATTCTATCGAATATCCGGGACGGAAAGCTGCCCCTTTCTCTGGAAAATTTTTCGGGGGGATTTATGCAATCTGCCGGCCAAAAATAAACGCCCATTTGTCGCGCCGCGGCATAAAAAAAGGCCCCCGGGGAACGCCCGGAGGCCTCAAAGGTATTTCCGTCCCGTTTCGGCGCCGACTACTTGCGGCGCAGGGCGCGGATCCCGGCGAGGGCGCCCAAGGCCAGCAGCCAGGCGTCCCCGTAGAAACCGGTCGCGCCGGCCAGCGAGTTGAAGCAACCGCCGCCCGACTTGGTCACCGCGTTGCCCGCGGGCTCTTGCGGGGCGGGATCGCAGGCGTCGCCCAGCTTGTCCTCGTCGGTGTCGACCTGATCGTTGTTGCCGACGCTGGGACAGTTGTCCTCGCCGTTCTTCACGCCGTCGCCGTCGCTGTCGGCCTCGGGATTGTCGAGGTCGCAGGCGTCGCCGATGCCGTCGCCGTCGCCGTCTTCTTGGCCGGCGTTGGAGGCGTTCGGACAATTGTCGTTGGTGTTCGCCACGCCGTCGCCGTCCACGTCGTTGTCGACGGGCTCGTCGGTCGGGTCGGGCGTCCCGCAGCTCGGATCGGGATTCTTGGGACAGGTGTCGACGCCGTCGATCACGCCGTCGTCGTCGGTGTCCGGATCCAGGGGATCCGTGCCGTCCGTCGTTTCGTCCGCGTCGGACCTTCCGTCGTTGTCGTCGTCGATGTCGCAGACGTCGCCGTTGCCGTCGCTGTCGGTGTCCAATTGGTCGTTGGGGCCTTCCGCCGGGCCGTTGTCGTCGGTGGGACAGTTGTCGGTGCTGTCCGGGACGCCGTCGCCGTCGGTGTCGCTGTCGGTCGGCTCGTCGCTCGGGTCGCAGGCCGCGCCGAGGCCGTCGCCGTCCTTATCTTCCTGGTCGGGATTGGCGACCAAGGGGCAGTTGTCGGAGGCGTTGGGGCGGCCGTCGCCGTCGATGTCGTCGTCGCAGGCGTCGCCCTTCTCGTCGCCGTCCTTGTCCTCCTGGCCGGGGTTGGACAGGTTCGCGAGGGTCGCCGCGTCCTGACAGGTGGTCTGGTCGGGCGCGCAATTGTCGACGCCGTCGGGCTTGCCGTCGTTGTCCCAATCGTTGTCGCAGACGTCGCCCTTGCCGTCGTTGTCGCAATCTTCCTGGCCGGGGTTCGCGTCGTTCTTGCAGTTGTCGACGTCATCCGGCTTGCCGTCGCCGTCCGCGTCGGGCTCGGAGGTGCAGGCCGAGGAGCAGCCGTCGCCGCTGACGGTGTTGCCGTCGTCGCATTCCTCGTTGCCTTCCTTGTTGCCGTTGCCGCAGACCTCGGAACCGCTGCCGACGGTCTCGATCTCGACGCCGCTGAAGTCGTTGTTGTTGCCGTTGTCGCAGATGACGCCGCTGTCGGCCTGCTTGTTGGCCGTCACCAAATTGCTCTGCTTCGTCTTGACGGTGAAGCCGCGGGCTGTGAAACGGCTCGCGGTGATCTCGATCGCGCACTTGTCGTCGGCCATGCCGGTGGTGTCGATGGTCACCTTGCCGCCGTTCGGGGTGCCGTCGAGCAGCATGGCGATGCCGTCCTTGCAGGCGGGGCTGTCGCCCTGGCAATCCAGGTCCTGGTCGTTGTTGAAATGGAGGGGCTTGGTCAGGACGATGGTCATCTCGCCACCGGACTCGAAGCGGATCAGGTCGGTGCACATCCGGAAGTCCTGCTTCCGGTTGAAGCCTTCCTCGACCTTGCGGCGCAGCGAGTTAAAATCGTCGACGCTGTCGGAGTTGCTCAGGACCTTGCAGGTCGTGTTGTCGACGACGGCCGACGCGGGGCCCGTCAGGGCGAGGGAAAGGCCGAGGCCGAAGAGGGCCGCGATCAAAAGTTTCTGCATGCGATTCATGAAAGCCTCCAAAAAAATTCCTGTTATAAAGCCCGGGCACGGAACAGGCCCCTCCCCGACAGAGGACACAACCTGTGTACAATATCGGGTGTTTTCGCCGAAGGTTGCGTGAAGATGGCGGGGCGGGAAAATTGCGAAACGTTGTCCGGGAAAACCCGAGAATATTCCCAAGGGCCGCAAGCCCTGCGTTTAGAAAGATAGAAGAAGAGGAAGGCGTCCGCTCCAGCGCGACGCCTTCTTTTTTTCGGCCGCGAGCCGCGCCGCCGAAACCCGCTTGACCCCCCGCCTCGATTCGTTTTATTAGAAAAATCTTTTGATATATCAAGAAGTTAGATATGAGGACGCATGGGCCTTTTATCCTGGGTCGCCTTGATTTCCTTATTCTTTTTCCTGACGCCCTTCCTGCGGCTGCTCAGCCGGCCCCTGCGCGCCGTCCTGGCTCCGAGGAAAAAACTCTTCCCGGTCTCCTTCCATCCCGCCCTCTTAAAAATCGGCCGCTGGGAGTATCTCCTGGGCCCCTTCCGCGACCGGCTGCTCTCGGTCGTCCTGCTCGGCATCGTCGTCTACCTCTGGCTCTACGAATCCCCGCTCAGCGAGGAGACCCTGCTCGCCTCCTCGCTGATCGTCTTCTACAACCTGCTCGCCATCATCACCATCCGCTACCGCGACGGGGTCCGCCTCAAGCTGGCCGAGATCGCGCGCTGCCATTCCAACACCCACCCCGAGGATTTCTTCCGCCTCTATTACATCAGCCTGAGCCCCTGGCCGCCGACCTTTCCGGTCTCCGGGCTGCGTGAGATCGATTTCCGCGATACGGACTACCGCAGCGGCAAGCCGCCGACCCTCTCGCGTTGGCCGATCGTCGAATCCGCCCTGGCCACCAGCACGCTCGCGCGGATGGCGATCATGGCCTTCAAGCGCGTCGGCCCCGAGTACGGCCGCGACGCCTTCGACGGCCTGGCGCGGCTCTGGGGCTCGCGCGTCGCGCAGATCTTCCAGTGCCACCTGCAGATTCACGGGGCGCGGCGGATCGCGCCGATCGAGGGTAAGACGCTGCTGCTCTTCAACCACAAGAGCTACCTCGACTTCGCGCTCAATTTCTTCGCGCTGGGCTCGATCCACAAGTCCGACGGCCGGCATTTGCGGCCGCGCTTCATCGCCGCGAAAGATCACTTCATCGACAACCCGATCATCTATTCCTGGATCGGGCTGGGCAAGGTCATCGAGAACGCCGGGATGATCTTCGTCAACCGCGAAAAGGGCAAGGGCTGGGCCGCGATGCAAGAGGCCGCCGAGAAGCTCGTGAACAGCGACGTCGAAATCGCCGTCTACCCGCAGGGCACCCGCGCCTACTTCATGCGTTCGCCCTCCGGCGAGCGGCTGGACGCGGGCTACTACACGACCTTCACCAAGAAGACCTGGGATCAGCCGCTCGGCCACCTCAAGCCCGGCACCGCGCACCTGATTCTCGACACCCTGCTCGCCCTGCGGCAGCGCGGCGAGAGCAAGCTCAACGTCCTGGTCACGGGGATCATGGGCAGCGCGATCGCGGGGCCGAAGGGCAGCTTCAAGGCGCAGTCGGAGGCGGAGGTGCATTTTCGGATCTTGCCGGTCTGGGAGCTCTCCACCGACCTGGTCGCGGGCGCCGCGGCGCCCCAAGGCAACGAGCCGCAAACCGAGGCGGAGCGTCTCTACGCGCGGCTCAGCCAGGAGCTGCAGGCCGAGATCGACCGCAAGCTCCTACAGGCGACCGAATGGCACGCCTACTTATTGAAGCGCCTCCCCGTCGAACTTGAGAAACTGGGCATCGCGGGCCCTGAGGTGACGGCCGCGCTGGAACGCCTCCGTCGCGCGGAGGAATCCGGGGACAGTCGTCCCTTCATCCTGCTGGACCGGATTTTTTCCCTGGCGCCGGAGCTGTGGGAGCGGTTTTTGCGACTATATGTTTCTCTGCAGAGTCAGGAATCGGACGAGGGCTCGTGGCGAGCGTTGTTGCAGGAGGTCTCGGAGCGGCTGCGGACCCGGTAGAGGCGAATCTCGTGTTCGCCCCTACGACTTTCTCAATGCCAGGTGAAAGATCTTCATCACCTGCTCCTTGCGCTCCGCCAGCATCTCGGGGCTGAGCGGCGGGCGCTGGAAGATGTCCTCCAGGCTGTTGGCGTAGGCGAAGTAGAAGGAGATCGCGCCCATGAAAGTGACGATCAGGTGGTCGGGCTTGAGCTCGGTCGTCATCAGTCCCGCGGCCTGGGCGGCCTGCACCAGGGCCTCCATGCGGTGGTAGATCGGGCCGCGGATGTCCTTCCAGATGCTGCGCGAGACTCCGCCGCCCTCCAAGCCGTCCCACATCATGAGCCGGACGAAGGTCTGGTTGTGGCCGATGAACTCGTGAAAAATGGTCAGTGCCTCGTCGAGCAGGGCCTCGCTCTCCAATTGAAAGGCGCCGCCCGTCGAGCTCTGGCTTAAGCGCACCGCGAACCATGCCTCCAAGGCCTGCCACTGCTGGATGTGCACGGCGCGGTACAGGCCTTCCTTGGCCCCGAAGTAATGATAGATCATCCGCTTGTTGACCTTGGCCTTCTCGAGGATCTCGCTTAAGCTGGTGCCCAGAAAACCCGCCCGCGCGAAGGCCTTGGTCGCGCAGGCCAGGATGGTCTCGCGCGTCTTCACCGGGTCGCGCTTGAGGCGCGGCTCCTTCGCCTTCCCCGCGCCCGCCCTGCCCTCGCCCTTTTTATTTTTCTTCACCGCGGAATCTCCGGTTGACAAATTACCCGCAACAAATAAGAATGGTAACCGATTGGTTACTTAATATGGGGGTAACCATGAAGCTCGCTATGGAAACGTCATTAAAACCCGCCCTGGACTGGAAGCAACGGTTATTTTTCCGCTTTTCCCACCCGCTCGGGCCGACCTGGCTGTTCACGCCCATCGCCCTGCTCCTGGTCGGCGTCTCCTTGGAATGGCAATCCCGTTCTCCCTTGACGGTCGCTTTGGCCTTGGTCGCCGGGCTGCTCTATTGGACCTTCATCGAGTACTTCCTGCATCGCTTCGTCTTTCACCTGGTCAAGGTGAAAGAGCCCTGGCGGACGATGGCCTCGGGGCTGCACATGGCCCACCATCGGGACATGGACGTCCGAGAGCTGGTCATCGCCCCGCCCCTCGTGAGCCTGGGATTCTCCCCGGCCATCTTCCTGGTGGCCCTGGCCTTCACTTGGAGCGTGAGCCTGGCTATGCTGGTAGTGGCCGGTGTGTTCCTCGGTTACGTCTTATACGAATGGGCGCATTACGGGGCCCACCAGTACCAACCCAAAAACGCCTTCTTCCGCTATCTCAAGCGCTACCACCTGCTGCACCATTACAAAGATCCCAACGGAACCTTCGGGGTGACGACGCCGATCTGGGACTATGTCTTCGGTACCGTTTATCGTACCAAGGCCTAAGTTTTACCACCAACACCCAAGAGGGCGGGTGATACCTTCACCCGCCCTTGCTTTTTTCGGCGCGGAACCGGCGCTTTTCCTTTACAAATCCGCGCGGTCATTGCTACAAAGGAATCCTTCCCAGTCTTCCATCCACGCATCCTAATCCAGTGCGAAGGGCTTTGCTCGGGGGCTCTGTACCTGAACGACGTCCGCTTAAGATTAAGAGGAGAATTCTAATGAAACGCACGTGGATTGCCTTGTCCTGTCTGGCCTTGGCCGGCGCCGCCGCGCCGGTCGCGCGCGCCGGCGATATCCGGCACACTTTCGCCGGAGACCCCACCAACAGCTTCTACACCGACGACGCGGGAGGCTCCGTCAACAACGGCGGCAGCGACCTCTCGTATTACCTCAACTTGGGCGACGTCGACCAATCGGCGATCGGCACCCTGTTCGTCTACAGCAACGACGGCATCGCCCAGCGGGTCGACAACGGATACACCGAGCAGGACTTCGGCGGCGGGAGCGGCATCCAGCTCTTCGAGCTCTCGGCCCTGCCCCTCAGCGGCGCCGCCGGCGAGATCGGCCTGGCCGACGACTCCCCGCTGACGCCCGTCTCCTTTGTGGGCGGCGACACAGGCCTGACCGTCCAGCAGGTCACCTACACCTCCGACACCCCCGGCGACCGCTTCGTGATCGTGGAGTACCGCGTGGTCAACAACAGCACGGGCGCGGTCGCGGCGCGCATCGGCCTCTCCAACGACTTCGACGTCGACCTCAAGTCCGCCGACGCCCGCGTCGGCTTCGACGACAGCACGGGTATTCCGATGGTCTTCCAGCAGGAGGCCCCGCCGCTCGATCCGACGAACACCACCGTCGGCGTCGGGCTGGTGCGCGGCGCCCTGGCTCAATACCGCCTGGAGACCTGCGAAGGGGCCTTCGGCTCCTGCCAGATCCTCGAGGACAACGACACCGTGCGTGTCGCCTTCTTCAACGGGGTCGTGGGCCAGGTGGGCGACCTGACCGGCGGCGTCCCCAATCAGGACTTCGCCAGCACCATCGCCGCCAACCTGGGCAGCATCCCGCCGGGCGAGGGACGCGGGGCGGTCTTCTGCTACACCCTCGGTCAAGGCAACGACGCGGCCGAAGGGCTCGCCGACTGCGCGCAGGCGGTCCAGGGCTGCGAGGCCTTCTACGAAGACAACATCGCCTTCTGCGGCAACGGCCTGACCAATTTCGGCGAGAATTGCGACGACGGCGACGCCAACGTCAACGACGCCTGCCCCAGCGGACCTTCGGGCAACTGCGAACCCGCAACCTGCGGCGACGGCTTCGAGTGGAACCAAGAAGGCGGTACCGAACAGTGCGACGACGGCAACGCCACCCTCAACGACAGCTGCCCCAGCGGGCCTTCGGGCACCTGCCAAGACGCCACCTGCGGCGACGGCATCGTCTGGAACACCGACGGAGGCACCGAGGCCTGCGACGACGGCAACGCCAACCAAAACGACGCCTGCTGCAATTGCCAGCCCGCCCGCTGCGGCGACGGCTTCCTCTGGAACCAGCAGGGCGGCACCGAACAATGCGACGACGGCAACAACGACCTGACCGACGCCTGCCCCAGCGGACCCGCCGGGACCTGCCGGCCTTCCTTCTGCGGCGACGGCTTCATCCGCCAGGGCGTCGAGGGTTGCGACGACGGCAACAGCGCCACCAACGACGCCTGCCCCAGCGGACCCTCCGGCAGCTGCCAGCTCGCCTCCTGCGGCGACGGCTTCGTCCGCCAGGGCGTCGAGGTCTGCGACACCGCGATCAGCGGCGCGGCCTGCGTCAACAACTGCACGCGCTTCGACAGCTGCGGCGACGGCAACCTGGACCCCGGCGAGGCCTGCGACGACGGCAACAACAACACCAGCGACGCCTGCCCCAGCGGCAACGCGGGTACCTGCCAAAACGCGGCCTGTGGCGACGGCTTCCTGCGCACCGGCGTCGAAGGGTGCGACGACGGTAACCTGACCAACGGCGACGGCTGCAACGCCTCCTGCCAGGTCGAGGGTCCGGGCGGCAACCCCTCGACCAACCCGCCGCCCGCCGGATCGGTCTGCGGCAACGGCATCGTCGAGACGGGCGAGCAGTGCGACGACGGCAACCTGGAGGACGACGACGAGTGCTCCTCGCAGTGCTTCCCCCTGCCGGTCTTGCAGGGCGGCGGCACCAGCACCAATTCTCCGCTCAACCCCGACGGGGGCGGCTGCGCTCTCGGCGGCGGCGCCTCGAATTTTCCTCCGGCTACCGGCCTGGGATTCCTCTTCGCGGCGGCGGGACTGACGGCCTGGCGCCGCAAGCGAGCCTAGGAAATAAGGGGGAGCCTATTCCTCGCCCCTCGGCCGGCTCGGCCGAGGGGCTTTTTATTTTTCCCGTGAGATATTGACCGCTTGACGCCCCCGCCCGCACTTTCTATTACGACGCCGCACGTCATGCGATGGTCCGCAACAAAGCGGGATCCTTGCCGATTCCACAATGAGGGGGGCTCCGAGGCCGAAGGGCGTCGGAGGCTGCCTGGGGAGCGGAGAAATTCTCCCTTAATTTTGCTTTTATAAGGATTTTCACCCATGGGGGCACCACCCGGGGTCGGGGATGCCTCGTCCGCAACTCGGCCCGCGCAAAATCTCCAGCCTGGCATCCCGCCCGCGAATCCCGCGGAGACGAAGCCGCCCGCGCCCGCCTCGGGTCCCGGGGCGCCGCCTCCGACGCCCGAAGCGAAATTTCAGCAAAACCCGACCGATCCCCTGAAACTGATGGGGGTCGACGCAAGGCGCCTGAAGCTGACCCGCGGGCTGCGCCTCTACCAGGACCGCCACCTCGACACCGCGAAGCTCGAGCTCCAGCCCGTCGCCGACAACCGGCTCGCCAAGGAAGTCCTCGGGCAGATCCAAAACCATGAAGCCATTTTCCACGCGCGCCAGCTGGCCTTCGTGCTCAAGGCCCTGGGCAAGGACGCCGCCGGGCCCTGCTCCTTTTCGGAGTCGCAGAGCGCAAGATTGACCCAAGCCATCGAGGCGATCGAGTCCCGCCTGATCCTCGACGGCGGAACCGACTTGAACAGGGCCGTCGCCGCCGCGCAGGAGACCTTCAGCCCCGAGGTGCGAAAGGTCTGGGACTGCTTCGCCCAAATCCAGCGGATCCCCCTCGCCGAGCTGGCCTCCGCCTTCCGGGAAACCGACCCCGCCCTGCTGGCCGACCAACTCCTGCGCCTGGCCGAGCTCCACCGCGAACGCAAGCATTTCGGGACCTCCTGGGCCCTGGCCCAGATTGCCGCCGAATACCCGCGAACCGAGCAGGCCGCGAAGAAATTGAGCGCCTACCTCGAGGGCAAGCGCCTTTCGACCGAATACGTCTTAAGCGACATGTTCGACCACGGCGGAAGCTCGATCGCGATCGACCTGCTCGCGCTCGCGCCCAGCGTCGCCCTCACCCGGCGGCTCTCCACCGTGGCCTGGCTGGCGAGACGGCGCGGAATCGCGCGCGTCCCGATGACCCTCCTGGCCGGCGGCGCCATGCACTGGGGGTCGACGAAGGTCTTGAAGGGCCTGACGGGCTTTGACGGAAAAATCCTGCCGGGCTCCTGGCGCGAGTTCGGCGGCGAGCTGACTTCCTCCACCCTGCAAAACAGCTTCGCCCTCCTGCTCGCCAACCGGAGGCTCTTTTGGGGCCGGCCGAAGGGCGCAGTTGTCGAGGAAGCCAATGCCGCCAAGGTTGCCGGGTCCGCGGAGGCCACCGCATCCTTGAACAAGGCCCGCCTGGACTTCCTCAAGCTATTAGAAAACCGGAAAATCTTTTTGGGACAGCAGACAGGCGCCACGCAGGCCTTAGCCGTTGTCGAGGGAGCCAAAGCCGCGAAAGGCGTGGAAGCCGCCACGACCTTGAGTAAAGCCCGTCTCGTCTACAATCATTTCGGGCGCGGCGGTAAAGCGCTGGTCCACGGCCTCTGGTGGACCGCCAAGACCGGCGTCAAGGTCGGGGTCATCGGAGCCGGCGACTTGGTGCTGGTGAAGACCCCGCTGCATTATTTCAACGTCCACGACATGACTCAACGCGGCCTGCCGCAATACGCGCTGAAGCTCTTTCCCAAAACCCGAGAGGCTCGGCAGATCGTGTCCGAGACCTACGGGGCGCGCAATCTCTACCGCGAATACCAAAAACACGGCGACGGCGCGGCCAAGCTGCCCAACACCCTGCCCGGCGTCGACCCCGCCCTCGACCTCGACGTCTTTCTCACGCGTCTCGACCCGTCGCTGGAGGGCGACAAGCGGGAGGCGGCCTACGCGGTCCTGGCCGAGGCGGCCTCCAATGGCAAGCTCGGGCTCAACATCCGACGTTGGGTCCTGCAGAAGCGAAAGCTGGGGGAATGGGAGGGCGCCAACCGCACCTTCGAACGCCAAGGAATCCCGCTCCGCTACGAGACGGAGGGAACGCTCTGCTTCACCGATTCGGAAAAATATCCCTGTCCCGAACCCCCGGCCAAAAAACCCTAACCCCTCGCCACGACCCCGTCCGCGCGGCCAAGTAGCGGTCGCGGTCACCGCCTTGCTTTACCTCGCGGTCACGCTGCTGGATCGCCCGCCGGCTGACGGACTCGCGAAAGGCTCATCCCCCTCGCTCAAGAGCCCAGTGTTTTCAAAAATTCGTCGAAACGGCGGATTTCGGGGCCCATGCGAATGATGAAGCTGCGCGTCCCCTCGGGGGTCTTAACGCTGAAGGCGCCGGTGCCCTTGTTTCGGTCTTCGACGCGCAGCGCGGCGTCGGATTCGAGGTCGGCCAGGCGTCGCTTGAGCTCGCGGGCCTGCTTCTCCGTCAGCCGGCCCTGCCGCGGCTCGCCGCCGCTGTACATCCCGGTGGAGCTCTGCTCGGGGCGAACGGGGTCGTAGCGGAAGCTCACGGCCGCGTTCTTCGACCTCTGCTCAAAATGGTATTGATTGGCGCTGCCGTCGCCGTAATCCAGAGTCCAATACGCCTGGAGCCCCTCCTCGGCGAAGCCCGGCGCAGGCCCCAGCAAAAAGACGAACAAGAGCAGAAAGCGGGAAAGTCGCAGCTTCATCGGGACCTCCGTTTTTATCGCGGCGCGGCCGATGTCGCCGGCCGCGCCGCGGGCAAAAGGGCCATCAGCACGAAACCGGCCAGGATCATCGCCAGGCAGAGCAGCTGCCCCATCGAGAGCGGGCCCAGGATCGTCCCCAGCTGGGGGTCGGGCTCGCGGAAAAATTCGACGACGAAGCGCAGGACCCCGTAGCCCACCAGCAGCATGCAGGAGACGTAGCCGTCCTTTTTCTGCAGGCGCGAGGTCGCGTAGAGGATGAGCCACAGGATCGGCCCCTCGAGGAAGGCCTCGTAGAGCTGCGAGGGATGGCGGGGCTTGGGGCCGCCCGCGGGAAAGACCATCGCCCAGGGCGCGTCGCTGACGCGGCCGTAGAGCTCGCCGTTGATGAAGTTGCCGATGCGCCCGAAGCCCAGCCCGATGGGCGCGCAGAGCCCGACGTTGTCGGCGACGTGATAGAAGGGCAACTTCACCCGCCGCGCGAAGAGGTACATCGCCAAGATCGTCCCCCCCAAGCCGCCGTGAAAGCTCATCCCGCCGTGCCAGATCGCCGGGATCTCCCAGGGGTGCTCGAGGTAGAACTGCGGGTTGTAAAACACCACGTAGCCCACGCGCGCCCCGAGGATGAGGCCGTAGAAGCAATAAGTGACCAGCAGGGAAACGTCGCCCGCCTGCGGCAGGCGGAACAGGCCCCGGCGGTGGCGGTAGCGCAGCAGAAAATACGCGCAGGTGAAGCCGAGCAGGTACATGAAGGCGTACCAGCTTAAGCCCACGGGCCCGACGCGAAACAGAAAGGGATCGATTTGGGGAAAGGCCAAGGCCGCCGGCGGCATGCGCACGCTCCTAGGATATTCTTAACGGCTTAAGGGAACTTCCGCAAAGCAAACCTTCGGTCGCACGACGAAGAAAAATGCCTCCTCCAAAAGCCGCGCCGGGCTTCATTTTCCCGACTTTTTACCGGCGCGGCGACATTTTCCGTTGACCACAGCATCTAGTTATGACAAGACGGAAAAGACACAAGATATTGTGGTTTTTCTTCCCAGGTTCTATAATCAAAAAACTAAAAATTGTTGAGTTTTAGGGGTTTATGGCGTCTTGCCGCCCCGCGTCACTTCATCATCTCGAGGAGGATTCCCATGACCGTGAAGGCCCTACCGTCCGTCCGCTCCAATCGCCGCACCGCCGCCCAAGCCGGCAAGGGCAAGGGACTGAAAATCACCCGCCGCTACACCGAGGCCGGCAAAGACCCGCTGGAGTCCCTCTCCTACGAGTACCGCACCTCGGTGATCACCAATCCCGACGGCTCGGTGGTCTTCAAGATGGACAACGCGGAGATACCCAAGGGCTGGAGCCAGCTGGCCACCGACATCATCGTCTCGAAGTACTTCCGCAAGGCGGGCGTGCCCAAGACCGGCCGCGAGACCTCGGCCAAGCAGGTCGTGCACCGCATCGCCCACAGCATCCGCGTCGCGGGCGAAAACCTGGGCGGCTACTTCGCGAGCCCGGAAGACGCGCAGGCCTTCGAGGACGAGCTGAAATACCTCCTCATCACCCAGCGCGGGGCTTTCAACTCGCCGGTGTGGTTCAACTGCGGCCTCTACCAAGAGTACGGCATCGAGGGCTCGGGCGGTAACTACTTCTGGAACCCCAAGACCGAGACCATCGACACCACGGTCAACTCCTACGAGCACCCGCAGTGCTCGGCCTGCTTCATCCAGGCGGTGGACGACGACCTGATGAGCATCTTCGACCTGGCCAAGAACGAGGCGCGTCTCTTCAAGTACGGCTCGGGCACGGGCTCCAACTTCTCCAAGATCCGCGGCCACCAAGAAAAGCTCAGCGGCGGCGGCACCTCCTCGGGCCTGATGAGCTTCCTCGAGGTGCTGGACCGCGGCGCCGGCGCCACCAAGAGCGGCGGCACGACGCGGCGCGCGGCCAAGATGGTCTGCCTCGACATGGACCACCCCGAGATCGTCGACTTCATCAACTGGAAGGTCCGGGAAGAGCGCAAGGTGGCGGCCCTGATCGCCGCCGGCTACTCCAGCGACTTCAACGGCGACGCCTACCGCACGGTCGGCGGGCAAAATTCCAACAATTCGGTGCGCGTCACCGACGAGTTCATGAACGCCGTCCTCGAGGACAAGGAGTGGAAGACCTACATGCGCACCACCGGCGCGGCGGTCGACGCGCTGCAGGCCCGCGACCTCTTCAAGCAGATCGCCTTCGCCGCCTGGGCCTGCGCCGACCCCGGCGTGCAGTACGACAGCACGATCAACAAGTGGCACACCTGCAAGAACACCGGCCGCATCAACGCCAGCAACCCCTGCTCCGAGTACATGTTCTTGGACGACACGGCCTGCAACCTCTCCTCGATCAACCTGACCAAGTACTTGAACGAGGACGGCAGCTGGGACGTCGAAGGCTACCGCCACGCGATCCGCACCCTGATCCTGGCGCAGGAGATCCTGGTCGACTTCAGCTCCTACCCGACCGAGCGCATCGCGCAGAACAGCCACGACTTCCGCCCGCTGGGCCTCGGTTACGCCAACCTCGGCTCGGCCCTGATGATCCAGGGCATTCCCTACGACTCCGAAGAGGGCCGGCAGACCGCCGCGGCGCTCACCGCCATCCTCTGCGGCCACGCCTACGCGACCTCCGCCGAGATCGCGGCCGCGAAGGCGCCCTTCCCCGGCTTCGAGATGAACCGCGAGCCCATGCTGGAAGTCATCGGCATGCACCGCGACGCCGCCTACAAGATCGACGGCGCAGCCTGCCCCGCCGAGCTCCTCAAGGCCGCCCAGGAAGACTGGGACGACGCCCTCAAGCTGGGCGAGCAGCACGGCTACCGCAACGCCCAGGCGACGGTGCTGGCGCCCACCGGTACCATCGGCCTCTTGATGGACTGCGACACCACCGGCATCGAGCCCGACTTCGCCCTGGTGAAGTTCAAAAAGCTGGCCGGCGGCGGCTACTTCAAGATCATCAACCAGTCGGTGCCCGCGGCGCTCAGGAAGCTCGGCTACTCGGCCCGCGAGATCGCCGACATCGTCACCTACGTGCGCGGCACCTCCAGCCTGCACGGCGCGCCGCACGTCAACCGCGACAGCCTGCACGCCAAGGGCTTCACCGAGAGCGAGATCGAGAAGATCGAAGGGACGCTCGAAGGCGTCTTCGACATCTCTCAGGCCTTCAGCGCCTGGAACATCGGCGACGAGACCCTGCAGCGCCTGGGCTTCAAGAAGGAGAAGTTCAAGGAACCCTCCTTCAACCTGCTCTCGGCCCTGGGCTTCACCTCGGCTCAGGTGCAGGAGGCCAACGACGTGATCTGCGGCCGCATGACGATCGAAGGCGCGCCGCACTTAAACCCCGACCACCTTCCGATCTTCGACTGCGCCAACAAGTGCGGCCAATACGGCAAGCGCTTCCTGGCCCCGATGAGCCACGTCCGGATGATGGCGGCCACCCAGCCCTTCCTCTCGGGCGCGATCAGCAAGACGGTCAACCTGCCGGAAGAGGCGAGCGTCGAGGACATCGAGGAGATCTACATGGAGGGCTGGAAGCTCGGCCTCAAGGCGGTGGCCCTGTACCGCGACGGCTGCAAGTTGAGCCAGCCGCTCTCCAGCAAGAGCGACAAGAAAGAAGAAGCGAAGGAAGAGACCTCGGCGATCGCGGCCGCGCCGGCCCTGCAGCGCCGCCGCATGCCGCGCAAGCGCCGCGGGGTCACGCAAGAGGCGCGGGTCGGCGGCAACAAGGTCTACCTGCGCACCGGCGAATACGAGGACGGCAGCTTGGGCGAGATCTTCATCGACATGCATAAAGAAGGCGCCGCCTTCCGCAGCATGATGAACTGCTTCGCGATCGCGGTCTCCCTGGGCCTGCAGTACGGCGTGCCGCTCAAGGAGTTCGTCGACGTCTTCACCTTCACCCGCTTCGAGCCGCAGGGGCCGGTCGACCACCCGAACATCAAGTTCGCGACCTCGATCATCGACTTCATCTTCCGCCTCTTGGGCCTGGAGTACATGGGGCGCACCGACTTGGTGCAGGTGAAGCCCAACGAGCAGCAGCTCTTGGACCTGGCCAGCGTCAAATCGCAGACCGAGAAGACCCCCGGCGCGACGCCGGCCGCCAAGCCCTCCTCGCCCCCGCAGCTGGCGGTGATCCAGGGCGAACGCGCCGAGCCCGTCGAGGGCAAGGCCGAGAACACCTTAAGCGACCACCTCTCCACGATGATGGGCGACGCCCCCTTCTGCGACCAATGCGGCCACATCACGGTGCGCAACGGGGCTTGTTACAAGTGCCTGAATTGCGGGAACTCGATGGGGTGCTCGTAAAAAAAATCCCGCTCACCCTGAAGTGAGCGGGATTTTTTTTATGGCTCTTTAATCTCGGCCTCGACCAACTTGCCAAGCAGCACCAGGCACTCCTGCCACCCCACATAACAAGCCTCGGCCGGGATAACGTCCGGCACACCCTCTTGCACGACCTGCAGCTCCGTCCCGCAGGACACCGGCTTCAAGGTGACGATCGTCTCCATCAGGCCGGGCAGATTCGGGTCGTCGAATCGGTCGGTGTAACGCAGGCGCTCGTGGGGCACCAGCTCGAGGTACTCGCCGCCGAAGGAGTGGCTCTGTCCGTTAGAGAAATTCGTGAACGACATCTGGTAGCGGCCGCCGACCTTGGCGTCGAGCCGATGCACCTGGGCGGTGAAGCCGTTGGGCGGCAGCCACTTGGTCAGGGCGGCGGGGTCCAGGAAGGCCCGGTAAATGCGCTCGGGCGGGGCTCGAAGCACGCGGTGCAAACGGATCGTATTCGGCATGAGGGACTCCTTGCTCTTGGTGAGCCGGAAGAATAAGACCGACCCTCCCGAAAATCAAAGGATCCCGGCCTCCGCCCTTCCCTTTTTTTCCTCGATCCCTTAACCTTTCTTTAAGTTCGCCCACTCATAGGGCTTTGGGGAGCCGTCGAGCGCTCCAGCTCCCCAACGAAGGCCAAGGTCATGAAATTAGCTAAAATTTGGAATTTACTCGCGGTTTTCCCCGCCGTCGCGGGCCTCACCGCCTGCGAGACCCTGTTCATCGACGAGTGCTACGACCCCTATTACGGGTACTATTACTGCGACGACTACGACGACGTTTACACCATCCAGGCCGCCATCGACCTGGCCCAGCCGGGCGACACCATCTTCCTCAAGCGGGGCACCTACTCCCCCTCGACCAACGGCGAGTACTTCCCGATCTTCCTGAAGAACGGCGTCAGCCTGAAGGGCGAGGACCCCGAGAACACCATCATCGACGCCGAGGGCTACGACCAGGTCCTGAACCTCTTCAACTACAACAGCGGCGTCATCTCCAACCTGACGATCACCAACGGCAACACCGACTTGGGCGGCGGCATCTACGCCGAAAACTCCAGCGGCATCTTGAGCAACCTGATCGTCGTCGGCAACCGGGCCAGCGAGGCCGGTACCGGCATCTATCTGCGCAACTCCGACGGCCTGATCATGAACAATCTCATCGTCTACGGCAACGCCAGCAGCGGCGACACCGGCAACGACGGCCCGGCCCAGGTCGAGAACGACGACTCCACCGTCACCTTCAACAACAACGTCGTGGCCTTCGGCGACTCCGACGGCGTCCGGCTCAACTTCGGCGCCGACGGCGTCTACGAGAACAACATCTTCTACCAAAACGGCTTCGCCGGCGAGGGCGCCGGTTTCGCCGACACCGATGCCGTCACCGCCGCGCAGATCCAATACAACATCTGCTTCGGCAACTCCGCCTCCGACTTCTACCTCAACGGCCTGGACCTGACGGCCGCGGAGGCCAACAACCTGGACGGCTCGGATCTGATCTCGAACAACTTCTCGGCCGACCCGCTCTTCTTCGACCCGACGGACGGCGATTTCTTCCTGCAGCCCGGATCGCCCGCCATCCAGGCCGGCGACCCCAGCCCCGGCTTCAACAACCCCGACGGGACGCGCAACGACATCGGCGCCTTCGGCGGGCCCTTCGCCCGCTGATCGCGCCTCCCGCGGCGCCGCTCTTGTACAAAACCGGGGCTCGCTTGGAGACTGCCATCCTCAGTCTGAGGCCCGCGACCGACGTGCGCGAGGCCTCCATTCCCAAACGCGGCCCCTCCTTCTGCACAGAATTATTCCTTTTCTCCCTTCGCGAGAGTCCCTGAAAATTTTTTTTCTCCCGTCCCCGCGAAGCCCGCGCGAAAAAAAATTTCTTGGCGATCGTTTTTTTCGCCCTGCCCGCCGACGCGCATTTTTGGCCCGCGTCCCGGCGCCGCCGCCCCTCCGGCCAGAAAAATCCCGCGCGCGGCCACGCAACTTTTTTGGAAAATTTTCGGAGACGGCGCACCGGCCGCCGGGCGCCGCCCTTGGCACGCGCTTTGCTTTCGCCACAAGCGGAATGAAGGAAGGGGCGTCACTGAAACCACAACCGTCTCTTTTAGGGGAGTGTAGGATGAACAAGCGCAACTTTCTTTTCATGGCGGCCCTGGCAACGGGCCTTTTCTTCCAATCGATCGAAGCGGAGGCTCGCTATGGCGAAATCCCTCCGGTCTCGGATGCGGTCCTCGAGGACGTCCCTGTCGAGGGGGATGAGGGGCCTTCCGACAAGGTCTGCTTTTGCCACAATATCAACCATAACCCTCACACCATCTGCACGGCCAACCAGGCCTTGATCCACGCGCATATGGCGCATGTGGACGGCGAGGTCCCCGGCGTCGAGGATGCCTTGGGCGTTTGCCCGGGCGATGAAGTCCCCGGCGACGAAGAAGAACCCGGCGAGGAAACCGAAGAGCCCTGCGACGAAGGCGAACACGAGGAGCCCGGGGACGAAGGCGAAGAGCCGGCGGACGAAACCGAAGAGCCTGGCGACGAAGGCGAAGGCCCCACCGACGAGGGAGAACAGCCCTCCGACGACGCGGAAGAGCCCGGCGACGAGGAAGAGCCGCCTTCGGATGAGACCGAGGAACCGACGGAAGAAGTCGAGGAGACTCCGGCGGCGGAGGAAGAGATTCCCTCGGAGGACGAGCTGAACGGAATCCCCGAGGCCACCAAGGTCGACGGCTTCGAGGCCGACGGCGAGATCGCGGTGGACGAGGCGGGCAGCCCCTTCGATTACCCCGCCTGGTACTTCGAGGGCAGCGGCAACATGGGCTGCAGCCTGGGCGGCGCCGGCAGCGGCACCACCGACCTGGCGCCCTGGGCCCTCTTCGCCGCGGTGCTGATGATTTCTCCCTTACGCAGGATCCGAAAGAAGTAGTTTCAGAGGAGAAGTGGTAAGGGAACGGGCCGTCGCGCGAGCGGCGGCCCTTTTTTATAACTCGAGTTGTTGTTCCGCCATCGCCTTCCGCACGCCGGGATCCTCGCCCATCTTTTGATACCAGCGCCAGGAGGTTGGGATACTCCGTCATCGCGCGCGGCAGGCATCTTTTCCAGCGGAACAGCGCGCGAAGAAGGTAGGCCGTCGACGACCCGTCTTCCGCCCCTCAAGACCCAGTCGCGTCCCGCCGTTTGCCGCTCCATCAGGTCCATCTGCCTGTAGATCTGCGCCTGGGCCTGCTCTTTGACGGCCGGATGCTGGGCGGGGTCCGGATGGTAGCGGGCGGTCAGAAAGAAGGGATAGAAGGCCGGGTGGACGTTGCCGCCCAAGTGCGAGATCCATCGGTTCATCTCGTAGCGCGCGCGGAGCCCCTCGCCGGGGCCGAGCCGAGCCTCGGGGAATTTCTCCGCGAGGTAGGTTAAAATCGCGCCGCACTCGGTGAGTGTCGCGCCGTCGTCCTCGATTAAGGCGGGGACTTTGCCGAGGGGGTTGATCTTGAGGTACTGCGGGTCCTGCAGCAGCTCGCGGTCGATCTTCCAGATCTCGAAGGGCCGTCCGATCCAGTGCAGGGCGATGTGCGGCGCCAGGGCGCAACTGCCGGGCATGTAGCAGAGCTTCATTTCGCATCCTCCTTTTTTTCGGCGGCCTTCCGAGCCTCTTCTTCGCGCTTCTTGGCCTCCTCGAGATTTGCGGACTTAAAAATCGCAACGAGAAGATTTTACCCGGATTGGCGGGGAAAGGAAGCCGGCATTGAAAAAATCGCGGGACCCGGGACCGCGTCCCGGTTTATACGTGGATCCGTCAAGGAGGCCGCCATGCGTCGTGTAGCTCTTCATTTATGGATCGCCCTGCTCTGTCTGATCCCCCTCGCCGCCTGCAAGCGGACCGCCCCGCTCCGCCACCAATTCGAGACATTCTCCCGCGGTTTCAACCAATGCAGCCCGGCGGACGAAAACTGCACTTACCTGAAATTCTCCTACCCCGTCTTCACCCAGGGCCCGAACCCCAACGGCCTGCAGGCGATCCACCGACGCGTCATGGATTTCCTGCTCGCGCCCACCGGGGAGAAGAAGGCGGGCGACCTGGAGGGTTTCGCGAAGGACTTCTTCGCGGACTTCCAAGCCTACCGCAAACAATTTCCAAACGCCCCGCAGGTCTGGAGCCTGGAGCGCAGCGTCGACGTCCTGGTCGAGGACTCCCGGGTCCTCAGCCTCTCCTTCCGGGAGACGCAGTTCCTCGGCGGGGCCCACCCCAACTCGAGCCGCACCCTGGTCAGCCTCAATCCCGAGAGCGGCGCGCCCTACACGCTCGACGAGCTCATGCTCCCCGGGTATCTCGACAAGCTGAACGCCCTGGGCGAGAAGAAATTCCGCGAAGTCCGGAAGATCCCCGAGGGCCAGGGCCTCGAGGAGGCCGGCTTCGATTTTCCCGGCGGGAAGTTCAAGCTCAACAACAACTTCGCGGCGGGGGCCGACGGGCTGATCTTTTATTTCAATCCCTACGAGGTCGCCGCCTACGTCTACGGGCCCACCGAGGTCGAGATCGGCTACGCCGAACTCAAGGGCCTCGTCAACCGCAAGGGGCCGCTGCGCGCCTTGGCGAAATAGGCCTCACTTCGGGTCGGGCTCGAGGTATTCCGGATTGTTGAGGAAGAAATCCCGGTGCTCCGAGGCGGGCGTCTCCCACTTCAACTGCTTCGCGTCCAGGACCGAAGTCGGGTAGTCCGTGAACATGACGACGATGCGCAGGCCGTCGGTGTACCAGGTGTCGTCCATGAAGTTCTTCCTGGGATGCTCGTACGTGTACTCCCCGACGCCCTTGACGTAGCCGAAGCTGCCGACGGCCTGGGAATACAGCAGGTCTTGCAGGACGAAATCCCGCGCCTCGTCGACGTCGGAGTCGATCTTGTGCGTCATGAAGAAGGGCGACTTGAGGGTGCCCCGAATGCCGATGTCCCGGCTGATCGTGCCGATCCAAACGGGCTTGCCCAGGTAACGCAGAGGGGTCATCCAAAGGCGGAGGTGATTGCGCTGGTGGATGGTCCGCCGGGGCTTCTGGAAGGACATGTCCTGGCCCCGCCCGAAGAGGTAGAGCTTGCTCATGGGGGCGTTTTCGTAAGGCGTATGGAAGAAGAAGGCCTTGAACATCTTCCAGGACGAGCCCTTGTCCTGCGCCGCCGTCTCTTTCCAACCGCGCCGGATAAAGCTGGTGATCAAGTCCTCGTCGTCGCCGACGAAGGCTAAATTCACCGCGTCGCCCTTACCGCCCTGACCCTTCTTGTTGAAGGTGCAGCAGGGATAGGCCTCGAGCTCCTTGCGCAGCGTGGCCAGGTCGACCTCGCGGATCTCCTCGGGCTTGTAGAGCTTGTCGAAATCCACCGTCTGGAAATCCGCCTTCAGTCCGGGCACCGGCACCACGAAGGAAAAGCGCTTCAAGTCGTCCTCGGCCAAAAGCTCGACGCTGACCTCCTTGGCGCCCTGGTCGACGTTGACGTAGAGGAAGCCCTCGGTCGTCTTCCCGGGCGGCGCGTAGAAATCGATCTGTTGGTCGTTGAAATACTCGTCCATCTTCGCCTGGTCGCGCTTGGCGTGGCCGAAGTGATGCCGGTAGGCCGCCTCGTTGGGTGAATAATATTCCGGGTCCATGGCGATGGGCATGAGCCAGTAGGGCTTGACGTCGTCGTTGACCACTTTCAACCACACCGGCTGGATCCGTTTTTTGGCGAGCGGAACGCCGAAATAATACTTGCTCTCCTTGTCGCTCAGCGCCGCGACGGAGACCTTCAGCTTGCCCTGCTCTTGGGTCTGGACGCGCCGGTGGAATTCGGCGTCTCGGGAGGAGTGCGGGCGAAACTTCGCGCAGGCGCCGGCGAGCAGCGGCAGGAGAAGGGCGCCGAGCAGCGCCCGGTGTAGTCGTTTCATGGCCATCCTGGGTGTTTTCCTTCCGGGGGAATTTGGAGTATTTTGCCGGGGAAGCGCGAAAACGCCAACCGAAATCCAAAGAAAGGCCCCTATGCCCCGTCTCATTCCCCACCCCACCGTCATCCCGGCCGCCGGAAACAAACCCAAGGTCATCCGCGAATACGTCGGCAGGGCGAATTCCGGTACCGAGGCCTTGAGCCTCGCCCACATGCAAAGCCCGGCGGGTTGGGCCGAGCCGGGGCAGCGGCCCGAATTCGACGAGTACACCTTGGTCCTGAAGGGGGCCTTGCGGGTCGAATTCGAGGGCGGCAGTCTGCGGGTAGGCCCCGGTCAAGCGGTGGTCGCCTCGCGCGGGGAATGGGTGCGCTACAGCAGCCCCGAGCCGGAGGGGGCGGAATACATCGCCGTCTGCCTGCCGGCCTTCTCCCCGCAGACCGTGCACCGGGATGCGGACTGACGGCGCAAGGTTAGGTATTGCATCCGTCCGCCCCGCCCGCCTGCTGCTCGCAGGCCTGGGGATCGGCGGTCTCCGCGCAGAGCGTGTTGTAGTAATTGCAGAGGGAATGATTGAATTCGATGTCGCTGACGTCGGTGGGCCCCGAGACGGGGTTGCCGAAGGTGATGTCGAGCTCGGTCTCGACGTGCCGGTAGAAATAAGTCTTGTAGGTGCCGCCCTCGAAGACCACCGTGACCTGGTTGGGCAATTTGGGGACCAGGTCGTTGGTGTTGACCACGCGCCAACTCGTCGCGACGTTGGGGTCGTAGGTATTGAGCCCGAACTTCGGGTTGCCCGCGCGCGGTCCGGCAAAACTATACATAATCGGAGAACCGAAGGGCGTCTCCCTGGCCAATTCCGGCGCCGCAAGGACGGCCAAGGCCGCTCCCAGGCTGTGGCCGGTCACGTAGAGCGTCGTGAAATTTCCCGTCTGGGCCAGCTGCTTCACCGTCTGGACGATCTCGGAGTGGATCGTCGCGTAGACGCCGGTGAAGCCCTGCTCGGTCAATCCCCCGCTCGAGACGAAGGTGTAGGGAACTTGGCCGAGCTGCGCGTCGTCGAGCCATTCGACGATCGTCTTGGTGCCGCGAAACACGACGTAGATGTTTTGGTCTTTGGTGGCGACGAAGGCGATGGGCACGCTATCGTCGGCGCTCTCGCCCGCGAAGGGCTCGCTGGTCTCGTAAGTTTGGACCAGGGTATAGGGCGCGGGAAGCGTGAAAGGCTGCCCGTTCTCGAAGTCGTTCAGCATCTGGTAAGCCTGAAGGTCCAGCCTCGCCAATTCCAGCGCCAGGGTTAGGCTGAAATTGTCGCCGGAATCCGGTGCCGTGGCCCCGAGGTCGCCGCCGCCACCGCTGTTGCCCAGTCCGGTATCGGGGGGCGTTCCCCCGCAGGCGGCAAGCGTCAAGAGACCCGCAAAAAGAAGGGCCGCCGCGCGGCCGCGCATGGATGCATTGGACATGGACACCCCTCCGAGATGGGCCCAGTGTAGCCGCGCGACAAGGGGCTTCCAAGAAAATATCTGCACAAATTCCGCTGTCGTAAGGGTCCAACGACCAAACGCCATGAAAAATAACGAATTTTTATGGCGCGTCGAAGCGGACCCGATCCACGGAATCTTCATTCCATTTTAATACGAAACTTTGGAACCCCCGAGTGCCGAAAAACTCCCCATCAGGGTTGAAATTCGGGGTAAAGGGCCCTAAGGCCCTTGATAATTCCGGGTGCTTGCCGCTATCCGTGGCGACATCTATTTGTTCCGAGGTCATCTTTCAATAGGGGAGTTTCACGATGTTCTCACTGAAAAACCTATGTATCTCTTTGTCCCTGGGTCTTGCGCTGGCCGCCTGCAGCGGCGGCGGAGCCCCGAACGCCACCAACAACAACAGCGCGGTGACCGCAAGCCAACCGCAGTCCTCGACTCCCGAAAAGGTCTCGACGGCGCAAAACCCCTCCGAGCTGCCGGGCACGATCAAGGAGCACGGCAAGGGCAGCCGCAAGACGCCCAACGTCGTCGCCAGCACCAAGGAGATGCTGCCCTTCCGCTTCTACAACCTGGCGGGCTACAAGGTCTGCACCACCGGCACCTCGGCCAAGGACCAGTATAAGAAGACCCTCTTTATCAATCTGGCCGGTCCCGGCGAGGCATGCGGCAGCGACCCCAAGAAGATGTATACCTTGATTTTGCCGATGTCCGTGGTGAAGAGTAAAAACCTGATCATCACTCCGGGGATGAAGGTCGAAAAAGGCGTGGCCATCACCGAAAAGGACCGCGGCAACGACCGCCTGGTTTCCTTCATCGAGACGGACATCTACAACGGCAGCCTGAAGATCCAATAATTTTGCCGAAACCGAGGGCGTCCGGGGAGGCGCCTTCTTACCCGCGATCACCGGCGCTTCAGAAATCGAGCCTTCGCGCTCCCCTCGGGTAAGGGTCTGAAGCCGTGGGTGGATACCCCCGAGACGATCGGGGGGATTATTTGTAAGGCCCCATTTGCACTCCCTTTCGGGGGTGCCCCATTTGTCTTACGATTCACAGGTCGCCCCCTGGGGCGACAGTTTCGGCGTAGCGCTCCCCCTCCAAGATGGTTTCTCTGTTTCAAAAACTGACCCGGAAGAAACACATCTTGGAGTCTTTTTATCAAAGCATCGAAAAATTCGTGCTCCCCGACGGGACGACCCTGCGGAAATTCATCCCCGGCATCGACGGCCTCTCGATCCGCGACTTCGAGCAGCGCCTCGAGGAATATCTCGAGGACTGCCGCCAATTCCTGCTCCGGGGCGACCGCGAGTTCCTCCCCCAGCTCCACCGCCAAGTCCCCAAGAACTCCGAGGGGGAGATGCGCGACGTCTACCTCTCGAGCCTCCGCGACAAGGTGATCCAAAAGGCCCTCGCCCTGGTCCTGTGGCCGGAGTTGGACGCGGGTTTCGCTCCCAACCTCTATTCCTACCGCTGGGACCCTCGCTTCCACCAGGGCGCCGCCCTGAAGCGGGCCCGGGGCTTCCTCAAGCGCCACGGCCATGGGTTGCGCCTCTTCAAGACCGACATCCAAAGCTACACCGAGCACATCCGCCACGACCTATTGCTGGAAAAATTCGCCGCGCGCTTCCCGGGCGAGCCGGAACTGCTCGGCCTGCTGAAGGCTTTCCTGAGGCAAAAACGCTACCTCCGAGGCGAGCTCGTCGTCCCCGAGCTCGGCATCCCGACCGGATCGCCGCTCACCCCGCTGCTGGCGAATTTCTACCTCGAGGACCTCGACCAACGGATGTACCGCGAGCGGATCTTCTATCTGCGCTACGGCGACGACATCCTGGCGATGGACCCCGACGCCGGGCGGATCGAGGCCGCGGCGCGCGAGATCGAGGCCTGCATCGCGGAGCGGGGCCTGAAGCTCTCTCCCGACAAGACGCGGCTCCAATCCGCCGACAAACCCTTCCATTATCTGGGATACAAGTTCGACCGCGGGCGCATCCGGATCGGCGAGAAGGCGCTGCGCCGCTACCGAGAATGGATCAAATCGCGACTCACCCGCGAGAGATACCGCGACTCGCCGAATCGCAGCCCGGAAGAAAGGCGCGCCCTGTTGCGCCGAATCCTGAAAGATTTACAAACCGAGATGGGGCACGCGGACAACCTGCTGGCCTGGATCAAGAGCTTTCCCTTCCTCGACGACGACCGCGACCTGCGCGAGCTGGACCGCTTCGTGAAGGACCGCATCCGGATCTGCGTCACCCGCGAGGTCACGCCGAAGAACCGTCAAAAGGTGCCGGAGGCCTGGTTTCGCGAGGAGAAATACCGCAGCTTCTCCGGCGCCTACCACCGCGTCCGCCACCGGCGTCCCTTGGGGCCTTATCAAGATTGGGAAAGGTATTTCTCGGAATCCGCGGATAGGCCGAAGCCGACGCCGCTGCTCAGGCCCCTGCATCGGCTGCGCCGCCTGGCGCGCTGGCTTCGGGAGGCCCTGGCCTCCGGAGCAGGTCCCGATAGTAAGCCGAGTGCTTAAGCAGATAGAAGTGGCTGCCCTGGGCCTCGATCCGGCCCTCGCGCAGCACCGCGATCCAATCCGCCTGGAATTCGGGAACCGGGCGGTGCGAAATCATCAGGACCGTCTTGCCGCGGAACCACTCCCCCATCTTTTCCAGGGCCTCACGCTCGGAGCGGGGATCCATCGAGGCGGTGGGCTCGTCGAGCAGAACGACCGGAGCCGGGCGCCGCGCCGCGCGCAGCAGCGCAATCTTTTGCAGCTCCCCACGCGAAAAGCCGAGCCCGCGGCTGCCCATCGACTCACCTAGCTTCTTGTGGCGCCGCATGAGCTTGCGGTCCATACCCAATTGCCGCGTCCAGCCGAGCGCCCCCTCCACCTTCGCCTCCCAGTCGGTTTCGTCGGCGAGGTAGACATTTTCCATCACGCTGTCCTCCGCGTGCAGCTCCTCCTGCAGGACGACGGTGAAGAGGCGGCGCAGCTCCCTCAGGCGGAAGCGCTGGACGGGGATCCCGTCGACGCAGACGCTGCCGCGCTCCGGATCGTAGAGGCGCAGCAGGAGATTGAGCAAGGTCGATTTACCGCTCCCGCTGGGACCGACCACGAGGACACGCTGGCCGGCCTTCGCCTTCAAGTTCAGGTGCTTCAAGCCCGGCCCGCCGCCCGGATAGGAAAACCAGACGTTGCGAAACTCGAGATCGCCGCGGACCTCGCGGGGCTCGACGGCATGGGCGGGCTCGGGCAGCGGCGCGTGGTTCTCATAAACCGAAAAGACCGTGCGCACGCCGATCTTGCCGGCCTGCAGGAAGGCGCTGGCCCGCACGAATTCGGCGACCGGGTAAAGCAGCATGCTGAGATAGATGACGTAGGCCATGACGTCGCCCTGGCTGAGCTTGCCCTGGATGATCTGGGCCCCTCCGTACCATAGCGCCCCCAAGACGATGAGCGCGGTAAGCAGGTGAATCAGGATGTTGTTGCCGGCATAGACCATGGTCCGCTTGAGGCGGAAGGCCAGATCGCCCTGCAAGAGCTCGTCGAGGCGGCGGACCTCCTTTTCGGGATTTCCGAAGACCTGGAAGATGCGGATCGAGCTGTAGGCGCGCTGCAGGACCTGCAGGATCTGGTCGTTCTTGGTCTGCAGCTGGGAAGCGACCTCGCTCATGTAGCGATTGAGCCGGCGGATATAAATCGCGACGAGGGGCGCCAAGAGGAGGAGGATCAGGGTCAGCTTGAGGTCGATGAAGGCCGCGGCGACGACGATCAAGGCGATCAAGACGAGGGTGCGCAGGCAGGTGTAGGCGAAGGTCTCGACCAGGAGCTTGATCATGGTCGTGCTGTAGGTGAGCTTCGAGAGCAGGCGGCCCGGACCGTTCTTCTCGAAGTAATCCAGCGGCAGCGAAAGCTGGTAGGCGAATAGGTCGCGCCGGATGTGGGCGACGAGCCGCAGCGAGAAATCCACCACGCTGCGCTGCTCGAGGTAGCGGAACAGGGCGTGCAGGAGGTAGCAGCCGGCCCCGGCCGCGACGGTCCAGCCGAGCAGGCGATAGTCCCTGCGCGGCACGACCACGTCCAGGACGAAGCGGACGATTTGCGGGAGGACGATCTCGAAGAGGGCGGTCAGCAGGATCAGCGCGACGATGCCCGCGATCCTGCCGCGATAGGCGCCGAGGTAGCCCAGGAAGCGCCGCCAACACCGGCTTTGCAGGTGCTTTTGGTAGCGCCGCGCCTGGCGGTGGGTTTTTTCGTCTCGCCGCTCCTTGGCTCGGCGGCGCAGTGTTTCGATTTTTTTGGGGTCCCGGCTCAAGATGCCGCTTATCTTTTCGCAAGTGTCTCCGGAGCACAAGGATTCTCTAGAAAAAGCCGACCCGAGCCATTTTTGCTTGGTTCACGCGGCTTGGCCTTGAAAGGAAAAAAGTCGGGTTGGAAAAAAAACTCATCCGGGATATTTTACCGGAAGATGAGCCTCAAAGCCCACTGGGAATCGGTTTACGAGCGGAAAAAACCGGAAGAAGTCAGCTGGTACCAGGAAAATCCCTCCTGCTCGCTGGCGATGATCGAGTCCGCCGGCTTGGGCAAGGAAGACCCCATCATCGACGTGGGGGGCGGCGCCTCCAAGCTTAGCTCCGTCCTTTACGGCTTGGGCTATCGCAACCTAACCGTCCTGGATATTTCGAAAAAGGCCCTGGAGACGGCCAGGCAAAGGATGGGGGCCGCGGCGGAGGCCGTTCAATGGGTCGAGGCCGACGTCACGCGTTTCCGCGCGCCGCAACGCTACCGCTTTTGGCATGACCGGGCCGTCTTCCATTTTTTGACGGATCCGGCGGACCGGGATCTTTACCTTGAAACGCTGCGAAACTCCCTCTCCAACCCAGGTTACGTCATGATCGCGAGTTTCTCTTTGGAGGGGCCGGAGAAATGCAGCGGTCTCCCCGTTCAACGCTACAGCCATGAAACCCTGCAGCAAACCTTGGGACCGGAATTCGAATGCCTGCGCCGCGAAAGCGAGGCGCATCGAACCCCGGGAGGGACTTTGCAACAATTTCTCTACAGCCTGTTTCGCAAGAAAGTATAAACGCCCCTCCTGTTTGATAGAGCTCTTACAATCGCGAACCCAAAGCGCTTCACTGACCGAAATCAGTCGCCCTTCGACTTCGCCGCCTCCCCCTTCAGACGCTCGGCGAGGGGATTTTTCGGGTATTTTTGCGGGTAATACACGGCGTCCGGCGGGATATCCCCGCCGGGATAGTCTTGGGTCTTGCCTGGAAAGGCCGGGCGAGGCAGCGCGTCGAGGTAGGCCGCGACCTGCTGGGCCTGCTCTAAGGTCAGGCTCGTCGGCGAAGAGAGCGGCATCGCCCGGTAGAGAAAGCCCGCCAAGGTGTAGACCCGCGCCAAGCCCGAGCCGTCGTTGAAGGTCTTGTCGCCCCAGAGGGCCGGGGCCCAACCGTCGCCGCCGCCGCTTCGGCCGTGACAGGCGGCGCAATTCTTTTCGAAGAGCGCCCGGCCCGCCGCCGGGTCGAGCTTGTCGATGGGGATCTTTTCCGAGGCGGGGATCCAATCCAAGGCGCGCCACTCCAAGAGCTGGTCCTGAGAGACGCCGGTCGAGAGATAGCTCACGTAATCGACGAGGTTTTGCAGGACGGCGCTACCTTCCGACGGGGCCTTGCCGTTCAGGCTGCGCAGAAAGCAGCTTTGGAGCCGCTCTTGCAGTGTGACGGCCCGGCCGGCCCGAGGGTCGAACTCGGGGTATTTCAGCGCGACGCCAACCAGGCCCAACATCCCTTGCTGGGTGCCGCCCTGAAAGTGGCAGCTGTTGCAGGAAAGGCCGTTGCCGACGTATTTCGCGGCGAACTTCGGCGTTTGATAGAAAATCTCCGCTCCCAGCTGGATGGATTCGGCTTTCTTAGGATCCTGCGCGGCCAAGATGAAACGGGCCTGGAACTCATGCGGCGGCCCGACCGCGTGGGGGTTCTCCCTCGGCCCCGTCGAGGCCTTCTCCCCGCGGAAGGGCGAGCCCTCCGAGAGCAGCAGCGCCGCGAGAAACAAGCCGAAGAGCAAAAAATAAAAGCCGGGCCTTTGATAGAAACGCGAGGCGGGCACTACTCCCAGGCCTCCCAGGGCACCGGGGTCCGCGTCCACATGTCGTAGTACTGGTAGAGCGCGTTGCTGGTCGCCGCGGTGGCGCGCTGGTAGAGCTTGCTCATATAGCTGCCGTCGTAGCGCTGGCCGTTGATGACCTGCTGGTGGGCGATGACGATGGAGTTCTTCAGCGCGTTGATCTCCTTCTGGTTCAGGTTGGGGTCCTGCTGGACCGCCGTCAGGCTGTCGATCGCGCGGTCGAGGAAGGCCCCGGCGCTCGCATAGTTCTTGCCCTGGATCTGCTGGTTGGCGAGGTAGAGCGAGACCTTCGAGGCGACGAGCTTCAGCACCGGGCTCTTGGAGAGCGCCACCGTCATCTTGTAGGCCTGGGTGAGATTCTGCAGGGCCGGAGATTTGCGGCGCTGGTCGATGGCGTAGTCGGCGTCGTCGAGGTAATGCAAAATTTTGCCAAAGCTCAGCTCGCGCTCTTCATCGCCCACCACCGTTTTCATCTTGTCCATGGCCTGGCGGATGAAATCACGCACCTCCTGCAGCTTGGCGTCGCCGTCTTCCCACTCGTTCTTCTTGACCAAGTCGCCGGCCTCCTTGATGCCGTCGATGATTCGGGCCATCCCGCTTTGCACGGTGTTTTCGATCTCGACGGAGACGTCGGTCGGAGTCGATCCCAACTCGAGGGCGCTTTTGGAATTGGGGTTGGCCCCCGCACCTTGGGCGAAGAGAACGGCCGGACCCGCCAGCCAAAGAAACAATGCCAGTGAAACGATGGATCGCATCGCAAGCCTCCCGTCATTGGAGATTGGAGCGGAAAAGGTACTGCAATCGGCGGGATTAGTCCAATCCCATCTTGGCGCCCAGCTCGAGGGCCAGCGGGGACTGCATTTTCTTCAAGGCCTCGAATTGCTTCTTAGCCTTCTTGTAGTCGAAGTGCGCCGGTTCCATGTAGAGGGTGCCGAGCTTCAGGCGCAGGGCGGGGTCTTCGGGGGCGTCGGCCACCGCGGCCTCCATCTCGGCGAGCTCGAGGGCGGGAATTTTCTTCTTGCGGAAGACCTGGCTTAGGCCGAGGTGGGCCGTCGCGAGCTTGGGTTGCAATTCGAGGGCGTGGCGGTAGGACTGGATCGCCAGCTCGTAGAGGGCCCGCTCGGAGTAGATCTCGCCCAGCTTGACGTGCACGCCGGGGTCGAGGGGGTTGGCCTTCATCTGCTCGAAGAAATCGGCGATGCGCGTGTCGGCCGGGGCCTCCTGCTGGAGCTGCACGGCCTGCTTGACGATGGCGGTCTCGCTCGCTTGGCCGCGGGCCAAGACGGGGGCGAGGCACAGCAAGGCCAAGGCGGAAATTTTAGCAATCATAAGACTCCTACGCCGCCGCGGCTCAATGGGGTTTATCGCCGAGCAGGACCAGGTCGTCGCGGTGGATCACCTCGTCGAAATACTTGTAGCCCAGCAGCTTCTCGATCTCGCTCGTCTTGCAGCCCTTGATGAGGCCGAGCTCCTTCGCGCTGTAGCTGCTCAAACCCCGGGCGAAGGGCTCCTCCCCTTCCACCTTCACGTCGATGGGGTCGCCCTGGGAGAACTCGCCCTCCACGCCGCGGATGCCGGAAGGCAGCAGGCTCTTGCCCTTGCCGATCAGGGCCTCCTTGGCGCCCGCGTCGACCAGCAGGGCGCCGGCGGGGCGTAGCGTGTAGGCCATCCAGTGCTTCTTCGCGGTGAGGCGATCGGTGCCGCCCTTCGGGAGGATCACCGTGCCTAAGTCCTCGGCGGCAAGCAGGCGCTCGACGATCTTCGGCTCGCGGCCGTTGGCGATGATCGTGGTCACGCCGTAGTCGGCGGCCTTCTCGGCGGCCTCGAGCTTGGTGCGCATCCCGCCGGTGGAGCCGGCGCGCAGCGTGTCGGAGGCGCCCTTCCACAGGCCCTTGTCGATGCTCTCGACGAGGCCCAGGCGCTTGGCGTCTTTCTTGATCTTGGGGTCCGCGTCGTAGACCGCGTCGATGTCGGTGAGGATGACGAGCAGGTCGGCCTCGGCGACGTTGGTGACCAGGGCCGAGAGGTTGTCGTTGTCGCCGATCTTGATCTCGTGCACCGCGACGGTGTCGTTCTCGTTGATGATCGGGATCACGTCGAGGCGCAGGAGCTCGGCGATGGCGTGGCGCGCGTTGAGGAAGCGGCGGCGGTTGGCCAAGTCGTCGCGGGTGAGCAGGATCTGGGCGACGTTGATCTCGTGCTTGGCGAAGGCCTTTTCGTACTCGTGCATCAGGGCGGTCTGGCCGGCGGCGGCCATCGCCTGCTTCTGCGGGATCAGGTGCGGCTTCTTCGAAAAGCCGAGGCGCTTCATGCCCGCGGCGATGGCGCCGGAGCTGACCAGGATCACCTTCTTTCCGGCCGCGCGCAGCTCGGCGACCTCGGAGGCGAGGCGCTGGAAGACCTTGGGATCGAGGCGACCCTCGGCGTCGGTCAGGATCGAGGACCCGATCTTCAGGACGATGCGCTTTTTGTTCTTTAAGGCCGACCGCATACTTGCAAAATTTCCCTACAAAATCTCTTTCTCCAGGGCGCGAAGCAATTTGTCGATGCCCTGCCCCGTCACCGCGGAGATCGCGAAGGTCTTCAACTTCTTCGCGGCGAAGGCCTGCTCCGCCTTTTGTAATACCTTCGGATCGGAGAGCAAATCGATTTTTGTGAAGACCACCCAGCGCAGGCGTTTCTTGAACTCGGGGGAATAGGCCAAGAGCTCCTTGTCGATCATTTGATAGGACTTCCAAGGGTCCGGATATTCCGGGTCGCTCAAGTCGATCAGGTGCAGGAAGACCCGGGTCCGCTCGATGTGGCGCAGAAACTTGACGCCCATGCCGGCGCCCTCGTGGGCGCCCTCGATCAGGCCGGGGATGTCGGCGACCGTGAAGCTCTTCAAGCCCGCCTTCACCACGCCCAGCTGCGGCGTCAGGGTCGTGAAGGGGTAGTCGGCGATCTTCGGCTTGGCCGCCGAGATCCGCGAGATCAGGGTCGACTTCCCGGCGTTGGGCCGGCCGATCAGGCCGACGTCGGCCAAAAGCTTGAGCTCGAGGGTCAGCTCGCGCTCCTCCCCCGCCTTCCCCGGCGTGGATTGGCGCGGAGCGCGGTTGACCGAGGACACGTAGGAAAGGTTACCCCGCCCGCCGCGGCCGCCCTTGGCCGCCAGGTAGCGCTGGCCGGGCTCGATGAGATCCGCCAAGACCTCCCCGCTCTCCGGGTCCTTGACGACGGTACCGACCGGGACCCGCACCACCTCGTCGCGGCCGGTGCGGCCGTAGCGGTTGGCGCCTTGGCCGTGGCCGCCGCGCTCGCCCTCGAAGATCTTGCGGTAGCGGAAGTCCAGCAGGGTCAGCAGGCCGGGGTCGGCCTGGAAAATCACCGCACCGCCGTCCCCCCCGTTGCCGCCGTCGGGCCCGCCGCGCGGGACGTACTTCTCCCGCCGGAAGGAGACGCAGCCGTCGCCGCCTCCGCCGCCGCGCACCGTGATATGGACCTCGTCGATAAACTTCATTTCATTCCCCTAACCTCTCATCCGAGCCCAGAGCGAAATTGGCATGGGAAAATCGAAATTGGAGGCAAAGGCCGAAAAAAAACCCCGCAGCGATCTCACTGCGGGGTCTTTATTGAAAATCACTTCGGCTTCAAGCCGACGGATAGACGCTCACCCGTTTCCGGTCGCGGCCGAACTCCTCGTACTTCACCACGCCGCTGACCTTGGCGAAAAGGGTGAAATCCTTGCCCTGGCCGACGTTCTTGCCGGGGTAGATCTTGGTGCCGCATTGCCGCACGAGGATGGAACCCGCGGGGATGCTCTGACCGCCGTAGACCTTCACGCCGCGCCGTTGGCCGTTGGAGTCGCGGCCGTTTTTGCTGGAACCGCCTGCTTTCTTATGTGCCATGATTGTTTCCTCTTGGCGGGGCGAAATTTTCCGTCGCCCCTTTGCATGGGGAGGGCGAACACGAGGTTCGCCCCTACGCCGAAATTTGTTTGATCAGGACTTCCGTGAATTCCTGCCGATGCCCGAAGTGCTTCGAATAGCCCTTGCGGCGCTTCTTCTTGAAGACCATGACCTTCTTATCCTTGGCCTGGGCGACGATCTCGCCGGCGACCTTCGCGGTCTCGACGACCGGCGTGCCGATCACGGGGGTCTCGCCGCCCACCAAGAGCACGCGGGTGAATTCGATCGACTGACCGACCACGCCCTCGGGGACCTTTTCGATTTTGACCTTTTCGCCTTCGGAGACCTTGTATTGCTTCCCGCCGGTCTCGATGATCGCGTACTTCATAAGAAATCCTTTGCGCAAAAACCCGCGCCCCAAAAGAGGTGCGAGGGCGCGAAGAGTTATCCGTTTTTCCCCACCGAGTCAAGAAGAGGCCTCGGGAAAAATCAGCCCCTGACGCGCTGTCCGGGGACTCGCCGCCACATAAAAATCCCTCTAATTTTCAAAATCTTACCCGATTGGAGGGCCCGGCACCCGCGGCCGGAGGCCCGTCCAGCGCGCCCCAACTGCGAACCGCTTATTAAAATTAAATAATTTCAATAGGTTAAAGTTCTGATCTCCGTGACGCCTCGGACAACCCCGCTATTTTAATATTTTGGCCTGAAATTTGAACATATTTTTCTTCGGGAGAAGGAGATTTCCCGATGAACCGTATCTTCAAAAACCTGGTCGACCGCTACTTCAAGGTCTATTTCGCCCTGTCCCTGATGGGCTTCGTCCTGACGATCGTCCTCATGACCCTGCCCAAGTGGTTCCGCTAGGCTAGCCCCGGATCGCCTTCACCTCGTAGTGCTCGGGGTTGAAGCTGGCCACCGGCTCGACCACGATCTTCTTGTAGATCTTCTTCTCCAGCTCGATCAGGCCCTCCCGCTCCTCGTCGTTCAAGACCTCGTAGACCGAGGGATGCACCTGCACCAAAATCTTGCTCTCGTCCATGCCCTGCGCCTCGCGCTGGATCTGACGGAAGATCTCGTAGCAGACCGTCGTGCGGCTCTTGATGTAGCCGCGACCCTCGCAGACCGCGCAGCTCTCGCAGAGCACCCGCGCCAGGCTCTCATGGGTGCGCTTGCGCGTCATCTCGATCAGGCCCAGCTCGGTGATGCGGCTTAAGGTCGTCTTGGAGCGGTCGCGGCGCAGGGCCTCGCGCAGGGCCGAGTAGACCCGCTCGCGGGAGCTGCGGCGCTCCATGTCGATGAAGTCCAGGATGATGATGCCGCCCAGGTTGCGGATGCGCAGCTGGTAGACGATCTCCTGCACGGCCTCGAGGTTGGTCTTGAGGATGGTGTCCTCGAGGTTGCTGCGCCCGACGAAGCGGCCGGTGTTGACGTCGATGGTGGTCAAGGCCTCGGTCTGGTCGATGATCAGGTAGCCGCCGCTCTTCAGCCAGACCTTCGAGCCCAGGGCCCGGTTGATCTCGGTCTCGATGCCGTAGTGGTCGAAGATCGGGTCCTTGCCGCGGTAGAATTCGACCTTGTGCTCGATGTGCGGCAGGAAGCGCTTGACGAAGGCCAGGATGCTCTCGAATTCCTCGCGGTCGTCGATCACGATGCGCTCGATCTCGAAGCTGAACAGGTCGCGCAGCAGGCGCAGCACGATGTCGAGCTCGGTGTGGATCAGCGCCGGCGCGGGGGTGCGTTGGGTCTTCTCGATGATCTCCCGCCAGGTGGTCGAGAGGTATTCGATGTCGCTCTTGATCATCTCCTCGCTTAGGCCCTCCGAGGCGGTGCGGACGATGAAGCCGCCCTCCTCCGGCCGGTAGCTCCGGATGATGTCGCGAAGTCGGCGGCGCTCCTCGTCGTTGCCGATGCGCCGGGAGGTGCCGATCTTGTCCCAGGTCGGCATGTAGACGACCGAGCGCCCGGGCAGGCTGATGTGGCTGGTGACGCGCGCGCCCTTGGTGCTGATCGGCCCGCGGGCCACCTGCACCAGGACGTCCTGGCCGGGCCGCAGCAGATCTTGGATCTGCTGGCGGTCGCGCCAACGCTTGCGGGGCTTGGTCTCCTTTTCCTCGTCGCTGGCGTCGATGTCGCCCAGCTCCTCGTTGACGTCGCTGACGTAGAGAAAGGCGGCCTTCTCCATGCCGATCTCGACGAAGGCGGCCTGCATGCCGGGCAGGACGCGCTGCACCTTGCCCTTGTAGATGTTGCCGACGTAGGCGACTTCCTTCGCCCGCTCGTAGTAGACCTCGCAGACGACGTTGTTCTCGAGGTAGGCGACGCGCTTCTCCTTGGAAGTCACGTTCACGATCAATTCTTTGGCCATGTTATTTTAGGAGGGGATCACTCGACCTCAAAATGGGCATCCACTTTGCGGATCCGGCTCGCCGACCAGCCGCCCTTGCCTTCCGGGAAGAGCGCTTCCAAGACCTCGCTGGGACGAATGCTCCCGGAGGTCTGGCCGAATCGGGTCACCAGATGAAGTTGGTTCGGAGCGACCACCTCGATATCCTTGATGTAGGGTCGAATATCGACCGATTTTTGTTCTTTCGCGCGCCGCCGCTCTATCCGAACTTCCGGTGAGTTTTTCAAGTGCGTGACCCGATCGGGCAAGTCGCCGGAGATCCCGTCGCCGCGGACGTCGATCGCATAGACCTGTTCGCGCATCGCCGCGTTCAGCGAGCGGACCTTGGTCGTAAGCGTTCGTGCCTGGGTGAGGGTAATCCCCGCCGGCAGGACCTCGTTGACCCGCCGAAGAAACTCTTCGGGCGGGACGAACGCGGTCAGCTCGAGGTCCATGAACTCGGCCTCGCTTTCGACGCCGACGGGTTGGGGCGGACTCAAGCTGACCCGCATCGCCGGGTTGAAGCCCTGCGAGTATCCCACGGGGATCTTCGCTCGCTTCAGGGCCCGGTGCAGCAAGGTCGCCAGATCGAGGTGACTTAAAAAAGCGGCTTCGCCCAATTTGGTGAATCGGGCGCGAATTCTTTGCACTGTCGGCGGAGCTTGGTACTTCCGATTCTCCGCCGGGGGTTGGGCGAGGCTCTGCTCGGTTTCGGTCTTGAGGACGCGACCCCGAGTGGAATGAGCCTGCGCTTTCTCCGTCTCGGGAAGATACCGGTAGTTGACGTTGAGGACCTTGCGAAAATCGCAGACCCCGCAGTCGCTGCACTTCCCGGTCGAACAATCTTCGATGAACGCCAGGTCGTGCGAGGCTTCCAGCTCTTCCCACAGAAAACTTTTTTTCATGTCGACGAACAGGTGGTCCCAGGGGAGCACCTCGTCGCGATCGCGGCGGCGCGTGACGTAGAAGTCCGGGTCTAAGCCCGTTTCGGCGAAGGCCCGCTGCCAGGCCGCAAAATCCAATTTTTCGTCCCACTCGTCGAAGCGGCAGCCCAGCTCGTGGGCGCGCACCAGGGCCCGCGCCAGGCGGCGGTCGCCGCGGCTGAACACGCCCTCGAGGTAGCTCATCGTGAGCCCGTGGGTCTTGAACTTGATCCCCGGCATCCGCAAAGCCAGGCGGAGCTGGGCGTGCTTGGCCTCGACCTCGGCCATCGAGAGCTGGGGCTCCCATTGGAAGGGCGTGAAGGGCTTGGGCACGAAGGAGGAGCAGCCGACGTGGATCTCGGCGCCGCGCGTGTAACGCCGCCCGATCGCGAGGGCCTGAAGGGCCTCCTCGGCGATGCCCATCAGGTCGGCCTCGGTCTCCATCGGCAGGCCGCACATGTAGTAGAACTTGATCAGGCGCCAACCCTCGCGAAAGACGTTGTCGACCGCCCGCATCAGGTCTTCGCGCGCGTTGCCCTTGTTGATCAGGCGGCGCATCCGCGGGGTGCCGGCCTCAGGCGCCATGGTGAAGCCGGATTTTCTGACGCGCTTCACCTGCTGGATCACCTCGGGCGTGAGCGTCTCGGTGCGGGTGGCCGGAAGCGAGATCGAGACGCGGTCCTGCTCGTAGGTGTCGAAGAGGTCGTTGAGCAGCGGGTTTAGACAGTCGTAGTCGCCCACCGAGAGGGAGAGCAACGAGACTTCATCCTGGCCGGTGCTCGCCAGCGACTTGGCAACGATGTCCTTCACCGTGTCCGGGGAGCGCTGCCGCTCGGGCCGGTAGATGTAGCCCGCCTGGCAGAAGCGGCAGCCGCGGACGCAGCCGCGCTGCACCTCGACGCCGATGCGGTCGTGGATGACATTGATGTTGGGCACGATCGGCGCGCGGGGATAGGCCGCTTGGTCCAAATTAGTGACCGTCGCCTTCGCGACGCCCGGATAGCCCTCCAGCAGGGGCCGGATCTCGCGGACGGTGCCGTCTTCCTTGTAATCCACTTCGAAAAAGGAAGGGATGTAGACGCCTTGGCTCCGCGTCATTTCCTGTAACAGCTCCCGGCGTGTCTGGGCGCTTTCTTTGTATGCGAGGATTTGCCGCGCCAGACTGTGGATCAACTCCTCGCCGTCGCCCACCACCACCGCGTCAAAAAAATCCGCCACCGGCTCGGGGTTGAAGGCGCAGCTCCCGCCGCCGACCACGAGGGGATCGCCCTTGACGCGATCCTTTTGCCAAAGCGGGACGCCGCCGCACTTCAAGATCGTGACGATATTGGTGTAGACCAATTCGTAGGGGAGCGTGATGCCGATCAGGTCGAAGTCCTTCAAGGGCCGCTTGGATTCCAGCGAGAAAAGCGGCACCTGATGCCGCGTCAACGCCGCTTCCATGTCGGTCCAGGGCGCGTAGACGCGCTCGGCCCAGATCTCGGGATCGCGATTCAAAATATCGTAGAGGATCTTCAGCCCGACGTGGCTCTCCCCCATCTCGTAGGCGTCCGGAAAGACCAGGGCGACGTGCAGGCGCACTTGGGCCGGGTCCTTTTTCACCGAATTGACCTCGTTGCCGAGGTAACGACCCGGTTTTTCGACCTCTTGGAGGAGGGATTTCCAGATTTGGGGGCTGAGACCCGCGCCGGACATAGATTTGGAGTTATAAACAGAAGGAGGGGCGGGCGTCAAACATGCAGACGAGGCTGTGGATAATTTTCAGCTTAGCGAAATAATTCATCTTTTATGGATACGGGATCCGGCGATGGGGGCCAAGAGTCCTAATTAAGGCGACGGCAACATTTGCACAACCTTGGCGGCGCGCTTCTCGTCGAATTTTTCCCCCAGACGCCGGGCATTGTCGCGCGCCAGATCCAGATGTAATTCCATGTTTACCGCGTCGCCGGCCTTGGCGAATTTCTCCGCGGCGGTGAATTCCAGCTCGATCCCCTTCCTCAAGGCCTCGTCGACCAGCTTCTGCGCCGCCGCCTCGTCGAAGCTCAGCCCGCCCTGCTTGGCCAGCTCGCGGCCGGCATTGAGCGGGACGATCGTGTCGTCCACCTTGCCCAAGGACGCCGAGCCCCGGGCCTGGGCGAAGCGCCAGTCCACCGCCGCCTGGTAGGCCTGTTTCAAAACGCTCGCGGCGCTGGTCTCCTGGGCCGCGCTCAAGCTCGTCTTGGCCAGGGCCGCGTTCGCGCGGGCCTGGGCGATATAATCCTTCACCTTGCTGAGATTCCCGTTCTTCTTCACCTCGGCCACCGCCGCGGCGGCCTTGCCGAGCAGGACGTCGACGCTCAGGCGCAGGGCCTTCTGCTCCGCCGCGTCGGCGCGGGCGGCCTCGGCCTTGCTCAGTTTCATGCCGATCTGCGAGCGGGCATCCTTGGCCTTTTGAATCAGGGCTCGCGTCGCCTCCACGTCGCCCAAGTCCGCCTGCGCCTCGGCCTGAGGCAGGAGGAAGTCGGGGGCATTGTGCAGGGCCGTGCGCTCCATCCGAGTCACCCGCAGCTCCTGCTTGGAGCTCAAGGAAACCTTGGCCAACACGGCCGCGTCCTTGGCTAGGGTCAAATACAGGCGCGTGCTCTCGACGTCGCCCTGCAGGGCGAAGGCCGCGGCCTCGGCCAGGTGCGGCTCGATCGAGGCCTCGTGGGCGGCGCGCTCCAGCTCGGCGAGTTGTTTCTCCTGGTCGGCCGTCAGGGTCACTTTGCCTCGCGTGGCGTATGCCCGGACCTTGGCGATCGCCTCCCGGCAGCGCGGCACCTCCCCGGCCTTCGAGGCGGCCTCGGCCTGCTTCCAGACCAAGGGCACGGCGTTGGCATAGGCCTTGGGCTCGAGTTGGTCGATCAGGTCCTGATGGAAGGCGTAGCCCTTCGCCTTGGCCTGGTCGAAGGGAACCTGGAGCCGCGAGAGGATCTCGCGGCCGGCGGCGAAGGCGTCGGCCAAGGCGAGGACATCGCCGGCATCCGCGAGTTGCGTGGCGCGCGTGACGACCAGATCCAGTTCCTTTTCGAGGGAGGTCTTGAGAATATCCGCGGCCCGATCTTCCTTGAAGGTCAGCCTCGCCTCGGCGGCGGCGAGGCGTGCCTTTAACAGACGATCTTGAGTCTGGAAGGTATCGCCCTGTGCGGCATAACTTTTAGCCTGGCTGAGCATCTCGAGGTAGCGGCTGGCGGGCGATAGCTTGAGTCCCGTCAGGCTCGAGGCGCCCAAGGCCTTCAGGGCCTGCTGGGCCTCCGCGCCGGTCGGCTTGACGGCCTTGCCTTGGAGGTCTTGCACCTCGTCCTGCGGGCCCTTGGCCCCCTTGGCGGGCGGCTGGTAGACGCCGTCGCCGTTGTCGACGATCTTGATGGGCCCTAGCGCGAATTCTCCCATAAGGACTCCTACTGAAGGGGACGCCCGACGTAGATCGGCGTCTTGAGTACGGTGTTGGCGGAATAGCGGCCGGTCCAGCCTTGCCCATTGCCCTCTCCGCTGTCGGGATCGACGGTGACGAGGATGGTGCCGTAGCCGAAGCCCGTGCCGCCCTCGCGACTGTCCTCGCCGTGCGGGTAGGAGGTCGCGTCGGCGAGCCGCAGGAGGTAGCCTCCGGAGACCTTCTCGGGGGCCGCCACGAGGATCCCCATGTGGCCGGTGGCGCTGGAGGGATACCAATCCGGCGTCGGCCAGGCGACGACGTCGCCCGGCTCGGCGTCGGCGATCTTTTGGACGCGGCGCCAGCCCGGGCTGGGCTTGTTGTAAGGGATTTTTTTCAGCGCCTTGACGTACTCCGCGACGCGGGGCCGCTCGGATTTTAATTCGGCGTAGGCCGTCGGCGCCGCCTGCCCGAGGATCCAATTCACCATCCCGGAACAGTCGAATTCGAATTGGCCCTTGGCGAAGTCTACCTTCGTGTCGTGATTGTAGACGGTGGTCTTGACGCGCTTCTCGATGAAACGAAGGGCCTCAAGGACCCGTGCCGTCGCGGTGACGCCGCTCAGGGCCAAGGTGTTCTTCGCGGCCGTGGCGCGCGCCGCCGTCGCGTGCGATGCGCCCGCCCTGAACCAGGCGCCCCCGAGGGCTAAGGCCGGACTTTGGAAGAGCTGGAAGCGCAGGCGCCAGGCGGCCAGCGGATTCGCCCCCTGCAAAACCTGCCCGCCCGGCGATGCCGAAAAGGAGCTAGCGGCCGGCGCGGCGAAAAGCTGCGCCGGGAGCCGCAAGCGAAATCGCCCGGTATAGGCTTGGGCGCCGCCCTGTGAAAAAGCGAGGTTGAGATTGGAAGTAAGGCCGTGCCCAAGACGGGCCACGCCGAGACTGTGCCCCATGAATGCCCCCAGATTGTCCCCTTGTCGTGATTCGAGGACTCATCGGAGGCGGGGAGGAAAAGTTGTGGGAGAGCTTACAGAGTCTTGTAAAAAGTCGAGCCTACCGGCTTCGGAGAGTGTCTTGAAATAAACTTTGCGACCTTCGAAAGTCGATTCTCCTTCGAGTTCCTCGGAAAAAACGATGCCGAACGGCGCCTTAGGATATTTTTTTAGAAAATGCCTCATTCCTCCCGGGATCAAAAAATCTTTGAGCGAGGATTTCGCCTCGATCGGCACCGGCACGCGGTTTTTGACTATGATGAAATCAACCTCTTCGCCCTTTTTGGTTCTCCAAAACCGAATCTCCATATTGGGCTTTAATTGTGGGATAATTTGTTGCAAGACGAAGCTTTCGTAAACGACGCCTTTGTCATCGCGATCTTGCGGCGCGCGAAAATCTTTGAGCAATTGATTGCGAATGCCCAAATCGAAAAGATAATATTTGCGGGATTTTTTCAGCTCATTAGCGAGATTTTGAGAATAACTGAGAAGAGGAAAGCACACATAGGTTTGGGACATGATTTCCAAATGCCGTACCAGGGTCGGTTCGGACAACCCGATCTCGCGGGACAAACCGGAATGGGTGATGAGCGAACCTTGATTCTGTGCCAGCAAATAAAGCAGTGAATTAAACGCGCGAACGTTCTCTTCTTGAATCAACGCCTTAATGTCCTTCGTGAGATAGGTGCTGACGATATTTTCCAACAGTTCGATCTTTTCCTCGGCCGTCTCAAGGTGCATCAAACCCGGCATGCCTCCCCATTGTAAATAGTCCTCAAGCTTGAAGGCTGGGATCTGCCGGCTTTCCTCCCAAGAAAGCGGAAATATCGTCGCTTTCCGGAAGCGCCCCGCGAGGCTTTCTTTTAGATGCTTGTGAATTTCCAGGGAAGAAGAGCCGGAAGCGACTATTTTTACTTTTTTCTTGCTGTCAAATACGCTTTTAAAAATCTTAGAGGCATTTTCCAAATAATGAAATTCGTCGATAAAAATGAATTCCGGCCCCGAAGTGAGCAAGGCGAAGATTTCCTTTGCGTTGCCGGCAAACTTCTCAAGATCGGAGGAAAGCTCCAGATTATAAAAAACGGCAGAGTGCCCCCGTTCGCGAGCGGCAAGCCGCAGCTGCTCCATCAAAGTCGATTTGCCGACTTGCCGCGCCCCGAGCAGGATCAGGATATTTCTTTCGAAAAGGTTCTTCTCTAAGTTATTATAAATACTGCGTTTTATTAGCATTGGAACCATTCTAACATAACTATTTAGAATGGTGCGAGAAGGAAAAGTTGTTTTTTAGCAGGCTGTTGAAAAACCACCGGTGGTTGGGCCCAGAAAATCCGAAGGATTTTTGGGCGGTGTATGGAGCCGGATTCACTCCGGCGGGAATAAATCCGTTTTTCAACAGCCTCTTAGAGATGCAAAGCCAGCTCCGGCGCCGGCGCCCGCTCGACCACCTCGAAGGCGGCGACGCGCTGGGCATTGAGGGCGCACAAAAGCTTGTCCCCCTTCCGTCCCGTCTCGAAGAGCTTCACCGATAAATCCGCGCCCTCGTTGTGGTAGCAGTAGAGCTTGGAGCCGTCGGGGTCGGTGTAGGTCACGCCCGCCATCTCGGCGGGGCGGTTGAGCAGCCGCGCCTCGATTCGGTAGTGCCCGCGCCGCCCGCCCAAGTCCCAGGCCGAGAAGTCGTAGCGGCTCTCGTTACAAAGCAGCTGGCTGATCCGGTTAAAACGCAGCGTCCGGCCGTCTCCCAAGCGCAGCGTAATCGCGGTCAGCGGGCGCAACAGCCTCTTGCCGACCCGCAGCTGACCCGTCAGGGCCTCGAAGACCGCTCCGGAATCCTCGTGGAAATGGTTGCAGTGGCTCCAGGCCCAGCGCTCGGCGTGGCTTGTCCCCCAGAGATGGGCCTGACAGCCCGGAGCGCGCTCGACGCGGAACGTCTTGCCGTCGACGCTCACCTCGCCGCTCACCCGCACCGACCAATTGGGCGAGAGGAACTTCGTCTTCGGAACCGGCAGGTGGTAGAAGGAGGCGGGGTAGATCCGCTCGCTGGCCTCATTCGGCTGAAACTGCAGGTCCCAGCGCAGCTCATGGCCGCCCGAGGCCGCGCGGCCGCGGGCGCCGTTGTTGTAGACCGAGCTCTCTCCCACCTGGAAAAAAAAGATGTCCCGGTCGATCACCGCCTGCTCGGCCGTCCAAGTCTCCTTGGCGGCGATCGGCGCGCCGGGCTTCAGCAGATCGAAGGCCACCGCCCACACCGATGCGGAGGGCGGCCCCAAGTCGCGCCGCGGCGCGAGCAGGGTGTAGCGCAGCCAAAAGGCGCGCTGGACCTCGGGGGCGACGAGCTTCATGTAATAGACCTCGTAGAAGGGCCGACGCCTCCCGTCCCATTGCACCATGTTGTCGAGCTCTTGCCGGTATACGGCCATGCCTCACACCTCGCGCTCCGGCCCCCGGTCCGGGAGATAGACGCAGAACCGGGCGCCCCCCTCGTAAGTCGCATCCAGCCAGACTTTTCCTCCGAGTTTCTCCGCCGTCTTCCGAACGATGGCCAGACCCATGCCAAAGCCGGGTACTTCGCCGTGATGCCGGAAGAAGGGTTGAAAGATCTTCTCCCGCAGCTCCGGCGGCACCCCGCCGCCGCGGTCCTCGACCCACAATTGGATCGCCTCGCGGTCGCGGAAGCACTCCACCCGGACCGCGCCGCCTTCCGGGGAAAATTTTACGGCATTCTGCAGGAGGTTGAGTAGGATTTGTTTGACGCCCTTGGCCGAAGAAGTCAACGGGGGCCAGGAAGCGGGCCATCGCACCGAGACGCGTCGCGACTCGCGGGCGGGCTGCAGCAATCCGTCCACCTCCGCGGCCGTCTTGACCAAATCCACCGCCTCGCTCTCGCCCAGCACCCATCCCACCTTCATGAAGTGAATCAAGTCGTCGATCCACTCCAGCATCTGCGCGGCGTTGGCCTCGATGCGGTGGAGGAAATCCGCGCGCTTCTCCGGCGCCTCTCCCCTGCCCTCCCGCAGCAACTCGCTGAAGCCGCGGATCGAGATCAACGGAGCCTTCAGGTCGTGGGAGATGGCGCCGACCAGGAATTGCATCTCCTCGTTGAGCGCCGCGACCTCGCGGGTCCTCGCCTCCAGCTCGCGCGTGGTCGCGACGTAGAACTTGAAGAGCTGGAAGGCCATCGTCAGAACCAGGGCGGCGAAGCCCATCTCGATGGTGTAGAAAAACCGGTAGACCTCCATGGCGACCAGGATGTCGTTGACGACGCTCAGCAAGAAGAGCGCCACCCCCGCCGGCAGGGCCCAGCCCCGAAAATTTTCGCGGTAATGCCGGAACCAGCGCCAGCCCAGGAAGAAGACGTGCGGGAGGGCCCAGGCCAGGAAGAGAAAATACCCGGGCCCCAGTCGCGCCTCGCTGACGCGGGTGGTGTAGCCCAGGAAGGCGAAGGTCCGATATTCCAACACGGGCTGGAAGAATTTTCCGTCCCAAAACAGGAAGGGTACGAAGGCCAGCGTGGCGATCGGGACGAATTTGGAAAAGTAGAAGCTCGGCAGGTCCAGATAGGTGGCGGTGAACATGACGAAGAAGATGAAGGTCGGCACCATGGCCGCGAGCTGCAGCTGGTTGCAGAACAGGCTCATCCTCAGGTCGGTCGCCGAGTAGAGCTCGAAGGTGGCGATGGAATAGACCGCGAGGCTGAGCGAGATGAGCCCGAACAGGAAGAAGCGCAGCCGCTGTTGGGTCTTCAGCGGCAGGATGCGCGCGAAGCCGAGGTAGGCGAGGCCGTTCCAGGCGAAGAGGGTGAAGAAGACGGCCGAAGGCAGGGAAACGCGGCGGATGGTATCGGGGAGCCAATCCATTCCCTTCCAGCTTGCCTGGACGGGGGCCAAAAGCAAAGGGAGTAATTCGGGGCGCGGACGCTCAGCCGACCGACAGCACCTCGGCGACGAGGTCGTATTCGTGGGCCTCGGTGACGCGCACCTCGAGGAATTTTCCCGGATGGGCCCCGTCGCCCGAGAGGTAGGTGACGCCGTCGATCTCCGGGGCCTGGGTCGAAAGCCGGCCCTGGTAGACGAGCTCGCTCTCCTCGGAGGGTCCCTCGCAGAGCACGCGCAGGGTGCGGCCGACCAAGGCGCGGTTCTTTTTGAGCGAGATCCCCTGCTGGAGCTCCATCAGCCGCTCGAAGCGCTCGCGCTTGAGGGCCGCCGAGACCTGGTCGGGGAGCGAAGCGGCGCCGGTCCCCTCCTCCCGCGAGTACTGGAAGACCCCGACGCGGTCGAATTCGATCTCTTCCACAAACCGGTAGAGCTCCTCGAACTCCGCGTCCGTCTCGCCGGGATAGCCGACGATGAAGGTGCTGCGCAGGGCGATGCCGGGAATAGCCGCCTTCAGCCGCTCCAGCACCTGCCGCACATAGCGCGACGGGGAGCCGCGCTTCATCGAGCGCAGGACCCGCTCGCTGATGTGCTGCAGCGGCATGTCGACGTAAGGCACCAGGTGCCTCGACTCCCGCATCGCGTCGATCAGGACGTCGCCGAACTCGAGCGGGTACATGTAGAGCGGCCGCAGCCAGAAATCCCCCTCGACCGCGTCGAGCCGCCGGAGCAGCTCGGCCAGATTGCTGCCGTCGCGGAGGTCCTTGCCGTATTCGTTCAAGTCTTGGGCGATGAGGTTGAACTCCTTGACGCCGCTCCCCACCAACTCGCGAACCTCGCGAGCGATGGAATCGATCGGCCGGCTCTTCAGGTCGCCGCGGATCTGCGGGATGACGCAGAAGGAGCAGCGGTGGGAGCAGCCCTCGGAGATTTTCAGGTAGCTGAAGTGGCCGGGCGTCGCGAGCACGCGCGGCAGATCGGGGTCGGGCAGAATCTGGCGCGCGGGGGAAAAATCGGACAGGCGTTTCGCCGCGGCCTCTTCGGGAAGCAGGCGCTCGCCCACCCGGACGCGGCGGAACTTCTTCGGCGCGGAGAACTTTTCGCGGAGCATCGCGGCCAGCTTGTCGAACTCGCTCAATCCCACAAAGAGATCCACCTCCGGCATCTCCTTGGCGAGCTCCGAGCTGTAGCGCTGGGTCAGGCAGCCCGAGGCGACCAGCACCTCGCAGCGGCCGGTCTGCTTGTGGCGCGCGGCCTCGAAGATCTGCTCGATGGACTCCTTCTTGGAGTCGGCCACGAAGCCGCAGGTATTGACGACGATGACCTCGGCCTCCTCGGGCCGCGAGGTGAAGGAAAAACCGTCCTGCTTGAGGCCGCCCAACATCATCTCGGCGTCGACCAGGTTCTTCGGGCAGCCCAGCGAGATGAGGCAGACTTTTTTTTCTTGGCTAGTATGCATGGCAACGGAAGGGGGGATCTAGCATCCTTCCTCGACCTCGGACAATGGGGAAATACTTGGGGAAAAAGCTAAAAATTTCCCGGTTTGCGGCGAAAGACCAGCCAGGAATTATCCCGGAAGGGGCTGGAGACGGAATAGCCGGCCACGATCGGGACGTCCCGGTGATGATACTCGGCGCTCACCAGCTCGAGGTCGGGACGGGTCCGCACCAGATTCTCCAAGTCCTGGATGAAGGGCGCGTATTCGGACACGACATAGGCCCCGCCGCCGGGAACGATTTTGGACAGCAAGGCCCGATCCAGGAATTCGGCCACGGCCGCGGGGCGGGCGGGGTCCTCGGGGCGCGGGAGGTCCCCAATGTGCAGGGGAAAATAGGCCTCGACCCGGTCGGCCCGGACGGAGGTCTCGTACCAATCGCCCAAGACGAATTCCCCGCTCAGGGGCCGGCTCCGCGCGTCGTTCCGGGTGGATTCGGCGTCCTCCGTTTCAAAGAGGCGCTCCATCATCTCGAGTATCTCGGGGTTGCGCTCGATGCTGAGGGGGAAATGCCCCTGGCGGGCGAGCTCGACGGCGCGGGTCCCGCTCACGTCCCCCAGGATCGCGACGCTCATGCGGTCGCGCGGCAACGAAAAACGACCGTCAGCGCCGGAAAGATAAACTGCCTCCGGTTCCGCTGGCCGCGTCGCCGGGCTCTCGCCGACCCCGAAGGGCACGAGACGCTCGCGGCTCTCGCGTCTCCTATCCAAGCTGGGCACCGCGACCAAGGCCACCGTGGCGTCGCCGATGCGGAAGTCCAGGGCGTGGACGGCGAGGGGCTCGAGGCTCCCCGCGTCGCCGCGCAGCTCGCGGGCCGCCTGCAGGGTGCGTCCGGTGAGAAGGTATTCCCCGCCGGGGCCGCGCCGGATTTCTTCCAGACGGTGATGATTGAACCGCTGAATATCATGGGTCGCAAGCGTGGCCTTGTGGGCCGCATGCGCCAGGGCGAGCTGCGCGGGCGGCGTGGCGCGGGACCGGTCGCCGGCGAGGCCCAGGCCGAAGCTCGCCAAGCCGCTGCTCCAGACGCCGGGTTCGGAGAAGGCTACGCCCACGCCGACCTCGCCGCCGTCAGCGTAGCCCGTCATCATGTGGTTGGCGCCGTGGCGCCGGGCGGCCTCTCCGCTTAAGACCGCGCGGCCGTGGCGGACCAGGACTTCCCGGGAGTGTTGGGCGGGATCGAGGCCCAAGAGCTGGCAGACCGCCTTTTTCGCCGCCAAGACGGCCGTGAGCCGGGCAAAATACGGGGATTGCCGCTCGGCCAAGGGGCGCGCAGCCTGCGGCAGGAGGGATTGCTCGCGGGCGGTGAAATAGCGATCCAGCATCGCCTGAAAGTCTTCCGGCGAGCTCTGCGCCAGGTCCCGCAGCATCGCGGTATGGGCGGCCTCCACCGAAACCGTCCCGGGCCGTTCGTCCAGGATCAGCTCGAACTCGCGGTGCAATCGCTCGGCGAGGCGATGGAGCTGGGCCTCGCTGAGCGACAGCGGGGTCCGCTCGCCGGCGGCCGGATCCGCCGCGGGCAGGGCCCGTGCGAGCCGGCGGCCCAGGACCCGCAGCTCGCGGTTGGGAGCGACGAATTCCGCCCCGAACTTGTCCCAGGGGATCTCGATCGCGAAACGCTGCAAGGGATAATTCTCGGGCGCGGTGACACCCGAGTCCAGCCGGCGCGAGGCGGGGCGCGTCGCGGCGGCCAGGACCTCGCCCAGCTCGTGGACGTAGCCGTTGGCCATGCGGTCCAGGTAAAGATCGGGCGAGAGAAAGGTGAAATTGAGGGTGCGGCTGGGGCGGGCCGAGGGGGGCTGCAAGACCGCGAAACCGTCCATACCGCCCAGCATCGCGAAGGTGGAGGCGCTGTCGTCGACCAGGGTGTCGAAAGGCCGCTTGCCGCGCAGGAGCGCGATCGCGGGGTGCTTCAGCTTCACGCCGTTGCCGGGGAACTCGCGGATCTTGGCGAGATAGCTCTCGACCTGGGGATTTTCGGGATAGCGGATCTCCCCGCCCGCGGCCTCGCGCATGGCCAGGACCAGGTCCTCGCGGGTGTAGATGTTCAGGCCCTCCCGCACCTCGGCGATGGTCACCGGCTCGGCGGGTCCTTTCCCGAAATAGATCATCTTCATCGCCGGGTCCTCATTGGCCAGGCGCAGGATGCGGCCCGCGGGGCCGGTGGTCGCCATGATCAGGTTCTTGTCCTGGCCGAGCCTGAGCCCCAGCTGGAAGGCGCGGACGCCGGGATGGAATTGAATGTGCTGGCGCAAGCGGCCCGGGAAAAGCCGTTGGATACCGTTAAACCACAGCCGCTCGAAGAAATTCAATTTCACGCCGGCCGAGGTCTCGAAGCTCGGGTATTCCAGCAGGCTCGGCTCAGTGTGGCGGTACATCGCCTCGACCCCGCGCTCCAGGGTGCCGCGGAACAGGTCGGCGGGGGAAAAGGCCCAGTGCAGGTAGACCTCGTCGACGTCGAAGGCGAGGCGCGCCACCCGCTCGGGGTGGGCGCGAGCGATCTCGAAGCCCCTGCGGAAGGCGCCTTGGTCGAAGGCGTGGTCGGTCACGCCGAAACAGGTCAGCAGGCGGGAGACGAAGCCCGGACGCTCGAGGTCGGCGGCCTCGACGAAGCCGCGCGGGACCAGGGCGCGCAGCTGGCGTTCGGCCTCCCGGCGATTCAGGCGTTCGGCGCTCGGATTGTCGAGCGGGCGGCGAATCCCCATCCGCGGCAGGCGGACGGACGGCGGGCCGCTGCCGCCGCTTTCGCCGTGCATCTCCATGGCCGCGAGGTGCGGCGAAAGGATCTCGGGCCGCGGCCCCCGCGACAGGGCATCCGGAGCCGACCCGGCCCAGGCGAGCTCGGGCGCTCCGAAGCCGGGACCGGAAAATCGCGGAGGAAGCGCGCGCGCCAGCGTCTCGGCCCGCAGGTCGAGGCCCCGTTCCCAGGTCGCGAAGCGCGGGCCGAAGGCCTGGCGGGTCAAGTTGCCCGCGACGTTGAATTGCAAAAGCATGGCCAAGGAATCGACGAGGGTGGTCGCCCCGTCGACAGGGGAACGAAGCCCTAGGCGCTCTTCCAGCGAGTGACCGAGGACGATGCCGGAGAGCATCCCGCCTTGCTGGAACAAGGCCCGCAGGGGCCGCGCGGCCCCTGCGGGGCCGGCCAAGCCGCGATACGCCGCGCCGCTCCCCCACCCCGCCAATTTCAATCCGCCCAACACCAAATAGCTGGAGGCGAACTCGCGGGCCAAGGCCTCGCCGCCCCAATCCTGAGGCCGCCCCAAGGCCGCATTCGCCGCGCGACCGGCCAGGGTGAAGGCCGGCGCCTCGAGGGCGAAGCCGGCGAGCGAGGCCGTCGCCCGCGCCCCGAATCCGCGGGTGAAGAGATTCGCGCCGGGGGAGACCGCGAGGCGTCCCAAGGCCGCGACGCGGGTCAGGCGGAAAACCGCGCCCGCCGCGCCCATCGCGAAGATGGCCGCGGGGTCGGAGGCCTGTTCGGCGAAATGACGAAGGAGAAATTCGGCGCGGGGACCGGAGGCGCCGCGGCCGAGGATCGCGTCGAGGGATGCTTGCGCGCGAATCCCCAGGGCCTGAACAGGTCCCGCCCCCGCGGCGGCGTGCCGCGCGACGGTCGCATACAATTCCACCGCCAGCGCCAAATCCCCCGCCGCCTGCCGCCGCGCCGCGCAGCCCAACAGGCCCTCGAAGAACAGGGCCGGATCGCTCTCCCGTCCCAGGGCCCGCAATTCCTCCCGAGCCGTCCCCCGCGCCAAGGCGAGGGGGCGCGCCAGGACCTCGGCGGCCGCAAAATTCGCGGCCCCGCGGCTCTCCGGGCGGTGCCATGCGCCGGCGGCGGGTCGTTGGGGAAATAGACTTAGCATAGGAGCTGACCGCGCCTTTTCGCCGCGATGGGCCAAAAGTTGCTTCGAAAGGGCTGGGCTCAGTCCTTCGCTTCCGGCCTGAGGGCCGGCGGGATCAGTTCCGGGTTGGGGCGGCCCTGGATCTGCAGGATCGGCGACAGCGAGAAGAGGCGGGGGGCGAAGTGTTGCAGGAGGGCCTCTTCCCGGTAGGGGAGCGAGCCCTCCGGCTCGAAAGTGCTATAAACATAGTCCCAATATCCCGCCTCGACGCGCGCGGATTCGGGGACCATGAAGCCGCGGCGGGACAAAATGCGGACGATCTGGGGGTTCTTGACGTTGAGGTGTTGGATCTCCATTCCGTGGAGGGCGGCCTGGGTGTAGAGCCAATCCAAGACAATCGTCCCGGCCCCCACGGGCAGGCGATACGCGCCTTCCTGGGTCAGGAGGTTCGCCGGGATGAGGCGGCCGGGCTCGACGTACATCTGCAAGAGGCCGCGCTCGCCGCCTTCCCGGAGCTCGAACTCCAGGAAAGGCATCCCGGCGGGCATAAAGCGGTCCTCGGGGCCCGCGGGACGGCTGGCCGTCACCCTGGCGCGGATCTCTCGACCCTCGCGGCGCGCGATCACGGCCTCGTGGCCGAGGCGCAGAAAGTCCCGCAGCGGGTCGACCTGGATCTCGTAGGGGTGCTCCCCCTCGCGGGCAGCGACGGCGGAGCGCAGCGTCGGCGGCAGCAGCTCCGGATGCGGCTGTCCCCAGGCGTTGTAGAAGCCCTTGCTGTGATGCCGGTAGAGAAAGGCCCCGTCACCCAGCCTGCCTATCTCGACCACCCGATGGCCGTACGGCCTCTTGAATCGCGCCGCCTCGACCCACGCGGTGCCGGGTTGGAAGAGAGAATTCCGGTTCAGGATATGGAAGATGCGCGGCTCGGTGATGCCGAGGACGGAGAACAGCTGTCCGCGCTGCGCCGCCTGGGTCGCGAGCCAGTCGATGAGGATGGTCCCGACGCCCGGCAGCATCTCGCGGCCTTCCATGCCGGGCTCTTGCGTCCGGATGGAGAACAAATGAACCCGGTCAGGCTCGAGATACACCGTCAGGCGGCCGCGATGCGGGCCTTCGAGGATCTCAAATTCATAGGCGGGCACGCCCGGATTGTAGAAGTCGTTCTGTTCCGCGGTCCGATAGGCCTCGTCCAGGCGCAGCCGGATCTCGCGGCCGTCGCGGGTCGCGACGACCCGTTCCACGCCGGGGCGCAGGAGATTCTCCAGCGGCTCCAGCAACAATTCGTAGCTCCACAGGCGCGGGCCGTCCCCTAAGGGGTTCGCTGCTCGGGTGCGCAGGATGCGCGGGGCGCGCAGGGGCGCGAGGGGATCGGGCCGCGCCTCCGGCGCCATCGCTTCCGTCTCCGCCGCGCGAGGCGCGCCGGCGCCCGGCAGCGTCAGCTTGGGATCGAATTCGTGGGAGCTCATGAAGACCGCGTTGGGGAGCGAGACCTCGCCCCCTCCGGGCAGGGCCAGGGCGCGCTGTGGGGCGAGGCCTGGGGCGCGACGGGGGGCCTGCGCCAAGGCCTCGGCCTGGAAGTCCAGGCCGCGTTCCCAGCTCCGGAAACCCGGACCCAGGAGAGCCCCGCCCAGGCGGCCGGCGACGTGTCCGTGCAACAGCATGGCGAGGGAGTCGATCAAGGTGTGGGTGCCGCTTTGGCGCGGGCGCAGGCCGAGGCGTTCTTCCAGGGAGTGACCGAGCAGGATGCCGGAGAGCATGCCCCCTTGTTGAAACAGCACTTGTAGGGGCGAACCTTGTGTTCGCCCCCGTGCGGGGAGGGCGAACACAAGGTTCGCCCCTACGGGACCGGCCATTCTTCGATACAACGCTGTGCTGGCCCACCCCGCCAGCTTCATGCCGCCGAGCACGAGATAGCTCGACGCCAGCTCCCTAGCCAAAGACGGGGAGCTTCCTTCCAAATCTCTTCCCAAGGCCGCGTTCCCTAAGCGCCCCGCCAGGGTGAAGGCCGGCGCCTCCAGCGCGAAGCCCGCCACTCCGGCCACCGCCCTCGCCCCGAAGCCGCGCGTCAAGACATTGGTCGTCGGACTCGCCGCGAGGCGGCCGAGCGTCGCGAGGCGCGTCATGCGAAACACCGTCCCGGCCGCCAGCATCGAGCCGATCAGGACCGGATCGCTGCCCTGCCGCGCCAAGCCGCGCAGCAAAATCTCGGCGCGGGCGCCGAAGGGGCCGCGGCCCTCCAAGGCGTCGAGGTTTCTTTGGGCCCGCTCGCGATGTTGCGGCGATTCTGCGGTTTGGGCGAGATCGGCGTAGACGCGGGCGGCGATTTCCGGGCGCTCCGCCCGCTCTTGGCGCGCCGCGAAGGCGAGCAGCGACTCATCGAACAAGCCCGCGTCGCTCTCGCGCGACAACGATTCCAGCTCGGCGCGCGCGGGCGCGTCCAAGCGAGAGAACCAAGCCCTGTCGATGCGAGCGGTCATGAATTTCCCAACCCTAATGAGGCTGTTGAAAAACTGGTTTTATTCCCGCCGGAGTAAATCCGACTCCAGACACCGGTGATTTTTCAACAGCCTGTTAAAGGCCCGGGCGGGCCTAATGCGGAAGCTCTATAAATAACAAGGGGTTTTCGGAGGGAACGGCGCAAAGTTGCGCCCGGGCCGGGAAGGACCGGCGGGGGGCTAATCGCGAAAGTTCTTGAATTGCAGGGGAATCCCGAAGTCCTGGCCTTTAAGCAGGGCGATGGCCTCCTGCAGGTCGTCGCGCTTCTTGCCGGTGACCCTCACCTGGTTGTCCTGGATCTGGGCCTGAACCTTGAGCTTGCTGTCCTTGATCGCCGCGGTGATCTTCTTGGCCTTCTCGGTTTCGATGCCCTCGAGGACCTTGACGTCGCACTTGACCAGCTGGCCGCCGGCCGGCTCGATCTTGCCCACCGACAGCGACTTGATGTCGATCCCGCGCCGCATCGCCTTGGTCTGGAGGATCTCGATCACGGCCTTCATCTTGGTCTCGTTGTCGCTGACGACGTGGATGTTGTTCTTGTCGAGCTTGATCTCGGTCTTCGTGCCCTTGAAGTCGTAGCGCTGCTGGATCTCTTTGGTGGCCTGGTTGACGGCGTTGTCGACCTCTTGGTGGTCGACCTCGCTGACCGCGTCGAAGGACGGCATGGGAACCTCGCTTATTTTTTCTTATAGACGAAGAGCTCGTCGCCGAGCCCCTGATTCAATGCCACCTTGTCGAAGACGTAGTGGCTCAAATTTCCGGAATCGGTGAAGAGGAAGACCTCGCGGGCATAGGCGGTCGCGGGGTCGAAGCCCATCACCAGCCACTGGAGGCTGGAACGTTTTTGCAGCGGTGTCAATTCTAACCACTGCAGGTCGCCCTTCTCCCGTTTCAGGGTTTGCCACTTCTTTGGATCGACCTCCTCCACCGCGAAATCCCGTTTGAGGTTGCCCAAGCCGCCCAAGAAGCTCAGGGCCTCGGCGGGGAGGCTCTCCTCGTCCAAGGCGAGCTTCTCGACCTGGGGATCTCCCGTCTCGAAAATCCAGAGGCTCTTGCCGTCGCCCAGGTAATTGCGGCCGCGGGCCCCTTCGTAACGGATCGCCAGCTTGCCGGGCTTCTTGAAGAGGGCCCGGCCCTTCTTGTTCACCTCTTTCTCCAAGACCGCGACGTAGGTCTTTTGGATGAAGTCGATGCTCAAGTCTCCGGCCTGCTCGTAGGTCTTCTGGACGCGGTCGGCCAGGGCCGCCGCGCCTTGGGCGCCGGCCCCGGCGGGGAAGAGGCCGAGGGCCGCCAACGCGATAAGGAACCGAAATCCGTTTCTCATGTTCACCTGCCTAAGCTTTGTTCAGCGGCCGAAAAAGGAGGCGGCCACCCCGGCTCAAACGCCTTTTAGGAAGGCCTAAGCCTAAATTTTATTGGCACGGATCTTGATATTCCGAAAGGACATGAGAAGTCCTGCGAAAAAATACCCGCGATACCTAAGCCTCTCGCTCTACCTGATGCGGCTCGGCCGGCGTCTGGGGCGTTGGAGCGAAGGCCGCGGGCTGGCCCCGCGCCTGCTGCACTATTGCCTGAGGGAAAAGGCGCCCCATGCCGCTTAAAGAGATCGTGGCGATCGTCCGCCCGGAGCGGGCCCTGGACACCGAGGAGATCCTGCTCTCCCACGGGGCCCTCTACGTCGCGAGGCAGTCCGTCTTCGGGCGCGGCAAGGAGATGGGACAGCGGCTGTTCCGCGGCTGGTTCGGGCGCTGGAAGAGCCAGACCTCGCCTTATCTGCGCAAGGCAAAGCTCTCGGCCCTGGTCGAGGCGAAGGACGCCCCCAAGATCGTCCGGAAGATCATCGAGAAAAACCGCACCCGGCAGTTCGGCGATGGCCGCATCTTCGTGCTGCCCGTCGAAGGAGAATCACATGAAGATGGTCCGCGCCGTGATCCGCGGCGACCAAGAAGAAAAGGTCATCCACGCCCTTGAAAAGCACGGCTTCGTCTCCTACACCCGCTGGGAGGTGATCGGCCGCGGCAAGCAGAAGGGCGTCCAAAAGGGCGGAGTCCATTACCTCGAGCTCTACAAGACCTGCCTGATGATCGTCGTGGACGACGGCGAGGAGAAAAAGCTGGTCCAAGTGCTGCGCGAGGCCGCCTTCACCGGCAAGATCGGCGACGGCAAGATCTTCATCACCCCGGTCGAGAGCGCCTACACCATCCGCACCGGGACCGAGGGGCTGTAGCCCTTCATAACCCCTATTATTTTCATGGACTTCGCGGGCGCGGGGTGCCAAAAAAGGCCCTCGGGCACGGTCAAAGCGAGGGTCCCATGAAAAATTTATTAATGATTTTAGGAATTTGTTCGCTGGTCGCGGCGGGGCTCCCCGCCTTCGGCCAGGGCCAAGAGGTCCCCCAGGACACCGGCGGGGCCAACCCCTCCTACCCGGCCAGCATCGACCTAAGCGAGCAGGACGAGGACGGCTGGTTCATCGGCAGCGACCAGGGCGTGCTCTTCTTCGTGGGCACCAGCGGCAACTTCATGGACCTGCAGTATTACGGCTCGGTCTACGGCGGCTACAATTTCCGCGGCATCGTCCAGCCCCTGATGCGCCTCTCCCAGGCCATCGGCAGCACGGAAGGCTTTTTCAACGCCACGACCTTCTTCTTCATGCTGGAGGGCGGTCTCAAGATCACCCCGATCCGCACCAAGTTCCGCCCCTTCTTCATCGGGACGGTCGGCTTCTACCACCTCGACTTCAACGACTTCGGCTCGCCCATCTTCGACGACACCAATTTCACCTTCACCGCCGGCGGCGGCCTCGAGTACAAGTTCAGCTCGAGCCGGATCAACGTCTCGTCGGAATACCGCGGCATGATCAACGACGGTCTGGACCTGCGCGGGGTGCAGGTCACCCTGGGCTACGCCTTCCAATTCTAACGGAAACCCATGAACGACGCCCTGCGCGGCCAACGCATCCTGATCACCGGCGCCTCGATGGGCATCGGCGAGGCCTTGGCCCGCGAATTCGCCGGACGCGGCGCCGAGCTGCTGTTGGTCGCGCGCAGCGAGGACAGGCTTCGCGCGCTCCGCGAGGAGTTGCGCGGTTCGAACCTCCCCTGCGAATACCTCGTCGCGGACCTCTCCCAGCCGGAGCAGGTCTCCGCCCTGATCGAGAAAATCCTGGCGCAGGACCGTCTGGACGGGATCGTCCACAACGCCGGCGTCGGGCTCTACGGGGCCTTCGAGCAGTATGCGGAGGTCGACGTCCGCGAGCTCTTCGAGATCAATTTCTTCAGCGTCCTGACGCTGACCCGCGGCCTCCTGCCCCTGTTGAAAAAATCCCCGCGCCCGACGCTCCTGCTGGTCTCCTCCATCGTCTCCTGGCGCGCCATCGCGCGGCTGAGCGTCTATTCGGCCTCCAAGTCGGCGCTAAACGGCTTCGCCGAGGCGCTGCGCGTCGAACTCAAGCCCGAGGGCGTCCGCGTCGTCAACAGCTACCCCGGCCGCACCCGGACGCCCTTCACCGCGAACGCGAAGAGCTTCGGCTGGCGTCCCTTTTCGACCGAGCGTTCGGGGATGCCCCCGGAGGCGGTGGCGCGCAAGCTCGCGCGCGCCTACGCCCGCGGCAAGCGGGACGAATTTGTCTCCTGGAGCAACCGCTTCTTGGTGTGGGGGAATTTCCTTTTTCCGAAGGTCATCGACTGGGGCTTGGGGAAGTATTTCAAGAGCAGGTAGGGGCGAATCCCTAAATCTTAAACGCGAAAAAGCTCGTCATCGGCCCGCGCTTCACCAGCATGCGCACCGTCTGCCCCCGCTTCAATCCGTCGCTCTTCTTCAGGAAATCCTGGCTGCCGACGACGGGCTGGTCGTTGAATTTGAGGATCACGTCGCCGGGCTGAATGCCGACGAAAGCCGCGGCGGAGCGCTCGTCGATGTCGGTGACCGTCACGCCCTGCCCCGGCGGCAGGCCGTTGCGCTGGCTCTCCAGGGGATTGACGTCGCGGATCGCCAGCCCGATCGAGCTGCTGTTGCCGCCGCCGACGGCGCTGCCGGCGATCACCTGGCCGACTTCGCTCTGCGAGGCGATCTTCACTTGAAAACTCTTGCGCTCCCCGCGGCGGAGGACGTCGACCTTCACCTCGGAACCCACCTCGGCCTGCCCGACCAGGATCGGCAGGTCGTTGGTCTTTTGGATGGGTTGGCCGTTCATGCTGAGGATCAGGTCGCCCGCCTGGATCCCGGCGCGATGCGCGGGCGAGCCCTCGAAGACTTGGCCGACCAAGGCGCCCTCCGGCTTGCTCAATCCCATAGCCTGCACCAACTCGGGGGTGACCTCCTGCAGGCCGATGCCCAGGTAGCCGCGCTCCACCTTCTGCCCCTTGATCAGCTTCGGGATGACCTGCTTGGCCATGTTGATCGGGATGGCGAAGCCCAAGCCCTGGCCCGCCGCCACGACCGCGGTGTTCACGCCCACCACCTCGCCGCGCAGGTTGAAGAGCGGGCCGCCGGAATTGCCCGGGTTGATCGAGGCGTCGGTCTGGATGAAGTCGTCATAGGGCCCGGCGCCGATCACCCGGCCCTTCGCGCTGACGATGCCGGCCGTCACGGTCTGGGTGAGGCCGAAGGGGTTGCCGATCGCCAGGACCCAATCGCCGATCTCGAGGGAATCGGAATTGCCGAGCGGCACCGTCGGCAGGCTCTCGTGGGCGTCGATCTTGATGACGGCGATGTCGGTCTTGGGATCCGAGCCGACGATGCGGGCCGCCAGGCTGCGGCCGTCGGAGAGCTTCACTTCGATCTCGTCCGCGCCGCTGACCACGTGGTTGTTGGTGAGGATGTAGCCGTCCTTGTTCAGGATGAATCCCGAACCCAGGCTGTTCTGACGGCGCTGGGGGTTGGCCTGGAAGTAACGGTTGTAAAAATCCTCGTACAAGGGATTGGGGTAGCGCCCCCGCAGGCGCATCGTCTTCGAGGTGCTGATGTTGACCACCGCTGCCTGGACCTGCTTGGTCAGGTCGGCGAAGGAGGAAGGCGCGCCGCGGGGCGGGGCATAGGCCGGGGGCGGCACCGAGACGGATTCGCTTTGGGCGGTGCTGGGTTGCAACCAATCGAGCTTGACGGCGATGCCCAAGCCCACGAAGGCCGAGAGGACGGCGGTGAGCAATAGGGTACGCAGAGAATATTTCTTTCCCATGCGAGGATCTAACGAGGGATGGTCCCGATCGGTTTTCATGAAGATGACTGTGCCTCCACAAATCGCATTCGCAGGTCGTAAAGAATGGCTTGCAATAACTGCGCCTCCTCCGGCGTCAGGTGCCCCTCCGTCTTCGCCTCCAGGATCGCGAGGAGGTCGATGTTGTACTTGGCCTGGACCAGGTTCTTTTCCACCTTCCCGCTCATCGGGTGGGGCGCCAGGCCCAGCCCGCTGTGCGCGCCCGCAGCCAGCGAGAGGAGCAAGGAGGAAAAGTCCGCGGGGATCTCGCGCATCCTTTCGTCGGAGGACTCGGCCTGCCTCGGGGCCTCCCGGGGCTCGGAGGGCTTAGGGGCCGCCTCCGCGGGGTCGGTGTTTGCGGCCGCGGCTGGGACTTCTTCTTCCGAGCCCTCGACCGGGCTGCCGTCCGGGTGGAAGCGCCGCCGGTCCTTCACCTTAAATCCTTGATTTTCCAATTCTTCCGCGTCGCTCATCGGATTGGACTCCTTCCTTCTTTAATAAGTTTGCCCCGAGGGGCTGTCAAGTAGCGCCGCCGCGGCGGAGCCATCGGCCAACCCCCTGAAACTACGAGAAAAGCGGCAGCTCTTCCTTGACTTCATTCCGGCGATCTTCCTAAGATCCGCGCCTATGCGCAAATGGCCCCTCCTGCTCCTGTTCCCCGCCTTGGTCCTGACCGCCGGGGCCTGCCAGAAAAAATCCTTCAAGTTTTCCGGGGACGAGACCGACGAGCAGGCCATCGAGAAGTGCATGAAGCTGAGCGAGAAGAAGAAGTTCCAAGAGGCGGTCGAGTGCCTCGAGATCTTCAAGAGCCGCTTTCCCGACAGCACCTACGCGCTCGACGCCGAGTTGAACATCGCCGACGCCTACTTCCGCAAAAAAGACTGGGTCCTGGCCGCCGAGACCTACAACCTCTTCACGCGGCTGCATCCCACCAGCGAGAAGCTCGACTACGCCTACTACCGCGCCGGCCTCTCCTACGAAAAGCAGCTGCCCAAGGGCATCGACCGCGACCTCTCCTCGATGAACCAGGCCGAGGAGAACTTCGCCATGGTCTTCCGCCGCTTCCCCGGCAGCCCCTACGCCGAGATGGCGAAGGCGAAGTACGACGAGGTCCGCGGCCGCGGCGCGAAGAAGGACATGTACGTCGGCAAGTTCTATTTCAAGAACGGCCAATACCGCGCCGCCATTCCGCGCTTTTTGGAGGTGCTGCAGGAGTACCCGGGCCTGGGCTACGACGAGGAGGCCCTGGAGCGCACCGCGCTCGCGTTCTACAAGTTGGGCGAAAAGGAAAAGGCCCGGGGCGCGGCGCAGCTGATGCAGGAGAAGTTCCCCAACAGCAAGAAGACCCAAAAGGTATTGAAAAAGGTCGGCGTGGCTCCCGCCCCGGCTCCGACCCCGGCCGGCAACTAAGTTTAGCGTCGAAGGAGATAGCCATGGACGAAATCCGCGCCTTGTTCTCCGAGGGCAAGAAGGCCTTCCAGCAGCACCAATACGAGCACGCCCAAAAGGTCTTCCTTCAGCTGATCCAAAAAAAACCCTACTTCGCCGACGTCTACAACATGCTCGGGGTGATCTCGCACAACTCCGGGCAGTTCACCGACGCGACCGGCTATTTCGAAAAGGCGCTCAAGATCAACCCCATGTACACCGAGGCCCTGCTCAACTTGGCCGTGCTCTACAACGACCTGGGCGAGTACAAGAAGGCCCGCGCCCTCTACGCCAAGGTCCAAGCTAAGTCCCGCGAGCACAAGGGCAGCAAGATGGACCCCTTCATCCGCGCCAAGCTGGCCAACCGCCATGCGGAGGTCGGCGACATCTACGAGGGGATCGGGTTTTACAAAGAGGCGATCGAGGAGTACCGCAAGGCCCTGCACCTGGGGCCGACCTTCCTCGACATCCGCTGCAAATTGGCGGTGTGCCTGCGCGAGATGGGCAAGCACAAGGACGCGATCGAAGAATTCAAACGCGTCCTGAAGGCCAACCCCAAGTACCATTACGCCGGCGTCCAGCTGGGCGTGACGCTCTACGCCGCGGGCAAGACCAAGGAAGCGGTGGCGCAGTGGAAGAAGACCCTCAAGGCCGAGCCGGGCCATGAGGGAGCGAAGATGTACTTGCGATTGGCCGAAGGCGCGGCGTAGCAGAAGCGAATCCCGATCGCCCCTACGACGTCTCCAGAAAGGCCAGATAGCGCTGTCGAAGCTCCGCGAAGCGCGGATGATGGTAGTCGATCCGCTCCCCGCGCTTCATCCCCTCCACCTGCACCGCGATGAACTCGTCCTTCGGGTCGATCTCGTCGTTGAGATTGACGTCGATGACGAGGATCTCGTCCTGGAATTGATTGAAGCCCTTGACGTCGAGGAGCGGCATGCGCGGATCACCCCCGCCTCACCCTTGCACCAGATCGTAAACCTTGCTCAAGGCCCCGTCGAGCCCCTCCAGATTGGGCCCGCCCGCCTGCGCCATCTCGGCCTTGCCGCCGCCGGAGCCGCCGACCATCGCGGCCAGCTCCTTGGCGAGCTTGCCGGCGTCGAAGCGCGGCGTGAGGTCTTTCGAGACGCGCACGATCAGCGTCGCCTTGCCCTCCGCCGCCGAGCCGATCACCGAAACGCCGCTGCCCAGCTTGTTCTTCACCTGGTCGGAGAAGTCGCGCAGCGACTTGAGGTCGTCGATGTCGCGCCGTAGGGCCAGGACCTTCACGCCGCCCACCTCCCGAACCTGCCGCATCAGGTCGCCCTCGCCGCCGCCTCCGCCGCTCGCCAGCTTGGCCTTGAGTTGGCTCAGCTCGCGCTCGTACTTCTTCAGCAGCTCGGCCTGCCTCTCGATGCGCTCGGGGATCTCGTCGGGCGCGGCCTTGAGGCGCCTCGCGAGGCCGTTCCACTTGTCCTCCAGGTCGCGCAGGTAGCGCAGCGCCCCAGCGCCCGTGATGGCCTCGATGCGGCGCACCCCCGCGGCCACCGAGGACTCGCCTACGATCTTGAAGAGCCCGATCTCGCCGGTGCGGTCGACGTGGGTGCCGCCGCAGAGCTCGGTGGAGAAGTGCTCGATCTTCAGCACCCGCACCCGGTCGCCGTACTTTTCGCCGAATAGGGCCATCGCCCCCTCGCCCATCGCCTCGTCGTATGCCATCTCTTTCTTCTGCACCTCGAGGTCCTCGCGGATCTTCTCGTTGACCAGGTCCTCGACGGCGAGGATCTCGTCGCGGGTCATCGGTTGGAAGTGGCTGAAGTCGAAGCGCAGCCGCTCGGGCGCGACCAGCGAGCCGGCCTGCTTGACGTGCTCGCCCAGGACCTTGCGCAGGGCCGCGTGCAGCAGGTGCGTCGCGGTGTGGTTGAGCCGCGTCGGAGCCCGCGTCAGGGGATTGACCTTGAGATGAACCTCGTCGCCGACCTTCAGCGCGCCCTGCACGACCTTGGTCATGTGCGCGATCAGCTCGCCCGCGGGCTTCTGCGTGTCCTTCACCTCGCCCAAGGACTGGGGCGCGATGATCTGACCCTGGTCGCCGACCTGGCCGCCGGACTCGGCGTAGAAGGGGCTGTACTCGCAAAACACCTCGACCTCGTCGCCGGTTTCGGCGACTTCGACCTGCCGGCCGTCCTTCACGATGGCGCTGATCTTGGAGATGCAGTCGAGGGTCTGGTAGCCGAGGAAGTGCGTCGCGATCCCTTCCGCCACCATCTCTTGGTGGACCTCGGCGGTCTTCGCCTCGCCCGAGCCCTTCCAGGCCGCCCGCGCCTTGTCGCGCTGGCCCTCCATCAGGCGCTCGAACTCGGCGTGGTCGACGAGCAGTTCGGACTCGATCGCGATGGTCTCGGTGAGATCCAGAGGGAAGCCGTAGGTGTCGTAGAGCTTGAAGGCCACCTCGCCGGAGAGCGTCTTTCTGCCCGCCCGCTTCGTCGCGGCGATCTCGCTTTCGAGGATTTCCAGCCCCTTCTCGAGGGTCTCGAGGAAGCGCAGCTCCTCGGCGCGAATCACCTCTTCGATGAATTTCCGGTTGGCGGCGATCTCCGGATAGATCCCGCCCATCTCGGCCACCAGGACCGGGACGATCTGGAAGAAGAAGGGCTCGTGCAGGCCCAGCATGCGGCCGTGGCGGATCGCGCGGCGCATGATGCGGCGCAGGACGTAGCCGCGCCCTTCGTTGGAGGGCATGACGCCGTCGCCGATCAGGAAGGTCGTGGCGCGGATGTGGTCGGCGACGACGCGCATCGAGACGTCGGTGTTTTCGTCGGCTCCGTATTTTTTTCCGCTCAATTCGGCGATCTTGGCCAGCAGGGGGGTGAAGAGGTCGCTGTCGTAATTGCTGTAGACGCCCTGCACCACGCAGGAGAGGCGCTCCAACCCCATGCCGGTATCGACGCTGGGCTTGGGCAGCGGCGTCAGCTTGCCGTCGGCGCCGCGGTCGAACTGCATGAAGACCAGGTTCCAGATCTCCATGATGCGCCCGGACTCGGAGCCGGCCAGGAATTCCGCGTGGCTCTTCCCGACCGCGCCGTCGAAGTCGTAGTGGATCTCGGTGCAGGGGCCGCAGGGGCCGGTCTCGCCCATGCTCCAGAAGTTGTCCGCCTCGTCGAGGCGCAGGATGCGCTCGGCGGGGACCTGGCTCAATTCCTTCCAGAGCTTCTCCGCCTCGTCGTCCTCGCGGAACACCGTGACCCACAGACGGTCCTTGTCGAGCTTGAGCACCTCGGTCAAATACTCCCACGCGAAGGCGATGGCATCGCGCTTGAAGTAGTCGCCGAAGCTGAAATTGCCGAGCATCTCGAAGAAGGTGTGGTGGCGGTGGGTGCGGCCGACGTTTTCGAGGTCGTTGTGCTTGCCGGAGACGCGCATGCACTTCTGCGAGGTGGTGGCGCGCTGCGTGCCGAGGTTCTCCTGCCCCAGGAAGACGTTCTTGAAGGGTACCATCCCCGCGTTGGTGAAAAAGAGGGTCGGGTCGCGGTCGGGGATGAGCGAGGCGCTCTTCAGGCGCTTGTGCGCCTTGGTTTCGAAGAATTTCAGGAAAGATTCGCGGATTTCGGCGGATTTCATAGTGTTTGAACCTAACATACCTGCGGCCGGGTGCAAAATCTATCCCCAGGCCAAGGAACCGCCCCGAGGGCTAACAAGGCCCGTAAAATTTGCCAAATTCAAAAACAGGGTATTTTTGTAGGGGCGATTGTGTTCTCCCCTACAAAAAAAATGCCGACGTCCTTTACGAAGGACGTCGGCATCCGTAAATCCGCCAAAGCCGGGACTTAGGCCCGCTTCTTCTCGGGCGCGGCCTCGGCCTTCTCCGCCTTCTCGGCGCCCTTGGCCGGGGCGCCCAGGCCGTAGTGCTCGCGGAGCTTCTGCTCGATCTCGTCGGTGATCTTGGGATTGCTCTTGAGGAACTCCTTGGCGTTGTCCCGGCCCTGGCCGATGCGCTCTTTGCCGTAGCTGAACCAGGAGCCGGTCTTGTCGATCAGCCCGCTGTTGCCGGCCAAGTCGAGCAGGTCGCCCTCGCGGGAGACGCCCTCGCCGTACATGATGTCGAACTCGACCTCGCGGAAGGGCGGCGCCACCTTGTTTTTGACGATCTTGACGCGGGTGCGGTTGCCGACCGCCTGGTCGCCGACCTTGATCGCGCCGATGCGCCGGATGTCCATGCGCACCGAGGCGTAGAATTTGAGGGCGTTGCCGCCGGTGGTGGTCTCGGGGTTGCCGAACATCACGCCGATCTTCATGCGTATCTGGTTGATGAAGATGACCAGCGTGTTGGACTTGTTGATCAGCGCGGTCATCTTGCGCAGGGCCTGGCTCATCAGGCGTGCCTGGGCGCCCATCTGGGCGTCGCCCATCTCGCCCTCCAACTCGGCCTTGGGCACCAGGGCCGCCACCGAGTCGACGACGATGACGTCGATCGCGTTGCTGCGGACCAGCGACTCGGCGATCTCGAGGGCCTGCTCGCCGCTGTCGGGCTGGCTGACCAGAAGGTCCTCGGTCTTGACGCCCAATTTCTTCGCGTACTGCACGTCGAGGGCGTGCTCGGCGTCGATCACCGCGCAGACGCCGCCCTTCTTCTGTGCCTGGGCGACCACTTGCAAAGCCAAGGTGGTTTTACCCGAGGATTCGGGCCCGTAGATCTCGACGACGCGCCCCTTCGGCAGGCCGCCGACCCCCAGCGCGATGTCGAGCGAGATCGAACCGGTGGGGATCACCAGGTCGCTGCCCATCGGCTGGAACTCGACCTCGCCGAGTCGCATGATCGAGCCTTTGCCGAATTGCTTCTCGATGCCGCTCAAGGCGAGGGCGATGGCTTTTTCGCGTTCGGTGTTCTGCGGGGTGGGGGCTTGGGACATGGGCATTCTCCTCGAAATGGGGTCTGCGGTTTAAATGGGACTAGGCCCGGCGTGGGGCTTTGTCAATTGGGTTTTCGACGGAGGTGGTCACGGTTTGTGACCACCTGGCTCTGCCAGCAGAGAAGCAATCCTAATGCCAGACAAATGAGGAAATAGGGAAGGGCTGGCGTCATTTCCGGCGAGGGTACCGTCCGAAATTCGGCCGACCGAGACCGAAAATACGATGCCTCACCCCTTAGCCAAAGGAACCCGCTTGGATCTTTTGATTTTCCGATCTCGAGTCAATAGGGGAACTTTGTGCAGTAGGCTAGTCGCCGCGATTAACTCGTCCGCCGGATCGCTTTTAAAATCCAATTTTTTTAAGGTGCGGCAGACGTCAAGATCGATTGGCCACACATGAAGCTTGGAAAGGGCTCGGAGGACTTCTGGATCCTCGAGATCCATCTCGATCCTGCCCAGCTCCGAGAGCTTGGCAAGCTCCCAAAGGACGATCGCGGAAATTCCCCAGCTTTCCTTTTCCAAGAGCTTTCGTTCTTTCAGACTTAAAGAACCTTCCAGGGCGAAGATCAGAATATGGGTGTCAAGATTCAGCATTCCAGGACGCACCCGTGGACATGACGTCCCCCTTGACCTTGATTTTTCCCTTGAGACTGCCGATCAACCCCGAGGATTCGGCGGAGATGGGTACCAATTTGGCAACTGCCTTGCCGTGCTTGGTGATAACAATGCCTTCGGGCCCGACTTTGTCCAGCAGGGCCAGGCACTGTTCTTTAAATTTGGCGGAACCGATGGTTTCCATTAGCGCCAATGTAATACAGGCCGTTACAAAAATCTAGTCATAATTTATGACTATAGTAATAAAAGGTCCGCGCGATCTGCATGTGGGCATCCTTTGGACGACTTACCCGTTTATCCTATCGACTTCATTAACCGACGCAGCTTATCCAACGCCGCCGCCGCGGCCAGCTGCTTGAAGCGCAGCCGATCGAAGGGGAAGAGAAAACGCTGCTCCCACTCGCCGCCGGGATGGGCGACCGCGATGTGCACCGTGCCGACCGGCTTCTCCGGCGAGCCGCCCTCCGGCCCCGCGATGCCGGTGATCCCCACGCCGAAGTCCGCGCCGCTGCGCGCGCGGATCCCGCGGGCCATCTCGAGGGCGACCTCGGCGCTGACCGCGCCGTGCGCGTCGAGGGTCGCCGGTGCGACGCCGAGCTGCCGCACCTTGGCCGCGTTCGAGTAGGTCACGACGCCTTCGAGGAAGTAGCGGCTCGCCCCCGGTACGTCGGTGATCAGGCTGGCCAAGAGCCCGCCCGTGCAGGACTCGGCGGTGGCCAGGGTCTTGCCGCGCTCGAGCAAAAGACGCCCGACGACCTCCTCGAGGCGGACCTCGTCCTCGCCGAAGATCCCCTCGCCCACCTTGGCGTAGATCTTCTGCGCCGCGGCCGCGACCCGGGCCTCCGCAGTCGCGCGGTCCCGATCCGAGCACCACAGCCTTAAGTCGATCGTCGGAAAGCGCACGCGGAAGCCCAGCTTCACCCCGTCCAGCTCGCGGCGCTCGTCGAGCAGGGGGCGCAGGTCCTGGTCGAGCTGCCCCTCCGGCATGCCGAAGCAGTGCAGCGTCTTGCGCGCCAGCGCGGTTCCCCCGCTGAAGCCCGCGACGAGCGGCAGGAAATGCCGGCGGAACATCTCGTGCAGCTCCTTGGGCACGCCGGGGAAGAAGGCGAGGTGCGCCCTCCCCTCCACCCAATAGGCCCCGGGGGCCGTGCCCACGTCGTTAGGCAACGGGGTGCAGCCTTTCGGCAGCCAGGCCTGCTTTTCCTGATTGGGGCCGATCTTGCGGCCGAGGCGCTCGAAGAATCCGCGGATGCGGCGCAGGCTCTCCTCGTGCACCTCGAGGGGGCGGCTGAAGGCCTTGGCGGCGACCTCCAGGGTCAGGTCGTCGACCGTGGGGCCCAGGCCTCCGGTCACTAGGACAATGTCGGCGCGGGCTACGGCGCGGCGCAGGGCCTCCGCGATCAGGCCCTCCTCGTCCGGGACGGCGCTGTGGAAACGCGTCTCGAAGCCGACCTCCCGCATCCGCTGGGCCAGCCAGCTGGCGTTGGAGTTGACGACGTCGCCGTCGACCACCTCGTTGCCCGTGGCCAGGATCTCGACGATCATAGGATCCCCCAGACCCACATAATAAGCCGAAGGCTCAGGTTGGAGAAGACGCCCGCCAGGACGTCGTCCATCACCACGCCCCAGCCCCCGCCCCAGCGGCGGTCGATGAGCCGGATGGGATAGGGTTTGACGATATCGAAAAGCCGGAAGAGGAGAAAGGCGAGCAGCATCGTCCTCCAACTGAAAGGAATCGCGATCACGGCCACCAAGTAACCCGCCACCTCGTCGATGACGATGCGCGAGCTGTCGTGGCTGCCGAGGGCCTCCTCCGCCCGCTGGGCGCAATAAACCGAAAATAAAATGAAGAGCAGGGTCGCCCCCGCCGTGAGTTGCCAGGGAAGGTCCCTCCCCAGATAAAAGAGCAAGACCCCCCACAGGGTCCCGAAGGTCCCCGAGGCGAAGGGGATGTAGCCGATCCCCAATCCCGTGCTCATCCAAAGGGCGAAGCGACGCATGGGGCTTCATAATGAATTTCCGCACCGAGGTCTCGGGAAAAGTGCGCGGCCGGGGCCCGGGCGCCGCCGGCGTCATCCGGCGAATAAGATTGACGTTCCGGCTCAATTCTTCTTAAATCCTACCCTGCCTTTCAGCCGTTTCTCAGGCATTCCGAAATCGCAAAGGAGTCTAAGCCCATGAAAGCAAGCCGTTACGCCGTCACTTCCCTCTTGGCCCTCTCCCTCGCCGCCTGCGGGGGCGGAAAATCCGCCGGTTCCGGAAGCCTCGAAAGCGACCTCAACAAGGGCAAGGCCTTGGCCGAGCTCGGCCCCGTGGACATCAACGAGGGCTATCTCGAGGTCTTGAGCCGGGTGAACCCCAACATCTCCGCCCAAATCAAGAGCCCCGCCGGCAAGAAGCGCCTGATCGACAGCCTGCTCGAGCAGGAATTGCTCTACAAAGAAAGCCTGAACCGCGGCATCCCCGACAAGCCCGAGGTGCAGGAGAAGGCGGCCCTCTACGAGCGGGTGATATACGCCCAGGCCGTCCTCGACGACGCCGTGGACAAGAAGTCCAAGGAATACTACGAGCAAAACAAGGAAAAAGAATTCTCCCGCGTCAAGGTCGCGCACATCTTGCTCAAGACCAGCCCCACCCCGCCCGCCCCCGGCGACAAGGGCAAGCCGCCCGCGCAGCCCGACACCAAGGCGCTGGAGGCCGCGGCCCTGAAAAAGGCGCAGGAGGCTAAGGCCAAGCTGGCCGGCGGGGCCGCCTGGGAGGTGGTCGTCACCGAGTACTCCGACGACCGCGGCACCAAGATGCGCGCGGGCGAGATCGGCCTCATCAGCCGCGGCGACCGCCGCGCCGAGCGCCTGGGTTGGAACGAATTGATCGAAAAGTCCTTCACCATGAAGGCCGGCGAAATCAGCGACCCGATCCTCGCCAAGGACGGCTACCACATCGTCAAAGTCCTCGAAGTCGCGCAGGTGGCTCCCTATGAGGAGGTCCAAAACACCATCAAGTTCAAGCTGCGTTCGCAGGTGAAAAACGAGCTGATGGCCAACCTCACCAAGGGCAAGGCCACGGAGTACAAAGACGAATCGCTCAAGGCCCTCGGCGCCCCGACGGCTCCGGCCGCCGCGGCCCAGCCCTCGGCACCCGCGGGCGGCGCCGATGCGCCGGCCATCCAGGTCGAGGCGAAGCCCGCGGCACCCGCCGCGGATCCTAAGGCGGCCGAGAAGAAGACCGAGGCCGCCGCCCCCGGAAAGCAACCCTAAACGAGACGACTAAATCTTCTGTCTCGTGCAACAGACGGTCGCGCCCGTGCTCGAATCGGTGGCTTGAAACGTCTGGCCGTGACAGACGTCTTTTCTGTCCGGGGTTCTCTGTGCAGGCTTGCAGCAAGAATCCGGCAATGTATCGTTATTGGTGTCGGTGGACACGGTTCTCCCTTTGCAAGGATCTTTATCCCGACCCGCCGCGGTAATGACCTGATAGACGCTGCCGTCGCTGGCGGTGGCATCTTCCACATCCTCCATCAGGCAGCATTCGTCGGGAAGTCCGTCCTCGTCCTTATCGCAGGCGACGGCGACCATGCCGCAGGTCTCTTCTTCGGTCTGCGCGAAGGCCGTCCCCAACACGGCGCACACACCCAACAGCATGAAAACAGTAATAAAACCGGTTATCTTCATACTTACCCCCTGGTTTCTTATGTTTGCGAGCGTTGTCTGAAAGGTAACCCCGGCAGTAATGCCCTACCTTTTAGGAAATTTTACTCCCTCTTATCTGGGGCAGACAATGCCCATTCTCAGGGCCTGGCCTCGAACTCGACCTTATCCCCCGGCTGGAGGCCGAGGGCGGCGGATCGCCCACCCTCCACCTCCAACACATACTGAAAGGGGCCCTCCGCGGAGCGGGGCGTGGTAGTCTGGGGCGCGGCGTTTTCGACGATGGAGACGACCCGCTTGTCGACGCCGATGAAGATCATGTCGAGCGGAATCAGGGTGTTCTTCATCCAGAAGGAGGTCTGGGTGACCTCGGGAAAGATGAACAGCATGCCGCGGTCGGGGCCCAGCTCCTGGCGGTACATCAGCCCCTGGGCCAATTGCGCTGGCGTCGAGGCGAGCTCCGCCTGGAACTCCCCGCGCAGGGTGCCGTCGGGGGCGAGGATGCGGACCGGGGTGAGCCCCTCTTGGGAGCCGCAGGCGGCCGCGGCGATCAGGCATCCCAGCAGGAAGAATCTTCCGAGTTTCGTTTTCATGGCTCGCCCTCCATCATTTCCAAAAAGCTCTTGTCGATCTTGCGATCCTTCTTGCGGCCGCGGAAGCCGGACTTTCGCGTCTCCGGCTGGGATTCCGCGCCGTGCAGGCCGTGGGCCTGGTTGGCCAGCTTAGCCGCCTGCTTCGCCCTCGCCTCCATCTGCTTGGTTTGCTTGAGGCGGTCCTCCAGCTTCTCGAGCTTGTTCTCGACCACGCGCGGGTTGGGGTAGGTGTAGCGGATCGCCTTGTAGATCTTCGTCGCGTTGTCGATCTGGCCGATCTCCTCGTAGGCGTTGCCCATGGTGAAGAGCATCTCGGTGTAGAGCGGGCTGTCCTTGTATTTCTCGGAGGCCACGCGCAGCACCTCGATCGCGTGTTTGGAAGAGCCTTCCATGAAGAAGACGTTGCCCAGCTGGTAGAGCACCTGGTCCGCGATCGGCGTCTCGGGGCTCTGCTCAATGATGCCCATGAGCGTGCGCCGGGCCGGCTCGTACTTGTTGAGCTTCACCGCCATCATCGCGACGTTGAGGCGGACCTGGTCCAGGCCCTCCGAGTCGGGAAATTGGTCGATGATGCCCTGGTAGGAAAGCAGGGCGTTTTGGAACTGCTCCCCTTTCTCGTACATCTCGGCGGCGTGGGCGAAGGCCTTGCGGGCCTGGGGCGTCTTGGGGAAGCGCGTCGTGACCATATCGTAGGCCTTGCCGGCCTTCTCCGAGTTGCCGAGCGAGAAGTTATAGATGTCCCCGATGGTCAAAAGCACCTCGGCGGTGCGGGGGTGCTGGGGATAGAGGTTGAGGGCCTTGAGGTAGAGCTCGATGCTGCGCTCGAATTCTTTGAGCTGGAAGGCCTCGGCGGCGCGTCCCGCGTAGGACTCGAAGGGTCGCTTGCGGGGGACGAAATAGAAACCGGCGGCGATGGCGGCCATTACCAGGACGAAAATGAGGATTTTGACGCGGGACATCTTAACCGCCCTAAGAGGCCGTCTCTTTCTCCTCGTCCTCTTCGCTCTCGGCCAGCTTGGCCACCGCGCTGACCTGCTCGCCCTCCTCGAGATTGATCAGCCGCACGCCTTGGGTGTTGCGGCCGATGACGGAGATGGAGTTGACCGGCATACGGATGATTTTTCCGGAATTGGTGATCAGCATGATCTCATCGGTGTCCGAGACCTGCTTGACCGCGACCACCTTGCCGGTCTTGTCGGTGACCTTCATAGTGATGACGCCGACTCCGCCGCGGCCCTGCACGCGGTATTCGTCGGTGGGCGTGCGCTTGCCCAGCCCGTTGGCCGAGACAGTGAGGATGGCGGCGCCGTCGTTGACGACCTCCATGCCGACGACGAAGTCGCCGTCCTCGAGCTTGATGCCGCGGACGCCGTAGGCGGTGCGGCCCATCTCGCGGACCTCCTGGTCCTCGAAGCGGATGGTCATGCCCTCGGCGGTGCCGATCAGGACGTCTTTGTTGCCCTCGCTGAGCGAGGCGGCGATCAGCTCGTCGCCCTCCTCGATGCCCAGCGCGATGATGCCGCCGGCGCGGGGGTGACTGAAGGCCATCAGATCGGTCTTCTTGACCGTGCCGTTGCGGGTGCACATCACGACCGAGAGGCCTTCCTTGAACTCGCGCACCGGGAGGATGGCCGCGAGATTCTCGCCCTGGACGAAATTGAGCAGGTTGACGATCGCCTTGCCCTTGGTGGCGCGGCCCGCCTGCGGGATCTCGTGGACCTTCAGCCAATAGACCTTGCCCTTGGTGCTGAAGACCAGGACGTAGCTGTGCGTCGAGGCGACGAAGAGGTCCTCGACGAAGTCCTCGTCGCGCGTCGTCATGCCGGTCTTGCCGCGGCCGCCGCGCCGCTGCGCGCGGTACAGGCTGATCGGGTTGCGCTTGATGTAACCGTTGTGGCTGACCGTGACGACCATGTCCTCTTCCTGGATCAGGTCCTCGACGCTGATCTCCTGCTGGGTCGCCATGATCTCGGTGCGGCGGTCGTCGCCGTATTTGTCGCCGATTTCCCTGAGTTCGTCGGCGACGATCTTGAAGACCAGCTTCTCGCTGGCCAGGATCTCTTTCAGGCGCTTGATCAGGTCTTGGATCTCGTTGAACTCCTGAAGGATCTTGTCGCGCTCCAGGCCGGTCAGGCGCTGCAGGCGCAGGTCGAGGATGGCCTGGGCCTGGACTTCGCTCAATTTGAAGCGCGTCATCAGGCCGTCCTTGGCCTCGGCCGGGGTCTTCGACTTCTTGATGATGGCGACGACCTCGTCGATGTTCTCGACGGCGATCTTCAGGCCTTCCAAGATGTGCGCGCGCTCCTCCGCCTTGCGCAGCTCGAAGACCGTACGCCGCGTCACCACTTCCTTGCGGTGGTCGAGAAATAGCTGCAGCATGTCGCGGAGGTTGAGCACCCGCGGCTGGCCCTGTACGATCGAGAGTAGGATCACGCCGAAGGAACTCTGCATCGGGGTGTGCTTGTAGAGCTGGTTGAGGATGACCCCCGCCACCGTGCCGCGCTTGAGCTCGATCACGATGCGCATGCCCTCGCGGTCGGACTCGTCGCGCAGGTCGCCGATGCCCTCGATCTTGCCGTCGCGGACCAGGTGGGCGATCTGCTCGATCAGCTTGGCCTTGTTGACCTGGAAGGGCAGTTCGGAGACGACGATCGCCTCTTTGTCGCCCTTGGCGATGGGCTCGATGTTGGCGCGCGCCCGCATTTGGATCAATCCGCGGCCGGTCTCGTAGGCCTGTTTGATACCGTCGCGGCCGTAGATGAAGGCGCCGGTCGGGAAATCCGGGCCCGGCACCATCTGGTATAATTTTTCGTTCTTGACCTCGGGGTTTTCAATCAGGGCCAGCAGGGCCGCGATGATCTCTTTTAAATTATGCGGCGGGATCTTGGTCGCCATGCCGACCGCGATGCCGTCGGAACCGTTGATCAAGAGATTGGGGATGCGGGTCGGGAGCACCGTCGGCTCTTCGGTGGAGTTGTCGAAGTTGGGAATGAAGTCGACGGTCTCCTTGTCGATGTCGGCCAGCATCTCCTCGGCGATCGCCATCAGACGGGCCTCGGTGTAACGGTAGGCCGCGGCGGGATCGCCGTCGATGGAGCCGAAGTTCCCCTGTCCGTCGATCAAGGGATAGCGCAGGTTCCAGGGCTGGGCCATGCGGACCAGCGAGTCGTAGACCGCGGAGTCGCCGTGCGGATGGTATTTCTTCAAGACCTCGCCGACGACGCCGGCGCACTTGCTGAAGCGCTTGTTGCTGAGCAGGCCCTCGCGGAACATCGCGTAAAGGATGCGGCGATGCACCGGCTTGAGCCCGTCGCGCACGTCGGGCAGAGCCCGCCCGATGATGACGGACATCGAGTAGTCGAGATAGGCGTCGCGCATCTCGTCTTCGATGTTGACGGGGACGATTTCGGCCGAACGCACCATGGAAGGCTCCTGCAGGAGATGGAAGGCGGCTCACAGCGAGCGGCGCCGCACGCGCAAATGGAGGCGCGCCTCAAGCTTGTAACGGCTCGACCGGCCGATGTCAATGACGCGCCGAGGCCCCGATTTCGGGCGAAAACCCCCGAAAAAAACGAGGAAGGCGCGATTTGCCGTTGACATCGAAACGCGGAGGCCTAAGATAGAATCCGTCGCTAAGCCGCAGTGAGCCTGGCTCAGCGGCCGGTGGGAGCGGGAAATTAAGTACAGAAAGCCCTCCCCCGTCGGTCATATAATCAGCTCCCGATTTAACAACGAACAGACCCCATGTCCGCAGTGGTTCGAGGCCGGATCCGGCCCCAGGTTGTTTCAGAAGAGATGACGCCTGCTGGTTGTTAAATAAATAACCCTAATGGGAGGTTCTATGACTAAAGCCGAACTCATCAACCAAGTGGCCAAAGAGGCCCGCATCTCCAAAGCCAGCGCCGAAAAGGCGATTAATTCGCTGACCAGCAACGTCGCGAAGTGCCTGAAGCGCAAAGACAAGATCACACTCACCGGTTTCGGCACCTTTATGGTGTCCAAGCGCCGCGCCCGCACCGGCCGCAACCCACAGACTGGCGCCCCCATCAACATCAAGGCCTCCAGCGTCCCGAAGTTCAAAGCCGGGAAGCAGCTGAAGAACATGGTGCGCTAGCCTCAAATCCCTTTAGAACAAAAAAACCCCTCCCAATCGGGAGGGGTTTTTTTACGCCACTGCGGCGAATCCGCCTCAATAATAACTTTTCAGATCGGCCGTCTTGGTCTTGCCGACAGCGCGGGAGATGTTGGTGGAGACACGGCGCACCCGCTTTCGGTTCATCTTATTAAGCCGCCGTTTGCGCAGTCGCATCCTCAAGAGCTTGTTCAAGAAGTCTCGGTCCATCCGGCCTCGGGGCGGCGCGCCGTTGGCGCGCAGCAGGTTGGAAAACAAGCGGTTGAAAAGACCCCGAATTCCCTGCCAAGGCCACGCCGCATGGCGCATCATTTGCGCCAACACTTGGCGAAATTGGAGCGGGACCGCCAATTGCCGAATGTAGACCTGAGCCTGAGGGCTTAATACAGCCAAACGAGGGTTGAAGAATACGCTGCGGGTCGGCACGGTCATGACCTTCATACGGACGGCATTGCCCAAAAAAACCGCGATGCCGCTGCTGAGCAACCGGACCTTGCTTGCAATCGTCACCGGGGCCTCGGAGCCCTTGACCAAGACCGTCGCGCCTTGCAGGACGCTGCGACCGGGCCGAGGGATGCTGTTTTGGGGAAAAAGCGACCGAGAGGAAAGGCGCGGGCTTGCCGCCGGCGGGGCGCTGCGGGACGCTTGGCGTTCCGTCCTGGACTTGGAGGCCTTCCGGGTGTTGCCTCGTAAAGTCATCCCCTCGGCGCGGGTTCCGCTTTTTTTGACGGTATAGACCCGGGCAACCGACGCGAACGAAGCTGCGATCGCCAGCGGCGCCGCGGGCCGCAAGGGCGAAGCCGCTTGAGACAAAGCCTGACGAGCCGCGCTCAGGGGATTGAAACCGTTGGCGGAGGCCTGCGCATTTCTCGCGGCGGGAGACTGGGGCTGGGATTGAGTCAAAAGTCCCACGAGGGACCGCTGCAGCGACTGCGCGTCGGATAGTCTCGGCGAGGACGCCGGGGAGGCCGAGGGGGGACGTGGGGCCTGCTGAGACGACTCCTGCCTCGCCGCGGAGGCATAGCTATAAGGCCCCCGCTGGGTCTCGAGATTCCTTTCAATTCTTGAAGAAGGTCCGCCCAAAACAATCCTTGCCTAGGTGACAAATGGGAAAATTATTGGGCGAGCAGGAATCTACTCGTAACTAGTTGAAATAATTATATAAACTATTGTCCTACCATCACCCAATGAGGGTTGACCTTAAACGAATGTCACATGATTGTCACGAGAAAAATTGTGGATAAGTAGAAATTCCCCCCGGAAATCAACGACCGGCGGAAAACTGATGCCGGATATCCCGGCCTTGGACCATAAAAATGACCATCTCGGCGACGTTGGTGGCGTGGTCGGCGATGCGCTCGAGGTAGCGGCTGATGAACATCAGGCGGCAGGCGCGCTTGATGTTCGCCCGGTCCCGCCCCATGTAATCGACCAATTCCTCGAAGATCTTATGATTGACCTCGTCGATGGCGTCGTCGGCCCCCAGCACCTGCTCGGCCAGGGGAACGTCTTCTTGGACGAAGGCGTCCAGCGCATTTTTCAACATTTCCTGGACGGAAGCGGCCATCTTCGGCAGGTCGATGTAAGGCTTGAGCGGCGGCTCTTGGTTGAGCTCGATGGCCCGCTCGGCGATGTTGACGGCCAGGTCGCCGACACGTTCGAGGTCGGCGACGATCTTGAGCCCCAAGGTGATGAAGCGCAGGTCCACCGCGGTCGGCTGGCGCAGCGCCAGGAGCTTGAGGCAGAGCTCGTCGATCTCCATCTCGAGGCGGTTGACGCGGTGGTCGCCGTGGATGACCTTCTGGGCCAGCTCGGTGTCCCGCTCGACCAGGGCCTGCATGGCGTCCTTGATCAGCTCTTCGATGCGGCTGCCCATCGAGAGCAGCTTCTCTTTAAGCTCGCGAAGCTCGGCTTCGTATTGTTTGCTGGTGTGTTCCAATTACCCGAACCTCCCGGTGATGTAGTCCTCGGTCAATTTCTCCGCGGGCGTGGTGAAGATTTTCTCGGTCTCGTCGTACTCGATGATCTTACCCTTCATGAAGAAGGCCGTCGACTGGGAAACGCGGGCAGCCTGCTGCATGTTGTGGGTGACGATCACGATGCAATACTGGTCCTTCAGGACCTCGATGGTCTCCTCGATGCGGGCGGTGCCGATGGGGTCCAAGGCCGAGCAGGGCTCGTCCATCAGCAGGACCTCGGGGTCGACCGCCAGGGCGCGGGCGATGCAAAGACGCTGCTGCTGGCCGCCGGAAAGCTCCATCGCGCTCTTGTTCAGCTTGTCCTTCACCTCGTTCCAGATGGCAGCCTTGTGCAGGCTGGTCTCGGCGATCTCCTCGAGTCGGTCGCGGTCCTTGACGCCGTGGAGCTTGGGCCCGAACAGGACGTTCTCGAGGATGCTCTTCGGAAAGGGGTTGGGCTTCTGGAAGACCATCCCAACCCGGCGCCGAAGCTCGACCAGGTTGACCGACTTCCCATAGACGCTGGCCCCGTCCAAGCGCACGTCGCCGTGGATGCGGATGTCGTTGGAGATCTCGCCGATCCGATTGATCGCCTTGATCAGCGTCGACTTGCCGCAGCCCGAGGGCCCGATGATGGCGGTCACCTGCTTGTCAGGAATGTCCATCGAGACGCCGAACAGGGCCTGCTCGGCGCCGTAGAAGTAATCGAGCGATTGGACCTCGATCTTGTTGGGCTGGGGCGCGATGGCGGGGGCGGTGTTCATCTAGGCTCGGCGCAGCTTTCTCCGGAAGCGGATCCGCAAGAGGATCGCGCTCAGGTTGAGCGTGAAGGTCAGGGCCAGCAATACCAAGGCGGTACCGTATTGGATGGGCCTGGTCAATTCGACATTGGTCGATTGGGTGGCCATGATGAAGATGTGGTAGGCCAGCTCCATGAATTGGTCGAGGGGGTTGATCATGGGGATCACCCCGAAGAGCTGCGTCACGGGCAGGCGCGGCAGGAAATAGGCCGCCCCGGTGAAGAGGATCGGCGCCGTCTCGCCCGCCCCGCGGCTGATGCTGAGGATGGCCCCGGTGAGGATCCCCGGCAGGGCCTGCGGGAGGACGACCCGGCGGATCATCTGCCAACGCGTCGCCCCCAACCCGTAGGCCGCCTCGCGGTGGCTCAAGGGGACCGCCTTCAAGGCCTCCTCGGTGGTCACGATGATCACCGGCAGGACCAACACGGCCAAGGTCGCCGCCGCCCACAGCATGGCCGGCTGTCCGAAAAGCAGGCCGGTCTGCAGGACCCGATCGAGGTTGCGGCCGACGAAGAGCACGAAAAATCCCACCCCGAAGAGGCCGAAGACGATGGACGGCACCCCGGCCAGGTTGTTGATCGCCGCGCGGATGAAGCGCGCGCCCCGGCCCCGGCCCGCATACTCGTTGAGGTAGACCGCCGCCGCCACGCCCAGCGGCAGGGCCATCACGATCATCAGCAGGGTGATAGCGACGGTCCCGAAGATCGCCGGAAAGATCCCGCCGTGGGTCATGCCGTCGCTGGGCGCGGTGCTGAGGAATTCCCACGAGATCGTCCCCGCGCCCTTGACGAAGATGAAGCCCAGGATGGCGAAGACGGCCAGGCAGACCAGAAGGGCACAGCCCCGGCACAGGCCCTCGAAAAAGACCCCCACAATGTTGCGCCCGAGCTTCACAGCCTCAACCTCCGGCGCATCCGTTCCACGACGATCTCGGAGACGAGATTGATGATAAAGGTCAGGGTGAAGAGCACCGAGCCCACGAAGAAGAGCGCGTAGTAGACCTCGCTGCCTTGGGCCGCCGAGCCCAGCTCCGCCGCGATGGTCGCGGTCATGGTGCGGACGCTGGAGAAGATGTCGCCGGTGAAGATCGCCGCGTTGCCGGTGGCCATCAGGACGATCATCGTCTCGCCCAGGGCGCGCCCCATCCCGAGCAGGATGGAGGCGGAGATCCCGGAGACGCCCGCGGGCAGGATCACCCGGCTCAAGGTCTCCCAGCGCGTGGCCCCGAGGCCGTAGCTCGCCTCGCGCAGCTCGTTGGGCACCGCGCGCAGAGCGTCCTCCGTCATGCTGGCGATGACGGGGATGATGACCAAAGACACCCCGAGGGCGCCGACGAAGGCGTTAAGACGGAACGAGGTGTGGAAGATATTTTGCACGACCGAGGCCAGGACGCTCAAGGCCAGGAAGCCGATCACCACGGTGGGAATCCCGGCAAGCAGCTCGACCACCGGCTTGAGCAGCTCCCGGACCCGGGGCGAGGCCAGTTCCGCCAGATAGACCCCGCAGCCGATGCCGATCACCGTGGACAGGAACGTGGCCGGCAGGGCGACGAGGAAGCTGCCCGACAAGAGCGGCATCAGCGAATACTTGGGCGTGGAGCTGAGCGGCTGCCAGATGAAGCGGAAGACCTCGCGGCCGTCGAAGTCGAGGGTCTTGTTGCCGATCCACTGTAGGGGCTGGATGGTCTTCAGGGCTTGAAGCCCTTCTTTGAACAGGAATAAGAAGATGAGCGCGATGAGGAGGATCGCGAGGTAGCCGTTGACCGCCAGGAAGGCGTGGATGAGCCCTTCGCGCAGGCGTTGCCGCCAATGGAACTGGCGCAACCCGCCTCCCGTGACAAAATCGCCGGGGGAAGATTTGGATTCGGAGGATCCGGTCACGAGGGTTTTTTGGACCAACTGCTCCATAATGACAAGCTTGGATCTCGGGCGGCGACGGGATACGGTGCGGCGAATCCGGTGGGGCCGCTTATTTGGCCCCGGCGTTCGCGGTCGCGGCGCCCGAATCCTTCAAGGGGACGTAACCCACTTCCGCCACCACCTTCTGCCCCCCTTCGCCGAGGATCCAATCAAGGTAGGCCTTGATCTCGGGCGTCTGGGTTCCGAGCACGTAGACGTAGAGGTTGCGCGAGATCGGATATTGCAGGCTGCGGATCTGCGTCGAGTTCACCTTGCCCTCCGCGGTGACGGGGCTGATCGCCTCGGAGGCCTCGTCCTTCTTCACCGCGAGGATCTTCAGCTCGGGGCGGTTTTCGAAATACGAGACGCCGCCGTAGCCGATTCCGTTGGGGTCCTTCGCGACCGCCTCGGCGACGGCGCCGGTCCCGGGCATGGTCTGGCAGTCGGGCGCGTAGTCGCGTTCCGCCAAGACATGCTCCTTGAAGAAGACGTAGGTGCCGCTGTTGGCCTCGCGACAATAACGGAGGATTTTCTGGTCGGGGCCGCCGACCTCCTTCCAGTTGTTGAAATGACCGGTGTAGATGCCCATGATCTGCTGGAGGCTGAGCTGCTGCACGGGGCTCGCCTTGTTCACCACCACCGCCAGGCCGTCGAAGGCCACCTTGTGCTCCTGGATCTCCTTGCCCTGCTCCTTGGCCTTCTTGAGCTCCTCGGCCTTGATGGGGCGGCTGGAGTTGGCCAGGTTGGTGGTGCCGTTGAGCAGCGCGGCGATGCCGGTGCCGCTGCCGCCTCCGGTGACCTGGATGGTGACGCCCGGGTTCGCCTTCATGTAGGTCTCCGCCCAGCGTTGGCCCAGGACCACCATCGTGTCCGAGCCCTTGACGGTGATGTTGTTGGAGACGGCCGCTGGCGGGGGCGCCGAGGTTCCCGTGGCGTCGGCGGCCTTGCGGGAACCCTCCCCGCAGGCGACCGTGGCGAATACGGCCAGGGCCACCGCCCCGGCGATTGAAAAAGAATTGCGGATGTTCATGACGATCCTCCTATTAGCGACGCGATTGTGACGCGGGCGTGACGAAGCCTTCTCAAATCCGAAACAAAGCCGCCTTCGCGAGCCCCCTTATGCCCGCCCCGCGGTGACGGGGAAATGGCGGGGCGGCAAAATTTCGGCTAGATGATGGAATGTGGGACGCTGAAGCGGAAGGTCGTCCCGACCTCCTCGGCGCTTTCGACCTCGATTTCGCCCCCCAACAGTTGCACGAGATGCTTGACGATGGCCAGCCCGAGCCCCGTGCTGCCCTCCTGCCGGCTGCGGGAGCGGTCGACCCGGTAGAAGCGCTCGAAGATGCGCTCGAGGTGGGCCTGGGCGATGCCGATGCCCTCGTCCTGGACGCTGAAGCGCGCCGTGTCGCCGTCCTGGCGGCAAGCCAGGCGGATCGCCGTCCCAGGCTTGCCGTACTTGACGGCGTTCTCGAGGAGATTGCTGAGGATATGGGTGAGCGCCATGCGGTCCGAGTGCAGGCTAAGGCCCTCCGGGGTCACCTTGACGTCGACCCGCATGTCCTTGCGCTTCAGCAAGGCGTCGTGGAGGTCAAGGACCTCCCCCACCAGCTCGACCGCGGGGAAGGTCTCGGGCCGGAGAACGAATTGCTGGCTCTCGATCTCGGAGAGACGCAACAGATCCTCGACCAGCTTGCTCAGGCGACGCGCGTTGGCGTCGATGATCGCAAGGAAGTTTTTCGTCTGTTCGGCCCCGGCCGGCGAATCCAAAAGGGTCTCGACGTAGCCTTGGATCGAGGTGAGCGGCGTCTTGAGCTCGTGGGAGACGTTGGCGACGAAATCGCGGCGCACCCGCTCGAGGCGGCGCAGGTTGGTGACGTCGTACATGACGATGATCGCGCCGAGCGGCTCGGACTTCCCCGAAAACGGCGTCGCCTGCACCATCAGGAACCGCTCTTGCCCGCCTTGGATGACGCGCAGCTCCCGGTTCTCCACCGGTTGGCCGGACAGGCACTGGTCGACGACCCCTTGGAGGTCGGCGTTGCGGATCACGGTGATCGGGGGCTTGCCCAGGGCGGTTTCGTCCAGACCGAAGAGGCGCCGCATGGCCGGATTGAACAGCGCGATGTTGCCGTCGGCGTTCAGCACGATCACCCCCTCCTGCATCGTGTAGAGGATGGCCTTCAGGCGATTGCGCTCCTCGGCCAGCGCGCGGATCTTGCCCTCCAAATCCTTGGCCAAGGAATTCATCGATTCCCCGAGTTCGCCGACCTGGTCTCCGGAGAGCACCAGGAAGCGCTGGGCGTAGTCGCCCTGTTCGAATCCCCGGACCATTTTTCGAAACCGGACCAAGGCCTCGTTCGCGCGGCGCAGCAGGGCCGCGTAAAACAGCCAGCTGCCGGCCAACAGCAGGCCCGTCGCCAGCCAGAGGTAGAGGCGAACCCGGTTCAAGAGGGCGTGGATGCCCGAGGTGGAGACGCCCACCCGGAAGACCGCGTCCTCAGTGAGCTTGGCGAAAAACAGCCATTGGGACGCCTCCCCCGGCACTGCCCGGAGCGCGAAGGCCTGCCCGTTCTGGAGCGCCTGCCTCACCTCCGGAAGCCGTGGAAGACCGCCGGAATCCGGAAGCTGCCCCGGGCGCGAATCGGCGACCGGGGTTCCCGACAGATCGAAGAGCGTGAAGCGATAGGAGGTGTCCTGCGCCAATTTTTCCAGCTTCCCGCGCAGCTCTTGCGCGCGGGAAGGGGCCACCACGGCCCCGTGCAGACTCGGATAGGACTCGATCCACTCCTGCTGCAGGTCCTGCCGCGCATTGGCCAGCAGGAGGTTCTCGAGGAAGCGGATCAACAACAGGTCTCCCGCGATCACCGCGAGGAGGATCGCCGCGAAATAGGCGAGAAGGATTTTCCCGGAAAAGCGCGTCATAGATTTTTAAGGATCCCGCGGTTTAAGCCTTTTCGGCGAAGCGATAGCCGATGCCGCGAACGGTTTCGATGTAATTTTCAAACTTGCCGAGCTTCTCGCGGAGCCGCTTGACGTGGGTGTCGACGGTACGGGTGGTGACGTAGGCGTCGTAGCCCCAGACCTTGTCCAGCAGGGTGTCGCGGGTCTGGACCCGGCCCTTGGTCTCGAGCAAGTAGCGCAGCAGCTTGAATTCGATGGCCGTGAGCTCGACCTCTTTCCCGGCCAGCCAGACCTTATGCCTGGAGAGATCCAGCAGGAGCTCGCCGAAACGGATCTGCTGGGACTCCTCCCCGCCTTCCGTCTTTTGCGTCCGGCGCAGCACGGCCTTGGCGCGCAGCAGCAGCTCGCGGGGGCTGAAGGGCTTGGTGAGGTAGTCGTCGGCGCCCAGCTCGAAGCCGACCACCTTGTCGATCTCTTCGCCCTTGGCGGTGAGCATGATGACCGGGACCGCCCGCGTCTCGGCGGCGCTCTTGAGGACGCGGCAGACCTCGAAGCCGTCCATGCCGGGGAGCATGAGGTCGAGGACGATCAGGTCGGGCTTGCGCTCGCGGGCCTTCTTCAGGCCTTCCGCGCCGTTGCTGCAGACCTCGACGCGATAGCCGGCCTGCTGAAAATGGAAGGAGAGGAGCTGCTGGATGTCGGCCTCGTCCTCGACGATCAGTACCTTCAAATTTTCGGATGCCATCGGCCGTCCTCCGACCTCGCGCGGGAAGCGCGCGAGTCGGCGTGAGCATGATCGAGACGCCCGCATTTTCCAAGAAGAAAATTGGGATTAAGGCACCACGATGGAGAAGGAATCCTCCTGGACGTCGGCCTCGTCGAAGAGGGCGTCCTCGCTGGGCGCGAAGCGCAGGGAGGCGTGGATGTTGGCCTCGATCTGCAGCGCGATGGCCCGGATCTCCGGGATCGGCGAGTCGGCGCTGATCACCAGGACGCCGTTCAGGATGGAGAGCAGGGTCGGCAGGTCCAAGGTCTGGAGCACCGTATGGATCAATCCCGGCAGGCTCACGTCGAGCCAGGTCTTGATCTTGAAGGCGATGAAGAGGCGGTTTAAGCCCGGCCCGAAGTCGAGGGCCTCGGGGGTCTCGATACGCAGGGTCGGGACCTCCCGGCTGAGGAAGCGGAAGCGGAGCAGCGAGACGTCGAGGATCGGCGTGATTTGGAGAGTCCCCTCGACCACGACGGAATGTCCGATCAGCGGTCCAGTGACGAGCGGGTCGTCTTCCGCCCCCGGCGGGATCTCGGAGGCGTCCAAATTTTCCAGCTTGAGGTCCATGCGCTCGTAGAGTCCCTCCGGGATCCCGACGGTGCCGAAGGGAGGCAGGGCCTCGTCGACGATCCCCGAGGCCTGCACGAGGCGCACGACGAAAGGCCCGGCGGACTCGACGCCCGGGCTGAGCGCGTCGTCGAAGTCGAGGTCTTTCAGGAAGAGGCGCACCTCGTCGACGGCGATGAGCGGGCTGACGTTGAGCTGGAGGCTTTTCAGGAAGCTGGCCGGCGCCGGCAGCGTCGTGCTGGTGGCGGGCCGCATCTCGACCTCGGTGAAGCCGGGCGTGGGGCGCGTCGCGGGGTTGGATCCGTCGGAGCCGCCGGCAAGATCGCCGCTCGAGGGATCGTTGCCGGTGGGGCCGCCCGCACAACCCAACACGAGGAGAAGTAGCAAAAACTGCCGCAGGAACTGCCGGATCAAGGCGCGCACCCATCTACCTCCTCTTACCCTTCTGCAGGTAACCGGTAAGTATTTTAAGGCAGGGGTCGGCCGAAACGATACGATAAATTTAGAACGCGAATTCCCATGCCATTTCGATTAGATAAAAAATGAAACAATACAAGGGAACTGACATCAAGGCTTCGGCCGCGCAACAATATCGAAGATTTTGCGGAGGAAAAAATCCCTAGCGTACAAAAAGATCAGAGCGGATGAGGCTTTCGCCTATCCACTCCGACCCGGGGGCACACTTGATATTTTTTTTTGGTCCCGGGAATTTTTTTCTTCCCGGCTGCGTCAGCGACGCATGCTAGAGGATAATGCAGGCTTTGTGCCAGTGTCGGATTAAAATTATATCTAGCTGAAATTAATAAACTAAATTGATTTACACCTCATTTAAATATTAATTTTATACGTATTTATTATTTAATAAAAAATTCAAAATATAAATTAAATTATAAAATATATAAAACGATCTGCGCCTTTCCCCCGCATCTAATTGCAGCCTCGCCGCGGAGGCGCTACATTTCCAAGACACCCTTTCGGAGCACGCCATGCAATGGGCCTCGTCACTCAGCCGCGATCCCGATTTGTCCCGCGCCGTCGCCCAGGCCGCGGAGGCCCTGGCGGCGAAGCTTGGCGGGGCGAGGCCCGACCTGGTCGTCGCCTTTCTCGCGGGCTACGGCGCCGAGGCCGCCATCTCCTTTCCAAAGACACTGACCGAAAAAATTCCCGCTCGCTGCCTGATCGGCTGCACCGCGGGCGGCGTCATCGGCGACGGCGAGGAGGTCGAACGCCTTCCCGCGCTTTCGCTCACCGGCGCCTTGCTGCCGGGCGTCGAGCTGCGGGGCTTTCACCTCGCACCGGAGGCGATCCCCTCGCCGAACGACGAAGCGCAAGTCTGGGAGGCCTGTCTGCGAGCCCGCGCCGCGGACCAACCCCATTTTATTCTGCTGCCCGACCCCTTCAACTTCGACGCGGCTCGCTTCCTGGACGGCCTGGACCGGCACTTCCCCGAAGCCAAGAAGATCGGCGGCGTCGCCAGCGGGGCCGCGCAACGCGGCTTCAACCGCCTCTTCCTCAACCAGGAGACCTACGACTCCGGCCTGGTCGGGGCCTCGCTCTGGGGCGATATCGCCGTCGACACCCTCGTCGCCCAGGGCTGCCGGCCCATCGGCCAGCCGATGTTCGTCACGCGCTGCCAGCAGAACCTTCTGCAAGAGCTCGACGGAAAGCCCCCCTCCGCGGTCCTGCAGTCGCTCTACCACCAGCTCGAACCGCGCGACCAAGAGCTGTTCCGCCAGTCGCTGTTTTTGGGACTCGTGATGAAGGAGGCGCAGCGCGAATACCGGCAGGGCGATTTCCTGATCCGCAACATCCTCGGCGTCGACGAGTCGCGCGAGTCGCTGGTGGTCGGCGCCCTGCTGCGCGAGGGGCAGGTGGTGCAGTTTCACCTGCGCGACGCACGGACCTCCAGCGAGGATCTCAACGCGATGCTGATCCGCTTCAAGACGGAGCACTTGAGCGACGTCCCGCCGGCGGGCGCCCTGCTCTTTTCCTGCCTGGGCCGCGGGGCCCAGCTCTACGGCGAGCCGAACCACGACTCGCGGGTCTTCCGCCGCTTCGTCGGGGAGGTGCCGCTGGGCGGCTTTTTCTGCAACGGCGAGATCGGACCGGTGCACGGCCAGACCTACCTGCACGGCTACACCAGCTCCTTCGGGATCTTTCGCTCCGCCGCGAAAACCAATTCCTAAGGTTCCGCTGCCGGAACGCTCTCCGAAAGCTCAGGAAAAGGAGATGGGTCGAAGGTCGGGGTATGCCCCTCCGCCCTCCGCCGGAGAGATACCAACAATCGGGGACTACCCTCGGGCAGCTCGCTGATTTCCAGGGAAACAGGCGGAATTCCCTGCGCCTCCATTTCCTCGGAAAGCCGAGACGCGAGAGCTGAGGAATGCCTGCGCCCTTCCCGTCCGCTTTGGCGGGTCGCTAACAAGAGGAGTTCTATTTCCAGTTCGGGAAATTCCTTGATCGCCTTGCCGACGCGGACCACCTCTTCCTTGGCTTCCGGAGAAAGCAGGACGCGACCGAAAGACAGAGGAAAGGGGCCGTAACGGGAAGGAACCCATTGCCATTCGATGCTGGGCTCGAAGCCCAAGGACTGCCGGACGCCGTTGGAAAACACATGCTTGGCGTCCTGGCTCAATGCCTCGGCCGCCAAATAGGCGAGCTTGAGCCTGGGCGTGATTTCGCCGTCTTCCGCCTCCTCTATGAAAAACTTCAGGCCGAGCAATTGAGCCAGGGGAAGGGGCCAAAGACCCTGTACCACGGATTGGATCCGGCCGAAGAGCCGTTGATAGCTCTCCTCGGGAGGAACGGACCTCTCTTCCCTGCCCACGCCAAAAAAACCGGCCCAATCCGTTTCCTTCTCTTCGCCGAAAAATCCCGGGCTCTGGATCAAGATCAAGCGGACCGGGACTTTCAAGCGCTCGCTCGCCAGCCTCTCGAATCTCCCTTTTTCCTCCGATCCGAAGATCCAATTGGTGCTCACCCGCACGACGGCGCGCAAGCCGTCGGGAGCGTTCTCGATCGAAATTTTTTCGATGTCCGAGCGGTTTTTGACGCGAAACAGCCCTTGCCCGATCTCATGAATGACCTTGACCTGCGTTTGCTCTCTCCCGCGCTTCTGTACCTGGGCCACCACGCGGTTGAGCGCCTCCTGCAGGGGAAAATATACCAGAAGGAAAAAAACCAGTATGACCGCGAGACGCGCCTGCAGCGTGCCGATCTTGCTCCAAATCATCCCGAAACGCCGACGGCTCAGCCAGGTCTCGAGCCGCGAGAGGTTGCCGGGCCGGCTCTGCCATTCGTCCACCTGCGCCTTGACCCTTCTACCACCCATACCCACTACCAGGAAAACGAGCATCGAGGTCAGGACGATCGCGACCAAGTTCGCGGCGAAGAGAAGGCCCGATCCCTTCGCGACGGAAATCCACTGGGGGTCGTAGTGCCGGATCCCGACGCCAAAACCCACCACGCAAAGCGGCGGCATCAAGGCCACCGCGATGGCCGTCCCGGGCAGGGCGGCCGTCAACCCCTTGGAACTCTTCAGAGTGGCGACGCTCCCTGCCAAACCGCTCAGCAGAGCCACCACCAAGTCGAGAATGGTCGGTTGGGTCCTTGCCAAGATCTCGGACGTAACCTCCTTGAAGGGTAATACGGAGGTAAAAAAAACAGCCGCCGCCAAGGCCGCGGCGACGCTCAGCAACAAGTTTACGATGGCCCGCACGCCCAAAAAGATGTCGCCGGTGGCAAGGGCCAAACCGATCCCCATAATGGGGGTCATCAGCGGAGAGATCAACATGGCCCCGATCACCACCGCTGCGCTGTTCAACGCCAGACCCAAGGTGGCGATGCCGCAGGCCAAGAGCAATTCGAACCAATAGGGTATATTGGAAAGCTTGGTCCCGACGATCGTCGAGATATAGATGGAAACGCGGGTCTCCGCGTCGATATTGAACCATCGACTGGCCTGTCTCGAAAGACGAACGAATAGGCTCTTGAGCATGCGGGCGGCAGCTTATCAAATTCCGAAATCCGACCTAAAGAAAAACTCTTCCATCGAGGAGTCGCCAAACCGGCGCGGGTAATAATCCATGATTTCCAGCAACCCTTCAGTCGCCCTACCGATAGGAAGACAAATCATTCATAAACAGCGGGTTCGGTCTGCCTCGATAGGAGGATAAGATGAAGAAATTATACGCAAAACTGCTCACGCTCGCCGCGCTCTGCGGGCTCACCGCCTGCGGGGGCGCCGTCGCCAACCTGCAGGTCTTCAACGCCTCGCCGGACGCCCCGGCCCTCGACATCCTGCTGGACAACGAGGTCGTCGTGGCCGGCCTGCAGGACCTCGCCTTCGAGCAATACCAGGAGGTCGGCGCCGGAAACACCGGGATCCGGGTCAACGAGGCCGGCACCTCCCGCACCTTGACCGAGCTCGGCGCCGCCCTGAACGGCAATCAAAGCTACACCCTGATCGTTTTGAATTTCCTCGCCGACCTCGAGGCGCTACTGCTGACCGACGACAACTCGATCGACCAGGCCTCCACCGCCAAGCTGCGCCTGGTCAACGCCTCGCCCAGCGCGCCCGCCTTGGACTTCTATTTCACCGCGCCCGGCACCGATCTTAACTCGGTGGCTCCCTTGCTGAGCGACTTGAGCTTCAAGGAAGTCTCCAACTACCTCATCGTCGGCGCCAGCACCTATCAGGTCCGAGTCACACAGGCCGGCACCAAGACGGTCCTGGTGGATTCGGGCAATTTCGTGCTGAGCCCCTCGCAGGTGCGCACCGGCGTGGTGGTCGACGCCGCCGGCGGCGGCGGACCCTTCAACATCGTCTTCCTACCGGACAAGCTGCAGTAGCCCTCAGTCCTTTGGCTCCAGCTCCTCGGCGCATTTCAAGGTTTGCGAGCCTCGCTCGTAGCGGCCGCGCAGCTCGTCCAAGACCGACTTCTCCCACAAGGGCACCCCGACCCAATAGGCGGCGCGGCCGATCATGTGCGCCGCGACCGGCGCGGTGAGCAGGAAGAACAAGACCCCGACCACCGCCTTAACGGTGACGGTCATCTCGTCGAAATAAAGCGCGGCCGCTAAAAGCTGCAAGGCCACGCCCAAGGCCCCGGCCTTGGAAGAGGCGTGCATCCGCATGAAGAGGTCCGGCAGGCGAAAAATCCCCAAGGCCGCGATCCCCATCAGGAGGGTGCCCAAGACCATGGCGCCCATGGCGAGCCATTCATTCATGGGCGGTCCCCCTCCGCATCAAGTACTTGGAAAAGATCACGGTGCCCAAAAACGAGATCAGGGCCAAGACCAGCGCCACGTCGAGGTAGACGGTCTCGCGCGCGTAGATCGCGAACAGCGCGATCATCCCCACCATGATCGACACCATCAAATCGAAGGCGACGACCCGGTCGGCGAGCGTCGGGCCCCGGAGGAGCCGGCAAAATCCCAGCACCAGGGCCAGCGACAGCAGGCCCCAGCATAGCGCCAAGGCGATGGGGAAGATCTCGTTCACGAATTACCTCAACAAGTCCAACACCCGCCGCTCGAATCCCTCCCGGATCGAGCGCCGCGCCGCCTCCGGGTCTTCCAGGTACATCCCGTGGATGTAAAGGGTCTTGCGGTCGGTGGAGACGTCCAGGCTCAGCGTCCCCGGCGTCAGGGTGATGATGTTGGCCAACAGGGTGATCTCGCCGTCGGTCTGGGCCTCCAGCGGAAAGGCGAAGATCCCCGGCTTCATCCGCAGGCGGGGCCGCAGCACGTCGACGGCGATCTTGAAATTGGACAGCAGCAGCTCCCACGCGAAGGTGAAGACGAAGGCGACGGCCCGGCGCAGGCCGGAAAAGTACTTCGTCTTCCGCTCCCGCTGGCTGGCCCACAGCACGAGGTAGCCCAGCAGGAAGCCCACGCCGAAGGAGGCGAGGCTGTAATTTTGGCTGACCGCCACGTAGACCAGCATCAAAAGCGTGTTCCACAGGAACAGGGTCATAGGTTCGCTCCGAGCACAACGCGGATGTATTGCTCTTTATCCAACAGCTGCCGCGCCGTTGCCAAGGATAAGCGCAGCAGGGGCTCGCTGCACAGCCCCATCGCCAGGGTCAAGAGGGCAAGGCCGCCGAAGGGAACCCAGAGCAGCCGCGAAACCTTGGGAGGAGCGGAGGCCCGCGGCGCCGCCTTCCAAAAGGCCTGGGCCCAGATCTTGACCATGGAGAAGAGCGTCAGAATGCTGACGAAAAGCGCCACGGCGGTGATCAGGTAGCGGCCGCCGGCGAGCCCCGCCTGGACGAGCGCGAACTTCGCGAAAAATCCGGACAGCGGCGGCAGGCCCGCCAGGGCGAAGGCGGCGAGGAGGAAGAAGCCCGCCAAGGCCGGCGAAAGCCGCGCCAGCCCCCCGAGCTCCTGGAGGTCGTAGCTCCCCTGCATCCGGCCCATGATCCCGGAGGCCAGAAAGAGGGCGGACTTCGCCAAAATCACGTGCACCATGAAAAACACCGTACCCGCGATCGCGAGCTCGGTGAACAATCCCAGCCCCATCAGGAGGTAGCCGATCTGGCTCACGATGTGGAAGGAGAGCAGGCGCCGCACCTCGTTCTGCGCGACCGCTCCCAAGACCCCGGTGACCATGGTGAAGCCGGCGATGACCAGGAGCAGCTGGTGGGTGTACTCAATCTGTTGGGTGAAGAGCAAGGTGAAGACCCGCAACAGGGAGTAGACCCCCGCCTTCGTCAAAAGCGCCGAGAAGATCGCCGTCACCGCCACCGGTGGGGTCGCGTAGGAGGCGGGCAGCCAGAAGAAAAACGGAAAGGCCGCGGCCTTGATGCCGAAGGCGATCAGGAAGAGCATGGCGAGCGTCGTGCTCAGGCCCACGGGGAGGCCGTTGTCGAGGAAACGGGCGAGATCCGCCATGTTGAGGGTGCCCGTCAGGCCGTAGAGGATGCCGAGCGCCGTGAGGAACATCGAGGAGGAAACGAGGTTCATCACCACGTACTTGACGCCCCCCTCCAGCTGAAGCGGCGTCCCTCCCAGGCTGATCAACGCGAAGGAAGACATCAGCATCACCTCGTACCAGACGTAGAGGTTGAAGAGGTCCCCCGTCGTGAAGGCCCCGCAGACCCCCATCAGCAGAAATTGGAAGAGGGGAAAAAAACCGAAGCGCACCCGTTCCGCGTCGAGGCTGCCGAAGGAAAAGACGAGGACGCCCAGGCCCATCAAGGCCGTCATGAGGACCATGACGGCGCTCAGCAGGTCTATCACCAGCGCGATGCCGAAAGGCGCCGGCCAATTGCCGGCGTGCAGGACGAGGATGCCCTCGCGCTGCACGGTCCAAAGCAGCGCGAAGGCGGCGACCAACAAGAGCGAGGCGCCCAGGATCCCGACGCGCCGCTGGGCGGCGGCCGAGCGGGAGAAAAACAACGAAAGAATCGCCGTCGCGAAGGGAATCAAGAGCGGCATGGCGGGCAGGAGGGCTCTCATACGTCGGTGGACCTCATGCTCGCGGTGTCGTCGCTGCCCCGCTCCTCATAGTAGCGGTAGATCAAGACGAAGGTGAAGGAGAGCAATCCGAAGCCGATGACGATGGCCGTCAAGATCAGGGCCTGGGCCAGGGGGTCGGCGAAGGGCGGGACGGCGGCCTCGGCTCCGGGCGGCACGATGGGGGGCTTAGCCCGGGTCAGGCCGCCCGAGGTGAAGATGAGCAGGTTGATCGCGTTGCTGAGCAACAGGAAGCCGAAGAGCATGCGCACGATACTGCGCCGCAGCAGCAAATAGAAGGCCGCGGCGTAGAGGGCTCCGATCACGATGGCCAACAAGGTCTCCAAGCTATTCCTCCATCAGGCCCAGCACGATGGTCAGCATCACGCCGAAGACGGCGGCGTAGACCCCCAAGTCGAACAACAAGGGCGTCCCGAGCTTCAGCTCCCCGAGGGGCCCCAAGTCCCATTTCCCCCACACGCCGGTGAACAGCGGCAGGCCCAGCGCCACCGGCCACAGGGCGCTCCCCAAGGCGCCGGCCAACCCGAGGCCGATGAAGGTGCGCGGGTCGAGCTTGAGCAGCTCGCGCATCTCGCCGACGCCGTAGGCCAGGGCGTAGAGGATGTAGCCCCCGGCCGCGACCAGCCCCGCGACGAAGCCGCCGCCGGGCTCGTTGTGCCCGCGCAGGAACAGGAAGAGCGAAAAGAGCAGCATCAAGGGCAGGAGAAATCGCGCCGTCGCGCGGAGGATGAGGGATTTCAAGGCTCTCCTCCCCCTTTCAGGCGCAACTTCAACAGGGCGTAGACGCCCAGGGCCGCGATCCCCAAGACCGTGATCTCGCCCATCGTGTCGAGGGCGCGAAAGTCGACCAGGATCACGTTGACGATGTTGCGCCCCTGGCCCAAGGAGAGGCTGTTTTCCGAAAAATACCGCACCAGGCGATCGGAATGCGGGCTTTGCTGCGCGGTCAAGACGAGCACCGTCACCAAGGCCCCGGCGGACAGCGAAAGCAAGGCGTCGCGGAGCCGGGAGGCCGGCCGCGAGTATTTCGCGAAACCCGGGAGGTGGTAGAGGCCCAAGAGCAGGACGACCAGCATCAGGGTCTCGACCAGGATCTGCGTCATCGCCAGGTCGGGGGCGCCGAACAGCAGATAGAGAAAGGCGATGCCGTAGCCCACCACGCCGAGGGCCACGACGGCGAACATCCGGGAATTCGTCAAAACGGCGATCACCGCCCCGCTGGCGATCAAGGCCGCCCAGACGACCTCGTAAAAACGCAAGCCGCTGCTCGGCAGCCGCAGCCGGAATTCCCCTTGGAACAGAAGCGGCCAGGCGATCATGCCGATGATGGCAACCAGGAAGACCAGCAGATAGATGTTGAGATAGCCGTGCTGCAGAAGCCGCGTCTGTCCGGCGGCCACGGTCTTGAGAGCCCGCAGCGCCCAGCCGTAGGCGCGGGTGGGCCCGTAGGAGAGCGGTCCCGCGGCGGCCGCGAAGGCCCGGCGCAAGGGCCCGCGCGCGGCATACAGCAGGGCGCCGAGGGCGAGCGTGGCCAGGCTTAGCATCAAGGTTAAGTTAAAGCCGTGCCACAGGGCCAATTTAAGGACGACCGCCTCGCCCAAGGCGGCCGAGGCCGCCGAGGCCAGCAGGGACTGGGGCCAGGCGGGCCAAAGACCGAAGGCCAGCGAGAGGAGCGCCAAGCTCGCGGGACCCAGCCACAACCCAAGCGGCGCCTCGTGCGGGGCCTTGGGCGTCTCAACGCGACGGCCGAAGAAGGGTTCGACGGCGACCATCATCGCCGCCGCCACGCCACCGATGCTGCCCAGCAGGGCGATGCCCATCGCGACGCCTTCCGGCCAAGAGGAGGCCTGTGCCGCCTCGTAGAAAATCTCCTTGGCCAAGAACCCGAAGAGGGGCGCCAGGCCCGCCATGGAGGCGGCGGCAAGCAGGGTCGCGGTCCCGCTGAGCGGCATCTTGCGGAAGAGCCCCCCCAGGCGCGTCACGTCCCGGCAGCCGGTCTCGTGATCGACCGTCCCCGCCGCCATGAACAGGGCCCCCTTGTAAAGGGCATGGGCCAAGAGAAAGACCATGCAGGCCTGGACGGCGAGGGCCTCGCCCCAGCCCAAGAGCCAGGTCAGGAGCCCCAAGACGCTGACGGTGGAGTAGGCCAGGAGTCTCTTCAAGTCGCTCTGCTGCAGGGCCGCGAAGGCACCGACCAGGAAAGTCACCGCGCCCACCGTCGAGACGATCCCCACCCAGGCCTCCGTGCCGCCCAAGGCCGGTGAGAGCCGCGCCAGCAAGTAGACGCCCGCCTTCACCATCGTTGCCGAATGCAGGAAGGCGCTGACCGGCGTCGGGGCCTCCATCGCGCTCGGCAGCCAGAAGTGGAAGGGAAACTGCGCCGACTTGGTGAAGGCCCCGGCGAGGACCAAGAATAGCGCCGGCAGATAAAGCGGATGGGCCTGCAAAGTCGCCCCTCGGGCGGCCAACTCGTGAAAGCTCCAGGCGCCGCCCATCTGCCCGAGCAGGATCAGGCCGGCGAACATCGCCAGGCCGCCCAGGCCGGTGACGAGCAGGGCCTGCAAGGCCGCGTCGCGCGCGGCCTCGCGCTCGTGGTCGAATCCGATCAGCAGGTAGGAGGTGACGCTGGTCAGTTCCCAAAAGACGAAGAGCAGGAAGAGGTTGTCGGCGAGCACCAGGCCCAGCATGGCCCCGAGAAAGGCGAGCAGAAACAGATAAAAGCGCCCCAGGCGCGGGTCCCCTTTCAGGTAGGCCCCGGCGTAGACGACGATCAAGGTCCCGATGCCGGTGATGAGCAGGGCGAAGAGCAGGCTCAAGCCGTCGAGCCGGAAGGCGAGCTCGATGCCGAGCGCCGGCACCCAACTTTGCGTCTCGGCGAGAGCCCAGCCCGGCTCCACCTCGCCGAGGAAGCGGAGGAAATAAGCGAAGAGGGCCAAGGGCCCCAGCGCCAGGATCCATGCGCAGGCCTTGGACTGCAGGCGATGCAGCCCAGGGGCCAGGGCGGCCAGGGCAAAGATGGCCAAGATTCCCCACGACATGCGTCATTTCCTAAAACAATAATTTCGCTTGGCAAAGCCTTTTCGGCCCCTAAACTGATCCTATGGTGATCGCCCTGCTCAGCGACTTCGGCCTTAAGGATCATTACGTCGGCACGATGAAGGGCGTGCTCGCGAGGCTGGCCCCCAACGCCAGGGTGATCGACATCTCGCACCAGGTGCCGCCCTTCGACCGCGTGGTCGGCGGCCTCCTGCTCTATCAAAGCTACCGCTATTTCCCGCGCAAGACCGTCTTCGTCGCGGTGGTCGACCCGGGCGTGGGCGGCGAGCGCAAGCCCATCCTGGTGGAGACCGAGGACTATTGCTTCGTCGTCCCGGACAACGGCGTGCTCGCCATGACCCTGGCCGAGCAGAAGATCCGGCGCATCGTGCACCTGAACAACCCTAAATACTTCTTGAAGCCGCTCAGCGCGACCTTCCACGGCCGCGACCTCTTCGCTCCGGTCGCGGCCCATCTTTCCCAAGGCCTGTCCGTCGAGTTCTTCGGCACCGAGCTCACCGACTACGAAAGGCTCCCCGATTTCATCCCGGCCTTCTCCGCCGACCGGCTCGAGGGTCGCATCCTCGCCTTCGACCGCTTCGGCAACGCGGTGACCAACCTGTCCAAGGGTTTCGTCCAGCGGCATCACCACGGGAGCGAGTTGAGCGCCCGCGTCGGCGACCTCGAGCTGCGCGGCCTCAAAACCTGCTTCGCCGAGGCGGCCCCCGGCGAGGCCCTGCTCTACTTCGGCAGCGGCAACCTGCTCGAAATCGCGGTCAACCAAGGCTCGGCCGAGGAAAAACTCGGCCTGAAACGCGGGGATTCCGTCGCGATCCCGCTTTAACTTGCTTTTGTGCCCGTCCCCTTTTACTTCTGGGCCTGGGAGATCGATGATCCACGTCCAACATTGGTTCTTTTGGCTCTTTTTGTCCCTCTACCTCGCCTTCCTGGCCGTGGAATTCACCCTCGATTACCTCAACCTCCGCCACATCGAGAAAAACCGCGGCACGATCCCCGAGCTCTTCGCGGGCACCTTCAGCGAGGAAGAATACCGCCGCAGCATCGCCTACACCCGGGCCAAGACCCACTACAGCTGGGTGAAGAGCGGCTTCGACGCCCTGCTGCTCTGGACCCTCATACTAAGCGGGGCCTTCTGGCGCATCGACGTCTGGCTGGGGCAATGGCTGCCGAACCACTCGCTGCCGCACCAAGTCGCCTATCCCTTCGTGGTGGGCGCCGTCATCTACCTGGTGCACCTCCCCTTCAGCGTCTATTACCAGTTCGTGCTCGAGGAGCGCTTCGGCTTCAACAAGATGAAGCCGGGCACCTTCGTCCTCGACCAGGTCAAGGGTATCGCCCTCTCCCTGGCCTTGGGCATCCCGCTTTTGACGCTGATCTTTTGGCTGGTGCCCACGATCGGGCCGAACTGGTGGCTGGCGGCCTGGGCGGTCTTGATGCTCTTCCAGTTGGTCACGGCGGCCCTCTTCCCCGTCGTCCTGGCGCCGATCTTCTACAAGTTCACCCCGCTGCAGGAGGGCGAGCTGAAAGACCGGCTGGAACGCCTGGCCGAGAAGCTGCGCTTCAAGATGGCGGGCGTCTTCACCATCGACGGCTCGCGGCGCTCCGCCCACTCCAACGCCTTCTTCGCCGGCCTCGGCAAGACCCGGCGCATCGTCCTATTCGACACCCTGATCCAAAGCCTCAAGCCCGCCGAGATCGTCGCGGTCATCGCCCACGAGATCGGCCACAACAAGCGACGCCACATCCTGAAGGGGCTGGTGCTGTCCTCGCTGACCACGCTGGGTTCGCTGTATGTCCTGGAAAAATGCCTGGAGTGGCCTCCCTTCTTCGAGGCCTTCGGCGTGCCCGAGCCCAGCCTGCAGATCGGCTTCGTGATCTTCGGGCTCTTGAGCTCGGTCTTCACCTTCCCGCTCAACCCGATCTTCCAGTGGCTCTCGCGGCGCAACGAGTACGAGGCCGACCGCTACTCGGTGGAGGTGAACGGCGACAAGGAGGGCATGATCTCCTCGCTGGTCAAGCTTTCGAAGGACAACTTGAGCAACCTCACCCCCCACCCCTGGTACAGCTTCTACCACTACAGCCACCCCACCACGACCGAGCGGGCGCGGGCCATCCTCGCCTTCGCCGAACGAGTCAAGGGCTAAGCCCCAAAGAATAGGGATTTCCGGATATTAAGGATCGAATAAACCAAAATCGCGTTGATCTTTAGTACCAAAGATATATACTCTTTTAGTATGAAAGCGACTACTATCAAGCTAGAGAATCCTCTACTTAACGAACTGAACGGCGTTCGACCCTCCCAAAAAAGTCTTTCCGCTTTCGTGAAGGAAATTCTCGAGCAGGATATCCGGCGCCGCAAAATGCGGGAAGCCGCGAGAAAGTACCAAGAATTTCTGACGGCCAATCCGGAAGAAAAATCCTGGTTGGAAGAGTGGGAATCCGTCGACCTCACTCGCCCCCCTCAAAGCAAAAAAAGAAAGAAAAAGCCTTGAACCGCGGCTCCCTCTATTGGATCAACCTCGAACCAACGCGTCCCCCGGAATTCGGGAAGGTCCGGCCCGGCCTTGTCATTTCAAATACCGAGCAAAATACCCGCTTGGACACGGTCGTCATTTTACCCATCTCGACCCGTGCCCCCGAGATTTGGCCATTACGGCTTAAATTTAAGATCCCCGGCGGAAAAGATTCCTTCATCGTCCTGCCCGGAATTCGTCAGGTCAGTAAAGCCCGCATGGAAGAGATCATCGGTGTGGCCCCTACAGCATTACTGGAAAAGATCGATGAGGCTTTAGCGGCTTATTTGAATGATTAGTCTCCACTTGGCGCTCGTCCGCCTCCTCTCCTCCTTGCCATTTTTTTCGACGATGAATTTTAATTGACGCGGTTCCAATGAGAAATGACGCGATGGACGGAGGCCTGGACCTCGAGAAGATTGCCCTCCGCGGCGGACTCCAGCCGCCGGCGCAGGTCGAAATTGGGCTCGAGGTAGGGCAGCATGGCCTCCAGCATCCGTGCGGCGAAGACCCGTTGCTCGGGCGGCCCTTGCCGCAGCCGACCGAGCCAGGTCGCGGCGAAAGCCTTCCGTTCCGCGGCGGGCATGGCCGCGAAGGTCGCCGGTAGGGCTCGCCCCCACTGCTCGACCCTCCGGCTGGCCCCGCCGCCCAACTCCCTCTGGGGTGCCATATCCAGCGAGGCCTTGCACAGGATCGCCCAAAGGTGGAACCGCGCCTCGCGCGGCACCCGCGGGTGGAGCGCATAGGCCTGGGCCACGGTCACCAGGTGGTCGTAGCCCATCGTGGTCGGCGGATAGCCGCGAAAGGCCGCCAGCAGTTCCTGGGCGAGCAGGGCCTTGACGTCCGCGTCGACGTAGTCGCGGGACAGGAGGTAGCCCAGCTCGGCGAAATTGGTGATCCTGCGCCCGTACTCCCGGATCTCGGCCAGGTTTTCGCGCAGGAAGATTTCCCGCAGGATGGGCAGCTCGAAGCGCAGCCACTCTTGCGTCATCTCGGAGACCCGCGGGTCCTTGGCCAAGGATTCGAGCTGCTCCAAGATGTCGACGCGGCTTTGGCTGCGCAGACTCGAGTCCCGCACGCCCCGACGCAGGATCTCCAGCAGCTGCCGTTGCGGCTTCTCCGGGACCCGGACGTCGGTGAGGATATTCTCCACCAGCCGCTCCGTATGCTGGAATTCATGGAACCACGAGTCGTGCCGCCCCGCGAAGCGGATCGCCTCTTGGACCCATTCGCGAAACACCGAGGGCTCGAGTTGCGGCAAATGCCAGACCTCGGCCAAGAGGGTTAGGGCCTGGTCGTGGGGCAAGTCGTTTTGGAAATCGTCGCGTCGCAGGGTCTCGAGGACGCGGTCGGCGATCCGGCGCCGCCCGCTCCGGCCGAGGGAGGGGTTTTTCATCCAAGAGGCGTAGAAACCTGGGACGATGAGCTCTTCGGCCAACTCGGGGCGGGTCATCTCGCGGAACAGGGCGCGGGGGCCGGGCTCGCGCAGGTTCACCCGCATCAGAAGCTCGTTGAGGCCGTCGACGATCAGGTCGTAGGCCTCGGCCTCGATATTGGCGTCGGTCTTTCGGTAGAGCTGGCGGAAGATCTCGACGTACTGCCGGGAGCTGAGCCCCTCTCCGGTCCGCAGCATCTCCTGCAGGCGCGCGGTGGAGGCCAGGGCGACGGCGCCGTTCTCGTGCTCGATTTGAGAGAGGTGGAATTGAGCCTCCGCCGGAAGGACGGTTCGGCCGCCGCCGCGGCCGCGCCCGACCATCATCAGGACCTGCGGAAGGCCTAGCTCGGGCCGGCGCAGGGGCCTGGAAGCGGCGCCCGCCGGGACCGCTTGGGCGAAAGCGAATCCATCCAAGCCGAAGGGTCCCCGGAAGCCGGGCGGCTGGGGCAGGGCCAGCCGCGAGGCCCGGAGATCCAGGCCCGCCTCCCAGGCGGCGAAGCGCGGCCCGAAGGCGTGCCGGGTCAGACGACCGGCGACGTGGAATTGCAAAAGCATCGCCAGCGAATCGGTCAGCGTCGTCGCGCCGTCGTGACGCGGGCGGAGGCCGAAGTGCTCTTCCAAGGAATGACCCAGAAGGATGCCCGTCAACATCCCGCCCTGCTGGAACAGCAGCCGTAGGGGCCGTTCCCCCCTTAACGGGGGACGAGCGCGAACGGCCCCTACGGGGTTGGCCATCCTGCGATAGGCCGCCCTGCAACCCCACCCCGCCAACTTCATCCCGCCCAAGACCAGATAACTCGAAGCGAAGTCGCGGCCCAAGGCCCTCCCGCCCCAATCCTGCGGCCTGCCGAGGGCCTCGTTGCCCAGCCGGGCCGCGAGGGTGAAGGCCGGGGCCTCCAAGGCAAAGCCCGCCAGCGAGGCCAGGCGCCCCACGCCCAGCAGCTGCGTCAGAAACCCAAAATGCGGCCTCGCGACCAAGCGCGAGAGCGTCATGAGGCGCGTCATGCGAAACACCGCGCCGGCCGAGCCCATGGCGAAGAGCATCGCGGGGTCGCTGGATTGTCGCGCCAAGTCACGCAACAGGAATTCGGCGCGGGGGCCGAAGGCGCCGCGGCCGAGGATGGCGTCGAGGCCCTCTTGCGCGCGAATCCGTAGGGGGCGTTCGCGCTCGTCCCCCGTTAAGGGGGGAACGGCCCCTACGGCGTCGGCCTCCTGCACTACCGTCGCATAAATCTCTCCCGCCGCCTCCAGCCGCCCCTGCGCCTCCAGCCGACGCCCCAAACCCAGAAGCGCCTCAAAAAACAGATCCGGGTCTCGCTCCCGCCGCAGCGACCGAAGCTCGGCAAGGCCCGCCGCGCCCCAGCTCTCGCCCAAGCCGCGGGACAAAAGGGCGTCCACCCGCTCCGCGGCGGAGAAGGGCCTTTCGCCGGCAAGGGTCTCCCCGGCGAGGGCGGCGCTTGGCAAATGATCCGAGCCCCCTCTGGTTCTGATCATGAGCATCCCGTGAAAAATGGATAGGGAACGCCGCATTCTCGCGGCCTAGGAAAAAAAGTTGCTCAGGAGGGTGCCTCAGGCCCCAGCCCGCACCCCGGCGAAATCCTTCAGGTATACCGGCACCCGCTTCGCCCCCCAGCGGCCCGGCGGCCCCGCGAAGACGCCGGGGATCGGCGTCCCGCAGAAGCGGCAGGCGCCGGCCTCGGTCAGGTTCCACTCGCTCAGGACGTACCAGTCGCGGCCGATCAGGAGCTTCTTGCAGCCGGGGCAGTAGGTGCTGCTGCCCGCGTGGTCGTGGACGTTGCCGGTGTAGACGTAGTGCAGGCCGTTCTTGAGCGCGATCTCTCGGGCCCGGGTCAGCGTCGCGGGCGGCGTCGGCGGCAGGTCGAGCATCTTGTAGTCGGGGTGGAAGGCGGTGAAGTGCAGCGGGACGTCCGGGCCCAGCTCCTCGCGGATCCACTGGGTCTCGGCCTCGAGCTCTTGGTCCGAGTCGTTCTGCCCGGGGATCAAGAGGGTCGTGATCTCGAACCAGACCTTCGTCTCGTGCTTCAGGTACTTCAGGGTGTCCAGGACCGGCTGCAGCTTCCCGCTGCAGATCTTTTCGTAGAAGCGCTCGGTGAAGGCCTTCAGGTCGACGTTGGCCGCGTCCATGTAACGGTAAAATTCCTCCCGCGGCTCGGGGCAGATCTCGCCCGCCGTGACCGCGACGGCCTTGATGCCGCGCTCGCGGCAGGCCTGGGCCACGTCGATGGCGTACTCCATAAAGATGACGGGGTCGTTGTAGGTGAAGGCGACGCTCTTGCAGCCCAGCTCCTCGGCCACCCGGGCGATCAGCTCGGGCGAGGCCTCGTCGGAGAGGGTGTCGATCTCCCGCGACTTGCTGATGTCCCAGTTTTGGCAGAAGCGGCAGCCCAGGTTGCAGCCCGCGGTGCCGAAGCTCAAGACCGGCGTGCCCGGCAGGAAGTGGTTGAGCGGCTTCTTCTCGATGGGATCGATGCAGTAGCCGCTGGAGCGCCCGTAGGTGGTCAGGACGATCTGGTCGTCCTGGCGCATCCGCACGAAGCAGAGCCCCCGCTGCCCCTCGTGCAGGCGGCAGAAGCGCGGGCAGGTGTCGCACTGGATGCGCCCGTCCTCCAGCTTGTGCCAATACTTGGTTGGAACCGTGTCGTTCATCGCTTATTCTCTATCAGGCTGTTGACAAACTGACGTATTCCGGCCGGAGTAAATCCGGCCTCCATTGACCGCCCAAAAATCCTTCGGATTTTCGGGGCCCGCCAATCCGCCTACGGCGGCTTGGCCCAACAACCGGTGGTTTATCAACAGACTACTATCCTCAAATTACCGGAAAATGCCCGAATCGGGAAGGTCGAGTGCGGGTCCGTAAAGGAATAGATAAGGCCCCTTCCCCAAAAGACAAGGAGCGAAAATCATGAGTGAATTGAGGGAAGTCCTGGTGGTGGGCGGACCGAGCGGCTTCAACCAGCAGATCACGGCCGGCGGCCACCGCCTATTGGCCGACGAGCCGCTCGACTTGGGCGGCACCGACACCGGGCCCAACCCCTACGACCTGCTGCTCGCCGCGCTCGGGGCCTGCACCTCGATGACGCTGCGGATGTACGCGGACCGAAAGGGCTGGAAGCTGTCCGGCGTCCAGGTCCGGCTGCGGCACGACAAGATCCATGCCCAGGATTGCAAGAACTGCGAGACGCAGACCGGGAAGATCGACCGCATCCAGCGGGAGATCCGGCTCGACGGCGACTTAAACGAGGAGCAGCGCCAGCGTCTCTTGCTGATCGCGGACCGCTGTCCCGTCTCCCTGACGCTGCGCTCGGAGATTTCCATCGAGACGAAATCGGTCTGAGCGCGCCGCGGCCTCCCTCGAATCCCTAACGAAAGCGAATCGAGTCCAAGATCGCCCCGAGCGCCGGCTCGTAGCGCTGGAAATCCTCGGGGGTGGGCGCGCCCAGCAGGAGAGTGACCGACACCGTGCCGAACTCCGGCGTGTCGAAATACCCGTTCCACACCGCCGTCGTCTGGCCGTCGCCCCGCCGCTCGAGCTGCAGGAGGCCCCGCGCGGGGCCGATGTCCTTGCGCGCGTAGCCTAGGATCTCTTCACGCTTCAGCTGCGCGGCGGCCTTGGTGAGAAGCGCTTCCATGATGGGGTCGAAGGGGATCTTTTGGTCGAAGTAGACCAGGTTGCCCGTAAAATAGGCCTTGCGGTCCTTGGGGCGAAATTCCAGCGCCCGCTTGGCGAGCTCGATCTGCTCCCAATCCGCGGGGACCTCCAGGCGGATCGCTTGGTCGGGCCAGGCGACGGGCGTCCAGGCCGCGACGGCGCCGCGGTCGGCCTTCAGCGCCTGCCCGCCGCTTGCGGGCGGACCCGCGGCGGCCGGGGCCTCCGGCATTGCGGGCGGCGCGGGAGCGGCGGCCGTGCCTTCCAGCGGGATCGACCTCCCGTCGTCCAGCTCCAGACGTCCCGAGATCACGCTCCAACGGCCGTTCTCACGAACCAAGGTCGCATAGTATTTTCCCTCGGCCTTGCTCCCCTCCACCGACATCGAGAGGGTGGCCTTGCCCGAGCCGCCCCCTTCCACCGAGACGCTGCCGAGCGGCCAGCCGGTGCCCTCGATCTCGCCCAAGGCCTCCCGGGCGACGGGGCTCTCGCGCAGCGTCCGCTCGGTCAGGCGCCCGGCCTCGGAGTCCTTGATCTGGTAGAAGACGAAGCCGACGATGCCCGCGATCAGGAGGACGAAAAGGGTGAGGCAGCCGCAACCGAGGAAGATCCAGGGCTTGAGCGAGCGACCGGAATCTTGCGAGGGGACGCCCGCCTCGAGCGGCGCCCCGGAACTGGATAGGCTCATGTCTCCTCCCGAAAGATGTAGATAAGGTTCGGCGTATTCTGAATCTTGGGCAGCGCTTTGTCGACTCGATATTTGCCGGAGGCGAAGCGAGGGCGCTATTCCTTTTGGGGTTTTTCTTCCGGACGAAACCCGTAGGGACAGTGTCGGCAGCCGCTTTGGCAACAGGTGCCGCGCTTCAGGAGGTAGGCCGCCGTGAAGACCATGAAGCCATCCTCGTCGAAATAATAGTCCTCGCCGAATTTAAGCTCCGCATCTTTCATCTGGCACCCTGCGTCATTTTTGGGGAAAATAATAGAGCATGAACCAAGACGACGTACAAGCGAGGGTATGGCACTACCGGCTCGACGCCGAGGGAAATCTCTGGCACGACGGGAGCGTCTTCGAGGATCCCAACATCCTGAACTTCTTCATGCGCAAGATGGAGCGCCTCCCCGACGGCCGCTATTTCGCCCTCTGCCAGGGCGAGGAGTGCTACTTCGAGCCGGAGGACACGGTCTACGTGGTCCGCGAACTGGAGTTCCATCCGGACCGCGTCGACCTGGTCTTCCAAGGCGGCTATCGAGAGCGCCTCGATCCGAAGACCCTGCACGTCGGCAAGGACAACATCTTTTACTGCCGCGCCCGGGACGGGCGCTTCGAGGCCCGCTTCAACCGCAAGCCCTACCTGGAGCTGGCCCGTCACATCGACTACGATCCCAAAAAACACCACTTCTTCCTCCAGCTCGCCGGGGAGAAATACCCCATCCAAGGCGTCTGAAAGGCCGGGGCGCATGATCAAAAACCTCTTTCACTGGCTCTTCTCGGTTTGGACGGCCGTGTTCCTGGCCCTGCTCTATGGCATCGTCGCCTTCTTCGCCTTCCGCTATCCCGCTTGGAAGGATCTCTTCGGGCTGATGACGGTGGCCTACCTCTTTCTCGTGCCGCTGGTCTTGGGTTGCATGACCGTCTTTTTCGGCGAGTGGCGCGCGCGGCGCTCCTGGTGGTTCCGCGTCTTCATGCCTTGGGCGCCGGTGGGGCTGCTCGCCCTGCTCTCCCTCGTCTTCGCCTGGGAGGGCGCGATCTGCGTCCTGATGGTCCTGCCCAGTTTCCTGATCATGGCCAGCCTGGGCGGCGTCCTCTACGGCCTGACGCGCGACCTGCGGGGGACGCGGCTGAACGCCGTCTTGGTGGGAGCCGTTTTGGTCTTGCCCTTCCTCGGCGCCCCGCTCGAGCACCGCCTCGACACGCCCTCCGATTACCGGGAGGTCGCCACCTCGATCGAGATAGCCGCGGCCGCGGACGAGGTCTGGCCGGAGATAATAGAGGTCCGGCGCTTCCGCCCCGAGGAGCACCGCTTCGCCTGGGTCCACGCGATCGGTTTCCCGAGGCCGGTCGCGGCGACGCTGTCGCGGCCCGGCGTCGGCGGCGTGCGCCGCGCGACCTTCGAGGGTGGCGTCACCTTCTTCGAGACCGTCGACCGCTGGGAGCCCGGGCGGGCCCTCGCCTTCAGCATCGCCTCGGACCCCGACTCCATCCCACAGACGACCTTGGACGAGCACGTCACGGTGGGCGGGCCCTTCTTCGACGTGCTGCGGGGCAGCTACGAGATCGAGCCGCTGACGCCGGGCCGCGTGCGGCTTCGCCTGAGCAGCCGCTACCGCTTGACCACGCCGTTTAATTTTTATTCCAGCGTGTGGACGGATTTCGTGATGCGGGACGTGCAGAACTATATCTTGGCGATCATCCGGCTCCGCGCGGAATCGACGACGCCGCGCTCGTCGACGCAGGCGACAACTTGGACGGTATTCGCATTGAGGACGGGAATGTAGGAGGGGCGCGGCTTCTACCTTCGCATGGCGGGAGTCAAATTCCCTATTCGGGTGGCTATGGCCTCGGGGCCCACGTATTCAGGCCTCTTCCGCATCCGAGAAAATCCCCGCATGCCGAACCAGGAAACGTTTGTGGGACTCGGATTTCTCCTCGAGCGTCAGGATGATATTGACGACCCGGCCGTCATGGGCACGCACCACCGCGGCATCGACGACCAAGACGAGGGAGATTTCCTCGCCTTCTCGGTCGGAGACCTTCACCGTAATCTCCCTCCCCTCGACCTTCCGCATCTCGACCAGGCACTCTTCGCATAATTCCTTGATTACTTGCGGCAGGGGAACATCCTCCAGCTTTTTGCCCTCGACTTCGTGGGACGGAAGGTTGAAGAGAACGTAAAGCTGCGAATTGATGAATTCAACTTCGCCCTCGCGCTTCAAGAGAATCAACCCGTAATCCACCATATTGGCCAAGGTCTCGAAACGGCGTCGCTCGAAGGCGATCCGACGAATCTTCATTTGGTCGAAGGTTCGAATGTCGGCCAGCATTTTGTTGAGCTCCACTGCAATCTCGCCGAGTTCGTCGTCCGCTCCCACTGGAATCCTCGCCTCCAGCTTGCCCGCCCGGACTTGCTCGATCGCACGCGTCATCTTCTTGAAAGGATTGGTGACAATCCTGGGGGCGACAAAGCCCAAACCGACGGCCGAAACCAACAAGACCAGCATGACGATGATCAGGTTACGTTGGGCGTTGCTGCGGAGGCGGTCCAATTCCAATTGATGCTTATCGAGGTCCTGGTATCTCGCCTGCAAGGCCTCTCGGCTGAGCGCCACGAAACTTCCCAGGTTTTTCCGCAACTTCTCCCGGCGATCGACCAAGTCGTTGGATCGCGAGATTTCATCGAGCAGCTCGAGGGATCCCGTCGCCAGCTTCGTCATTTCGTCGTAACGGGCAATGTTAACCTCTTTGCTGGACAGAGTCTTGGCCTCTCGAGCCAAATCCGGGAGAGACAGAAACAAAGAGCGTATTTCCTCAAGTTGCGCGGAAGGGATCTCCCCCACGGGCAAGAGGCGTTCTTGCTGGTAGACGTCGAATAAGGAGTTCTTGATCTCCTCGGTGAGGCGCGCGGCTCGGATGTCCCTTTCAACGATGCGTTCCAAGCCGCGGTTGAGTTGGTTGAGATAGTAAAAAGACAGAAAGCCGATGACGAGGACAATGAACACCGCGGCTGCGAAGGAAAGCTGGATTCTGTTGGCCACCGAGGAAATCTTCACCATCCCTCCAAGAGTTCCCGAATGCCGCTTTCCGTGCCGACCAAGACCAGGATATCCTTCTCGAGGATACGGGCGTTGGGATCCGGCGCCGGAAATATATCCGTCTTGAGCCTGGAATACCCTTTGTCGTCGATCGTCGGCACCTTGCGTTGCAAGGCGACGCAGAGCACGCCGTACAGCTTTCTTAAGTTGAGCTCTTCAAGGGTTTTTCCAACGAAGCCCTTGGGGGTCTCCATCTCCACCAGGGAATAGCCGCTGGGGAAGGCGATGTGCTGGAAAACATTGGATGTGACCAGGCTGCGGGCGATCTGCTCGCCCATCTGCTCCTCGATCTGGACGACCCGGCTGGCGCCGATTTCTTGGAGTACCTCCGCGTGGATCGGCGACACGGCGCGGGCGATGATCTTACCCACGCCCAACCGCCTCAAAACCACCGTGGTCATGATGCTGACTTCGATGTTTTCCCCGATAGCATTCACCGCGGCGTCGATCTCGGACATGCCGACGGAACGGAGCACGCGCTCGTCGGTGGAATCCGCGACGACGGCGTGATGGACGCGGTCCTTGATGTTGTCGACCAATTCGGCGTTGTTGTCGATGGCGATAACTTCGACTCCCATCGCCGAGAGGCTGGTCGCTATTTTGTAGCCGAAGCTGCCTAAACCAATGACGGCGATCTGAGTCATAATGGTCAACCCACCACGATCTTTCCCGTCGGCATCTTGAAGCCGCGCACCGGCTTGCCGGTTCCGATCAGGAATGCGATCGTCAGCGGCCCGATGCGTCCGATGAACATCAAGGCCGTTATGGCGACTTTTCCGAAAGCTGTCAATTTCGGCGTAATCCCAAGACTAAGGCCGACGGTACCCATCGCCGACACCGCTTCGAAAAGGATTTCCTGGAGGGAAAAATGCTCGGTCAGGGCGAGTGAGATCGTCCCGATCGTAAGAATCGCAAAGGCGATGAAGGTGATGGATATGCTCTTTCTGACGATATCCCAAGGAATTTGACGGCCGAAGGTCTCAACCTGATCCCGACCCAGCAACATGGAGCGGACCGTGACGATCAGAACGCCGATAGTGGTTGTTTTGACGCCTCCAGCGGTGGAGCCGGGAGATCCTCCGATGAACATCCAGACCATACACAAGCAGAGGGTGGGCGTTGAAAAACTCGCCATATCGATCGTGTTGAAGCCCGCGGTGCGCAAAGTTACCGATTGAAACCACGAAACCCAGAGCTTATCGCCGAAAGACATGCCCAAAAGGGAATGGGAATACTCCGCGAGGAAAATGAAGGCCATGCCTCCCACGAGCAGAACAGCCGTCACCATCAAAGTCATCTTCAAATGCAGGTTAAGATGCCTCGGTTTGCCCATGCCCCACAACCCGTAAAGTCCGTAGATCACAGCGAACCCTAGCCCTCCCGCAATAACCAGCAAGCTGATCGTGAGGTTGACCGCGGGGTCGCTTTGGTAGGCGACGAGGCTGTCGTTCATCAAGGAGAAGCCGGCGTTGCAAAAAGCGCTCACCGCGTGGAACACACCCATATAGAGCGCCTTGCCGAAATCCCGAAAGTCGAGATACCACCGGACGGTAAGAACGGCCGCGCCGAGACCCTCGATCAAGAGGGCCATCTTGACAATGTTTTTAAGGGTCCTGGTAAACTCCCCGTAATCGCTCTCTTCCATAACGTTCTGAATGAACAGCCGCTCGCGGATGCTGAGCTTCCTCCCCATGATCAACGCCAGCGAGGTGGACATAGTCATGATGCCCAATCCCCCGACTTGGATAAGGGCGAGGATGACGCCTTGGCCGAAGGCCGTGAAATATGTTCCAGTGTCCTGGACCGCGAGTCCCGTCACGCAAGTCGCCGAGGTGGCAGTGAAGAGGGCGTCCAAGAAATGGATGCGCCTCCCGACGGTTGAGATGGGCAAGGAGAGCAAGACCGAACCTACGGCGATCACCACGGAAAAGCTCGAGGCCAGCAGGAGGGCCGGTTGTGTCCTCAAACGATCGAAGAGTTTTTGGACGATGTCCTTTTTCAGGAGGATCTGAAGGCTGCGAACGAGCCTTTCGAGGATGACGAGTCCGGCCCCGAAGCGCGGTTGCCCGTGAGTGATCGCCAAACCGCCCAAAACGACCAGCCGAACGATCAGTTCGGGGCTTTGCAGGACCGATCGCCCTTTCAAAGCGAAAAACAACCCGGTCTGAACGACGAACAAACCGATTAAGACCTGACAGAGCACCTGGACCGCGGCTTTGGCCCACGGAGGCAGGTCGTAGTTGAACTGAAGCAACAGAACCGCCAGGGTCACCATGGCGATGCCCAGCAATAAGACCCTGAGTCGTTTCGCGATTTTTGCGAGTTGTTCGCGCATCAAATGTTATTTCCATCCCTATCGCCCGTATCGCGACGACGGCTTTGGCGAGCGGCTCACCGCAACCCGCACACGAACTCGGCGATGATTTTCTTGTCCGCCTCGGGAAATTCGAATTGGGAGAATTGCCGCGGGTGCACCCAGCGCCACTCGGCGCACTCGAGGGCCTTCGGCGTCCCTTTCGCCAATTCGCAGAGCACAAAATAAAGGTGCACGTTCTTCTCCGGATAGGAGTGGGTGATCTCCTGCAGGAGGCGGAGCGGGCGGACTTCGACGTCGATCTCTTCCTTGCATTCGCGCCGCGCGCAGACCTCGAGGCTTTCGCCGGGCTCGAGCTTCCCGCCGGGGAATTCCCAGCAGTGGCCGAGGTGCGAGGTCTTGAGGCGCTTCGTGATGAGGAATTCCCCGCCGCGCTCGATGACGCAGGCGACGACCTGAACGGTCTTGGCGTCGAGCGTGGGGATGTAGTCGAGATGCTTCACGGCGCCTCCGAGGCTAGGACGATCGACCCGCCTGCGGCCCGAAGTGGACCTCGGCGGGAAAGGGGTATTCCAGATAATCTCTCACCCGCCGCGCGAGCTCCGGACCGGCGAGGCGCTCGGCGAGCCACAGCCCCAGGTCGATCCCGGAGCTGACCCCGCCGGCGGTGATCAGGTCTCCGTCGTCGACCACCCGTGCCTTCACCACCAAGGTGCCCGTGGCCCTTAAGTCCGCCTCGGCGCCATGGTGGGTCGTCGCGACCCGGTCGACGCTGATCCCCGCCGCCGCGAGCAGCATGGCGCCGGTGCAGACCGAGGCCATGGAGACGCCCCTGCCGCGCCATTCCGCCAATCGCCGCGGGAGCTCTCCCTTTTGATACTCCGCCCGCGCGCCGGGGCCGGCGCCCGCGAGCCAGCCGCCGCCCGGCACGAGGACCCAGTCGCCCGCCCGCGGTTCGAGAACGGCGGGGGCCTCCAAGCGGGTACCGAAGACCAGGGTGACGCGCTCCCGCGGGGCTGCCGTGCCCAGCTGCACCTCGAAGCCCGCGCCCAAGCGCCGCGCGGCGCTCAAGGCCTCGTAGGGGCCGAAGACGTCCAGCTCTTCCGCGCCGTCGAATAGCAAGATTCCAATCCGCATCGTCCCTCGTTTAAAGACCCTTCAAAAATTTTAAAACGAATTTTCCTGCCCGGCACCCGACCCGTAGGGCTTATTAAAACCGGCTGCAACGACACGCAGGCCCGCGCACCACTTTCGTCAGAGCGAGAACAGCCGCTTCGCATTCTCGGTCGTCCGCGCCGCGACCTTCTCGACGCTCAAGCCCTTCAGCTCCGCAATCTTCTGCGCCACGAAGGCGACATAAGCCGGCTCGTTGCGCTTGCCGCGGTGGGGCGCCGGGGTCAGGAAGGGCGCGTCGGTCTCGATCAGCATCCGGTCGAGCGGCAGGCGCCTCGCCGCATCCTGCGTGACCTCGGCCTTCTTGAAGGTGACGATGCCGGTGAAAGATACCTGAAAGTTCTCGTCGAGGACCCGCTTGCCGAATTCGTAGTCGCCGGAGAAACAGTGGAAGACGCCGCCGATCTCGCGGGCGCCCTCCTCTTTCAAGACCTGAAGCAGTTCGTCGTGCGAGTCTCGGTCGTGGATGACGAGGGGCTTTTTCACCTCGCGGGCCAGGGCGACGAAGCGGCGCAGGGCCGAGAACTGCTCCTCGCGGGTCGAATGGTTGTAGTGGAAGTCGAGGCCCACCTCGCCGATCGCCGCGACCTTGGGGTGGGCGGCGAGCTCGCGGGCCCGCGCCAGGACCGCGTCGTCAACCAGCTTGGCGTCGTGCGGGTGGACGCCGATCGCGGCGACAACCTCCGGGAAGCGCTCGACCACCTTGAGGGCGCCCTCCATGCTGGCCGTGCCCTCGCCGGAGGCGATGTGCACGATGCGCTCGACCCCTGCCTCGCGGGCGCGCCGCATCATCGGCTCGATCTCGTCGGGCGCGTAGGATGAAAAATCGATATGGGCGTGGGTGTCGACGAACATGTTTGTAGGGGCGAATCTTGTGTTCGCCCTCCCCATCCCTGCATGGAGGGCGAACACAAGGTTCGCCCCTACCCTTACGCCGCCTGCTGCTCCGGCTGCGCCTTCTCCAGCACGACCTCGAGGATCCGCGTCTCGGGATCGTAGTTCAGCCGGTGCGACTTGATGGGCACGGGGAAGTTGAGCTCGCGGAGGAAGCCCTCGGGGAAGGAGTTGACCCAGCCGCAGAGTTTCTTGACCTTCTCGTCCTCGAGCTTGGCGCGGACCTTGACGTTGCCGCCGTGGGTCTCAACCGAGGCCTTGTACTCGGGCATGTCGTCGGGCAGGCCCCACTTGAACTTGAGGCGGTGGTTGGGGACCTTGGCGGGCATGTCGAAACGGACGACGTAGCGGTCTTTCTCTTCGTCGACCGACGAGGCCATTCCGTAGCGCTTCATGCGCTCCCACTGGGGCTCGAGCCGGTCGCGGACCGCGGCCCAGCGGCGTTCCCAGTCGCTGTTGTCGGTCTCGGCGGGGGCCGCCTCGACCTTCTTCTCGCCCTCCGGCTTGGGGGGCATGGGCAGGTTGACGAGCTTGATCGCGTCGACCGGACAGACGGTGACGATGTCCCAGGGGTTGAACTTGCCGACCGGCGATTTTTCTTTCGCGATGGCGCGGGTGTGCTCGGCGTTCATCACGAAGATGTCGGGAAAATCGTTGCAACAGGCGTCACAGGCAATGCAGTCCTCGGTGACGGTATATTCTTCTAATTGGACAGCCGCTTCAGCCATTTCAAAAACCTCCGCAAAATCAATGCGCTCGACCTATTATCCGGTCCAGGCAACGGCTGTCAATATCAAGTGTCGATTGCCTAAGTGTCGAAGTGGCTAAGTTTCTTTTGCCTAAGGTGTGAGATTTTGCCGTCTTGGCGCCAAAAAACTTAAGCAATCGACACTTAATTCAGCAGCGCGTCGACGAACTCGGCGGCGAAGAAGGGCTGGAGGTCCTCCAGGCGCTCGCCCAAGCCCACGTAGCGGATGGGCACGCCGATCTCGTCCAGGATGCCAACCACGATCCCGCCCTTCGCCGTGCCGTCGAGCTTGGTCAGGATGATGCCGGTCAGCCCCAGGGCCTGGTGGAACTCCCGAGCCTGGTGGAGGGCGTTTTGGCCCTGGGTGGCATCCACCACCAGGACGATCTCGTGGGGAGCGCCCGGCAGGGCCTTGTCGATCACCCGCCGGACCTTCTTCAGCTCCTCCATCAGGTTGACCTTGGTGTGGAGGCGCCCCGCCGTGTCGATGACCACCTTGTCGAAATTCCGCGCCACGCCCGCCTTGACCGCGTCGTAGGCCACCGCCGCCGGGTCGGCGCCTTCCTTTTGCGCCAAGGTGTTGGCCCCCACCCGCGTCGCCCAGACCTTGAGCTGGTCCACCGCCCCGGCGCGGAAAGTATCCGCCGCGGCCAACAGGACCGTTTCGTTGTTATTTCGGTAGAGGGAGGCCAGCTTGCCGATGGTGGTCGTCTTGCCCACCCCGTTGACTCCGACGATCATCTGCACGTGGGGCTTCCTCGGAAGCAGCGACTCGGTGGGATGGGCGTTTAAGATCTTCAGGATCTCGGTGCGCAAGTAGCCCTTAAGCAAGTGGATGTCCTTGCGCCCGCTGGCGGTGACGTCCTCGCGCAGGTAGCGCAGCAGCTTTTGGGTGGTCTTCACGCCGACGTCGGCACTGAGCAGGACCTCTTCCAAATGGGCATAGACCCCCTCGTCGATGTCGCGGCTGATGCGGATCAACTCGCCTAAGCGGATCTTGAGCTGGTCGTGGGTCTTCTCCAGCCCCAAGGTCATGGTGGACGTAACCTGGCGCTTGGCCTCCCGCTTTCGGTACAAAAATAGGCCGGAGACGAGGCCGACCAGCCCGACGAGGCCGGCGCCTAGGTAGATCCCGTATTCCTGGAGGAAGACATCCATGGTTTAGAAAAAGGCCGGAGGGCTTGGGGCGCCCTCCGGCCTGTTAACAAAACATTTTGGGAAAAAATATTCCCAAATTGGAACAATTATTGAGGCTTCGGGGCCGGGGCCGCGGCATTGGCCGCCGCCGGCGCCGGCGGGACCGAGCCGGGGTTGAGCAGGGCCTCGATGATCTGCTTGAAGGCCGGGAAGGGCTGGGCCCCCTTCAAGGCGACGCCGTTGATGAAGAAGGCCGGGGTCCCGGTCGCGCCGTTCGCGCGGGCAAACTCCATATCTTCCTTGATGACGGTGTCGTACTTGGTCGACTTGAAATCGACCTCAAACTTCTTGAGGTCCAGTCCGGCCTCCTTGGCCGCCTTCATGATACCCGCCTCGCTCAAATCCTGTTGGTTGGCGAAGAGGGCGTCGTGCATCTCCCAAAACTTGCCCTGGTCCTTGGCCGCCATCGAGGCCTTGGCGGCCGGCATGGCGTTGGGGTGGAAGGGCAAGGGGTTGTGGCGGAAGGCCAGGCGGACCTTGCCGTCGTATTCCTTCAGGATCTGGTCGATGGTCGGCAGGACCCGCTTGCAGAAGGGGCATTGGAACTCGGAGAAAACGACCATCGTAATCGGCGCGTTTTCAGCCCCCTTGGTCGGCGCGTTGTCGATCGGGACCTTGATCGCGTTCTTGATGCGCTCGGCCAGCGGCAGCTCGGGCGGACGCTGCGGGCGGGCCGCCTTCATGGCCTCTTGGATGGGCTTCTGCAGGGCCTGGGGGTTCTTTTGGATGTAGTCGCCGACGGCCTTTTCCAACTGCTCTTGGCTGGGACCGCAAGCGGTGGGAACGACCAGGGCGGCGGCCAGGGCGGCGCCGAGCAGGAGTTTCGATAGGGATTTTGGGAATGACTTCACAATGTTTCCTCCGAGATAGGGTATGAAGAGCCCCGCGGTGTCTGGGCGACGCAGGGTCTCTGGATAAAATTCTGCGATCTTAAGGAGCTTAGGCCCCTCAGTCAAGCGGGGCTTCAAGACACCTGCCACACGAGGACCGCTTCGATCCAGCGCATTCTTTGGATAAACGCCCGAAACCCATAAATGACTTGCCAGAAAAAGCCTTTTTAAGTGTTATGAGCGCCGTGGCGCCTTCTCACCCGGGCTCGCGGCGCCGAGGAGCATCCATGAAAAATCTCGTCCGTTTCGGCCTGGCGGCCCTCGTGGCCCTGAGCGCCTGCAAGAAAAACGAAAACGTCCTGACGCTCGGGGAGTTCGCCTCCTTGACCGGGACGACCGCCACCTTCGGCCAGTCCATGAACGACGGGGTGCAGCTCGCCTTGGAAGAGGTCAATAAGACCGGAGGCCTCCTGGGCAAGCAGGTCGAGGTGATCGTCGAGGACGACCAAAGCAAGCCGGAAGAGGCCCGCACCGCGGTCCTGAAGCTGATCAAGCAAAACCAGGTGAAAGCCCTGATCGGCGAGGTCGCCTCCTCCCGCAGCCTGGCCGCCGCCCCCGAGGCGCAGAAGAGCAAGATCCCGATGATCTCGCCGGCCTCGACCAACCCCAAGGTCACCGAGGTGGGCGACTACATCTTCCGCGCCTGCTTCGTCGACACCTTCCAGGGCTCCTCGATGGCCCGCTTCGCCTACGGCGATCTCGGCCTGCGCAAGGTCGCCATCCTCTACGACATCAAGAACGACTACAGCGTGGGCCTGATGGAGTTCTTCGAAAAGACCTTCAAGGAATTGGGCGGCGAGATCGTCGCCAAGCAGAGCTACTCGGAGGGCGACATCGAGTTCCGCGCCCAGCTCACCGACATCAAGAGCGCCGACCCGCGGGCCATCTACGTCCCCGGCTACTACACCGAGGTGGGCCTGATCGCCCGCCAGGCCCGAGACTTGGGTCTCAACGTCCCGCTGCTGGGCGGCGACGGCTGGGACAGCCCCAAGACCCTCGAGATCGGCGGCGCCGCGGTGGAAGGCAGCTATTACAGCAACCACTACTCCGCCGACGACCCTTCGCCGGTGGTGCAGGACTTCATCAAGAAATACCAGGCCAAGTTCGGCAAGGTCCCCGACGCGATGGCGGTCCTGGGCTATGACGCGGCCAACCTCCTCTTCGACGCGATCAAGCGCGCCGGCAGCGACGAGGGCCCGAAGATCCGCGACGCGCTGGCCGCCACCAAGGACTTTCAAGGCGTCACCGGCAGCATCACGATGGACGCGCAGCGCAACGCCAAAAAGAAGATCGTCATCCTGAAGATCGAGGGCGGGAAGGTGAAGTTCCACAAGTCGCTGGATCCGGCGTAGGAATGACCGAATTTTTCCAACAACTCGTCAACGGCCTGGCCTGGGGCAGCATCTACGCACTCATCGCCCTGGGCTATACGATGGTCTATGGCGTCCTGCGCCTGATCAACTTCGCGCACGGCGACGTCTACATGGTGGGCGCGATGGTGGGCTACTACGCCGCCCGCCTGGTGACGGGGGGCGGGACCTTCACGCGCTTCGCCTTCGTCATGCTCTCGGCCATGCTGGTCTGCGCGCTCTTGGGCGCCCTGATCGAGCGCCTCGCCTACCGTCCGCTGCGCAAGGCCCCGCGCATCAACGCCCTGATCACCGCGATCGGCGTCTCGCTCTTTCTGGAGTATTTCGGCCAATGGCTGTTCGGCGCCGACCCCAAGTTCTTTCCCACCCTGATCGAGACCCGCGAGGTCGTCAACTTCCACGGCGTCGTCGTCAACAACATCCAGCTCGCCATTTTCATCGTCAGCTTCGTCCTGATGTTCGGGCTGCGCTTCGTCGTGCAGAAGACCAAGACCGGCAAGGCGATGCGCGCGGTATCTTTCAGCCATACGGCGAGCCACCTGGTGGGCATCAACGTGAACCGCATCATCAGCCTCACCTTCGTCCTGGGCTCGGTGCTGGCCGCGGCGGCGGGCATCCTGGTGGGGCTCTCCAACCCGAAGATCGATCCCTTGATGGGCCTGATGCCGGGGCTGAAGGCCTTCGTCGCGGCGGTCCTGGGCGGGATCGGCAACATCCCGGGGGCCCTGATCGGCGGCCTGATCATGGGCGTCGCCGAGACCCTCGTCGCGGGCTACATCTCCAGCACCTACCGCAACGCGCTGGCCTTCATCATTTTAATCCTCATCCTCCTGTTCCGTCCGGAAGGAATTTTGGGGAAGAGCACGCGGGAGAAGGTCTGATGAAGCGACTGCTCGCCGTCCTGCTCTGCGTCGCCGTCCTGTTGGGGTTCAACCACGTCTTTAACGCCTACCTCAACCCCTACTACCTGCAGATCCTGGTCTACATCGGGATCAATATCGTGATGGCGACCTCGCTCAACCTGATCAACGGCTACACCGGGCAGTTCAACCTGGGGCACGCGGGCTTCATGGCGGTCGGGGCCTACGCCTCGGCGGCCTGCAGCGTCTATGCGCACCCGGCGCTGCGGGGGCTGCTGGGTTTCCTGCCGGCGACGGCGCTGGATCCGCTGCTCTTCCTCGTCTCCCTCGCCGTCGGGGTCTGCGCCGCCATCCTCTCCGGGCTGGCGATCGGCCTCCCGACCTTAAGGCTGCGCGGCGACTACCTGGCGATCGCGACCCTGGGCTTCGGCGAGATCGTCTTGGTCGTCATCAACAACATGGACGTGGTCGGCGGGGCGCGGGGCTTCTCCGACATCCCCGGCTACGCGAACTTCTTCTGGGTCTTCCTCTTCGCCGCGCTGACGGTCTACGTGATCGGACGGATCACCCGGACGGCGAAGGGCCTGAGCTTCGCTGCGATCCGCGAGGACGAGATCGCGGCCCTCTCGCTGGGCATCTCCAACACCCGCGTCAAGGTGACGGCCTTCGTGATCGGCGCGGGCTTCGCGGGTTTGGGCGGCGGGCTCTACGCCCACTACTTGAACTACCTGCACGTCAACAGCTTCGGCTTTTTGAAGTCCGTCGACTTCGTGGTCATGGTCGTCCTGGGCGGCATGGGGAACCTCTGGGGGGTGGTGATCGCCGCCGCCCTGCTGACGATGCTGCCCGAACTGCTGCGCGGCTTCGCGGAGTGGCGGATGATCCTCTACAGCCTGCTCATCATCGCGACGATGCTGCTGCGCTCGAGGGGGGTATCGATCAAACAATGGGTTAGGTCGTCATGACGCTACTGGAAGTCCAAGACTGCGGCATCTCCTTCGGCGGGCTCAAGGCCCTCTCCGGCCTGAGCTTCTCGCTGCAGGCCCAGGAGCTGATGGCCATCATCGGCCCGAACGGCGCGGGCAAGACCACCTTCTTCAACCTGCTCACCGGCGTCTACGTCCCCACCGCGGGCGAGCTGCGCTTCCAAGACACCCTGCTCAACCCGCTCAAGCCCCAGGAGATCAATCGCCTGGGCATCGCCCGCACCTTCCAGAACATCCGGCTATTCGCCGATTTGAGCGTCTTGGACAACGTCCGCGCGGCCTGCTACCAGCGCGTCGGCTACTCGCTGTGGGACGCGGTCCTGGCGGGAAAGAAATTCCACGCGGAAGAGGCCGCCATCGCCGCCGAGGCCGAGGCCCTGCTCAGGCGCTTTCACCTGGCCGCGCACCGCGACGAGAGCGCCAAGAACCTCGCCTACGGCGACCAGCGCCGCCTCGAGATGGTCCGCGCCCTGGCGACGCGGCCCAAGCTCCTGCTGCTCGACGAGCCGGCCGCCGGCATGAACGCCTCGGAGAAGCGCGAGCTCATCGACCTGATCCGGCGGCTTCACGAAGAGTTGAAGCTTTCGATCCTGCTGATCGAGCACGACATGGCGGTGGTGATGAACCTCTGCCCGCGCATCCTGGTGCTGGATTACGGCGTACCCATCGCCGAGGGCACGCCCGAGCAGATCCGCAGCGACCCCAAGGTCATCGAGGCCTACCTGGGAGAAAGGGCGCCGAAGCTTTAGCCATGCTCACGATCCAAGACCTCCACGTCCACTACGGCGCCATCCACGCCTTGAAAGGCGTGAGCCTCCACGTCAAGGCGGGCGAGATCGTCACGCTGATCGGCAGCAACGGCGCCGGCAAGACGACGCTGGTGCGCAGCATCTCCGGCCTGATCCGCCCGAGCCGCGGCAGCCTGCGCTACGAAACCCCGGGCCACCAGGTCGACCTGGGCCGCGAACCCAGCCACCGCATCGTCGCGCACGGCGTCGCCCAGGTCCCGGAGGGGCGGATGATCTTCGCCAACTTAAGCGTGAAAGAAAACCTCGAGCTGGGCGCCTACGGGCGGAGCGACCGCAAGAATTTCGCCGGCGACATGGAGCGCATCTTCGGCCTCTTCCCGCGGCTGCGCGAGCGCATCGCCCAAAGCGCCGGTACCTTGAGCGGCGGCGAGCAGCAGATGCTCGCGATCGGCCGCGCCCTGATGAGCCGGCCCACCCTGCTCTTGCTCGACGAGCCCTCGCTGGGCATCGCGCCGGCCCTGGTGCAGCAGATCTTCAAGACCCTGAAGGAGATCAACCGGGAGGGAACCACGCTGTTGCTGATCGAGCAGGACGCCTACCTGGCCCTCGAGACCGCCGACCGCGCCTACGTGCTGGAAACCGGCGAGATCACGATGGAGGGCAAGGCCTCGGAGCTCTTGAAGGATCCCGCCGTACGGAAGGCCTACCTGGGTGAAGTGTAGCGCCGCTACTTGACCTGGAAACCCTGGAGCTGATTTTTCGAGACCGTCCCGCGCAGCCCCCGGAAGTAGACCTCGTAGACGCCCCGGTCCTTGCAGGTATCCAGGATGACGACCGGGGAGCCCCGGCGCGGAATTTTTTCGGTGCGGGCCGTCGGCTCCAGGCCGCAGGGCAAGGAACCTTCGGGGATGCGGAGGGGAACCTCGTCTTGGGCGGTTCGGGCCGTGACGGGAAAGCGCGGCAGGAGGCGCAGCGGAGCCTTGCGTTGCAAGAGGGTCTCCATCGAGACGTCGGCGCAGGCGCCCTTCTCGTCCTCGTTGCCCGCGCAATAACGAAACTTCCCGGGCTGCGTCGCCTTTTCCAAAACGCCGCCCGCGTGGACCAGGGGCTGGTTCGAATCCAGGGAAAAGATCCAAAACCCCGTGTTGCCGATCCCGGAGTTCGATTCCCGGACCAAGAGGTAAGACTTCCCGCCCTCCGCGAGCGCCTCCATCGCCAGATTGTCGCAACTTCCGACCACCGGCTCGATCCGCGTCCCGCGAAGATCCGAGCGGAAGACCGCCATGCCGTCGTTCTCGAAACCGCAGCCGGTCAAGACCGTGTAGTAGAGGTATCTACCCTCCGGATCCAGGTACCAGGCCGGATGCCCCGCTTGATCGCCGTAGCCTTCAAGAACGGCGATGCCCCAGCGCAGGGAGAAACGGTCGATGGGGTATTCCTTGCCGTCCACGACGGTGAACAGACGGCGATAGCTCTCTCCGGCCTCGGGCGCGGCCTTCAAGCGAAGGACGACTCCTTTTTTGTGGGTGGCGATATCCTGGGATTGGGCCGCGGCGGACCCGATCGCCGCGAGAAAGGCGGCTCCGAAAAAGAGTAGTTTCCGAAAAGGTTTCATGGCGGGGGTCCGGCGCCTCAAGGCTAGGCGCTCTCCGCGTAGTCGCGGATCACGTCTTTCGCGATGCGGGTGAAGGCCTCGAAGACGCCCTCGCCCTGCTTCGCCACCGTCTCGAAGTCGGGCTTTTGGAAGGGGTTGAGCAGCTTGCGCATCGCCTCGAGGTTGGCGGCGTTGGGGAGGTCGCGCTTGTTGTACTGCACCAGGAGCGGGACCTTCTCGAGGTTCAGGGCCTGCTCGGTCAAGTTGGTCTGGAGGCTCTCCATCGAGCGCAGGTTGGCCTCCATCTGGTCGACCGAGCTGTCCGCGACGAAGACGATGCCGTCGACGCCTTTCAAGATCAGCTTGCGGCTGTCTTCGTACAGAACTTGGCCGGGCACCGTGTAGAGGTGGAAGCGGGTCTTGAAGCCGTCCACCTCGCTTAGGAATAAGGGCATGAAATCGAAGAACAAAGTCCGCTCGTTCGACTCCTGCTGGATCAGCTTGGACTTGGAGTTCCCCTTGGTCTTCTCGAAGAGGTACTCGAGGCAGGTGGTCTTTCCGGACTGGGCGGGGCCGTAATAGACGATTTTGAAGTTAATCTCTTTTTGCTGGTAATTGATGAAGGACATATTTGGGCGAATTCTAGGAAGCGGGTTCTCTACCTGTCAAGGCTTACTACGGCCTTGTTGGGACTCTCCGTGGAATCTATTCGGGGCACGAAATACGGGATCAATTTAAGAATAGGTCCTGTCCGGTCTGCACCCCCACCGTGCTCGCAAGCGGCGCTGCGGATTTAGCCAATCGCCAAGCAGTCCATAGGACCCCCGCCCGGCCACCCATTCTTAAATTGATCCCGTATTTCGTGATTGATGAGAATTACCTTAACGCCGCCCTTCAATAGCGCGCTTAAGCGTAAGGGGATCCAAGTACTCGATCCCACCTCCCACTGGCACTCCCGAGGCGATGCGCGTCACCTTCACACCCAGCGGAGCGAGGATCTTCATCAAATATAACGCCGTGGCCTCGCCCTCGACGTTGGGGTTGGTCGCGAGGATCACCTCGGCCAAGCCCTCGCCGGAAAGCCTCGCCAGGAGCTCGGCGATCTTGAGGTCGTCGGGACCGACGCCCTCGAGCGGCGAGATCGCCCCGTGCAGGATGTGGTACTGCCCGCGGTAGGACTGGCTGCGCTCGATCGCCAGCAGATCCTGCGGCGTCTCGACCACCAGGACGGTCTTGGCGTCGCGCTTCGGGTCGGCGCAGAGGCGGCAGGGGTTTTGCTCGGTGAGATTTTGGCAGCGCTTGCACAGGCTCACCTTGTCGTGCAGGTCCTCCAGCGCGGCCGAGAGCTCTTTCGCGTAGCCGGGCTTCTGCCGCAGGATGAAGAAGGTCAGGCGCGTCGCCGTCTTCTCGCCGATCCCCGGCAATTGGCTAAGGTAATGAACGAGTCGATCGATCGGTGAGGCCAAGACTAAAACATCCCCGGCAGGCCCATGCCGCCCATCAGCGAGGACATCTCTTTTTGCATCTCCTCCGCCGCGCGGCGGTGCGCCTCGTTGACGGCGGCGACGATCAGGTCTTGCAGCATGCTGATGTCGCTCTTGTCGACCACGTCGGGCTCGATCTTCAGCTCGAGCAATTCTTGCTTTCCGTTGATCTTGGCGGTGACCATGCCGCCGCCGCTGCTGGCCTCGAAGACCCGCTGGGCCAGCGCCTCCTGCTTCTGCGCCATCTCGCGCTGCATCTTCTGGGCCTGCTTCATCAGCTTATTCATGTCCATGGGTTTTCACCTCTTGAAGGGTAGCGTTCAAAATCTCCATCGCCTGGGCCACCACGGGATCCGGCGGCGGCAGCGGCGGGCCTTGGTCGACGACGGGCGCGGCGGAACGGCCCTTCGCCTCCTGCCGCACCTCGACCTGCACCGGCGTGCCCAGCTCTTGGCTTAAGGCCTCGGCCAGGACGCCGCGCTTTTCGGAAAACATCTCGGCCTCGAAGGCGCCTTGGGCGAAGACGACCATGAGGCGCTCGCCTTCCCAGTACTTCGCCATCGCGTGCGCCAGCAAGGCCTGGAGCTGGGGGCGCTTCTTCAGGACGCGGTCGAGGACGTCGCTGTTGGGATGCGCGTGGGCCGGGGCATGGGCCGGCGACTCGGAGGACGAGCCCTGGACCGCCGGCGCGGAGGACGCCGGCTGAGAGGCGGAGACCCCGCGCAAGGCCGGCGCGGACGAGAGCGCCGCGCCGACGACACCCTTTCCCGCCAAGAGCTGCGGCAGGGATTGGTAGGGCGTGCCGTGGACCAGCTTCACGATCATCAGGTCGAACAAGATCTTGGGCGACTCGCTGCGCGCGATCTCCTCGGTGCCGCGGTAGAGGGTCTGGAAGGCGATCTGCAGGTCGGGAAGCGCGGCCGGGGCGACGGCCTTTTCCATCACGGCCAACTGGTCCGCCGTGACGCCCTCACCCAAGGCCGCGGGGCCGGCCGCCTTGAGCAGCGTCAGGTCGTGGAGGTACTCGACCCACTGGACCGCGATCTGCCGCAGATCGAAGCCGCGGTGGTAAAGGTCTTCCGCCTTGGCCAGGGCCTCGGGGAGCTTCCCTTGCAGGCAGTCGGCCGTCAGGTCTTCGATCAGCGTGGCCGCGGCCAGGCCCAGCATCTCGCGGATCTTTTCAATCTGAAGCTTGTCGCCGCAGAGGCCGATCGCCATGTCGAGCAGGCTCTGCGAGTCGCGCATCGAGCCCTCGGCCGCGCGCGCCAGCAGATCGAGGCTCGCGGGGTCGCTGCCGACCTTTTCCTCGCGGCAGATCTTCTCGAGGTGCTCGCGGATCTGCGCCTGGGAGAGACGGCGCAGGTCGAAGCGCTGGCAGCGCGAGAGGATGGTGACGGGGATCTTGTGCACCTCGGTGGTGGCGAAGACGAAGACGACGTGCGGCGGCGGCTCCTCGAGGGTCTTGAGCAAGGCGTTGAAGGCCGCGTTCGAGAGCATGTGCACTTCGTCGATGATGTAGATCTTGTACTTGCCGGCGGCGGGCATGTACTTCACCTGCTCGCGCAGCTCGCGGACGCTCTCGACGCTGGTGTTGCTGGCGCCGTCGATCTCCTGGACGTCGAGGAAGCTGCCCTTGGTGATCGCCTGGCAGTTGGAGCACTGGTTGCAAGGCTGGGCGGTGGGGCCCTTCTCGCAGTTGAGGGCCTTGGCGAAGATGCGGGCCAGCGAGGTCTTGCCGATCCCGCGCGCGCCGGTCAGCAGATAGGCGTGGTGCAGGCGCTGCTTGAGGATGGCGTTCTTCCAGGTCTCGGTGACGTGCTCCTGCCCGACCACCTCGTCGAAGCCCTGCGGACGGTATTTTCTGGCCAGTACCTGATAGGACATAAAAAAGGTGGCCAGGTGATCTCGCTGCACAGCCGAAAACCACTACCGTTGCTTCCTTCCGGACCTGGCGGGATTTGCGGCCCCGACTTGCGCGAGGACCCGGCCACGGCTTGAAATAGGACAGATTCGCGGGAAGTGGCAAGGACCAAATCCCGGAGGGAAAACTCAAACCGTTATATTAGTTTTTCCAAAAACTCGACGGCAGGGCAGACCTTGATCCCTTCTCCGGATAGATAATGCTTTTCCCCGACGGCCGAGAGCTGCCAAGTTTCGCAGTGAGGGAATCGTTCTTTAAAATATTTCAAGCCCTTATGAAGCTCGGCGTCTCCCCATTTGCATTCAACGGCCCAAAGCGGGCGTTTTTTTTGGAGGACGATGAAATCCACTTCGCGACCATCGATGTCGCGAAAATAGGCGAGCTCGACGTCCTCGCCTTTGACGTCCTGCTGGAATTGCACCCACTTCAGCAAGTGCGCGGCCACCAGATTTTCAAAACGAAACGCGGGATCGGGCACCACGGACCAATCGTAATGGTAGTGCTTTTGCTCTTTTTTGACGGCGCGAATCTTGGGGGATCCAAAGGGAGGCAGGCGAAATATCGCATACAGGCGCTCCAGGATATTTAACCAGTTGGTCACCGCCTTGTGGCTGACCCGCAAGTCCTCGCGCAGCGCATTGATCGAAAGGGGCGAGCCCACCAGTTCCGGCAGGCGAATCATCAACAATTCCAGATTGCCGACGTCCTGGACCTGCTCCAGGCTGAGCAGATCTTCTTGAATCAGGCGCTGCCGGTATTCCCGCGACCAGCGCTTGGCCTCGACTTCCGACCCTAGGAAATATGGTTCCGGAAATCCCCCCAGCGTCATCAACCGATCGAAGTCTTGAGCGGATTTGAGCTTGAGCTCCGCGACGGAGAGCGGGTGCAATCTTAGATAATGATAGCGTCCTTGCAAGGAATCGCCGCCCCTTCGGTAGTAATCGAGCCGTGCGCTGCCGGTCACCAGAATTTCATGCGCTTTCCCCTGCACGTCGTAGAGACCCTTGAGGTAATTTCGCCAACCGCGATATTTATGGATCTCGTCGAATACCCAGAGCCGCGTGTCCGGCAGTTCCCGTTTGAGGATTTGCTCGCGGTGGTGCGGATCATCCCAATTGAGATAGCCTTTTTGATTCGTTCCCAGAATGGCCCGGGCCATGGTGGTCTTGCCCACCTGCCGCGGCCCACCCACAAAAACCATCTTGCGGGCGAGGTCTTTTTTCACCTGAGGGGTTAAATAACGGGGTTTGTCCGGCATCCAAGAAGTTTACGAGTAATTTTGCCTACTGTCAAAATATATCGCGAGTAATTTTGCCTCTGGGAGAAAATACTTTGGCTGATTTGGGACGGCGGATTTCTCAAACGTGGCGGTTCATTCCATGGAAGTAAAAAGAGGGGCCCCGCTGGGAGCAAGGCCCCTCTTGAAGCTACTAACCGCGAGGCGCGTCCGTGCGGACATCGCCGCGGACATCGCTGCGGGCGTCGCCACGCGCATCGGTGCGGACATCCATGGCCGCGTCGCGACCGGAATCGGGACGGGCGTCCATTGCGGCGTCCTGGCGGATCACGTCGACCCGCGCATCGCCGCGGGCGTCAGTCCGGGCATCGCTACGCGCATCCGTGCGCGCGTCGACACGGGCATCCGTACGGCTATCCCGGCGGGCGTCGGCATGGGCGTCGTCCAAGTCGCAGACCGGGGCGCAGCCGCCGCCTAAGGCCGCGGCCGCTCCGGCGAAGGCGCCGAGGGTGGCGAGCGGCAGGGCGGAGACCAGGGCCACTCCGACGCCCAGCGCGCGCTGGGCGGCCGTGGCGCCGCTCCACCAGCCGAAACTATAGAGTTCCTCGACATCGGCCCAAAAGCCTGTCTCGTTCGCGGGACGGACCTGCTGGCTCGAGGAGGCGGCGGCCGGGTGGGCCTGAGGCGCGGGGGGCGGCAGCGGGGCCGAGGCGGCGGGCGTTTGGGCGCTTGGGTTCTGCGGCGTCCGCGCCGGCGGCAGGGTCTGCGGGGCGTTGCGGAACAAATTTAGGCCGGGGATGCGGTGAAATTCCTCGGTGCAATGCCGACCGATCCCGACGTAGGACAAGCCACGCTCTTCGTCGTGGATGACCATCGGCTCGGGCGCACCGCAGGCGGGGCGCGGCGGCTCGCAGGCGTCGATCACGCGGAAGGTCTCGGTAACGATGGGATTTGGGGTGTAATTGAGGCTCGGGGGCGTCATGAGAGGTTCTCCTGTGGTGCCCACCGAAGGAGTGCGTGCGCTTATTTTCGGCCGGCGGGGCTCAAGGTTGCGCGCCTCGAGGCCGCCATTTTTAAGCTTGGCGCAAAAACCCTTCTATATTAGTAGCTTCCCGAAATTCTCCCCTAATCCACCCCAAAGGAGCCCCCATGTCCGATCTCGTCATGGCCATCGACCAAGGCACCACCGGCACCACCGTCCTCATCCTCGACCACGAGCTCAACCTCCTGGCCAAGAAGAACAACGAGTTCCCGCAGTATTACCCCGAGCAGGGCTGGGTCGAGCACGACTTGGACGAGATCTGGGCCTGCACCGTCAAGACGATCGGCGAGGCCATCCAGATCGCCGGCGTCGACCCCAAGCGCATCGCCGCCATCGGCATCACCAACCAGCGCGAGACCACCGGGATCTGGGATAAAAGCAACGGCAAGCCCATCGACAAGGCCATCGTCTGGCAGGACCGCCGCACCGCCGATTTCTGCAACGCCCTCAAGAAGAAGCCGGGCATGGAGGCCAAGATCCGCAAGAAGACCGGCCTGGTGATCGACGCCTACTTCAGCGGCACCAAGATCCGCTGGCTGCTCGACCACGTCCCGCACGCGCGGCAGCGCGCCAAGGCCGGCGAGCTGGCCTTCGGCACCATCGACACCTTTTTGGTGTACCGCTTGAGCGGCGGCGCCGCGCACGTCACCGACGTCTCCAACGCCTCGCGTACCCTGCTCATGAACCTCAAGACGCTGGCCTGGGACCCCGAGCTGCTCAAGATCTTCTCGGTGCCCGCCGAGGTGCTGCCCAAGATCGCCTCCAGCTCCGAGATCTACGCCCATACCTCCGGAGTCGCCGGCCTGCCCGACGGCATCCCCATCTCCGGGATGGCGGGCGACCAGCAGGCGGCCCTCTTCGGCCAGGCCTGCTTCGACGCGGGCGCGGCGAAGTGCACCTTCGGCACCGGCTCCTTCATCCTGATGAACACGGGCAGCAAGATCGTGGCGAGCAAGAACAAGATGCTGACCACCGTCGCCTGGAAGATCGGCAAGAAGGTAAATTACGCCCTGGAGGGCTCCGCCTTCATCGCCGGCGCAGCGGTGCAGTGGCTGCGCGACGGACTGCGGACGATCGACTCCGCCGCCGAGATCGAGGCGATGGCCGAGAGCGTCCCCGACTCCGGCGGCGTGACCTTCGTCCCCGCCCTGGTCGGCCTCGGCGCGCCGCACTGGCGCCAGGAAGCACGCGGCCTGATCAGCGGCCTCACCCGCGCCACCACCCGCGCGCACCTGGCGCGGGCGACGCTCGAAGGCATCGCCTTCCTGCAGTACGACATCCTCCAGGCGATGGCCAAAGACCTTGGCAAGAAGCTCAAGGTGCTCAAGGTCGACGGCGGCGCCTCGGTCAACAACCACTTGATGCAGTTTCTGGCCGACATCCTGCGCGTCGACATCGTGCGCCCGAAGATGGTCGAGACCACCGGCCTGGGCGCGGCCTTCCTGGCCGGGCTGGCGGTGGGCGTGTGGAAGAACGAGCTGGACATCACCAAGAGCTGGATCAAGGACCGCGACTTCATGCCGACCCTGGCCCCGGCCGCGGCGAAGAAGCACGTCGAGCGCTGGCAGGCGGCGGTGAAGAAGGCTTAAACCGTGGGAATTTTCTCCGGCCTGTTCGGCCCGAAAAAGATCGAGGACATCAAGCCCTGGACGGGGCAGCGGGTCCTCTATCTGATCCATTCCTCTCTGCCCCTCGATCTCGAGCGCAGGCTCCGCGAAAACCTCGAGCCGGAGGTCTTTTCCCGCTGCCTGGCGCAGATTCAACCTCTGCGTTTGGCCCTCTTCACCGTCTATTTCCTAAAAGAGATCGAGGCCCCCGAGCTGGAAGACCCTCAGGCCTTTCTCGAATGGAATTTCCAGAACGCGGCCCGCGATCATTTCCTCGATGTCCAAAAATTACCGCAGCCGGAGGCCGAGGCGGCGCTGGAACGATTGGGACAGGAGACGCGCTATTATTTCACCTCGCAGGCGGCCCACCTGAATGGTCCCGAGGCCGCAGGCCTCGATCTCTATGCCCTGTGCATGGAAAAATTCGTCGAGCGATCCCTAGGGAGGGTGCCCGCTCGCGACGAGTCCGGATGGGTGGGCGTGGAGGCGAACTTGCTCCTCGAGACGGCCCAGGCGCTCTACTATTCGGACAAAAAATGGATCTGGAAAGGCAAGGCCATTCCCCTGCACAAGGTTCGAACCTCCTTAAAATAGAACGAAACCCTAGCAGTTTTCAGACGATTAATAGCCAAACAGTCAAAGGGGTGCATAAGTCAGGAAATCTATGACCCCGCCGATTGACGCGACTCGCCGCCTTTGCCACCCCTATTGCCGAGATACCCCGCCACCCGCTCGTATTTACGAAGACCCTCATATCGTTTTAGCTCGCCTCTTAGAGCCCGAACTTGATCGGCCGGTATTTGCCAACGCCGTTCTCGGTGAGGACATTCGGCTCGTCATTTTAGACCGGCCTTCCTCGGTCTCCAGAAATCTTGAGCATTATTGGCATGGCCGCCTCCAGGAGATATTCCAGCTGGCGGCGGAACGGAATCCCGATTCATTCTACGAACGGCTTTTCGGACTTGGACAGACTTTGGAAAATGAAGGACATCTTGAACAAGCTTTAAGGATATATTCTACGATCGTTTCCTTTCACATGGCGAACTCTAGGATCCGGGAAAATCTCAGCCCTGCAAGACGCCGGCTCGTCGAAAGGGCCCAAGAGCGCGTCTCGATTCTATGGGGTCGACGCCCGGTCTCCGAACGGCTCGAATCCATCGGCCGTGCGATTCTAAGGGAGGTTGCACGACCCGATTTCTTGGTCGGGATGGGCGCCGCGACGGTGGCATTTCGAACGATGCGCCTTACGGCATTGGCTCGGCTATTGGGCGGAGAACGACGCTTGGGCAACGCAGTGGAAATCGCTTCCGCAGCCGGCCGAATGCCGACGCAAGCCGCATTATCCCGTGCAAGGTTATTTGCGGAAGGCGCGGGAATAGCTGCCGAGGCGCCGGCATTTGTTCTGACCCGCCGGGCCGCGGCTGCGATTATTGCGGAGAGGGAAACAAGCGAAGCCCAGCCTTCTCTCGGGGAAGAGTTGGCCAGCAGCTACCTGAATTTTGGCCTCTTCCGGCTGACCCCGCCCTTGTTAAGAGGTGGTTTTTCTTTCCTCAATACTCCCAATACTTTTTGGAAGCGCCTCGGTAGGGAGATTTTCCTGCAAATGGGACTTTGCGCGGCGATCCAGGCTTCTTTCGGCTTACAGAGGCTGTTAGGGCTCCGCGAAGATACGACTCCCGGGAATGATTCTTATGAATCCACGGCCTACATTCTTGTCTTCAATTTGATGCGCGTGCTCAGCGCACCCGCCTTCGCCCGCACCGAGGCCCATTGGGCCGAGCGTCTTGGAAACGGGGCAATGAGGTAGTGGAGAAATAAGATAGTAGCGGGATTAAATTGCAAATTTCAGCCGAGGGCCTGCCGCATCCGAGAGATGGTCTCGGCGTAATCTTTCGACTGGAAGATCGCCGAGCCGGCGACGAAGATGTCGACGCCAGCCGCCGAGATCTCCGCAATGTTGTCGGCCTTGACCCCGCCGTCGATCTCGATCTGGAAATTCAACTGGTGCTCCCGCCGCATCTGGTCGAGCTCCGCCACCTTCTTGAAGGCCGCGGGGATGAACTTCTGCCCGCCGAAGCCCGGATTGACCGTCATCACCAGGATGAAATCCACCTCGTCCAGGATGTAGCCCATCGAGGCCACCGGGGTGTGCGGGTTGAGCGCGATCCCAGCCTTGGCGCCGAGCGAGCGGATCAGCTGGATGGAGCGATGCAGGTGCCGCGAGGCCTCGACGTGGACGCTGATATAATTCGCGCCCGCCTTGACGAATTCGGCGACGTACTGATCCGGATGGTCGATCATCAGGTGCGCGTCGATGGGGAGCTTCGTGATCTTGCGCACCGCCTCAAGAACCATGGGCCCGACTGTGATGTTGGGCACGAAGTGGCCGTCCATCACGTCGAAGTGGATGATGTCGGCGCCGGCGGCCTCGACGGCCCTGACTTCGTCTCCCAGGCGGGAGAAGTCGGCGCTCAAGATAGAAGGGGCGATCAGTTTCGGCATAGGCCTTCCTATTCGAACCTCAGCGGGGTTTTGCCATGCAAGCCTCGCATAAAATCCTCCGCCGACAAAACGCTTTTTCCCTCCGGCTTAAGCCGCGAAATTTCAAGGCTCCCCGCGCCGCAGTCCACCCGCAGCTCCCCCCGCGGACCGCGGCGCAGCGTGCCCGGCGGGCCGGCGGCGGCCTCGGCCGAGGGCCTCAGCTCGGTGAAGATCACCCGCTTGCCCTCTAGGAAGCCGTAGACCCCGGGCCAGGGGCTCAAGCCCCGGTAGCGGTTGAAAATCTCCGTCGCGGGCCGGCTCCAGTCGATGCGGCCCTCTTCTTTCTTAAGCAAGGGCGCGTAGCTCGCCTCGGCCTCCGCCTGCGGGGTCGGGTGGATCGTGCCACGCTCCAAGGCCTCCGCCGTCCGGACCAGCTGCTCGGCGCCCAGGACAGCGAGGCGCTCCGCGAGGCTGCCCGCCGTGTCGTTGGGGCGGATCGGCTCGCTCCACTGCATCAGGATCGGACCCGTGTCGAGGCCCTCTTCCATCACGATGGTCGTCACGCCGCTATCCGAATCGCCGTGGAGGAGGGCGTAGGCGACGCAGGCCGCGCCGCGGTATTTGGGCAGCAAGGAAAAATGAAGATTGACGCAGCAGATCTCGGGGATCTTCAAGACCTCGGGCGGGAGGATCTTGCCGTAGGCGACGACCGCAATCAACTCGGGCTTAAGCTCCCGCAGCGCCGCGGCGAACTCGGGGCTGCGGATCTTCTCGGGCTGCAGCACGGCAAGCCCCAGCGCCTGGGCGGCGACCTTGACTGCGGGCGCGGCCAGAACCTGCCCGCGGCCCTTGGGCCGATCCGGCTGCGTCACGACCGCGGCGATCTCATGTCCCGCGGCGTGCAGGGCCTTCAGCGAGGGGACGGCGATCTCGGGGGAACCCATGAAGACGATGCGGGCCATCCTTCAACGAGGCGTGCTCGCGCAGCGCGAAGCGCGTCAAAACCGCGCACCGTCGCTACCGCACCACGACCTGCCCTTTTTTGACCTTGTCCTTGTAGAGGTCTTGTTTGAGACGGCTCAACTTGTCGAGGATGAGGATCCCGTCCATGTGGTCCACCTCGTGCTGCAAGGCCACGGCGAGCAGGTCCTCGCCCGCCAGCTCGTAGGGTTGGCCTTGCCTGTCGAGGCCCTTAACGAGCACGCGCTGCGCGCGCTTCACCGGAACGGTCAGGTCGGGGCAACTCAGGCAGCCCTCCTCCCAGATCACCTCGCCTTCCTTGGAGACAATCTCGGGATTGATCAAGACCTTCGGGTCGCGCTTGATCAGCTCGCCCTCGGGGATGCCCACGTCTAGGACCATGAAGCGCTGCAGGACGCCTACCTGTACCGCCGCCAAGCCCACGCCGGGCGCGGCGTACATCGTGGCGAACATGTCGTCGAGGAGCTTTTGGAAGGCGACGCTGCCTATCTCCTCCGGCTTCACAGGTTGGGAACGCTCGCGCAGTCGCTTGTCGGGGTATTTCAGGATGTCCAACACCATGGTCCCAGCCTACTAAAATACGCGGATCGGGTCCACATCGAGTTCATCCCCTTCGCCGACTCAAGACGCGGTCGAATCTCGGCCTTCGCCCACCAAATAGGCCGCGAGCGGCAGGGTCGTCTTGCATAGCAAAAAGTATCTCGGGCAGCGTTTCAAAATTTCCATCTGCTTGGCGCTGGGCCGGCCGTTCGATTTCAATTCGAAACCGCAATCCTCGAAAAAAAAGTCCACCTCGGCCTTCGTCGCGTCGCTGTAGAGATAGCTGACCTCCTTGCGCTGCGTCCGACGGAAGGTCTGGGATAAAAAGGCGCATTCGTCCAGATGCAAGGAAGGAATGGACTCCTCGAAGAGGCGGCGAACGTTCCAACCCACGCTGGCCCACACGCGGGCGACGTAGGGATCCAAAGGATATATCTTTTTCAGCTTCGAGGGCAGAAATTTGCGGTTCTGCAAATCGTATCTCGGGAGGACCCGCAGTGAAAAATGATCCTCTTGGATCTCCAACAAAGTTTTGACCGTATTGGCGCTCTGGATGTCCGTGCCCTTTTTGATTGCCTCGAAACTGACGCGGCTGTTCATGGTCTCGCAGAGCCGCCGTGCGACCGAGGCGAGACTGCGCTCGGCGGTGCGGAGCTTCGACCAATTCCCGAGGATCCAGTCGATGTAAACGCGCCAAGTGGCGTCGAGGATCGTCCGCCGGCTGTGAAATTCGGCGACCGCCCGAGGGATCCCGCCGGTCAGCAGGTATTGCCCCCAAGCCTCGCTCCAATCGATCCCTTGGTCGTCCAGCCAATCCTGGGTGACGTGCGCGAGACGCACCGAGCGGTAGGGGGCCGCCGCCTCCGGAAAGAAGAAATCCATGTACTCCCGAAAACTCCAAGGACGGGCGAAAACCGAGATCCCTTCCCCTTTTCTCCCCGGCAGGCGTTCGCCGCTTTCCAGCAAATAACGGGCCTCGCTGCCGGTGCACCAGACCCGCGACTCCCGCAAACGCCCTTCTTGATAAAGCGAGCGCAGGGCGAGATGCCACTGGGGCACTTCTTGAACCTCATCGAGGACGATCGTGGTCTTGCCCGCGATCAGGCCGGAAAGGTGTCGAGCCAGGTCCGCCTTGTCGAGGATGGTGGAACAATCCGTGAAAATGAGTGTCTCGGAGTCTTGAACCTGGCTTAAAAATAGTTTCAGCGAGGCGGTTTTCCCGATTTGCCGGGGGCCGTAGAGCAGCGAGATCGAGCCGAACGGAGAATTAAAGATCTTTAATTCAATTGAGGATTTATTTAATAATTCTTCCTTTCCCCAATGAATCAAGGCCTCGTTGACGGAAGGGTCGTCTATTAACTCATTGATATTATTTATTAATTTTTGATTTAGAAAAATCCTCATTTGAATTGAGAATAATACGAAGGATGGGCGCCATCGTCAAGATTTCCGCCTCCGCTAAAACACGCCGATCGGGTCCACATCGACATGGAGGGCGACGCCCGGCGGCAACTGCTCTTCGAAATAAGGCAGCTTTTCCTCGAGCAGCCGGCGCATCGCCTCGAATTTCGGCGTGCGCAGCATCACCTGCCAGCGGTAGCGCCCCCGCAGCTTGGCCAGCGCCGCCGGGGCGGGGCCGAGGATGCGCAGCTCGGGGTGGCGGCCGAACAGGACCGCTAGGTCCTCGGCCAATTTACCGCAGGCCCGCTCCACCCGGTCGGCCTGGCTGCCGCTCAACTTCAGGAGGACGACCCGCTGGAAGGGCGGATAACCGACTTCCTCGCGGTGCGCCCGCTCCCGGGCGAAGAAGCCCTCGAGGTCGTGGCCCAAGGCGGAGACGATGGCGTAGTGCTCGGGACGAAAGGTCTGCAAAAAGACCTCGCCCGGCAGGTCGTGGCGTCCCGCCCGCCCCGCCACCTGGGTCACCAGCTGGAAGAGCCGCTCCGCCGCGCGGAAGTCCGGCTGGTTGAGCGTGCTGTCCGCGAGCAGGATCCCCACCAAGGTGAGGCGCTTGAAGTCGTGGCCCTTCGCGACCAGCTGCGTGCCCACCAGGACGTCCAGCTCGCCCGCGGCGAAGCTGCTTAAAATTTCCTCGGTGCGCTGCCGCCCGCTGGCCACGTCGCGGTCGAGACGGGCCAGGCGCAGCTCGGGATAGCGCTTCTGCAGGGCCTCCTCCAGGCGCTCGGTCCCCGTGCCCATCGCGCGCAGCTCCTCCGAGCCGCACTTTGCGCAGGTCTGCGCGGGCGGGTTCTGGAACTCGCAGTAGTGGCAGACCATCGCGGCCGGCCGCTTGTGGTAGGTAAGCGAGATCTCGCAGTTGGGGCAGCGCGGCGCCTCGCCGCAGCCGCAGCACAAAAGGAAGGGCGCGAAGCCGCGACGGTTCAGGAAGAGCAGGGCCTGTTCTCCGCGCCGCAGGGTCTCGTCCAACTGCGCCGCGAGCGGCGCGGTCAGCAGGGTCTCGGGGTCGGCGGGGTGGGTCTTGAGATCCACCAAGCGGATATGGGGCAGCTGTCCCGCCGTCGCGCGGGCGGGCAGTTTCAGCAGGCGGTACTTGCCGCGCGTCGCGTTCTCGAGCGTCTCCACCGAGGGCGTCGCCGAGCCGAGCACGACGGGGATCCCCTCCTCCTTGGCCCGCACCACCGCCAGGTCGCGGGCGTGGTAGCGGAAGCGCTCCTCCTGCTTGTAGCTCGCGTCGTGCTCTTCGTCGACGACCAGGATACCTAAGTCGGGAAAGGGCAGGCAGAGCGCCGAGCGCGTCCCTACCACCACCCGCAGCCTTCCCTCGTTCACCCCCCACCACACTTGCAGGCGCTGGGCCTCGGTCATACCCGAGTGATAGGCCGCGACCCCCTCGCCGAAGCGCGCGGCGAAGCGGCCCAGGGTCTGTGGGGTGAGGGCGATCTCCGGCACGAGGATCAGCGCCGCGCGGCCGCGGCGGAGGATCTCCTCGCAGAGCCGCAAATAAACCTCGGTTTTGCCGCTGCCGGTGATGCCGTGCAGGAGGTAGGCGTGAAAGCCCTCGCTCCGCTCCAGGACTTCCGCGATCGCGACCTGCTGGGCCTCGGTCAGCGCCGGCGGTTCCCCGCCCGCGAAGCCCGCCACCGGCGGCCGCTGCCTGGCCCGCTCGCCCTTGGCGGCGCCGTCCTTGAAGAGGGCCGGCGGCAGAAAGGTGCGCAGGACCTCGCCGGGCGGCGTCAGGTAGTGGCCCACCGCCCAGCGGAAGACGCGCAGCAGGGGCGGACGCAGCGCGAAGCCCTCCGGCAGGACCGCCAAGATCTCCTTCAGCTCCGCGACGCCCTCCGGCGCCGGCACGCCGAGCTCGGCCACGAGCCCCACCACCTTGCGGCGCCCCATCGGCGCGAGCACCAGGGCGCCGGGGGCGGGCGGCGCCATTCCCGGAGGCAGCGCGTAGGTGAAGACCCGGCGCCGCGGCAGGGGCAGCCAGACCGAGAGGAGTTGGGCTTCGGATTTCTTCATGGCTTTTCGAAAAATTTCGCTTAAAGCTCCGGCGATGCCGCCGCCGTGGTTCGCCTCTCCCTGGTTTCAAGCCCTAGGCCAGGCCTTCCCGCGCCTGGTCGCGGGGATCGCGCTGGCCGCGGCGCTGGTTTGGCTCTTTCCTGCGCGGCGCCGCGAGCTGCTGCTGGCTTTAAGCCTGGGCTTCTTCGGCCTCTTCCTCGGCGTGCCCCTCGTTCTCGGCCAGCTGGCCTTCGCCGCAGTCTGGTACGGTCTGCTCCGCGGGGCCGAAGGCGTCTGGGGCCGGCGCGGAAAAAAGGCCGTCGCCTTGGGCGTGATCGCGGCCTTCGCCGCCGGCTACTTCGCCCTCATGAACGCCGGGCGCTTCGGCCTCGCCGCGCCCAGCGTCCAGGCCTTAGGAATCGCCTATCTCTTCTGGCGCGTCCTCCATGTCAACGTCGATTGGATGCGCGGCGCCTTGCGCCTGGGCTCCCTGACGGACTTCCTGCTCTACCTCTTCTACTTCCCGACGATGAAGGGCGGGCCGATCCAGCGCTACCAAGATTTTTTCGCCACGGAGTTTTTTCAAAATATCGACTGGCGGCCCCGCTTCAACCTCGGGATGGCTTTGCGAATCGGCGGCGGCCTGGCCAAGCTGTGGGCCTGCTACTTCTGGATCCGCCTCGACTACGACGCGCTCTGGCCGCAGACCGCCACCCTCCCTTACGCCGCGCTCCTCGAGATCCTCTACGCGCGCGCGATCAGCTTCTACCTGATCGCGTCCGGCGCCAACGACCTCACGATCTCGCTCTCGGAGGTCCTGCGCATCCGCCTGCCCGAGAACTACGACTACCCCTATTTTCAAAGAAACCTCGCGCACTTTTGGCGGAACTGGCATAGGACGCTGACCGCCTGCCTGCGCGACTACGTCTACGAACCCTTGGGCGGAAAGCGCAAGCACCAATACCGCAACTACATCCTCACCTTCCTGGTCTGCGCCTTCTGGCACGTCACCTCGCCCGCCTTCCTGATCTGGGGGCTCTGGCACGGCCTGGGCCTCTGCCTCCTCCGGCTCTGGCAGGACTTTTGGAAGCTGCGGGTCCCGGCCTTAGGCCCCGGCGGCGCCGGGCTCCGCCGGATCCAGGCCGGGATGCAAGCGCGGCCGGTCTTGGCGAAGAGCCTCTCCGGCCTGCTCACCTTTCACTTCGTCGCCTTGAGCTGGCTGCCCTTTTGGGGTGGACACCCGCAAGGGACCCGCGCCATATTCCGCCTCCTCGGCCTGCCCTGGTTTTGGTGACAACCTTTTTTTCCCCAAACCGAAACAAGGGCCTACCTATTTCCTCTTAATGTGAGGTCCAATTGGTCGATGGCATTCGGGGGCCAAGCCAATTTGACGGCATTATTGCGGTCGGCGAAGCGACGAACCGCGATGCGGCCCTTTGCGCCCCGGCCTTCCTCGCCCGCCTGCTCGGCGAGGCCGCGGGGATTCCCGAGTGGGTCGAGTCGCCGCCCCGCGACGACCTTGCCCGCGCCTTCGCCGGCCTGGGCGTCTTCGCCCGCGCCCGCCTGCTGGCCCTGATCCCGGAATCAACCCTGCAAGAGATCTTCTCCCTGGCCGAGGAACGCGACTCTCCACAGCTCCTCGAGGCCATCTTCCACTTGGCCCGGGATTTGGAAAATACCGATCGGCTCCCGGCCGCCGCGGCGCTTTACTCGGGATTGGCTTCGCTGACCGAGCCCTCCCCGCTGCGAAGCCGCGTCCAGGCGCGCCTGGACGCGGTCCTCGGACGCGGGGACGCGGGGACCCGCGCGGAATTCCTGCTCCGCCGCCTCGCGGCGCAAAGCACCGAGACTTCCTCTTTGTTCGGCATGGTCCTGGCCGGCCTCGGCTACGCCCGCGGACGGCTCGCCGCCGCCGCGCTGCTGGGCTCGGCCGCCGCGAACCCCTTAACGCGGGGACTGGGCGCGCGGTTTCTGTCGGGCACGTCCGGCCTGCTCCTCGAGGCGCCCGCCTTCGTCCTGGGCGCCCGGGCGCTTCGCTCCCTCTCCGGGGGAGGGGCGGCTCCTGAGCACGGAACTTTGGCTCAAGAATTGTTGGGCGGTTATTTAAGCTTCGGCGCCATGCACCTGGCGGGAGGATTGGGACGACTCGCCCTCGGGGCCTGGGGCCGCGGGGCCTTAGGCGAAGGCGCGCTGCGGACGGTTCTGCCCTCTTTCAGCCTTTTCGCCGGTCTCTTGCTGGGCCGCCGCGTCGAAGAGGAGATGGGATTGCGCGAGCGCCAGCCGCGCGCGACGACCTTTACCGACACCCTCGCGACCCTGCTCCAGCTTCGGGTCGCCTCCAGGCTGCTGCCGGCGACGGCGCCCCCGGAGGCCTTGCTGCGCCGGACTCTTTTGGAGGTCGCGCCGAGCGGCAGGGAAGCCTCGAGCCGAGTCTCGCCCGGCTTTATCTGGAACGACCGCCTCGCCCTCGCCTCGAACCCCGCACGGGGCGGGGTCCCGGCGAGCGGTCTTGGGAGGCCGCCGCGCCGCGATCCGCTGCGGGAGCACATCGTCTTCATGTCCTCCGATTCGGAAGGGCCCGGCGACGGGCCCAGGCCGGGGCGGCCCGGGGCCAAGGTCATCTACCTGGACGCGGTGCGCGCGGGGCGCCGGCGCGAGGACCCCACGCCGCTCCGCGTGGAGACGAACCGGCCCAACTCCGAGAGCCTCTCCCGCCGCATGCTCGAGGCCGACGATCCCGAGATCTGGATCGAATCTCTCCGTCACGCGATGGTCACCTGGCACCCGATCCAGTCGGTCCGTCAATTCAACGCCGATTTTTTCACCATCGAGGCCCGTCTGGGCCAACAGCCCGCCTACGTGAGCGGGCTCTTGGGACACCTCGCCATCCGCGACGCGGCGGCCGCCAAGACCCTGTTGGTCCTCTTGGACCTCGCGCCCGCGCATTCCTGGCTGCGCTCGGACGGCGAGGTGCAGACGGCGATCCGCCGGCGCGCCGGGGAGGTCTTGTCGGAGGAGGAGTTGCAAGACACGGCGCACGTCCTCCACTCGAGATTCTTGAGCGCGACCGGCTCGCCGAACCTCGGCAACGCCTTCGCCCGCCGCCGCGGCGAGGCCCTCTGGCGCGACCGGCTGACGCGAGTCCCCTCGGTGTTCCTGCCGGCCCTGCGGGACGTCACCCTGGGCGAGGATCAATTTCTCTTTTTGACGCAGCGCCTGGGACTTCACTCCGAAGGCTACCCCGGCTGAGGGCTCAGCGGCCTCGGCCGCCCAGCGCGGCGGCGAGGCCCGTCTCCCGGCCCGCCGCGACCTCCCAATGCCCGTTGCGGAAGCTCAGCAGCACGCTCGAGGCCGCGGCCTCGGGGCCCGTCTCGAAGTAAACCCGGACATCCATGGCCCGCATCCGTTCCGCCGCCCGGCGCAGCGAGGCTTCGCCCGATCCGGAGAGCTCCGCGTATTCGCCGTCCAGGAGGCGCCGCACCTCGCGCGTCGTTTCGCCGCGATTCGTCACCTGGGAGAGGCGCAGGACCAGCATCGCCTGGGGCGAGTCGGCGCCGGCGGTGAAGAGGTGCGTCGTCAGCTGCCGGGTGCCCTTGCGGATCGCGTCGCCCAAGCCGGCCTCGCCCCGGTCGCGGACATTGATCGCCTTGACCTCGGCGGCCAAGAGTTGAACGGGGCGGCCCGCGGCGTCGAGCCGCTGTAGAATCCATTCCGGCGTCGTCACCCGCGTCTCGCGGTCCTCGGGCAGGATGGTGAAACGGAAGCGCTCGCCCGGGATGCGGCCCGCCTCGCGGACTTGGTCGCGCAGAGCCTCCACCTCGTGGCGCGCGGCCCCGTCGCCGGCCACCACCGCTTTATACACCAGGCCCACGAAGGCCCCGCCCAATTCCACGCCGCCGTTGCGGCCCATCAGGCCCGCGATGTTCTCGAGGCAGGGCGTCAGGGTCCCCATGTCCTGCTCGCCGATCCGCATCAGCTCGAAGGCGTTGTCGCCCAGGGCGCGCTCGACGAAGGGGGCGTAGCCCAAGAGCCCGCCGCCCTCGGCGGGCTCGGAGAATTCCAAAATATTGCCCAGGGCGCGGCGGAGGCGCGTCGCGTTCGCCGAGCCGCCGCGGCCGTAGGAGACGAGGGTCTGCAGGCCCTGCAGCCAGCGCGTCGCCGAATTCGGCTCGCTCCAATAGCGTTGGTAGGCCTCCCGCTCCCGCCCGTTCCGGGAGAAGGCCTCGACGTGGGCCAGGGCCGCCGTCCACATCCGGGTCAAGCCGTCGCGGTGCAAGGCCGCGAGCTCCGGCGACCAGGCCGCGCTCTCGTAGGCCAGGTACTCGACGAAGGGCTCGCGGAGGGCGCTGACCGGCTGGCTGGTCTCCAGCTGGTAGGCGAGGCGGACGACGGGTTGATTCCGGGTGAGCCTCAGGAAATACGAGCCGGATCGCGCCCCGGCCTGGGTCACCGTCAGGCGCTGGACGCCCGCCTCGAGGCCGCGTCGGGTCAGCGCGGCGAGTTCGCGGCGGATCCCCTCGCCGGAGGCGGCGGGCAGGTTTTGGACCTGGACGAAGGCGCCGCTCAAGCAATCCCGGTGCAGGCCGGCGAGCAGGGCCAGGACGCGTTGGGCGGTCGCCGCGTCCGCGCCGCTCAGCTCCGCGTTGACGCTGCGCCGCCCCTCGGAGCCGGGCAGGATCTCGAGGCGCTGCCTGCCGTCCACGAAGATGCGGAGCGGCCGCGTCGGGTCGGCGCCGCGGATCGCCTCGTGCAAGGCCGTCTCGGGGACGCGCTCGGCGTGCAGGGCCAAGCCGTTCTCCGCCAAAACCGCCACCACCTCGCCCTCCGCGTCGCGCAGGGTAAAGCGGCGGCCGCGTCGCATCGCGTCTTGCAAGAATGCCAACGCTTCGCCGGTGGCGCGCTCGCCGGAGGCCAGGCGCAGGTCGAGCGCGGGGTCGCTCAAGGTCTCGTTCGGCAAGGCCCGCAGGCGCGCCAAGGTCAGCCCCTCGATGCGGGCCGCGTCGGCGCCGCCGCCGATGCGGATCGTCTCGCCCGCGCCCACGCGGAGCTCCAAGTCCATGCCGCGCTCGCGGGCGGCCCGCACCAATAACTGGAGGTTCGCCGCGTCCTCCAACGCTTCCAAGTGCAGACGCAGCCGCCGCACCGGACGGTCGGCCAACACCGCCACCTCCTCCAAGACCTCGAGAACCTCTCTCACCTGCGACTCGCGCAGGGGCTCCGACTCGCCGACGCGCAGCGGGGCCTCCGGAGCGGCGCCTTCGGCGGGCCAACGCACGTCGACGATGTCGCGGGCGACGAAGCCGCTCTCGGCGGCCTCGATCAAATCGGCGTTCTCCCACCAGCGCCCGTCCTCCGTCACCACCAGCCGAAGGGCCTCGCGACCGCCGGTACGCCCTTCCGAGGCGCGACCGCGCCGCACGGGAACGCCGAACCCCGCCATGCCCATACCGGTGAACATAAAGGCCATGCCGAGGGCGTGGCCGCGGACGGCCTCGCGCCAGGCCTCCCAGGAACCCCGCCAATCGATGACCCGCGGCGCCTCGGTCTCCGTGGCGACCCGCAGCCCCTCGCGCGGCGCGAGCGGCACCATGCTTCTGGCGGTATGCGCCCCCAGGCTGAGCAGGGCCCCATCGACGGTGGCGCGGAACAGGCGCACGCCGTGGGGGTCCCGCGAGACGGGGACCCCGGCCCAAGCGCCGGCCAGGTCCTCGCCGCGCACCATCCCCTCGTTGAAGGCCATGAAGCGGCCCGCGCCGACGCCCAACTCCAGACCGCGCCCGGAGAGACCTGGCCCGCGCAGGAGCCCGGGCAGGACTGTCCCGCGCCCGCGGAGAAGATCTTCGCTGACGCCCAGCGAAAAGAAGGAGGGGGTGATCAGCTGAGGCGGGCCTGCTCGGCCGTCATCTGCGGCCGGCCTCGGCCGCGCGGTACAGGCCGGTGAGCCCAAACTGGTGACGTTCAGGGTCCCGTACATCGCGCCGAACGGGTCAGCCTGATCGCCATCCGCCTGCCGATCGTGCGCCTCCCCCACGCCCAGCTCGACGGCCAGCCCCGCCTGCCAGCTCGGCGCGAGGCCCGCGGTGAAGAGCGGTGGCGACGACGATGACGCCGCCCTCAATACTGAAGCAGGTGGTCCACCAACTGGTTGCCGGCCTGCCGTGCAAGGCAAGGAGTGCTCCGCATGCTGGCGGACCTCGGATCGCGCAAAGTCAGGTTTCCGGCAAGTGGTTGTAAAGCCCCGCCAAGGCGTCGATGTCCGCTGCCGCGGAAGAGCCCCTCAGCCCGCTCGGAGGGAGGGCGGGCGTAGCCCGGCTGGCCGCTGGTTTCGGAATCACCGCGAGCGGTGGCATCACGGCGTCGCACGATGGTGGATGCTGTCCTCGTGATCAGGATCCGCGCGACCGAAAGGCGGCGGGCGGCGCGGGCGTTGGGATCGGCGATCGTCTCGGTGTCGATCAGGTCGCTGATCGGAGAGCTCATCGAGGTCAGGCTGCCGTCCAAAGCCCGATATTCGAAGAGGCGGCCCATCTCGCGGTAGAAATTCCGCGCGGCGTCCTCGTTGCCGGTGACCTCGGGGAGCAGACGGATGGCCTCCCGGGTGCCCGAGGCGCGGCCGGACAAGATCAGGCCTTGGATCCTCGTCAGCGTGTCCCGTAGCTCGTCGCGTTGGCGACGAAGCGCCGAAGTGTCCTCGCCCTCTTCCGCGGCGGCGTGAATGCGCTGCTGGAAATTCCCCTCCACCATCATGCCGAGCCACTGCAGGGTCGGCGCGCTGCGCTCCAAGGCGCTCAGGCGGCTCGGCCCCTCGTAGACCCGAGCGCCGAGCTGCTGGAAGAGATCCGGCTCGTACGGCGTGGCTTCGAACGTTCGCCAGGCGCGGGCGAGCTCCGGGCCGTCGGCGCGGGCCGCGACCAGCGACCAATCCACGGCGCCGTTCTCGTCGTCGGGGACTTCGGCCTCCTCCGCCTCCGGACGCCAGTCCCGCAGCTCCTCGTAGAGGCGGGGCGCGGCGGGGTCGTTGTCCACCAAGGCGCGCAGGAAGCGGCTGTAGAGGACCATCGTGCGGCGGCCGTGACGGGCGCCCAGGCCGCTCAGGTCGTTCAAGGTCTCGTGGAAACGGGAGAGATTCGGCGCCGCCTCCGTGCCCGCAACGCGGCCCAAAGCGATGCGCTGGTAGCTCTCGCCCAGGCGCAGCAGCCACAAGGCGCGGTCCTCGACGCTCAGCTCCGGCGCGGCGGCGCCCTCCCGGCAGGCCGTCGCGGACTCGGGCAGGCCGCGGCGGATCGCGTCCGCCGCGCGCTCGGCGGCGTCCCACTCCCCGATGCCGGAAAAGGCCTCGATCAGGAAGGCCTGGAGATTGCGGCGCTGCTCGGCATCACCCACCCGCTCGGCGCGGGCGGCGACCAGGCGCAGCGCGGCGCTGAGCTCGACGCGGGCCGCCTCGCGCTCGGTGCTGTCGCCCACCACCCCGCGCACGGCGTAGGACTCTTGGAACAGGCGCAGGCGCTCGCCCAGGTCGCGGGTGCGGCGGGCGCGGCGCGACAATAGATCCGCCTCGCCGCGCAGCTCGACGATCCAACTCACGCAGCGCGCCTCGTCGCCGTCCCCGGCGACCTGGAGGGCGGTCTCGTAGACCACGCGGGCCCGCAGCGCTGGCGGCACCTCGGGGCGGAAGGCCTCGTCGTGGATCGCGGTGAGGCTGCGCTGGTAGCGCTCCTGAAGGAAGACGTCCCGTCCGCCCTCCACGTCCGTCCGCAGCTCGCGGTAGTAAAGCGCCAGCTCGCCCAAGATCTGGAGGCGCGCGGTCGGCTCGGTCGCGCGCCGCAGCGCGGCCTCCAGGCGATCGGCCTCCGCGATCAAGGCGTCCCGGGCGTCGATAAATCGATTCCGAAATTCCTCCCCCAAGACGCCGTGGGTCGCGCCCGCCAGGCGCAGCGCCAGGTAGCGGGAGCTCCGCCGGGCCGCCGGCTCGGCGTCGGCGGGCGGGTGGGCCAGGCGCTCGTAGAGATCCCGGACGCCGTCGCGCAGCGCGCCGCGCAGCAGGCCGTTCAGGCCGTGGCGGCGGGCGAGCGCGACCATCCGCGCGTAAGCCTCGACCGCGGCCTGGGGCTCGGCCTCGTGGTTTTCCAGGCTGCGGGCCCATTCGCGCAGGTCGGCGCCCAGGCGAAAGGCGTCGACGTCGCGGTTTAAGCCGTTGGGACCGTCCTCGTCCAGGAGGGCCGCGTCGATTTCCGCGCAGAGCGCCAGGCCGCGCCGGCGTATTGCGAGGGCCGGCACCGACTCGAAGCCGTCGCCGATCCGCGCCCGCGCGCTGCGGATCGCCGCGAGCCAGGGCGCGGCCTCGAAGCCGCGCCCGAGGGATTCGGAAAAATCGCTCCCCACCGGCCGGTCGAGGACGGCGCGGTAATGGCGCCAGGCGTTTTCGAGATATTCCAGATCGGGGTGCTCGGGGACCGGGCGCGCGAAAAAGACCCGGGCCTCGGGCAGCGGGTCCGAGGCGGGAACCGCCGCGGGGCGCGAGCCGGTGTCGGAAACAGCGCCGAATTCGGAGGCCGAGCGCGTCAGGATGGAGCGGGGCGAGGCCGTGGTCGCGAGCGCGCCCAGGGGTGCGAGGAGCGGCGGCGTCTCTTCCGGCTCCGGGTCGGAGACGAGGAGAGAGATCCGAGGGCTGCGCGGCGGCAGGGGCGCCCGCATCGTGAGTAGGGAGGCTCGACTGGAAGAAGGTGGTACCATAGGCCCGATCCAAACAGCGGTGGGCCCCCGGCACGGACGCGCAAAAATATTATTCGGAAGTGTGCGGAAGATAATTGAGCAATGGCTGTGCCAGATTCGCGGAATTTTGGTTTATTTTTCTAAGAGTTGGTAATTGGTCGAGATTCTTCGCGACGCCGTCTTGACGGGCGAGGGCCCGGGGGCGCCCCGGACCGGGGGTTGAAGGCCCCATTTTCTCGCACCTTGCGGTTTTTGCTCTACATTTTCCAAAAGATCTCGGGGCGGTTCGCGCGGAACGCCGCACAACTTTTTTGGGCCGCGACCGAAAAGACTCTGCTTTCGTGAAAATCCATTCGCGCCTTTCTTGGAGGCAGCTTGACCTATGGCTCGGGGGGGCCAGGCAATTTAATCTTTCCGACTTCGTTGGGACTTCGCCGCGCACCGGCGGCGGAGTCCTTTTCGGCCGATGCGCTGCTGGCCGAGCTTTGCCGCGCCTGCGGGGGACGAGCTGCGCTCGCGCGCCGCGGGGGCGAGGGTTTCCTGGCGGAGTGGGACGCGCTCGCGCGGGAGCGGGAGGCGCAGAGTTTTTTTGAAGGCCTGCTGGGATTGGCGGAGCGGCAGGAACGGGCCGGGGGCCTGGAGTTGGCGGGCGAAATCTATGCGGCTGTCGTAGGGGCGAACCTGGGGCCCCACTCGCGCCGGGAGGATGAAGCGAGTGGGGGGTTCGCCCTCCCCCATCGTGCAGGAGGGCGAACCCCCACCTCTCTCGGACCGGTGGCGCTCGGTGGGGCCCCAGGTTCGCCCCTACAACAACGCGCGCAACGGCGCCTCGACGCCATCCTCGGCCGCGGCGACAACCTCGCCCGCGCCGAGTTCCTCGGCCGCCGCCTCGCCGCCGAGGCCTGCGACCCCGCCACGCTGGCCGCAATGGGCCTCGCCGGCTTCGCCTTCCGCATGACGCGGCTCGCGACGCTTTCCCGCTTGGCCGCCTCCCCTGCGGAAAATCTTTTGACGCGCGGCCTCGGCGCGCGCCTGCTTGCGGGCAGCGCCGGCTTCCTGCTCGAGGCCCCGACCTTCACCCTCGCCCACCGCGGGGCCGACGCCCTGCTCGGCCGCGAGATCGACCTAAGCCGCGAGGCCCTGTCTCGCGACTTCGCGAGCGGCGCCCTCACCCTGCTCAGCCTGCGCCTAATGGGCGGCTTGAGCCACGCGGCCCTCGGCCGTTGGGCCGCGGGGGGCGGCCTGGGGGCCAACGCCGCAAGGTTCGTCCTTCCGCAGGCGGCGATGTTCGGCGGCCTGCTGCTCAGCCATCGACTAGAGACCCAACTGGGGCTGCGCGAGGCGCGCGGCGACGCGACCGCCGTCACCGACGCCCTGGCCGCCCTGTTCAGCTTCCACGTCGGCGGACGCCTCGCCCATCACGCCTTCGGCGAGTCCGCGGCGGCGCGGGAACGCGCCTTGGAAGGCCAAGCCCGCATCCTCGGCGCGCTCAACGCCCCGAGCCCGGCCCGGACGGAACGCGGTCCGCTCCAGCACGGCCTCGCCTGGGGTCCCGCGCTCGCGGCGCTGGGCGTGGGACTTCATACCCTCTTGGCCCCAGGCCGGGCCTGGGCCCAGGACCACGGCATGAGCGTCTTCGACCCGCTCAGCATCGAGGTGATCACCACGCTGGTGACGCTGGCGGGAGGGGGCGCCGCTTACGGCCTCAAGCGCCTCTACGACTACTATCGCGGCGAGGCAAAGGAATCGCCGGATTTTTTCCAACGCCACCGCGGCAGCCTCTTCAACGGGCTGGGCGGCCCGCCGCCCGCCGACGCCCCGCTCGCGGGCGAGGCGCAACTCGTCGCGGAGCGGTTGCGCTTCAGCCACGAGGACACACTCTACCGGACCGTCAGCCCCGAAGAGTTAATTGCGGCGCTTTCGGAAAGCGCCCCGAGGGGCGAGGGACCGATGCGCAGCAACGCCCGTTTCGCCGTCCGCCGCAAAGGTCCGCGGGTCTTCGACATCGGCGTCGATCTGGCGACCGGCTTTTTCACCCGAATCCTCGAGTTGACACACGCCCTCCCGCAGACCCCCCTACCGGAGCGGGCGAGTGAGGACGAGACGCTCTTCCGCATCGGCCAGCACCTCGACCTGCAGCAATTCGCCGACGCCCTGCAAAAGCCCGTCTTGGCCCTACCGCTCCTGCCCGGCTCCGAATACCGCCTGGGCGTCCCGCTCTACCATTCCTCCTCCGGCTACGTCCTGCCGACCTATACCCGCGGCGTTCGCGGCATCACCGCCGAGCAGCTGCGCGTCCTCGGCACCTTGGGCGGGATCCTCAGTAACGCGCCGGTCGAGGGGGCTTCCGCCAGGCCCTTCCTCATCGAGAGCGATGGGAGCGGCTACCTGGCGATGGATTGGCAGGTCGCCCGCGTCGAGACGGTGCCTAGGTCCCTGCAGGACTTGGTGCGCCGGGAGGGCATCCGCGTCAACGGCCAGCCCCTCGCCGGCGGTCGGCCAAGCCGGCCCCTGAGCAACGGAGACCTCATCCAAATGGGCGGGACGGAGTTGCTCTGGATCGCCCCCCGGCCCGGTTTCCGGCTCGCCCTGATCCGCGCGGAGACGTCACGGGTTGAACCGGTGGGCGACGGAGGGCGTCTTGAGCGCGACCTGAGCCGAAGTCCGGGCGACCTCGCCGACCTGTTCTCGAACGCGGAGAGCCGGATCCCGCGCCAGTCCATCCCCCCCGAACTGCTCGAGCGCTACCGCGCGATCTACCCCGCCCCCCTCTTGCGCCTCCCCGACCTCGTCTACGAGGCGGAGAACGGAACCCGCATCCTGCTCAGCCCGCGCCTGAAGGGCGGCAACCCGATCCCGGTCGGGACCAATCCCGGCCCCGGCGGCATCTACCTGCACGGCGCCTGGAATCCGCGGGTGCGGCGTTACGAGATCGCGGGGGCGGACGTGGAGTTTTTCTTGAGTCAGGACGGCGACGCCTTTTACCTGGAGGCGGCGCCGCAGGCCTCGGGGCGGACGCCGGTGCGCCTGCTGCGCGCGGCGTCCGCCGGCGGCGGCGCCGCACTTCCCCCGGGCCCGCGTCCGGCGAACGGGGCCCTCCGCGAGGTACCGCTCGCGCCCGAAACGCCCTTCGAATTGCAAGACGGCGACGTGATCGAGTTCGGGCCCCCGACCCAACGCAGCCGCCTGCAGTGGTTCCGCAACCTCGACGCCCCGAGGAGCGAATAACATGGAACGCCTTCACCCGCGCGGCGCCTGGGCGCAGCACCTGGAACCTTCGGTCCGACGTGAATTGGAGTCCTTGACGCGGGAGACCGACGATCATCTCTACCTCGAGGGGCTGTTCACCTTGGCGCTGCGGGAGGAACGCGCGGGGCGGGTCGATATCGCGGCGGAGTTGTATGCGGAAATTGTAGGGGCGAACCTGGGGCCCCACCGAGCGCCACCGGTCCGAGAGAGGTGGGGGGTCGCCCCCCTGCACGATGGGGGAGGGCGAACACAAGGTTCGCCCCTACGACAGCGCGCCCAACGCGCCCTCGACGCCATCCTCGGCCGCGGCGCCGCCGGCCCCCGCGCGGAATTCCTCCTGCGCGGCCTCGCCCAACAGGCCAGCGACCCCGCCGCCATCTTCGCGATGGGGGCCGCGGGCAGCGTCTTTCGCATGACGCGCCTCGCGGCCTTGAGCCGCCTGGCCATGACGCCTTCCGGAAATATTTTGACGCGCGGCCTCGGCGCGAGGGTCTCCGCCGGCGCCCTGGGCTTCCTCGCCGAGGCCCCGGCCTTCACCACGGCCTCGCGGCTCGGCAACGCGGCCTTAGGCCGCGAGCAGGATTGGGGACTGGGCGCGATCGGGCGGGAATTCGCCGGGGGGGCCCTGACCCTGTTGGGACTCAAGGCCTTCGGCGGCTTGAGCGGCCTGGCGCTGCGGCGCTATGCCCAAGGCCCCGGCTTCGCCCCCGGCATGATGCGGGCCGTCCTGCCCCAGGCCGCGATGCTGGCCGGCATCCTGTCCAGCCACCGCCTCGAGGCCCGGCTCGGGTTACGGGACCACCACGACGGGGCGACCGAATTCACCGACGCCTTCGCGACCCTGTTACAGTTTCACGCAGGCGGTCGATTGGCCCATCACGCCTTCGGCGAGGCCCATGCCCGCGGCGAGCGATTGCTCGACGCTCGGGGCGAGACGCTCGCCGCGCTGCCGCGATTCGAGGCCTCCGGTCTCCCCCTCCCGCCGTTCGCCGCGGCGGGGGCGCCCCCGGGATTTCCCAACCTGGTCTTTTCGATGGCCGCGGGTTCGGGCCGCGGCCGGCGCGCCGGGGCCGCCCAGCTCCCGCTTCCCTACGAGACGGGCCTGGCCGCGCCGCGCCGCCACGCGCTGCCCCCGGGGCTCCCCTTGGAGCTGCGCCTGGCCGAAGGCGCCCGCGGCGCCGACGCGGCGATCCTCCGCTCCTCGCTGGCCTATCTGGCCCGGCAAGGTCGACCGCTCAGCCGCGCCGAGCAGATAGGGTGGATCCGCGAGCACCGCCTCGCCGGCGGCATCCCGCTGTTGGGCGAATGGTTCCGCCAGAACGGAGCGGAGTCGGCCGCGGCCCTCGCCGCCCTGCGCGGCTTCGGCGCGAGCCATCGCGCCGAGGTCGTCTTCGAGCTGCGTCAGGCCCTGCGTCATCCGCATCTCCTCGTCGTCGCCCCGGCCCTCGAGGGGCTGGTCGCGCTCCGCGCCGTCGAGGCCCTCCCGGAGCTGCGCGAGTTGAGCGCGGCCTTCCCCACGCCGATCGCCATGCTGGCCGAGACCGCGCGCGTCGAGTTGGGCGACCCCGAGATGATCCCCGTCCTGCGCCCGCGCGCCTTCACCTGGCAGCCCTCCGCCTTGGACCGCATCGCCGCCCTCGAGGCGCTGGGGCGGCTCGGCCAAGTCGAGGAGGTGCTGCCCGAGCTGCGCGGCTTTTTCCGTTACAGCCGAACGGTGTACTTTCGCGCCGGCCTGGCGCTGACCCGGCTGCGCAGCGAGGCGGCCATCCCCAATCCGGCCGAGATGCTCGATGCCGCCTCCCTCGCGGAACGCGCCGATTGGGCGGAGGCCTACGCGGCGAGCGGACGTCCCGAGCGCGCCGCCGAGCTCTGGCGTCCCCTCCTCGAATCGGGCGACAGCTCCGTCCAGGAACGCGCCCTGTCGCGCCTCGGCCCCGCGGAAGTCCGCTCTCTGCTGCCCGCGCTGAACCGCCTCCGCGCCGCGTCCCCGTACCCCGAAATGCGCCGGCGCGCCGCGGAGCTTCTGATCTCCGCCGCCCGGGAACGCGGCGACCGGGAGACTCTCGAATCTTATTTGGCGGCGCTCGAACCGTCCTCGATCCAGGCCACGGAACACATTCAGATCGCGGCGGCCCGCGCCCGCCTCGCCTTGGGCGCCCACCCGGCGGCGACCGAGCGCCTGGAGACCTATTTGGAGAGCCGCTTCCCCGCCAACCGCCTGCGCTCCGCCGAGGCCCTGCTGGAGGGCGGGGAACACGCGGGCGCGCGACGCGCGCTCGAGGCCCTGTGGCAGGACGGTAATTTCGAGATCCGACACCGCGCCTTCGCCGTCTGGTCGCGCAGCCGCGCGCCGCGCGCGGCCGCGAACTCCGGACCTCTGGGCAGCCTGGCGGCCCTGCTCGCCGCGGGCTCGGGGCTGAGTCTGCTCCTCCACCCCGCCGTGGCCGAAGCCTCATTCGGGATGCAGTCGGGCGGGGCCACGGGACTGCCTTGGTTCCTCGCCGGCATGGGCGGCCTGCTCGCGGGCGGCGTCGCGATGGCCCTACAGTCCGGCCGAGGCGAGGGCCCGCGCCGCGGCTCCGACCGGCCGCCGCACGCCAACTTGCTCGGCTGGTTCGAGAATCCGGCGAATATGGAAGAGCGCTACTTTCTGGCCCCGCCGCCCGAGACCGTCCCGGAGACCCAACGCTTCCTCACGCCCCCCGAGCCCGGACAAGTCTTGACGCTCGGGCGGGCGAGCCGCGGCCGCGGAGACAATTTATTCCCTCCCGAGCTCCGCAATATCTCGCGGCGCCACATGGACCTTCGGGTGCACGAGGGGACCGTGGAGGTGAGGGTCCACGACGGTTCCCTGGGCCTGCGCATCAACGGCCGCAACCTCGCGCCCTTCCAATGGTACGCCCTGCGCGACCGCGACGTCGTCGAGTTCGTCAGCGAGGCCGGGCGCGACGTCTTCGGGACCGAGCCCCACGCGGAGGAACCCGGCGAGTTCGTTACGGTCACCCGCCGTCTCGGCCGCAACCCGGTCGAGGAACAAGATGTCCCGGCGATCTTCGTCTTTCGCCTGCCGCGTCCCCCGCAGACCCCGGTTCCGCCGCGGCCGCGGCGCAACCTGCTGGAGCAGGTCCAGGGCCTGTTCCGCGCCCGACCCGAGGAAGCGGCGCCGGCCGAGGAGCCGCGGCGCGACAGCACGCCCGTCGCCGCCTTTCACGACCCGGAAGAAGTCTTCGCCGAGATCCAGCGCTTCTCCAGCCTGGTGAGCACCCCCATGCCCTTGCTGGAGATGAGCCTAAGCCAACCGGATTGGCTGGATCCCCACGAGCAGCGCGGCGCCGCGGCCCGGCGGGACACGCTGCGCTCGCTGGTTCGAATCCACCGGCAGATCTGCGGCAAGGCCGAACAGTGGGTGTCGATTGCGACGCCGGCCGCCGGCGTCGCGCGGCCCTCCTACCAGTCCTTGCGCATGCCGCGCTGGGACGGCATCTTGCGCCAGCGCCTCGAGACCTACCGCCAGGGCCTCGAACGGCTGCGAGAGGAGCGCGGCGATTTCCCGCTCTACGCGCTGGCGAACCAAGAATTGAATTCCGTCGCCGACCGCCTCAACCGCCTCTTCGAGGTCGTCCAGTTGTTCCGACGCCATTTCACCGCCCCGGAAGAGCAGGCCCAGTTCGACGCCATCGACGCCGCCTACCGCGGCCTCCGCTCCGACGTGGCGAACGACGGACAGCGGGTGCGGACGGCGACCCGCGGCATCGACGTCACCGTGCGGCGCCGGCAGCGCCAGGGCTGGGCGGAGGAATTCTCCGGCTTCGCCGGCGGCTCGCGGGCGATGGTCAACATGCGAATCCTGATGGGCGAGATCCGCGAGGTTCACGGCCTCCCCGTCGCCGGCTCGCTGTACAGCGCCCTGTCGAGCAGCACCGTCTATGACCGGGGCGAGCGCGTCGTCCGCAACGTCCGCATCCTGTTCGAGGCCGGCAACGGCCAGATCGTCGCCTTCGACGACGGCAGCCCGAACGTCCGCCGCCTCGTCCAGCAACACCGCGACCAAGGCCGCCGCATCGAGGAGGCCATGATCTCGGTGGACGCCCGCGCCAGCGGCCGAATCACCGCGGTGGCGGTCCTGGGCGAGGCCCGGGACTCCGTCGTCCAGGCCCTGGAGGGCCTCCGCGGGCTCCGCGTCCTGCCGCCGCAGGTCGTCTACGGCTTCACCGGCTTCGCCGGGGAACCCGAGGCGCGGGCCTTCCGCGTGGACCTCGTGCCCGACGTCGACGCCCCGCCGGAGCAGTGGTACCGGGTCGCCGGCCTGGTGCGAAACCTCCGCGAGGGCTACAGCCTGCTCACCCTCGAGCCCAACACCCCCGAGCTGGGCCTGCCCGGGCTGCAGCTCTGGGTCTCCAACATGGAGGTCTTGGACCTGGCGGTCGGGGACCCGGTGACGGCCCTCCCCGAATCTTGATGGAAATCGCAACCTTCCTGGGTTAGTGCCGATCCAGCGGCTATCGCGACATCGCTCGCACCGTGACGTTCCCGAGGGCGGAATTTCGGGGTACGAAATCGGGTGCATCCATGACTCCGGGGGGCACGGCTCCGATCCGTTTCGGATCGCGGCCACGCCAGGACAAGCAGAGCTTTTCTTCGCTAGACCCGCGCGCCGGCCTGGCGCGGCTGCGCTCCTTGCCATGGGTGCCCGCGCAGCGACTCGAGTTGGAGGCGTTGGGGCGGGAATCCGATCCGGAAATTTTTTACCGAGATTTAATGAATTTCGGGCGGCGCCTGGAGGCGGCGCAGCCGGAGCTGGCGGCGGAGGTGTATGCGGAAATCGTAGGGGCGAACCTGGGGCCCCACTCGCGCCGCGAGGATGAAGCGAGTGGGGGGGGCGCCCCTGGGCAAGGAGGGGGAGGGCGAACCCAAGGTTCGCCCCTACAAGCCCTCGACGCGCTTCAAGGCCGCGGCGCCTTAGGCCCCCGCGCCGAGGTCCTGCTGCGCCGCTTGACGCAAGAGGCCCTCGAGCCGAGCACGCTCTTCGCCATGGGCGCGGCCGGCGCGGTCTACCGCATGACGCGCCTCGCGACGCTGCGCGGCCTCTTGAATTTGCCCGCGGGCCTCCTCACGCGCGGCCCCGGCGTCCGCGGCGCGGCGGCGCTGGCGGGCTTCGCCCTGGAGGCGCCGGCCTTCGCGTTTGCCGCCAAGTTGGGCGGCGCGGCCTTGGGACGGGCGCAGGATTGGCGCGGGGAGACGCTGGGGCGGGAGACGGCGTCGAGTTATCTCGTCCTGGGGGGATTGAAATTGGCGGGCCATGTAGGGGCGAACCTTGGGTTCGCCCTCCCCGTCCCTGCCGGGGGGCGAACCCAAGGTTCGCCCCTACCATTGTTGTTCCAACAAGGCTCCATGTTGATGGGCATCCTGTTGGGCCACGCGCTGGAAGGACGCCTCGGCCTGCGGCCGCGCCTCGACGGGGCGACGACGCTCGTCGACTCCCTCGCCCTCCTCTTGCAATTCCACGTCGCCGGCGCCCTCAGCCGTTCCCTCTTCGGAAAATCCTTCGACTCGTGGCAAAGACGCCTCGACCTTCAGGCCGAGCTCTCCGGCCCACCCTTCAAGCCCGCCCTAGGCCAAAGACTCGCCTGGGCCCTGTCTCTCGAGCCCCAGGTCCGGGCCCGCGAGCTGAACATCCTCATGGAGGGCGAAAACGGCGGCCGGCCCTCGCCGCCCATCGTCCGCGGTCGCCGCGGCAGCGACCCGCCGCCCGACGAGGGGACCATCGGCCGGGACGCGCAGCGCTGGGGCACCGCGCAGGGTCGCGACCCGGAATCCATCCGCCTCGTCGCCCACCTGGCCGCCCGGCTGCGCGTCGAGCTGTGGAACGCCCTCAACCTGCGCATCGAGGGGCACGTTGCCACGGCCATCGCGCGGCGGCGGGAGCTCTTGGTCCGCCTCCTGCCAAGCGACGGCTCCCTCGAAAATTATTCGGTGGAACTGCACCCGAAGGGTCGACTGGGCCCGCAGAGCGACCCCAGCGAAGTCCGCTTCCTGCTGAACACCGCCGACGGCTCGCTTCGGCTTCAGGACTTCCTCCCCAACGCCGTCTGGGAGCTGCGCCGCCAGCAGGCCGGACTCCCGCCGGTCGCCGGCTTCCTCCCCTTTTACCGTTCGATCCAAGGCTTCGCGAGCGAGGGTCTGAAGGCCGAGCCCTTACTCGACACCCTGCCGCCCGCCGCCAAGGAATACGTCTTGATGGAGCCGACCCGCGAGCTGAGGCGGGCCCCCAGCCCCACCCCGGACGCGACCCCGGCCGGTCCCGCGCCGGCCTCCCCCAAGCCGGCCTTCACCGGACCCACCCTCCTGGTCGCCTATTTTCCCCGGATCATGGCCGGGGTCCGGGAGAGCGTCGACCGCTACCTCGACGAGATGATGATCCGGGGGGAAAAAGAGCGCAAACGCCTCCACGGCCTCGCCCAGCACATCCTCCTCACCCTCCACCAACGCGAGGTCGAAGACCCGGAGATCGGCAGCGTCAGCAACTTGCAGATTTGGATCCGCCCCTCCCCCCAAGGACAGGGGAGGAGGAGCGTGGAGGTCTTAAGCCCGATGGAGGCCTTTTTGAAAAACCAAGAGCATCCCTACGGACCGGAGGACATTTTATTGATCCTGAGCCGAAATCCGGGCTATTTGGGCACAGAAGTGCCCACCTTGGAACATCAATACCTCCGCCACAACCGGAAAAACCCCCGCATCCCCGCCGGTGAGGATCTGGAATTTCAGCGGGACCTGGGCCTGGGCGACCACCTGCGCCTCCGGATGACGGTCCATGACCTGAACCTAAGGCCGCCCGACCTGGCCAGCTGGCAGCGCTGGATGGAAGAGCACGTCCGCGGGGCCAAGCCCCCCGACCTGCCCTAACCGGCGGTTGAAAAACAACCGGCCTGAATAAATTCCGTTTTTCAACCGCCTCTGATAATTGCCGCGGTGCGTGAAGGTAAAACCTTAGAATCGCTAGAGATTTTGGTTGTCTTCCGGGGCAACTTCCCCTAGGAAGCCCCGATAAATCGGATAGGGAACCTGCCGGGGCACAGCGGTTAAAAGAGGGTAGCCGCCTAAAAATCTGAAATCATGACGCATTTCGCATGGGGCACGCCATCGCGAAGGGCCTTTGGGCCGAGAGGGGTCTCGGCATGACGCCCCCTTGCGCCCACTGCCACGGCGCCCGCGGCACGACCTCGATCGACGAGGCCCTGCCCGAGGCGCCTCCCTGCCCGGCCGAGACCCGTTGGCCGGAGTGGATCCGTTCGGTCGAGGCCGACCTGCCCCGGCAGGAGTGGTGGGTGCGAAGCAATTTCGAGGCGGCCCGCGAGCGCCGCCGGCCCCTGCGCCTCGACGTCGGGCGCGCCGAGCTCGCGGCGGAGATCCGGCTTCGCCCCGGCTACCGCGACTTCGCGGGCTTTCCCTGGAGCGGCTCGCCCTACCGCGCCCTCGGCGTGGAAATTTCCTCCGGCGCCTCCCTCACCTCGCGGCTCGAGGTCCGCGACAACGCCCTCTTGCTCGGCTTGAGAAATCTCGTCGCCGTCGACGGCATCTATGTGGACGGCCCGCTCGGCTTCAATTTTTGGCCCGAACGGGTCAGCGCCGGCGACTACGGCGAGCTGCACGCCATCGCCCGCACCGGCGCCGGCGCCTTGTTCTTCCTCGACCCCTTCATGGTCCCGCGCCCGCCCCTGGGCCGCGACCTCCCCGCGGGGGACCAATGGGAGGCCGTGGCGGAATGCCTGGCCAGGCCCCCGGACCTCGACGGGGGCGCGGCGGATTGCTACCCGGCCGCGACCTATCCCAACCACCGCGACAATCCGCGGATCGACTATTTGTTGACGCGCTTCATTCCGGCGGAGCTCCTCGAGCCGAACGGGCGCCTGCCGGCCCATTTCGATTTGGAGACTCTGATCGCGCGCCTCCTCGATTGGCGCCGCGCCCGTTCCGCCGGCGCCGTGCCCGCCGCGCCCGACCCGCGCGGGCCGCTCACCCGGGCGCGGGCGATCCTGCAACCGCTCCAGGAATGGCTGGAGCCCGGCAGCCGCGTCGAGCTCGACGTCGCCCGGCTCAACGACCTCTTTCTCCCGGGCCTCCTCGACCTCGGCCCCTCGCGCGGCGCCTTCGAGGTCGTCTACCGGGGCGGTCAGGCGGTGACGGCGGAGTCCCGCGATATCGAGATAAATTTGGACCCCATGGATTTCCCGGCCGTGCCGGGACCGACGCGACCTTCCATCCGGCTCGAGGCGGCCACCCTGGCCGCGGCCGCCGCGAGCGCGGAGCTGGACGGCATCGAGACGCCGCCGGGCCTGCGCCTCGAGTTCGACGCGGCGACCGGAAACCTGTGGATGGAAGGCAATCTCGCGCTCAGCATGCAGGCCCGCCTGCCCGGCTTAGGCGAGGTGGAGCTCGACGGGCAGCTGCTGTTCCGCAGCGCCTGGCGCTTAAGCGACGCGGGACTGGAGCCCGTCCCCGAATCCACCGTCTTGGAATTCCGAAACGGAGAGCTCTGGGAGGCTGGCGGCCGCCGTCCCCTCCTGACCGAATTCTCCCTGACGCTGAGCGACGGACCTGAGGCGCCCGAGGGCCTGGCGGCGGTGTTCCGCGGCCCCTCCGCGGAACCGCGAGCGCGCCTCGCGCTCTCCGGCTGGTTGGGCCGCGCGCGCCGCCTGGAGCTCGCGGCCGCCGTCCCCCTGCCCCTCCGATTGGACGCCGAGCGCTACGACCTCGAGGCCCTGTTGCAAAATCTCTCCGCCGAGATCGCGCTTCAGCTCAACGGCTCCCACTCCTACGCGACCGAGGTTCTCCTCCGCAGCTCCGAGACGGGGGGCGGAAACGGCCGCAGCCTCAGCCTCGATTTCGACCTGCGGGAGGACGAGAACGGCGGCCCCGCCCGCCGCCCCCTGATTCGCGAGGGGCACTTGGAGCTCCGCTCGGAGCGCGAGTTCGAGGGCCACGACCACTACTTCGCGGACTTCCGCGCGGCGGCGATCGACCGCGGTCCGGTCGTCCTGCGCGGCGTCGAGGGCGAGCTGGCCGTCGACCGCCTGCAATTCCAGGACGGCGTCAGCCAGGTCCGCGTCCCCCGGCTACGCCTCAGCCTCAACCCGCACGGCGCGCCCGGCGGCATCCTGCGCGGGCCCGTCTCGCTGCTCTTGGAGCCCGGCGCGGAGGGCGCCTTGAACATCCTGTGGCACGGGCCGGAGCGCCGCCTGGACGTCACGGGCCTCGACCTGCGCTTCCGCGCGGCCGGGCTGCGCGTCCTGCCGCGCGGCCTGCTCGACCTGCTGAACCCCGCGGTGACGGGCATCGGACTGGACGGGCATTTCGAGGGCGGCTTCACCGCCGAGTTTCCGGAGGACCGCCGTGACTGGCGCGCCCGCGGCGACCTGCGGCTGCGCGGCGACCGCGACGGCGATATCTACTTGATGGACACGGCGGGCCGACGGGTCGGCCTCCCGCTGGTGCGCGACACCCGCTGGCGCTGGCGCCGCGTCGACCGCATCGACTGGCGGCGCCGCTACGCCCTGGGCGATTTTCACTTGGACACCCTGCTCAATTTCGCAGAACTGCTGCCGCGGCGGACGGCCCGTCCCGACGCCGAGGGCGAGGCCTACGGGGCGCGGGGCCAGCGCCTGCTGCCTTACGAGGTCAACGGGGTGATGCCCTACGACAACCAGCCCTGGGACCTGGAGGGCTTCCGCAACCGCATCGTCGACTACCTGCTCGCGCTCTGCCGGCAAAACGCCGAGTGCCGCGCCGGCATGGAAGGAGGACGCAACCCATGACCCCGCCGATCACGATCGATCTCTCGCCCGGCCGCCTCGAGTGCGGCGCCTGCGGCGAACCCGCGATCCCGCCGCGCAGCGAGCCCCGGACCGAGCCGCCGACCTGCCGTTCCGCGCCGGTCGCGGAACCGGCGCGCCTTCTGCTGGCGCCGCCGACCTTCCGACTCCCCCCGCTCTTCTCGCGACCGATGTCGGAAATCCTGCGCCCCAATCCCTTCCGGTTCGATACCTCCCTGCTGCGAGCGGGGGAACCGCGCGAGGCGGCGCCCGCGCGCGCCTTGAGCCTGGTGGACTTCCTCCCCTCGATCGCGGCCCTGGCGGACCACATCCAGGCGATGGACCTGGACTTCTTCAACGTCTCGGTGAACGGGGGCAGCAACCTCGAGCGCTATTCCGAATACACCCCGCGCGGGGAGCGCCCCGCCGCGCCCAACCTGGTGGTGCGCAGCAACACCCGGGCCCGGATCCACGGCGAGGTCCGGCCGATCCGCGGCACCGACGAGAGCCTCGTCACCCGCATGTCGATCGACTTCGAGCCCAACGTCTGGAACGTCGTCGCCCTGAACAACCTCGAGATCGACGGCTTCTCGATCGTCGACCCGCCCACGATGACCTTCGACCGGCGCTTCTCAAGCCGCAGCTCCGTGACCGAGATCACGGAGCGGGGCGACTTCAGCTACGAAAATCCCCTGGGTGGAACCGGCCCGCTGGCGACGCCCTTCGACAGCGAGGCGGCCCCGCCGCCGCACCGCGACTGGATGTTCCGTTTCTCGCCGGTCCAGACCACGGCCCTGGCCGCGATCCAGGAAGGCGTGGCCAACGGCGACACCCTGCTGCGCTTCGGCTACGGGGCGCTGATGCTCTGGGCCTTCTTCCCGACGCTCGGGCTCACGGATGAGAGCCACTACAGCCGGCTCGGGATCCGCTACAACACCTTCCCGCGCCGCTTGGGCGACGTCGTGCGGATCTTCAGCCCGCTCTTCGACCCGGAGCGCAGCTTCGCCCTGCGCGAGGCCGCGCCCTTCATCAACCCCAACAGCGAGATGATCGTCGTCCAAGAGGAGCTCGATTGGATGAACGCGGAGCGCGCCCGGCAGACGCCGCCGCTCCCGCCGCTTCGCGGCTTCAGGCAGGCCATCCCCCGCGACCGCGCCGAGGTGGCCCGCTTCAACGAGCATCGCCGCGCGCTCAACGCGACCCGCGCCGCGGCCGGACTGTCCGAGCTTCCCATGATCAGCGCCAGCCGCGGGCCTGTCTTGGATTGGTTCTCGACGACATTGGCGCGGGACCCGGCGCGGCTGGCCGCCATCCCGGACGGCGAGCTGCCGCATGTCGATTTCCGCGCGCGGCTGCGCGCCGGCACGATCCCGCTGCCCATCGGAGAGCTGAACCTCGCCGCGGGGACGGAATTGCGCGGTCGCTATTTTCTGGAGCGGGTCGCCAACCCCGGGCCCGGCGAGTCGACGGTGCGCCTCGCCCTGGACCTGACGATCGAACCCCTCGAGCTGGGTCGCATGGCCTTCCGCGAGCGCGGCGTCGCGCTGGGCGCCGACTCGCTGCACGCCAACCGCGGCGTGATCGAGCTGCGCTTCCCCGTGATGCTCGACGCGGCGTCCCGCGCCCCGGCGCCCGGCATGAACATTCGCTTCGAGGGCTTGAGCGCGCAGAACCTGGATCTCGAGGCCGAGGAGGCCGGCCTGCACGCGGTCCTGCCCACCGCCCGGATCGCGGATCTTTCCTTCACGCGCGCCGCGGGAGGACGCGACTGGAGCCTCGAGCTGCATTCGCTGAGCGGCGACGACATCCGCGTCGAGCACCCGGCCCTCAACCTCACGCTCGGGCACCTGGACATCCCCGAGCTGACCGTGCGGCGCGGCTATTCGGACTCGGGCGAGCCCGGCCCCCTCGTGATCCGCGGCCCCGGCTTGGGGATCGAGGGCATCCACACCGACGGCCGCATCCCGATCCGCGACGGCTCCTTCCGCTTGAGCGACGGCGAGATGTCGATGAGCCAGGGCGCCATCACCTTCGAGGGGAACGTCGACCTGCGGGCCTCGCTGCCCAACGGCTTCAGCGAGGGGCCGACGGTGTTCGGCAATTTCACCATCTCGCCCGACATCCGCGACCTCCACGTCGACGGCCGCGCCCACTTCGAGTTCCTCCGCAACGGCTGGTCCTTGCGCCGCGCCGAGGGGGCGGCGCCGCTGAATATCGGCTTTCGCATCGCGGAGTCCTGGCTGACGCATTGCCCCGGCAGCCTGCCGGGCTTCCTCGACTCGCTGCCCGCCGCCTCCGTCATCCAGACCCGGGTCCAGGTCACCGAGGCCCAAGTCCTGGTCGAGGACCTGCAGTCGGTGGAATATCGCCAACTGGAGGGCGAGGAGGGACCGCGCGGCCAGATCCGCGAGCTGCATTCCGGACCCATCACGATCCATCACGTCCGCGGCGGCGGCAGCATCTGGGTGGGCCTGCCGATCTGGGGCTTCGTCCGCGGCCTCTTCCCCGACTTGGGCGGCCGGGCCACGCGGCGGGAGCGGCGCCCCGACATGGGCCCGCTGGTCGCGCATCTGCCGGAAACGGTCCGGGCCCTCCTCGGGGACGGCGATTTCTTCCGCATCGGGGCGGTCAACATCAGCCGCGAGGCGGGCGGCGATTGGCGCAGCCAGCTCGACGACCTGATCCTGAACATCCACGAGACGGACGGTCGCGGCCAGTTCGGCGGCATCCGGGTCCCTCGTTTCGTGATGGAGGGCCGCGCAGGCGCCGACGGACGGCGCCGGACCACCTTCGAGCTGGATCCGAACTACTGGGCGAATATCTACCTCAACGACCCCGACCGCGGCGGCGCCTTCCGCTTCGTGCGCTGGCCGGTACGGACGGGTCGCTGAGCAATCGACGAGGATCGAGGAATGACCCCCTGCAACAACTGCCACGGCGGCGAGGGCACCCGGCCCACCCGAAGCGAATTGGAATGGCTGACGCGCGAGCCGCGGCTGGCAGCCGAGAACGGAGAAAATGCCTCCGACACGACGGCCGCGGTCCCGCCCGACCTCGCCTGTCCGGCGCAGGCGCACTGGCCCGAGCGCCTGGCGCGGAGCCGCGACCGGCTCGCGGCCTTCCCCTGGTGGGTGCGGGAGAACTACCGCGCCGCGCTGAGAGCGGCGCAGCCCGGCACTCCGCCGCACTTCGTCGACATCCAGGACGCGGCGCTGGGGATTCGCTTGGGACTGCGCGACTTCACCTACAACGGCTCGCGGCGGCGCGAGGACTTCCACTCCTGGAGCACCTACACCACCGACGTCCACGCCGCGCCCGGCGCGCGGCTGGAGCTCCGCCTCGCGGCGGCGGGCAACGAGCTCCCGCTGGAGCGCGGCCTGTTGGCCTTGCACGGCATCTCCGTCGACGGCCCGTATTTTTTGAATCTCTCGGGGATTTCGCGGCAGGCGATCTTCGATTCGAACGGGGATCTCTGCATCCTCCCGCAAAGCCTGCTCGCCGACCCCCAGCACGGATTTCTCGCCGCGCCGAACCCGCATGTCTCGGCGGGCTTCACCTTCTACCCGGACCTCTTGAATCTCGGCGGCGGCGCCGGCGTCTCGGCGAACCTCTGCGTCCCCCTGCCTGCGGAATTCCGCTCGCCGGCGATCTCCGAGGCCCCGCCGCCCCGGGCCTACGAGCTCAACGACCTGCTGAGCCGGATCCAAAATTATCGCGAGGGCCACCCGCCGCGTCCGGCGGGCTCGGACTCCTGGATGCAACGCCTCTTTCTCGGCAGCGGGCGGCGGCTGCAAAACCTCTTCGAGCTGATCCAGGCCGGGAGCGAGCTGAACCTGGAGCTTAACGACCTCCAGGACCTCTTCCTCCCCGGCATGCTGGACCTGGGCCCCTCGCGGCTGGGGCTCCGCGCCAGCCTGACGGAAGGCCGCGAGGTCGAGGCGACCTTGACGCCGCTGTCTTTGATTTTTCAGGCGATGGGCTACGCCCGCGATCCCGACACCGAAGAGCCGCGCCTGGTCCTCGACTCGGCCCGGCTGGAGGGACCCGCCGCGGGGCCGGCCTTGCGCCTGCGCCTCGACCCCGTCGCCCGCGAGCTGCGCGCCCTCGAGGCGCGCGTCTCGTTTCAAGCCGTCGTCTCGCTGTTGCGGCCGGCCCTGCGCGGCCTCGGGCTCAGCGGCGATATCGACCTGGCGCGGACCGGCGAGGGACATTGGGCCTTCGCCTGGAGCGAATTTTCTCTCGAGCTGCCGGAATTCCGCCTGCCCCTCGGCGCCGCCGAGGCCGCCGCGGAACCCGCCACGCTGAGCGGGACCCTGCGCGGCGGCGAGGCCCCGCGCGTCCTGCTGGGCGTGACGATCCCGCCGGGGCTGAGCGGCGAGTTCAATCCCGCCGCCGGCGAGCTCCACCTCGAGGGCAACCTGGTGCTGCGGGCCGAGCTCCGCGGCGCCCGGGGAAACTTCGAAATCCGCGCGCCCCTGACCTTCTTCACCACCCTGCGGATCGGCGCCGAGGGACCGGCGCCGATCCCCGGCCGCACTGCGCTTTCCATCGAGGGCCTGGAGCTGACCGACGCCTCGACCCGCCGCGAGGTCTTTCGCGACGGGGAGCTGTTTTTCAGCGACGACCCCGAGCAGGAAATTTTCCGCGAGCGCCGCGTCCTCGAGGGCTTTTCGCTTAGCGACGAGACGCTGGCGCGGCATCGCAGCCTCCCCGCGGCGCTCGAGCTGCGCGGCGTCTGGGGAAATCACCACCGGGTCGACCTCCGCGGCCGCATCCCGCTGCCGCTCCGGGACGCCGAGCCCCGCGCCTACGATTTCTCCGCCCTGCTCGAGGATGCCGCCGAGCTGCACCTCGATCTCCTCGACCTCCACCCGGCGACGGCGCCGGGACAGCCGGCCGCGCCCGCCTTCAACCTGATCGGCGGCGTCCTGCGCGCCCAGCGCTTCGTGGAGGCGGACGGACGGCCGCTGTGGGACCTTCGCCTCGTAGGCGAGGCGGCGAGCCTCGGTCGCAACGGCGGTCTGGTCTATTTGCAGGGGCCTCGTTTGGAAGCGGAGTTGGACCGGCTGGAGCTCCAGGCCGGCAATCTTTTGATCCGCATTCCGCTATTGGACTTTCGGGCGAACGAGCGGGGGAGCCCCGCCGGTCGCTTGCGCGGCCCGATCCACGCCCACCTGAACGGCACGGAGCGCGGCGGCCTCGAGGTGGAGCTCGACCCCGAGCGCCGGCCCGCGGAGCTCCGCAACCTCGACCTGGCCTTCAGCCTGCAGGGCCTCGACGTCCTGCCGCCGCGGCTGAGGCGCAACCTGCCGAACGGCGCCCGCTTCGTCGGCTTGGACGGCCGCCTCGAGGGCGACTTCCGCATGAATTATCCCGAGGACCCGCGGCGCTGGAACGGGAGCGGCGCGCTGCGGCTGCGCGGCGACCGTGACGGCGACGTCTATTTGCTGGATTCCAGGCTCCGCCGCGTCGGTCCGCCCCTGGTCCGGGACACCCGCTGGCGCTGGGACCGCGTGGACGGCGTCAACTGGCGGCGCGGCTACGCCCTGGGGGATTTTCACTTGGAGCTCCTGCTCAACCCGATGCCGCTCTTGGGACCGCTCGGCGCCGCCGGCCGCGGCTTGGAGGCCGCCTTCGGCGGCGACGGCCGCCGGCTCTTGCCCGGCGAGGTCTGGGCGGAGATGCCCTACGACAACCAGCCCTGGACACCGCGCGGCTTCCGCAACCGGATCGTCGACTACCTCGAGGCCCTCTGCCGCCGCTCCCCGGGCTGCCGGCCCTAAACCACAAAGCGCTGGCCTTCGCCTTAAATCCCCGCTAGATTCCCCGGTCACGAGACATCCCTAAAGGGGGGGATCTTTATGAAAAAATCCGTCATTTCCTTCTTGTCGATTTTAAGCCTGGCCCTGACGGCCGCGACGGCCTCCGCCGCCTCCCGCATCGAGTACATTCTCGACGTCAGCGGCTCGATGAACGCCCTCTCCGGCGGCGAGAAGCGCATCGACGCGGCGAAGAAGTCCCTGACCGCGATGGTCCAGGGCATCCCCGACGGCACGATCGTCGCGCTGCGCCTCTACTCGCACCGCGTCCCCCCCGCGGACAAGGCCAAGAGCTGCCAGGACACCGAGCTGGTGATCCCCTTCGGCCCCATCAACAAGCCGCAATTCCTGAGCGTGGTCAACGCGGCGACGCCCTTGGGCCAGACGCCCATCGCCTACTCCCTCGAGCAGGCCGCCAACGACTTCGTGATGGGCGCCGACGAGGCCCAGACCATCATCCTGGTCAGCGACGGCGAGGAGAGCTGCGGCGGCGACCCGGTCGCGGTGGCGAAGTCCCTGATCGCGAAGGGCTTCAAGCTCAAGATCAACGTGATCGGCTTCGACGTCGACGCCAACGCCAAGAACCAGCTGGCGGCCATCGCCGGCGCCACGGGCGGGCAGTATTTCGACGCGAAGGACGCCGCCAGCCTGACCGGCACCCTGCAGAAATTGACGCAGGAGTCGCTGGTCATCCAGAAGGCGGGCGCCTCGATCTTCGGCGAGGAGATCCGCGGCGGCGACAATTACGAGACCGCGGTACCCTTGCCGGCAAGCAAGCTCTTCCGCCTCAACCACCACCAGAAATATAACCAATACGATTATTTTTTCGTCGACGCGAAGCCCGGCCAGAAGATCGTCGTCTCTCTCGAGACCGGCGAGAAGGGCGTGAACATCAAGCCCGACAATAGCTACGATGAAAACCAGAATCCCTACGCCGGCATCGGAATCCACAGCCCGCAGAAGACCAAGATCCGCCACGAGGAGATCATCGGCGGCAAGAACGACGCGAGGGTCTTGAGCTACCCCGTGCCGTCCGGCGGCGAGGGGCGCTATTACATCCTGGTCGGCTCGGCCTACGACGCCCAGCATAAGGATCATCGTTTCAAGGTTGAGCTGGCCGATCAATTCGACGCTGGCTCGAAACAAGACGCCGGAGACAGTCAAGCGACCGCCCTTGCCATCCTGCCCGGGACCCACAAGGCCTATTTCACCTCCACCGATTCGGTCGACACCTTCAAGTTCCCCGTCCCAGCGGGAGCCTCGTTGAACATCCGGGCGCGTCCCATGAACGACAAGGTCGCGCTGCGTCTCTGGGTTTATGACGCGGACGGAGTCGAGCTGGGCCGCGGCCAAGCCCCCAACGACGGAGCGGTCGCCAAGATCGAAAACCTCGCGATGCCGAAGGGGGGAGAAACCTTCCTGAAGGTGGACAGCGGCTACTCCAACCTCGACACCGAGTACTCGCTCGAGATCACCACGGGGGCGGGCCCCGCGGCCCCGGCCCAAGACGCTGGCGCGTCACCGGCCGCGCCCGCCGCACCCACGACACCGACAGCCCCAGCGTCACCGGCCGGGGGCGAGACCGTCTACAATCCCTTATCCAAGCCCGTCCCCATGCCGCGGGCCGGCACCGGGGCGCTCACCCCCGACTACCAGGGCATCGCCCAGCTCTGGAAGCAGATGGACTGGAAGCAGAAGGCGAAGGTCGTCGGCTTCTGGACGCTGCTGCCGGCCTTCTTCGGCTGGCTGGTCGGCTGGATCTGGGGCTACTTCAAGGGCCGCGCCAGCGGGAAGCGCTGGGGTGCACGACAGGCCGCGAAGCAGAATACCGCCCCGCCGGCGGGATGATCGCTTCGGATTCGACTTGATCGCCAATGGCGTGTTGTTGACTTCGTTTCGTCGTAAGTGATACTTTTGTATCACTTATGAAAACGGAACTTGTTACCAATCTCAAGCGCCAAGCCACTCAAATCATCGCCCGTCTGGAAGGCAGTTCAAGCCCTATTCTCATTACCGAGCACGGTCGGGGCGCCGCATATTTATTGAGTGTAAGCGCCTTCCATAAGATGCAAAAAAGAATGGAAATTTTGGAGAGTATCGCTCGAGGAGAAAGGGCCGTCCAAGAAGGACGGGTCCTGACTCACTCGCAAGCCAAGCGAAAGTTGAAACGATGGCTCGAATAATATGGACCGAGCCGGCGCTAAACGAACTCGATGCCATTGCGGATTACATCGCCCTGGACAAGCCTAAGGCCGCAAGATCCTTGGTTCAAAGGGTGCTACAAAAGGTCGACATGCTAGGCCGGTTTCCCCGTTTGGGAACAAGTCCCGCAGAGATCAAAGATCTGCCCTATCGACAATTGATCGTTCCTCCCTGCCGTGTCTTTTATCGAATCGAAGGAAAAAAAATCTACATTGTCTCCGTCCTACGAGGCGAAATGAGAACGCCAAAGATCGTTCCTTGACACGGATAAAAAAGGCGGCCCATAGCAGGCCGCCTCCAAAATCTGAAAAAAAATTAACCGTTAAAACCCCGGCACCTTCGGCGCCTTCTTCAACAGGTGGCTGGTGCCGAACCAGCCCAGCGCCACGGCGGCCAGGACCGACCACCACCAGCTCGCCGCCCAGCTGTTGTGGGAGTTGAGCATCGTCCAGACCAGCGGGACCGACATGTAGGTGTTCTGCCGGGAGCGTAGGCCCGCCAGGGCCACCGCCGCCGGGTCGGGGGCTTGGCCGTCGCGGACCGCGGTGATGATCTTCTTTTGATTGGGCCAGATGCGGAACCACACGTTGAAGGCCATGATCGTACCGAACAACGTCCCGACGTGGATGTTGTAGCCGCGGAAGCTCCAGCCCGCCCAAGTGCCCATCAGGTAGACGAAGCCGGAGATCAGGAGGAAGGAAAGCACCACCGCCGCCTTGAGGTTCTTGGCCCCGAGGGTCTTCATGATCGCGTCGTAGACGAAGACGCCGAAGAAGGTCACGGCGAGCATCACGAAGGTGGGCAGGGTCCAGTTTTGCGTGGCCCCGGCGAAGAGCGCCCCGCCGTGGTAGAAGACCAGCATCAGCAGGATCACGCCGGTCGCCCAGGTCCAGAGCGCGCCCCAGCGGAACCAAAACAGCGAGCGAGGCATCAGCTGCGGCACGACCTTCTTCTTGGTGTCGCCGTCCATGGTGGCGGCGAAGGGTCCGTTGACGAAATTGAAGAAATACAAAAGGCCGATCCACAGGATCCCCGCGACGACGTGGATCCAGCGGAAGACCGACTGGAGAATTTCGATAGATTGCATGTCCGCTCTCCTTTTTTGGCTCAAGGAAATAGTTTGGGCGCATGTTAACGGGGAAACTCTAATTTTCAACTAAAAACCATTATTGGGCGGTATCAAATTCGGATCTGGGACGCGACGGGTCCTGTCCGGTCTGCATAGGGGAGGGCGAACACAAGGTTCGCCCCTACCAAGCGCGCGGTGGGGGACCCCCGCCCGGCGGGGATTACGAAGGCTTCAATATCAAACTTCGGGAGTCAGGGTCTCCGCGGTTTTGCTGAGCTTGCGCAGCTGCCGCGCCCGGTGCTTCAGGCGCACGACGTCGCCGCGGAACTCGTGGGTGAGCTTGGTCAGGGCCTTCTCGCCCTGCAGCTCGTCCAAGCCCACCGCCCGCGGGCGGCCCCAGTTGAAGATCGCCTTGCTGGGAAAGATCATCGGCGCCTTGGGAAAGACGAAATAGGGATAGTGCAGATAGGGTTTGATGAACTTCTCGACCAGGAAGGGATGATTGATGATCCAGAACTTGATCGTGTAGTCGATCCCGTCGTGGCCCACCGGCACGATGTGGACCTTGCGGCCGGGGTGGGCCTGCAGGTACTCGCGCGCGATGTTGAGGAAGCCCTTGTGGAACTTCACCACGTAATCGCGCTTGATGTAGTGTTTGATGAAGTCCATGCCCTCGGGGAAGAGCAGGATGTGGTCTTTCTTCAAGGCCTCGGTGCCGGCGGCGACGCTGATCGGGATGCACTGGCCGCTGCGGAAAAACTCGCGGACCAGAGGCAGGCGGAAGGCCTCTTTGTAGACCAGGGTCCGCACCACGCCCAATTTGCGCAGGTAAAAATAGTAGCAGATCAAGGCCGCCTCGAGGGTGTTGGCGTGGTTGCTGATCAAGATCACCTTTTCGCGCCGCGCCAGCTCGGCGACCTCGTCGACATGACCGGCGTGCTCGACGCGAAAGTAATAGTCGTGCAGCAGCTTCAGCCAATGGCGGTGCATGGCGAAGTATTTCTCTTCTAGCGGCTGATCGTCGTAGTCGAAGGAGAGGAGCTTCTTGAGTTGCTGCGGGATCTCGCCCAAGGAGCCTACGGGCAAGAGCGACTCCAGCGTCTTGCGGGGACTCTTGAGCAGTTCTTCCAGGGTGTGCGCGAGTGGATTCATGGTGCAAGTGGGCGTATCCTAGATGCTTCGCGCGAAGATCGCAAGACGGAGGCGCAGATTTTTCGCAGAAACTTATCCACAGGCAGCATGGCTCGCGGCGCCTTTTATGACGCAAGGAGCCGACTTATTGCCTGCGTCAAAAATTTTCGAAACGAAGAAAATCTTGCGAGGAAAAATTCCCTGCCCGACGCCGAAAAACGAACGAGCGGGGGGCATACCGGTCGCTCCCGACCTCAAATCCGGCCTCGCGGGAACCGCAAAAAAGAAAGGCCGATCTTCCCCTAGAAGATCGGCCTTCACCCAAACTCCTGAAAAATATTTTAGCTAAGCGCCTTGCGGCGGCCGCCCACGTAACGGCGGGCCAGCTTGTCCCCGCGGCGCGCGCGCTCTTGGATGCGGCGCAGCTCCTCGCCCATCGCCGCCTGCAGGTAGGGATTGGCGGGGAAGGAAGGTGCCTCCTCGCCGACGAGGCGGATCCCCTCCAGGACCTCGTGGTGGCTTCCTTCCCAGCTTTGTTCCGTTGCGACGTTTTGCGAGTGACGTGCCATCTTGACAGGAGACATTAGCAAAGCGGCTGCCAAATTTTCCCCGGCTTCGAAAAAATATTCCCTTTGTTTTTCCAATGCTTATTTTTTTGTACGGAAGGCTTTCGTGGGGAGGAGTCCCCCACTCGCGCGCTGAGAGGCGCGGCCCAGAGAAGGGTATCCCCCATTCGCAGGCGCCATCACCACGGCCCCGGCGACCTTCAAGCAAAACGGCCCCCACTCGCGGGAGGAGGCCGTCCGGGTTCCACGTGAGTGGAAGGGGTAGGTCTTAATTTGCGGTTAAGGCCTCGGGGGTAGCCACCTGGTAGTAGTCGCCGCCGCGGGCCACCGCCGCGCAGAGCCCGGCGACGCAATAAGGGTGGGAATAGAAGCAATCCTCGACGGAATGGCTGCACAGCCGGGCATGGCCGTTGGAATCTTCATAGTCCGCGGCGTTGGTCCCCTCGACCAAGACCTTGTAGTGGTCCGCGAAGTCGCTGAGGTCGTGACGGACCTGGTATTGCCGCTCGCAGCCCGCATCGGGGCCCTGGCAGCTGCCGGGCAGGGTCTGAGCGGGGATCTCCTCGACCAGGACCCTGCACCTGCCCTGCGCCGAGCAGGCCAAGAGCTTGAAGCGGACCCAATCGATCGGAAAGAAGTTCCCCCAATAACCCGTCGCGGGGTTGTAGGCGAAACGGCTGGGGAAGCGCACCTGGAAGCGGACCTCGACGAAGCGCTCGGCCTGGGGCAAAAGCGGGCTGCCGCGGACGAAGCGCAGGCTCCCCGTGCCCTCGAGGGGCAGGATGCGCGCCAAGGGGTCAAAGCTCATCGCCGTCCCGTTGGGGGTCGTGTCCTCGAGGGGCGCCATGGCGTAGACCTTCTGCAAGGGGAGGGTGACGTCGACCGACTGGACGACGGTATAACCTCCCGTCGCCACCAAGCCCCCCGCCGGCTGCAAGGAACCCAGCGAGGCCTCGACGGGCCACCGCACCTGCGGGCCAAGGGGTTGGCCAGGTTGGTTCGGAGGTTGGCTCACAGGTCCGGCGGGCGGGGTCGGCTCGGGAGCCGCCGTCGGCGCCGGCAGGGGACGCGGGGTCGGCGGCGCCTCCGCCGTGGGGGCCTCTCCCGCCAAATTCGGGGAGTTCGGGAAAGTCCCCGCCGCCTCCTCCGAGATTTCCTCCCCGGGGTCTGAGACGGCTTGCTGTTCCCCGGGACTACAGGCCCCCAGGACCCAAAACAGACCTGCGTAGGCTAAAACTTTCGATAAGCTATTCCGGAACATCGATCCCTCCTCTTGGCAGCTTCGGATGAATTTCCGTCGCCACCTCTCTCATTACAAATCGCGGACCAAGCCGCGTCCATCATTTATCTACATGATTTAATTTGATTTATTTTATTGAACCCTTAAACCATTCAAAAATTGACTACTTAGTATTCAGAAATGCGGCCGATGCGGAGCCTGGGGGCGCCCATTGGGTTTTCGAAGGGAGATCTCTTCGTTTTTAGGGTTGGATAGACAACAGTCACTCTTTTCGAAGGTCGAGAAGAGAAAGGCGCGGGGCTGATATTTCAACAATTGTGCTAATAATTTACATTATATAACCAATTGATATTTAAATTTTTATTTTTAAATATTTTTTCGATCTAATTTTTTTGTATAATTTATGAACATAATTGTTTAATGGCGGGTAAGGAAATCCACCCATGACCCCTACGCAACGCATCGCCGACCGCTACGAGATCGTCCGCAGCTTGGGCGAGGGCGCCCAGGGTACCGTCTACTTGGCCCGCGACCTCTCTCGCAACGGCCGCCCCGTCGCCCTGAAGATCATTCCTAAGGACGGCCCGGAACGGGAGCGGGCCTTCCGCCGGGAATGCGAGGTCCTGCACCAGCTGCGCCACCCCCACATCGCTCGCCTGGAGGACTGGGGCGACTCGGAGGACGGGCTCTATCACGTCACCGAGTTCGTCGAGGGCCGCGACCTAGTCCGCGAGGCCCGGACCCGCGACTGGAACGCCGTCTTCCAACTGATCGTCCAGGCGGCCTGGGCCTTAGGCGAGATCCACGAGCGCGGCATCCTGCACCGCGACCTGAAGCCGGAAAACCTCCTCGTCGGGCGCGTCCACGAGCGGGAGGCCGAAGGCGCGCCCGAGCGCCTGCGCCTGAAGCTGATCGACTTCGGCCTGGCCTTGGGTCCCGGCGAGACGGCCGCCGCCCCCGCCGGCAGCCTCCCCTACATGGCCCCGGAGGTTCTATCCGGCGGCGCGGTCGACCACCGGGCGGATCTCTACAGCTTCGGCGTCGTCCTCTATCACCTGGCGCTCGGGAAACTCCCCAGCCTCCCGGGAGGCTCCTTCGCGGACTATCTGGAGGCCTTGAGCGAGGGCCACCTCGACCTCGAGGTCCTGCGCGGCGGCGAGGTCCCGCGCGGGGTCCTGGAATGCATCCGCCGCCTCGTCCTCCCGGATCCGGAGCGGCGCCTGGGTTCGGCCGCCGAGGTGATCCGCTGCCTGAACCACTACGAGCGCGAGCAGTTCCCCACCGCGACGCCGCCGCCCCAAGTCGTCGTTCCGCCGCGCCCGCCGGAGCCCGGCGCGCCCAAGCTCCCGCCCAACGCCGCGCCCGAGCAGATCTTGAAGACCCTGCTCGAACTCTCCCGCGCCGGCAAAAAACGCGAGGCCCTGG
>JASOAK010000002.1:0-146915 GCA_048499175.1 bacterium
CAAGGCGGAGCGCGAGATCGAAGACGAGGTCCGCGGCCGCAAGACCGAGCTCGAGAAGATCGAGCAGCGTCTCTTCGCCCGCGAGGAGGGTCTCGAGCGGAAATCCGAGGGGCTCGAGCGCCGCGAGGGCGAGCTGGAGGCCCGTGAGGACGCCGTGCGGGCGCAGGAGAAGGCCGCCGAAGAGCTTTTAGAGAATAACCGCCATCTGGTCGAGGAGTCGCGCGCCGCGTTGGAGGGCGTGGCCCGGATGTCGGCGGAAGAGGCCAAGGAGCGCCTGGTCAAGATGGTGGAAGAATCGGCCCAGCTGGAGGCCGGGAGGCGCCTGCGGCAAATCGAGGAAGAGACGCGGGCCAATGCGGACAAGAAGGCGCGCCAGCTCATCACCCGGGCGGTCGAGCGCCTGGCGGGCGAGTGGGTGGCCGAGAAGACCGTGACCGTCGTCCACCTGCCCAACGACGAGATGAAGGGGCGGATCATCGGCAAGGAAGGCCGCAATATCCGCGCGCTCGAGCAATTCACCGGCATCGACCTGATTATCGACGACACGCCCGGCGCCGTGATCCTCTCGGGCTACAATCCGGTGCGGCGCGAGGTCGCGAAGATCGTCCTCGAGCGGCTCCTGCAGGACGGCCGCATCCATCCCGCGCGCATCGAGGAGATGGTCGGCAAGGTCACGCAGGAGCTGGATATCCAGATCAAGGACGCGGGGGAGGCGGCCTGCTTCGAGCTGGGCATCCACGGCCTGCACCCCGAGTTGATCCGGCTGCTGGGGATGCTGAAGTTCCGCACCAGCTACGCGCAGAACGTCCTGGTCCATTCCATCGAGGTCGGATTCCTTTGCGGGACTATGGCCGCCGAATTGGGGATGAACGAAAAGATGGCTCGACGCGCGGGCCTGCTTCACGATATCGGCAAGGCGGTGAGCCACGAGGTTGAGGGCTCGCACGCGATCATCGGCGCGGACTTCGCCAAGAAGTACGGCGAGGACGCCCGGGTGGTGCACGCCATCGCCGCTCACCACGAGGACGTACCGCAGACGACCGCCTTGGCGCACCTGGTCGACGCGGCGGACGCCCTCAGCGGGGCGAGGCCCGGGGCGCGCAGCGAGGTGCTCGAGTCCTACGTGAAGCGGGTCGAGGACCTCGAACGCATCGCCAAGTCCTTCGACGGCATCGAGAAGGTCTACGCGATCCAGGCGGGGCGCGAGGTGCGGGTGATGGTGGACCACGACAAGCTGAACGACGCCCAGGCGGCGATGCTGTCGCGGAATATCGCTCGCAAGATCGAGGAAGAATTGAGCTATCCCGGGCAAATCCGGGTGATGGTGATCCGGGAGTCCCGGGCCGTCGACTACGCGAAATGAAGGGAAGAGGATGAACTTACTTTTTATCGGGGATATCTTCGGCGAGCCCGGCCGCCATGCCGTGCAGACCCTGCTTCCGGGCCTGCGCCGGGAGCGCAAGATCGACTTCGTCGTCGGCAACGGCGAGAACGTCGCGCACGGCAAGGGGATCACCGCCAAAACCGCCGAGCAGCTCTTCGCCGCGGGCATCGACGTCATCACCACCGGCAACCACGCCTTCGACCAGCACGAGGTGCACGACTACTTCAAGCGCCAGCCCAAGCTGCTGCGGCCGGTTAATTACGCCGCCGTCTCGCCGGGCCGGGGCTACGTTGTCGTCGAGGTCTACGCCGGCGTCAAGCTGGGCGTCGTCAACCTGATCGGCCGCATCAACATGGAGCCTGCGGACTGCCCCTTCGCGGCGGCCGACCGCGTCTTGGCCGAGCTGAAGGGGCAGGCCGACATCGTCTTCGTCGACATGCACGCCGAGACCACCAGCGAGAGCCGGGCGATGGGGTGGCATTTGGACGGACGCGTGGCCGCGGTGATAGGTTCGCACACCCACGTCCAGACGGCCGACGAGGAAATCATGCCGCGCGGCACCGCGTTCTTGACCGATGCCGGGATGACCGGCCCCTATCGCTCGATCATCGGCATGCGGATCGACAACGTCCTGCGCAAGTTCCAGACGGGGATCAAGTCGCGCTTCGAGCCGGCGGACGGGGACGTGCGCTTCTGCGGGGCCTTGGTGGAGATCGAAGAGTCGAACGGCCTGGCCCGCAAGATCGAACGCATCCAAATTAGATTGTAGGGGCGAACCTTCCATGCCGATTGCAAAAAAACCAATTCCTTGGATTTTTCTAGTGCGCTGGCTTTGATACGAGGACGATTGACACCCCGAACCCCCTTATCTATGGTCCATTTTCAATATGTCCTCGCTGGAACAACTTAAAAAAGGCGCCGTCGAAATCATTTCCGAAGCCGAGTTGGCCAAAAAACTGGCCTCCGGGAAACCGCTCCGCGTCAAGGCGGGCTTTGATCCCACCGCGCCGGACCTGCACTTCGGACACTTGGTCCTGCTTCGCAAATTGAAGGCCTTTCAAGATTTGGGACACCAGGTCTGCTTCCTGATCGGCGACTACACCGCCGCCATCGGGGATCCCTCCGGACGCAACGAGACCCGCCCGCCGCTCACGCGGGAAGAGATCGAGCGGAATGTCCAAACCTACAAAGATCAGGTCTTCCGCGTCCTTGATCCCGGGAATACCGAGGTGCTCTATAATTCCTCCTGGCTGGACAAGCTGGACGGTCGGGGCATGATTCGTTTGGCCAGCCGCTACACCGTCGCCCGCATGCTGGAACGCAACGACTTCGAAAAGCGCTACAAGTCGGGACACCCCTTGGCCATCCATGAATTTTTATATCCCTTGCTCCAGGGCTGGGATTCGGTGGCGATGCGCGCCGACGTCGAGTTGGGCGGCACCGATCAAAAATTCAATCTGTTGATGGGGCGCCACCTGCAGCACGAGGAGGGGCAGGAGCCCCAAGTCGTCATGACCCTGCCGCTGCTGGAAGGGCTCGATGGCGTCGACAAGATGAGCAAGTCGAAGGGCAACTACATCGGCGTCACCGAGGCGCCCGACTCGATGTTCGGGAAGATGATGTCGGTCTCGGACGCCCTGATGTGGCGTTACTTCGAGCTGCTGACCGACCGCGGCCTCGAGGAGATCCAGCAGATGCAGCGCGAGGTCGCCTCGGGGAAGCTTCACCCCAAGGCCGTCAAGGTCGGGCTGGCGAAAGAGATCATCTCCTATCTTCACTCACCCTCGGACGCGGATGCGGCCGAGGCCCACTTCGAAAAGTCCTTCTCTCAGCGCCAGGTCGAGGTGATCGACGACGTGACTTTGTCCCTTGGGAAAAACACCATCATCGCCTTCCACGCCGTCAAAGAGGCGGGCTTCGCGGCCACCGGCAACGAGGCCAAGGCCAAGATCAAGGGGGGAAGCATCCATGCCGACGGGCAGATTCTGAAGGACCCCTTCGCGGAATTGAAGGACGAGGGCGCGGGCATTCTCCTGCAGGGCAAGATCGACAAGAAGCGCGTCGAGCGGCGGCTTTTTTTGAAGGTGTGATTATTTAAAATCCTGTCGTTCCTTGATTTCGCAAAACCAAGAGTATCCCTTAAACTTAAATGGGTCGTACTCTGCCTATTTCACAAATACGGGATCGTCAAAACCGCTTGAGGGAGAGGGCCGCGAGCTTGAGCAGCTGGGCCTGCGCGTTCGGGCCGGCCGGAATGCCCAAGACGAAAACAAGAGTCCCGCGCCGCACCACGAGGGTGGCGAAGGGAGGTCCGCCCGAAACGGCTTTGGGCGACCAGCGCGCGCTGTCGGCGCCCGCCAGCGGGATCGGCGCCAAGGCGGAGCCCGTCGTCTCGCCGGCCGCGGTCTCCTCCGTGGCCTTGGCCTCCGCGGGATTGGTGCCGGCCGGATAGAAGACGTCCAGCTCGATGCCGCCGGTGGCGGCGGATTTCCCGGAATAGACGCAGTAGGCGCCGGCGCCTCCGTCGATGAGGTTGACGGAGGGCGGAGCGGCCTGGGCAAGGCCGGCGCCTTGGAAATCCGCGACGGTCAAGGCCCCGCACAGCGCGGCCCCGGATTTGGGCGCGATCAGGCCCTCCGCATGCGCCGAAAATGGGACCGTTACGCAAAGAAAGAGAGGGAAAAGCAGTGAGAGGAGGGAGTTTCGGTTCATGGCGATGCCTCCGAATTTCCTTTAAGGAAGGGAAACATTCTCGAAGGATCCGGAGATTTTTAGGACCTTCGATCGGTCCTTTAGGTTTCTCGCGGTGAACTCAAAGTTCCCGCTGTACTTCCCGCCGGAGGCCGTCAAGGTCAGCTTGCCGCCCGTGCTGCGGTAGGTGGATTCCGCGTAGTCGCCGGGCCCGCAGGCATTGTATTCGCCCCTGACGTTCACAAGGGGGTTGTTCAGTTGATCCTCGATCGCGTGGGTTCCCGGGGGCAGGTCTTTGGGGAACGTCAAGCCCACGAAGCAAAAGTCGTCCTCGTTGAGATGGATGCCGACGGCGCCAGAGATCGGGACGGCGGAGACTTCCTTCGGCGTGAAGTTCTTTTGCAGGGCGCCGCTGATCACGATTTTTGCCCCGCCGGCGCCGCCGGAGGGAGCCGATCCGGTGCCAGCGCAGGCGGCGTTCGCTCCGATCAGGGCCGCAAAGGCCCAGGAGAGGGTTGTCCACTTCTTCCAGGCTAAGGGGCTAAACATATTCTCCTCCCGCTTCAATTCCGAGCCAGATTAGATCGGCGCGATAGCGATTACCAAGACGCCTTTCTCTTAGTTTTGTCACCCGATAGACGGAATTTGTTCTGACGGACGCGGTCTTACGGCGTCCGTCAAGAACTTGTGGAACCCGTGGAGGAGCCGCCGGTATCTCCCTTGATGTCGTCCTCCTTCATGCTCCGCTCGAGCCGGGCCGCGACTTCCTGTCCGTAGTTGCCGTAAAGGTAGCGGGCCGAGCGATCGTTCTCGTTGCTGGACCAATGGTTGTTGCCGGCGAAATGGGGCATGATGATATTGATCATGTCTTGGCGGACGTCCTTGGGAATGAGGTCGAGGAACTGTTCGAGCTGGTCTTCGTCCTTGCCGGCCAAGGCATAGAAAATGGTGCCGACAATCTGCCGAATGGCGTGAAAGGTTCCGTCTTTATTATAATTGGGGTCTTGGAGGATCTTCTTAAAGCCGCTCCAGTCGCCGGTTTCGACGCCCTTCTGAAAGAGTAGGGCCAGGTTCGCCGTCACAGCCGAATCCTCAAAGGGCGGAATCTTGGAGGGGAATCCGACAAAGGATTTTTTCATGCCGGCGATCTTGATCTCTTTGGAGATGTCTTTCTCCAAGGACTCGACGTCCTCGGCCAATTTTTCGGTGTCCACGTCGTCCTTCCCGGACTCCGTCTCGAGGGCCTCCACCTTCTTTTGCAGCTCCTCCTTTTTTGCGTCGGAGAGCTCCGAGTTTTTGATTTTTTCCTTTAGCTCCTTGAAGTCAGCCTCGCGCGCTTCCTTGGCCTCCTTTTTCGAGGCCTTGGCCTCGGACATAGCCGTATCTAGTTCGGCTTTTGCCTCTTCCAGCTTCTCTTGGGCGGCGTCTAGGTCCTTCTTCTTCAGGGCCTCCTCGGCGTCGCCGATCAACTCCGCAATGTCGTCCTGGGCGTCCTCGTCCTGGATTTCCGACTGCAGTTCGCCACGGAGCTCCTGGAGCTCTTTTTTCAAGGATTCGCGCGCGGGGGCCTGCTCGATGTCCGCGAGGATGCGGCTTTCGAGCTCGCCCAGCTCCATGCGGAGGGTCTCCATCAAAGCTTCTCGTTTCTCAGGCGAGAAACTCGAGCTCTGCAGGGCCAAGCGTCGCTTTTCCTCCAAGGCCTTGAGGACCTCGGCGCTTGCCCCCTGGCTGCGCGCGAGGCTGGCGAGCTTGTCGATCTCCTGATAAATGTCGCCGCTTGGGGCAATTCCCGCCGGGGCGGTTTCCTCTTCCAAACCGAAGTCCTCGTAGTCGCCGTAGCCCTCGGTCTCCAAACCGTAATCGTCCGAGAAATAATCCTCGCCTCCGCTTTGAATGGATTTGGGCGGCGGGGGTGGGGCTTTGAAACTGTTATCCATGGGTCGATCCTCCTTGCCGGCGAGTCGAGCGGCGCCGAACGATCTTAACTAAAGCAAAGGCGATGCCAGGATGCCTTCTTGAAAAACGACAGGAAATAAGAGGGGTTTGGCGCTTGGGCGGAAAAATCTTTGCAAAGTTTGCAGCATACGATCTCCAATAACGTGAGCTAGTGGACGAGCGCGCCTGAGGCTATTAAAGATTTTATGCTTCGCGGGAAGGAATTGCGACGCAAAAAAAACCGGGCCCCTCTCTCGAGAGACCCGGTTCCGCCGCTTGAGTTGGGGCCAAGGGCGGGAGATGCCACGATGGAAAGCGGGGGATAGGAGGCCCGCCGGTGGGAAAGATTAAGCCGAGCGGCGCAGGCTCTCCAGGCGCTGATAGGCGTTGCTCCACAGCGGGCCGCGGTTGAATTGCACCACCCAAGCCAAGTCCTGGTCTTGGAGGAAGGGATTGCTCAGCATGCTGGTCTCGATCTCGCCCATCAGGCGCGTTGCCAGCGAGACCTTGTGCTCGGCATCCCGAAGCTCGGCGCTGGCTTGAACGAGGTTCAGGAGATTTTTCACTTGCTGGAATTTTTCTTTCATCGTCATGGTCTTGGGCTCCTCTGCTGGCATCCCGTCGCGGGATACTAAAGAATAAAGCAAAGGCCATGCCGTTTTATTAAGTTAATAAAATCAATTAGTTATAATGAAAAACTCGATTAGATATGCAATATTTGCAAGCATAAAATGAAAAACGTGCAGGACGGGCTTAGTGGCAAGGGCGTGCGAGGGAGGCCTCCCGAGGAGACAGGGTCACGGTTTCTTGATAAGGTTGGGAAAGTTGGGGGCCCGGGAAACTTCTCTCTCGGGCAAGCCGATACCATCGGGAAGGAGATACGGCGCCATGTTCGGCTTGCGCTTCTTTCATGCCTTGGCCAGGCGATGGGCCCCCCTCGCTTTGTTCGTCTTGGCGGCCTGTTCCGGATCCGCCACCTTGAACGCGCCCGCCGCGCCCGAGGGAGCGAGCGGAAGCGTCGGAGTGGGTGGTGCCTTGGACGCCCCTTCTACAGGAGGAACGGCGACGAGCACGACGACGGCCGCCGCCCAACCGCTCACCGCAGGCTTCCCCGCCCCCGAACAGGATCCCACCGGGAAATTTTTCACCTTAAAAATCCTTGAGGAAAAACCCCTCTGCCGCCTGCTCGGAAAGGACCTCGCCCAATACCAAATACGCGGTTTCGTCGCCCCGGCTTGGACCCAGGAACCCCCTGAGGCCGTGCTGGAATTTTTGGGCATGGGTTCCATCCGCGTGGTCGATCGATTGAGCGGGAAATACAGCGAGGTCCCTCTCTCCTACATGGCGACCTACGATCAGTTTGGGATGAAGACCCACAAGCTCGGATACTTTGAATTGACGATCCTTGGCGGCGACCAATATCACTTGACTTTCTTCCCGTTGAAACCCGTATCCACGCCCCCCATTCAGACGCCGTGGAGCGCTTGTCCGGATTCCGAATGCGTCCCCACGGAGCACCCCTTGAAAATTTTCGCCGACTCCGAATCGGGCGATCTGAAAAAAGCGGGGCTGCTGGCGGGGGTGATTCCCGCCTGCCAGATCGGGGGCGGTGCCTTCGATTTCCCCGTGGAGGAATAAATGAATTCCTCTTTGTCGAAAATCTGGGTGTCGATTGCATGGCTCGCCCTGGCGGCATGTTCCGGCGGCGTTTCCCCGGGCGGTTCCGCGCCTTCGGGGACTTTGGAAGCCGGGGCGGGGCAGGGCGGCGACAACGCATCGGGGTCCTCGTCCTTTGCCGGCGGGCCCCTGGACGCGAGCCGAGCGGCCGCCCAGCCGCTCGGCGGCGGCTTTCCAGCGCCGGCGCTCGAAGGAGATCCCTCCAAGGACGTCTATTTTTATAATTCCATCTCCCACGATATAGAATGTCTGGACACCCCGTCGGGGCGTTTTCTCTTCCACATGGAGGCCTATGTCGTGCCGCCCGATGCCAGAGAGTCGCTGAGCGGCCGTGTGCTGCGATGGTTTGAACCGGAGCGCAAGGAGTTTATGGACATTGTTCTGCAGGACAAGGGTGGCATCGTCTCGGGCGGCGGACCATTGGTATTCAATTACACCGGCTACTTTGATGTCCGCGCCTTGGTGGCCAATCCCAACGTCCTGAAATCCTATCTGCTTCCGCAAAATTCCGTCGCCGCGTCCGTGGGTAAGTTCCAGCCCTGCGCCGGCGAGCCTTGCTATCCTGACCTCGTGGAAGAGGTTGAAGGCGGCTTCGTGGAACACAGCCGATGGGTGGCCGCGCAGAGCGTGGAGCACGCCGTTGTCCCGCGTTATTCCCCCTGCTCGGTCGTTGAGTTTCAACCGCAGGCCCCCGTCCAATTTATTCCGTTCAAGAGGCCTTAAGCCCCAAATACTTAGCCAACACCGCCTTGCCCTTAGGGATGCGGTGCCGGTCCATGCGCATGTAAAGGCTGCGCAGACTGATGCCCAAGTCCTTCGCCGCGGCCAGCTTGTCCATCCGCGCGCGGCGCAGGGCCTCGAGGATCAGCTGCCGCTCGGCGCCCTGCTCGCCGCCGACGGCCGGGAGCTCCGCGCCGGTCGCGGGTTTGGCGACCGAGAGAAAGGCCGGCGTGATGGGACGGCCCCTCGCGAAGAGCAGGGCGTTGCGCAGCACCGCCTCGAGTTGGCGGATGTTTCCCGGCCAGGGGTGCTGCAGCAGGACCTCGAAGGCCTCGTCGCTCACCTCGGAGACGGGCAGCTTGAAGTCCCGCGAGATCTTTTCGATAAAGTGATTCACCAGCAGCGGGATGTCCTCGCGGCGCTCGCGCAGCGGCGGCAGGCGGATCGTCAGGCCGTTGATCCGGAAGAAGAGGTCCTGGCGGAACTTCTCCTCCTCGACCAGCTTTTCCAGATCCTTGTTCGAGGCGGTGACCAGGCGCACGTCGATCTTCACGCTTTTCGATGCGCCCAACGGGCGGATCTCGCCCTCCTGCAGGACGCGGAGCAGCTTCACCTGCATGGACGGGGACATGTCGGCCACCTCGTCCAAAAAGAGGGTGCCGCCGTTCGCCTGCTCGAAGAGGCCGACGCGGTCGCGGTCGGCGTGGGTGAAGGCTCCCTTCTTGTGGCCGAAGAGCTCGCTCTCCAACAGATTCTCGGGGATGGCGCTGCAATTGACGGCGAGGAAGGGCTTGGGCTTGCGGCCGCTGTTGAAGTGCAGCGAGCGGGCGATCAGCTCCTTGCCCGTCCCCGACTCGCCCAAGATCCACACGGGGATGGGCGTCTCGGTGACGTGGTCGAGCAGGTGGAAGACCTCCATCATCGCGGGCGACTGCCCCACGATTTCCTCGTAGCCGTAGCGCAGCTGGTCGCGGGCCTGGGCGAGCTCGTCGGAGAGCGCCTCGATGCGCTTCTCCTGGCTCACGACCCGGTCCTCCAGCTTCCGCTTGGCCTCTTTCAGCTCCGCGATCATCTCGGCCTTCTCGATGGCCAGCGCCGCCTGCGCGGCGAGGGCGTTTAAAATGGTCACGTCCTCTTCGCGGAAGCAGTCCGGGCGGTAGCGGTGGTCCAGGTAGACCGCTCCCTTGATCCGGCCGTCGATCTCCAGCGGAACGACGAGGATGGACTTGAGTTGGAAGGCCGCGACCGATTTCTTCGACTGCAGCCTCGGGTCGAGCTGGGCGTTCTCGGTGAGCAGGACGCCGCCTTGCTCCATCGCCTGCCGCACCGCCGTCATCGAGATCTTGAAGTCCTCCTTCTGCAGGGATTGCCGGTTGAGCCGGCGGGCGGCCTTCATCTCGAAGCCGGCGAGGGGACCCGTCTTTGCGCCGTCCTCGCGCAGCAGGAGAAAGCCTCGCTCCGCGCCGCTGATCTCGACGGCGGCGTCCATGACCCGCTCGAGGATCTCGGCGAGCTCGTGGCGTTTGGAGATCCGGCAGCTGATCTCGACGAAGCGGTGGAAACGGCGGTCGTCGCGGGCGGCCGTTTCGGCCGGGACCGGTGCCGCGGCGGAGGCGGCCGGGCGCGGGGCTGGGGTCTCGACGGCGGCGCCCAAGGCTTCGTCCAGGCTTTGCACTCTGCGGTTTTTTTCGAAGTCCATTTTCATTTCCTCCGGGAGTCGGTTTCGTATTTGGGAAAATTCCGAAAGGCAGCGGCCTTGAAGTTTTCTCGCGGTCTCGGCGAGCCCCTTCCGCCCCGCGGCGGCGGCGAGCGCGTGGAAGAGCTCGGCCCTGGCCTCCGGGGCCTCCAAGTCCGCGATCTCGTGGAGCAGGGCCTTCCAAGCCTCGGGCTCCGGCGGCGGCTCGAGGCCGGAGAAAATCCGGTCGAGGACGCGGGCCTGGACCTCCAGCCAGGGCGAGGCGGAGGCCAAGGCGCGCGCGCTAAGCTCCGGCCATTCCGGCGGCGGCGGACCGCCGGCTTGCCGCAGCGCCCGGCAGCGTGCCAGAGCCCACTCCGCCTCCCAGCGCGCCATCGGGTTTCGCGAGGCGGCCGCCTCGCGAAGGGCCGCTTGCAGGGAGGCCTCCGCCGCTTCGAAGCGGAAATCGAGCAGGGCCGCCTCGCCCAGGCGCAGGTCCAGCTCGCTTTCCTGGCCGAGGGCTTGGATGGATGGTCGCGCGGCCTTAAGCTCGGCGAAGAGGCGTTCGGCCGATTTTGGTCGGCCGGCGCGAACCAAAAAATTTGCCCGAAAGAATTTCGCGAGGAAGCGGTCGGTCTCGTTGCCGAGGGCGGAGAGGATTGCCTCCGCCTCCTCCATCCGCGAATGCGCCGCCGCGTATTCGGAGGCCTCGAGGGAAATCAACGCGGCGTTCAGCCGGTAACGCGCCCATTGCAGGACGCTCCCGCTGCGCTCGCAGGCCTCCAGCGCCGAGGCGATGTCGGCCTCGGCTCGCCTCAGGGCCCCGCATTCGCGATGCAGCATCGCGCGCCACTGCAGGGCCACGGCCTCGGCCTGCGCGTTGCCCGCGCGGCGGTAATGGGCCAGCGCGCGCTCGAGGTGGGCGCGGGAAGCGGCGTAATCGAGCCGGGCCCGCGCCATCTCCGCCAGGCGCTGCTCGGTCTCGCCGCGCAGCATCGCGTCGTCGCCGGCCAGCCGCAGCGCGGCCTCCAAGTGGCGCGCGGCGGTATCGTGGTCGCCGCTCTCCTGGGCCAGGGCCGCGAGGAAGTTGTGCGCGCGCGCCTGATAGGGGCGGTGCGGCGCGTGCCGCTCGGCATCGGCGATCTCGAGGCAGTTTTGAAATCGCTCTCGCGCCTCCGCCTTGCGCTCCATGCTGAACAGGACCAGGCCGGTGTAGAAACAATGCTTGGCCCGCTGCAGGCGGGTCGCGTCGTCGGGACGATCCTGGATCCACCGGTCGTAGGCCGCGAGGGCCTCGTCCATCCGCCCCAAGCGGTAAAGCAGTGGCGCGACCTTGCCCTGGATCAGGTAGCGCTGCTCGCCCGTGCCCGCGAGCGGCCAGAGTCGGCGGTAGAGCTCGACGGCCTCCGCTTCGCGGCCTTGGCGGGTCAGGACATCGGCGGCCGGAAAGCCCCAGGCTAGGGCCGTCTTCGTCTCTTGCGCGGCGAGGGCCTGGCGGGCGATCGCCGGCGCCTCGGGAGCGGCGTGAGGCTCGTCGCCGGCGCGGCGGAGCAAGAGGCGCAGCCTGAGGCGGTGGGCCCGCGGGCGCGTCGCCTCGGGCAGCTGCGCAAGCAGGGTCTCCCGCAGCGAGGCCTGTTGCAGCCGGGGCAGCGCCTCGCGGCCCTCGTTCAAGAATCCCCGCTGCGTCAACTCGAGGCGCGCGTCGGCTAAGGCCGCTTCGCCGCCCGCCCACTCGGCGGCCGCTTTTTCCCAGGACGGCGGGAGCGGGTCGGCCGCGATCAGCGCCAAGAGATCGGCGGCGGCCTCCGAGAGCCGCGCCAACTTGAGGCGCGTCGCCTCGGCGAGGCTGCGCGGGACCGCCGGGTCGCCGGCGCCCGGACGCAGGGCGGCGCGCAGCGATTCCAAAAGCAAGAGCGGATTTCCGCCGGAGTCCTCGGCCAATCGCCGGCGTCGGGCTTCGTCCAGGCGGCCCTCGAGGTCGGCGGCGGCCGATAATTGAAGGGCCATCGCTTCGGAGAGGGGAGGGAGCTTGAGAAGGAGCGTCTCGGGCGTCCCTCCCGCCTCGTCGGCCAACTCCGGCGCGGCGTCCGAATCGAACTCGAGGACGCGGCGCAGGCGCGGCGCGCGGCGGCGCAGGATCTTCAAGAAGGCCGCCAGCTCCAGGCGTTCGTCCTTCGGCCAAAGGTGAAGGTCGGGCAAAAGGACGAGGGTCTCTTCGGCGTCGAGCGAGGCCCAATCCGCATCGGAGAGTTTCAGCCAGTGTTCGACGGCGGGCTCGAGTTTTTGAAAAAAGCCCCGCCACCAGGCCCCGGAATCGTTGCTTCCGACCGTCCGCAGGCCCAGACCGTCGAGCTGCGCCTTCCACTTCACCTCGCGGAGGAAGCGGCTGCGACCGATGCCCGCGGGGCCGCAGAGGCGTATCTCGCCGTTGAAATTCCAAAAGGTCCGCCACTCAGCCTCGCGGCCGAGGAAGGGCAGGGCCTCCAACATCTCCGGCTCGCTGCCCGGATCGGGGAGCGGGAGCGGCTGGGGCAGATGCTGATTGAGGTATTTCAGCCCGCTCAGGGCCGAGCCCGGCCGGCGCGAGGGCTCGGGCTCGAGGCAGCGTTGGATCCAGCGGCAAAAATAGTCGGGGAGGTCGGGGCGGAGTTTTTCCAAGGGCTCGGGTGTTTGGCAGAAATTCGGCAGGCCGGTCCCGATGGCGCGATAGGGGAGTTTTCCGGTCAGGGCCTCGTAGCAGGCCACGCCCGTGGCGAATAGGTCCGCCGCCGCGCCGTACTCGCCGAGCCAGGCCTCCGGCGGAAGGTAGGCGAGGGTGCCGCGCGGCACCCCGGCGGCGCGCGCCGAGTGGCCGGCCAGGCCGAAGTCGAGAATCTTCAAATCGCCTTCCGGCGTGACGCGGAGGTTGGAGGGCTTGAGGTCGCGATGGAGGAGCTGCCGCAAGTGCAGGTAGTGCAGGCCCTGGAGAAGCTGGGCGAGCAGGAGCGGCCAATGCTGCGGCGGGATCTCCGCGGCGGCCTCGTCGAGCGCTCGTCCCGGCACGTATTCCATCGCGTAGCAGGGGCCCTCGGGGAAATAGTCGAGGACGCGCACGAGCCTCGGGTGGGCGAGGCGCGAGAGCAGGCGGACCTCCTCGCGCAGGCCGGATAAGGCCGCGGGGTCCAGGTCCTCCTGCAGAAATTTCAAGGCGACCTCGTCGCCGCCGGCCTGGGAGCGGGCGAGGAAGACGCGGCCCATCCCACCGCAGCCTAATTCTTTAAGAATTTCATAATCAGCGGGCGCTGGTGGGAAAGAAGTGGACACCTGCAGATTATGCAAAAATTGCCAGGTCCTGCCCACGGGAATTTTGGGGGGTTCGCAAAAAGGGAGGGTCCCCCACCATGGGGGACCCTCCTTAGGCTAGGGTGGGTTTCTAAGCTCTAGCGACGCCGCGGAAAGCCGGCGCGCAGCAGGGGCAAGGCGAGGAGTACGATTCCCGCCAGCGCGGAGACCGGGGTGGATTGGGGGCTGAGGGCTTGCAGGGCGCAGCCCGAGCCGCTCACGAAGGGGGTGCCGCCGAAGCCGACCCGCGAGTCCTCGCCGCGCGATCCGGGCCGCGGGGTCTTGTCGACCAGCGGCTGCGAGTCGGAGGCGTCCTCGATCCGGCAAAAGCTGTCGCAGCCGTCGCCCGTGATCGTGTTGCCGTCGTCGCAGGTCTCGCCGGACTCCACCGCGCCGTTGCCGCATGGCGCGGGGCCGGGCAGGGGGCCTATCTCGGGCTTGTCCACCGGCGCCAGTTCATGAACGGGACCCTGACCCGAGTTCACGGGGCCGTACTGCGGCTTGTCCACCGCCTGAACCTCCGGAACCGAGTCGACTCCGGGAGCGTTCCCCTCGGGGTTTTGCCCCTCGAAGGAGGGCCCTTCCTGGACCTTGCCGAAATCGGGGCGCTGCTTCTGGAAGGGGCCGTCTTGGGTGGGCGCGTCCGCGTTGTACATCCCGCCCTCGCAGTCTGCCGTGCAGTTGCTGCCGCCGTCACAGGCCTCGCCCTCCTCGACGATACCGTTACCGCAGATATTGGCGAGGACCGGCGTCTGGACTTTGGAAACGACGGTCAGGGGCGCGGGCGCCTTGGAAAGCTCGGCCCTCGCCGGGACGGTCGCCGCCGAGAACAGGCCTAGGGTCGAAATCGAAATCATCGCGTACTTGAACATGAGATCCTCCTTAAAAAGGCCCACCCAGGGGCTTGCCGGATATTAAAGCAAGGTTGGTGCCAAATAATTTATTTAATGAAAACAGCAAGTTAATAGAAATGCGCGATTAAAATTGGAATATTTTGAATGCTCTTGTGAATTTTTGTCCGGATGCCTTATTCGAGCCTTGGGTTGGGGAAAAAAAACCGGGCGCCCAGCGGGCGCCCGGAAGGAAGGTGTAGAGGGAAAAGAGTCTTGGATGTCTATCCGCCCCAGTGCATTGGGACAGTGGATTAGTATTGGATGGCTATTCGTCCGTGCCCAGCTGGCCGGCGTATTCGCCCGTGTTGCAGATCCAGAAGGGGATCACCTCGCCGTTGACCAGGAATCCGCCCGCGTCGCCGGTGGGCGCATAGATCGAATTGGGATCGAGCAGGCTCAAGAGCTCGACCAAGCGCGCCTGGATGTCCTTGAAGGCGCTTTCGGTATCGCCGTTGGAATGGTTCAGCGTGCTTTGGATCGCTTCGGCCAGGGTCGGGTCGAAGAGGCCCAGGAACCTCAGCAGCTTGCCGTCGATCGGTTGGGTGAATTTCCCCTCCGCAAGCAGGTCCTTGAACTCCTCGATCGTCATGTCGCCGTAGCCCGCCGCCTTCAGCGCATTGAGCAATTGGCTTTCCGTGCGCCCGGTGGCGGAAAGTAGGGCGTCGAGGATGGCCGCGCCGTCCATGCTGCCGCCGGAGGCTTCGGCGGCGCCGTTCAAGGTGACGCGGTCGCGGATCGATTCGGGGATCTCGCCGTTGACGTACTCCTCGTTGACGTTGACGTTGGCATTGTAGCCCTTCTTGACGATGTAGGTGTCCGTCGAACCGTCGCTGTGCGTGACCTCGACCACGATCTGGCCGTCCAGGCCGGTGCGGAACTCGACCTCGTCGGAAGGTTTCACCGAGATGTTGGCGTCGGCGTAGACGTGGTGGGTCTGGTCTTCGCCGGGCTGGGCCCAGAAATCCACGGTCTCGCCGGCGAATTCCGGCTCGTAGACCAGGCTGCCGTCGGGCTGCTCCACGCCGGGGATGCTCGCCTCCGGTTTGCCGCCCTGGGCGGAGCCCGCGATAAATTCGCCCCAAGCGGCGATGCCGGCGGCGTCGCTGACCTGAGAGGCCTCGGGGGTCCGGATCTCGATCGTGTCGCCCGCGGCCGGGTCGAAGTCGTGGACGAAGTAGACCGCCTCGGTTCCCGTGGCGGGATCCTTTACGACGATCTTGACCACCTCCTCGGGCGGTTGGAAGCGGGTGTCGGTGGTGTGCTCCACCGTGACCTGGGCCGAGACCGGAAACACGTCGAGGATGATCTCGTTGCTCCAGATGTCGTGGGTGCCGTTGCCGGTGAAGCCGATCTGCGACTGGGCCTGGGTGTAGACCCAGTTGTCGAGGGTCCCCGGCATGCCGCCGAACTCGTTGCCTTGAGCGCCTTGAGCCCCCGGGCCGGTCGGACCACCCATGCCGCCCATACCGCCCATGCTGGGATCCCATCCGGTCTGACCCTGGCCGAGCTGCTGCTGGGCCCACTGCAATTGCGCGAGGAAGGAGTTCCATTCCTCCTGGCTGGGCTGCGGCGTGTTGGGATCGCCGGCCATCACCGCGTTGTAATAGGCGGTGGCCTGCTCCAGCCATTGCACCAGGGCCGGGTCGGCGTAGCCGCCCAGGGATTTGGTGGCCGGGCCGCCGGGGCCGGCCAGGGACTTGGAGCTCACGGGGTTGTTGCCGATACGGGGGTGGGAATTCGGGATGCGTTGGGTTTCCATTTTTATCCTCCTGAAGCGGGCCTCTTCGCGGCGCCGACAAAGGAAAGAAAAGCAAGCGGCGGGCCATTTGGCGGGAATTTAAAAATTGTTTAGTTTCAATTGGTTGTAGAGATAGAGGAATTAAAATTGAATATTATGAAGAGTAAATGTGAATTATTTTCGTATTTTTTGAATTGCTGGGGAAATGCTTCGGGTCGACAACTGTCCCGCCTCCCGATACGATAAGTTCTCTATATGAGGAGTGCGCGTCCTTTCACTTTGGGAATCTTAGCCGCCTGTCTTTGGCTGTGGGGCTGCGCTGGCGCCCAGTCCCCCGGCGGCGCGGCGAATCCGGGCGGCGGCGCGGTGGGCGGCGGTTCGCCCCCGGGCAGCGGCGGGGCGGCCCAGCCGATGGACTCGGGCTTCTCCGGACCGCAAAAGGATATCCATAACATCCACTACGTGATCCGCGACGGGCGCGCCAAGGTCTTGTGCCAGGCGGGAGAAGGACGATCGAAGGTTAACCTCGAAGGCTTCCTGCTCAGCCAAATGCCCTCGGGCGAGACCTATAGCGCCGTGGGATTTTTGCGGATCACCGACAAGCTCGCCGGCCGCTATCTGGTGACCCACACCTCGGCGGATGCCGACAAGCACGGCTTCTTCAAAACCGAGCTCAAGGTTGACTCCGGTCTGCAAGTTGGCTTCGACTACAAGCTGTCTCATGAGGGGCCCTTGGACACGCTGTTGCCCGTCGAGGAATCGCAGGGCCTGTCCATCGTCATCCCGGTGGAGCCCAAGCCCGAGCTGGTCGTCGAGCAGGGCCCCCGCGCCGATCAGCCCTGCATCGAAAAGACCTTCGAATTCGGCATCCCCCAAGAAGCCGCCGCCGAATAAGCCGCTTACGCGGAAATCCCCAGATACTTCGCCAGGACCGTCTTTCCCTTCGGGATCTTGTGGCGATCCATCCGTAAATACAGACAGCGCAAGGTGATGCCCAGCTCTTCGGCCACCGCCGGCTTGTTCATGTGGTGGCGGCGCAGGGACTCGAGGATCAGGCGGCGCTCCTCGGCCCTCTCCTGGGCCTTGGGATTTCCGGCGGCGGAGGCCGAGGGGCCGCCCGTGCGGGGCTCGGCGGGCGCGGGCAGGTTGAGCAGCGGCGCGGTGATCGCCTTGCCCTGCGCGAAGAGCATCGCGTTGCGCAGGACGCTCTCCAACTGCCGGATGTTGCCCGGCCAGGGATAGGCGACCAATTTTTCATAGGCCTCCTCGCTCACCTTGCAGGGCTCCAGTTTGAAGGCCTTCGCGAGCTTTTGGATCAAGTGGTTCACCAAAAGCGGGATGTCCTCCCTGCGCTCGCGCAGCGGCGGCAGCCGCACGGTGATGCCGTTGATCCGGAAGAAGAGGTCCTGGCGGAACTTCTCCTCGTCGACCAGCTGCTGCAGGTCCTTGTTCGAGGCGGTGACCAGGCGCACGTCGATCTTCACGGGCTTGTTGGCGCCCACCGGCCGCACCTCGCCGTCCTGCAGGACGCGCAGCAGCTTGACCTGCATGCTCGCCGACATGTCGGCGACCTCGTCCATGAAGAGCGTCCCCCCGCTCGCGGCCTCGAAGAGGCCCGGTTTGTCGCGGTCGGCGTGGGTGAAGGCGCCGCGCTTGTGGCCGAAGAGCTCGCTCTCGAGCAGGGTCTCGGGGATGGCGCTGCAGTTGATCGTCACGTAGGGGCCCTTCTTGCGGGAGCTGTTCTGGTGCAGCGAGCGGGCGACCAGCTCCTTGCCGGTGCCCGATTCGCCGAAGATCCAGACCGGGATCAGGGTGTCGGTGACGTGGTCGAGGACGTGGAAGAGCTCCATCATCCGCGGCGACTGGCCGATGATCTCGTCGTAGCCGTAGCGCAGCTCGTCGCGCACCTGGGCCAGCTCGTCGGAGAGCACCGCGATGCGCTGCTCCTGGCTCTCGACCTTTTCCTCCAGTTTGGCGTTCGCCTGCCTCAGTTCCGCGATCAGCCGCGCCTTTTGCACGGCTAAGGCGGCCTGGGCGGCGAAGGCGCCCAGAAACACGATGTCCTCGTCGCGGAAGGCGTTGGGCGCGTAGCGGTGGTCGAGGTAGATCGCGCCCAGGACCTTGCCCTCCAGCTCCAGCGGCACGGCTAGGATGGATTTGAGCTGGTACTGGACCACGGACTTCTTGGTCTTCAGGCGCTCGTCCAGCTGCGCGTTGGCGGTGAGCAGGGTCGAGCCTTGGTCCATGGCCTGCCGCACCGCGGTCATCGAGATCTGCAGGTCCTCGCCGGCGAGCGTCTTTTGGTTGAAGTGCCGCGCGGTCTTCACCTCGTAGCCGGGGACCGGCCCCTTCGGCGCGGCCGGATTCTCGAGGATCAGGAAGCCGCGCTCGGCGCCGGTGAATTCGATCGCCGCGTCCATCACCCGCTCGAGGATCTCGCCCAAGTCGTGCTTGCCGGCGATCTGGCGGCTGATCTCGCTGAATTGGCGGAAGCGCTGCTCGGAGAGGCCGGAGGGCTCGGGCTTGGCGGCCGGGACGGTGGTCGCCGCGGGGGGAGGGCCCGATTCCGCCGGGGCCGCCGGCGGCGGGGCCGTCGCGGTCTCGGGCTGGGAGGCGGCGAGCAGCTCCAGCAATTCGGCGTCGAGGGATTCGGGCGGCGGGTTTTTTTGCATATCCATTCGCAGGACCTCCGGTTGGGCGGCGCAGAGGCGCCGCCATTCGTTACCATAATCTCGCCACAGGCGCGCGGCCGCGCCGGGCAGTCCGCGCTGCGCCAAGAGCAGAGCGGTGGTTTTTATAATTTCCAGGCGTGTCGCCGGCGACTCGATATCTTTCAGCGAGTGAAGCAGCGGCGGAAGGGTCTTGGAAATATCCTCCGGCCTCGAGCCCCAACAGGCCAAGGCCCGGCGCAGGAGAAGATAAAGAGGACCCTCCAGATTTTCCAACAGCTTCAGCATGGCGCTCAGGGGCGCCTTTTCCTCGCGCAGCTTATCTTGCAGCGCCAGGGACCGGCACAGGGCCCAGCCCAGCTGGAGGCGCGCCTTCGGCTCCGCCGCGGCCCCACCCTCGTCCCAGGCGCGGCGGAGACCGGCCTCGGCCTCGGCGGCCTTATTTTGTAACAGGGCCAGTTCGCCGCGTCTCAGGGCCAATTCCGCCTTCCATCCGGGCCCCTCGACCGGTTCGGACTCCAGCCCCTCGAGCAGGGCCCCGGCTCCTTCGAGACCGCCGCTGCGCGCCAGAAATTCCGCCCGGTGCAGCCGAAGCAGGCGGAGGTCCTCGGCGGTGCCGTAGACCTCGATTACCTGTTCCGCGCGTTCCATGTCGGGCCAGGCGGCGCCGTAGTCGCCCAAGTCCATGGCGAGGAGGGCGCGGTTTTCGAGATAGCGGGCCCATTGCAGGAGGGCGCCGCTCTCTCGTGAAAGCCGCAGGGCCCGCTCGATCAAGACCCGCGCCTCGCGCGGCCGCCCAAAATCGCGCGCCCATAACGCGAGTAGGTGTTGGGCTACCGCCTCGGACTGGGCCTTTCCGCTGCGGACGAAGGCCTCGCGGCAGGCGCGGAAGTGGGCGAAGGCGGGGCCGAAGCGCAGCTGGCCCAGTTCCAGCTCGCCGCGGCGCTGCTCGACGTCGCCTTGCAAGAGAGGATCTTCTCCCGCCAACTCGGACGCGCGGCGCAAGAGGCCGCGCGCGGCCTCGGCCTTTCCCGCCCGCCTCGCCAGCGCGGCGAGAAAATTCAAGGCGCGGGCGTGATAAGGGTGGTGCGTGGCGTGGCGTCCCGCCGGGCCGACCCGCAGGCAGGCCTCGAAGCCCGCGCGCGCGGCGTCGCTTCGGTTCGCGGCGAAGTCGACCATCGCCGTGTAGAAGAGGAATTTCGCGTATTGCAGTCGGGTCTCGTCGTCGGGGCGGTCCTCATGCCACTTTTCATAAGCCGATCGCGCCTCGTCGAGGCGTCCGAGGCGGTACAGCAAGGGAGCCATGCTGCCGTGCAGGAGGTAGCGGTCTTCGGGCGATTCGGCGAGGGGTAGGAGGCGGCGGTACCATTCCAGCGCCGCCTCGGGCTCCTCGCGGGCCTCGAAATATTCGGCGGCCTTCAGCCCCCAGGTCTTGGCGAGGGCCGCGTCGTCCGCGCCGAAGGCCTGAGTTGCGATCTCGACCGCGGCGGCATCCGGACGCGGCAGGGCGGGGGCTTGTTTCAAGAGCCTTTCAAGCCAGGCGCGATGGGCCTCGCGGAGCGCGCCGGGTTCGGGGCATTGCCGCAGCGCCGGGCGCAGCGAGGCCTGAGCCAAGGCTCGCCTTTGCGGGTGTTGGGCGTCTTGCCGCAACCACCCTTGGTTTTCCAATTCGAAGAGCGCCGCCTCGAAATCTCCCGCCTCCGAAGTCCAAAGCTCGCGCAGTTCGGCCAGCTCGGCCTCGTCGCCGCGGCCGAGCAGCAAGGTCATCCAACGCTGAGCGGCCGGGGAGAGTCCTTGCCAGCGGCGGCGGCAGGAGTCGGCGAGCTTTTCCGGCAGGGCCTCGGAGCCCGCCTGTTCCGGAGAGAAACCGTCGGCGAGGCCGCGCCGCAGGGCCTCGACCAGCAGCAAGGGGATTCCGCCGGAGGCCTGCGCGGCGGCGCGAATCCATGCCTCCGGTGGAGGCGGCTCCAGGGGCGCCGAACGCAGGAGCGCCTCGCTTTGCGCGGCGTCGAGCTCGCGCAGGCGCAAGGCGGCGGCGCGGGGCTGGGCCGCCAAGGCCTCGCGGAGTCGGTCCAGGTCGGGCGAGGCGAAGTCGCTGTTCAGATCCAGCAAGAGGCGGAGCGAGGCGCCGTCCTTGGGCCAGAGGCGCAGCAGGAGGGTCAGGGCCTGCAGTGCCGCCGGCGGCCAGAGGTGGACGTCCTCGCAGGCGAGGACCGCGGCCTCGCCGGCACGGGCTTGCACGAGGGATTCGAGGGCCTCCGGCACGGAGAGATCGCTACGGCGCTCGGCGAGGCCGAGGCGCCCGCGCGCGAGGAAGGGCCAGTCGGCGTCCGGCGGCGGGGGCAGCGCGATCCAGGCGCGGCCTTGGAGCTGGAGGCGCCAGCGCAGCTCCTCGAAAAAGCGGCTGCGCCCGCTGCCGGCGCTGCCGAGGACGGCGAAGACCTGCGGATGCGGCGAGCCCGAATCCCCCAGCAGGCCTGTCTCCGCCGCCGAGAAGACGGTTTCGGGTCTTTGGTAGTCGAGGCGTGCGGGCAGCGAGGCGGCGCCGCCGCCCGCGAGCCCCGCCGCGGCCTCGACGCCGTGGCGCCTCAGGTATTGCAGCAGGGCGAGGGCCGAGGAGGGCCGCTCGGCGGGCGAAGGCCTCAAGAGGCGATCGAGCGCGTCGCTCAAGAGCTCGGGCAGCTCGGGACGGAGTCGGGTCAGGGCCGGCGGCGGACGGAGCGAGTCCGGGCCCGCCGGCGGCCATTGCGGGTAGGCGGACTGGCCGGACAAAAGTTCGTAGAAGATCGCGCCCGCGGAGAAGAGGTCGCTGCGCGCCTCGTAGCTTCCCCAGAAGGCCTCCGGCGCCAGATAGGCGAGAGTCCCGCGCGGCGCGGCGGCCGAAGGATCGTCCGCCGCGCCGGAGAGGCCGAAGTCGAGCAGCTTGAGCCTGCCGTCGCGAAGCAGAAGAAGGTTCCCGGGCTTGAGGTCGCGGTGCAGGATGCCCCGCGCGTGCAGGTATTGGAGTCCGGCGAGCCATTGGGCCAGCAGGTCCAGACATCGTTCGGGCGCTTGGTCGAGCCGGGCCTGGTCGAGCGGCGCGCCTTCCAAATATTCCATGCTGAAGCAGGGGCCGCGGAGCTCCGCGCCCGCGCAGACCTCGCCCGCCTCCGGATGGAAGTCGTAAATCTCGACCAAGTTGGGCTGCGAGAGCCGGGTCAGCAGCCGGAACTCCTCGGTCAGGGCCCCGGCGTCGCGAACGGAGAGGAGGAACTTGAGCGCGACGGGCCGCCGCCGCAGCTCATCCCAGGCCGCGTAGACCCGGCCCATGCCGCCTTCTCCCAGGACCCCTTCCAATCGATAGCGCTTGTTCAATTCAAATTATTCCTTTTGAATATTATGCATAACCTTTTGGAAGCCGGTCACGGGGAATTTCGCCGCCTTTTCCGGTTTTTCCCCTTGCGTCGCCGGGGCCCCTATACTATCCAGCGCTCGTCCTTCGAACCCATTGATCTTGCTACTAAATACCCTTCGGAGTGCCCCTTGCTCGAGAGATATAGCCGCCCGCAAATGGTCCAGATCTGGGAGCCCCAGGCCAAGTTCCAGCGCTGGCTGGACATCGAGGTGGCCGCCTGCGAGGCCTGGGCGAAATTGAAGAAGATCCCCGCCCAGGATTTAAAGAACATCCAAAAGAAGGCCCGCTTCGACATCGCGCGGATCAACGCCATCGAGGCGATCACCAAGCACGACGTCATCGCCTTCGTCAGCTGCGTGGCCGAGTTCGTCGGGCCCTCGGGGCGCTTTTTGCACATGGGGCTGACCAGCTCGGACGTCCTCGACACCTGCCTCGCCATGCAGCTGCGCGACGCGGGGCGGATCCTTGTGCAAGACCTCGATCAGCTGCTCAAGGTGCTCAAGCGCAAGGCCCATCAATATCAAGAGACGGTGCAGGTTGGGCGCTCCCACGGGATCCACGCCGAGCCGATCACTTTCGGCCTTAAATTGGCCATTTGGTATGACGAGATGAAGCGCAATCGCGAGCGCCTCGCGCTGGCGATCGAGCAGATCGCCTTCGGCAAATGCTCGGGCGCGGTGGGCACCTTCGCCCACGCTCCGCCCGCCGTCGAGCGATACGTCATGAAGAAGCTGGGGTTGAAGCCCGCGCCGGCCTCCTCGCAGATCGTGCAGCGCGACCGCCATGCCTTCTACTTCGCGACCCTGGCGGTGATCGCCGGCACCGTCGACAAGATCGCCGTCGAGATCCGCCACCTGCAACGCACCGAGGTCCTGGAGGCCGAGGAGTATTTCTCGCCGGGCCAAAAGGGATCGTCGGCGATGCCGCACAAGCGCAACCCGATCCTCTCGGAAAACTTGTCGGGCCTGGCGCGCCTGATCCGGGGCTACGCGGTCTCGGCCTTCGAAAATCAGCCGCTTTGGCACGAGCGCGACATCAGCCACTCCAGCGTCGAGCGGGTGATCGGTCCCGACGCGACGGTGACGCTCGACTTCATGTTGAGCCGACTGACGCACCTGCTGGAAAACCTGGTCGTCTACCCCAAGCGGATGCGCGAAAACCTCGAGAAGCTGGGCGGCCTTGTGCACAGCCAGCAGGTTCTGCTAGCCCTGGTCGAGTCGGGGATGAAGCGCGAGGACGCCTACGCCGTCGTCCAGCGCCTGGCGATGCGGGTCTGGGAGACACGGGAGAATTACGCGGCGCTGCTGAAGCGGGACGAGCAGGTCCGCAAACATTTAAGCCCGAAAGAGATCGACGCGATCTTCGACCTGAAGCACCACCTGAAGCACGTGGGGCATATCTTTAAGCGGGTATTTGGAGTGTAGGGGCGGGCCCCCGTGCCCGCCCTGCCGCCGCGGGGCGACCACAGGGGGTCGCCCCTACAAAGGGCGTGGGTAGGGGTGAGCCCCTGTGCCTGCCCGACCAGGAAAGGTTTTATGAAAGCCAAAGTCACGGTCAAACTTAAAAACGGCGTCCTCGACCCCCAAGGCAAGGCGATCCTCAATTCCGCCCACGCCCTGGGCTTCGAGGAGCTGCGGGACGTCCGCGTCGGAAAATCCTTCGAGATCGATCTCGGCACGACGGATCCGAAGCAAGCGCAAGAGCGCCTCGCCCAGCTCTCGGACAAGCTGCTCGCGAACACGGTCATCGAAAACTTCGAAGTGGAGATTTTATAGCGGATGAAAGTCGGCGTCGTCGTATTCCCCGGCAGCAACTGCGACCATGATCTCTACCACGTCGTCGGTAAGATCCTGGGCTTCGAGGCGGTCTACCTTTGGCACAAGGATGCCGACCTCAAAGGCTGCGAAGCGGTCGTCATCCCCGGCGGCTTTTCCTACGGCGACTACCTGCGCTGCGGCGCGATCGCCAAGTTCTCGCCCGTGATGAAAGAGGTCCAACGCTTCGCCCAGGAAGGTCGGCCGCTCCTCGGCATCTGTAACGGCTTTCAGATTCTCACCGAAGCGGGGCTCTTGCCGGGTGTCTTGATCCGCAACCGCTCGCTCAAGTTCCTCTGCGATTATACAAATATCCGCGTCGACAGCGATGAAACGCCCTTCACCCGCAAGGCGGGGAAGGGGAGCGTGCTGAAGATCCCGATCGCCCACGGCGAGGGGAACTACTTCATCGACGCGGAGGGTTTGAAAAGATTGGAAGGCGAGGGGCAGGTGGTGTTCCGCTACGTCGACGCTCAGGGCGAGGCGAGCGAGGCGGCCAATCCCAACGGTTCCTTGAACAACATCGCGGGCGTCTGCAACGCCCGCCGCAACGTCGTCGGCCTGATGCCGCACCCCGAGCGGGTGAGCGAGGCGATCCTGGGCTGCGAGGACGGGAAGAGGATTTTCGAGAGTTTGCTGGCTTCGTAGGGGCTGAAAATGTCCAGCCCTTGCGGATTATGCGGAACTCGGGTTTTAGAATTTGGCTGCAAATGCCGCCGGCCCCTACGGACGCCGCGGCAAGGCAAGCATTGGTAAGTCGGCAACCATGGTAGGGGCTGAACGTTTTCAGCCCCGACGGATTCGGCATCATGAGTAAGTCTTTGCTACAACAAGCCCAAGAATTCGGCCTCAGCGAGGCGGAGTACGGCCGCGTCCTCGAGATCCTCGGCCGCGAGCCCAACCTGGTCGAGCTCGGCATCTTCTCGGTGATGTGGTCCGAGCACTGCAGCTACAAGAGCTCGCGCATCCATCTAAAGAAACTCCCGACCGACGGCCCCCAGGTCATTCAAGGTCCGGGCGAGAACGCCGGCGTCGTCGACATCGGCGAGGGCTGGGGCGTCGCCTTCAAGATGGAGTCGCACAATCACCCCAGCTTCATCGAGCCCTACCAGGGCGCGGCGACCGGCGTGGGCGGCATCCTGCGCGACGTCTTCACCATGGGCGCGCGGCCCATCGCCAACCTCAACTCGCTGCGCTTCGGCGCCGCCGAGCACCCCAAGACCCCCTTCCTCGTCCACGGCGTGGTCGCGGGTATCGCGGGCTACGGCAACTGCATGGGCATCCCCACGGTCGGCGGCGAGGTCTTCTTCGACGCCTCCTTCAACGGCAACATTTTGGTCAACGCGATGACCGTCGGCCTGGTCCGCAAGGACCGCATCTTCAAGGGCCTGGCCGAGGGCGTCGGCAACCCCGTCATGTACGTAGGCAGCAAGACGGGCCGCGACGGCATCCACGGCGCGACCATGGCCTCGGGCGAGTTCGACGAAAAGAGCGAGGAGAAGCGCCCCACCGTGCAGGTCGGCGACCCCTTCACCGAAAAGCTCCTCCTCGAGGCCTGTCTCGAGGTCATGGCCCAGGACGTCCTGGTCGGCATTCAGGACATGGGCGCCGCGGGGCTGACCAGCTCCTCCTTCGAGATGGCCTCGCGCTCCGGCAGCGGCATCGAGATGGATCTGGACAAGATTCCGGTCCGGGAAGAAGGGATGACGCCCTACGAGATGATGCTCAGCGAGTCGCAAGAGCGCATGCTGCTCGTCGCCAAGCGCGGCTGCGAGGACAAGGTCGTCGCGACCTTCAAGAAATGGGACCTCGACGCCGTGGTCGTCGGCCGCGTCACTGACGACGGCTGGATGCGGCTGAAGAAAGACGGCAAGGTGGTCGCCGAGCTGCCGATCGCGCCGCTGACCGACGCGGCGCCGCTCTACGACCGCCCGCAACGGCCCGCCGACCTGAAGGCCCGCCAGGCCCTCGATTGGAATTCATTGTCCTGGCCGAAGGACCCTGGCGAGACCTTGCTGAAAATGCTCGGCGCGCCGAACCTGTGCAGCCGGCGCTGGGTCTACCGCCAGTACGACCACATGGTCATGACCAACACCGTGATCCTGCCCGGCGGCGACGCCGCGCTTTTGCGGGTCAAGGGATCGAAGAAGGGCGTCGCGGTCACGGCCGACTGCAACAGCCGCTACTGCTACCTCGACCCGCGGCTCGGCGCCCAGCACGCCGTGGCCGAGGCCGCCCGCAACATCGCCTGCATCGGCGCTAAGCCCCTGGCCGTCACCGACTGCCTCAACTTCGGCAACCCCGAGAAGCCGGAGATCATGTGGGAGTTCGCCCAGGCGGTGCAGGGCATGGGCGAGGCCTGCCGGGCCTTGGGCACCCCCATCGTCAGCGGCAACGTCAGCCTTTACAATGACACCAACGGCGTCTCGATCTTCCCGACGCCGACCATCGGCATGGTCGGCCTGATGGAAGACGTCGGCAAGCACGTCACGGCCTGGTTCAAGCGCGCCGGCGACGCGGTCTTCTTACTGGGGGAGCCGGCGGGCGGCCTCGGGGCCAGCGAGTATTTATCTTTGATCCACGGCAAGACGGCGGGCGCCCCGCCGGCCCTCGACCTCGCTCGCGAAAAGGCCACGCAGGATTTTCTCCTGCGTTGCATCGACCAGGGCCTGATCCGTTCGGCCCACGACGTCTCCGACGGCGGTCTCGCCGTCGCCCTGGCGGAGGCCTGTCTCGCCGATCCCGCGCAGGCCGCCGGCGTGGAAGTCGCCTTGGCGCCCGGTCTCGAGGGCCGAAAGCTCGCCGAGCTGCTCTTCGGCGAGGGCGCCTCGCGCATTCTCGTCTCGGTCGCCGCGGAGCAGGCGGCGACCCTCGAACAGCTGGCCGCCGCGGCGGCCCTGCCGCTGACCCGATTGGGCAGCGTCCGTCCGGGCGCCTTTAAGCTGGGGCCTTATCTCGATTTGCCTATGGACCGCCTGCGCCGGGTCTGGGAGGATGGCTTCGAGCAGCTCTTGAAGAGGAACTGACCTATCTATGTGTGGAATCGTCGGCATCTATAATCACCCCGAGGCCTCCCGCATCGCCTACCTGGGGCTTTACGCCCTGCAACACCGGGGGCAAGAGGCCGCGGGCATCGTCACCGCCGACGGCGACAAGCTCCACGCTCAGCGCCACATGGGCCTGGTGGCCGACATCTTCAACCAGACCAAGCTCGACAAGCTGACCGGCAAGAACGCCATCGGCCACGTGCGCTATTCCACCTCCGGCGCCTCGCAGCTGAAAAACACCCAGCCCCTGGTCTTCGATTACTCGCGCGGCGAGATCGCGATCGCGCACAATGGCAACCTGGTCAACGCCCAGGCTCTGAAGGGCGAATTTGAGGCCCACGGCTCGATCTTCCAATCGACCACCGACACCGAGGTCATCATCCACCTGCTCGCTTCCTACCACGAAAAGGACCTGATCGGCCGCATCATCGGCGCGCTCAAACGGGTGGAGGGCTCGTATTCGCTGCTCATCCTCACCAAAAGCCGGATGATCGCCGCCCGCGACCCCTACGGCTGGCGCCCGCTGGTCTTGGGCGACTTAAACGGCAGCCCCATCATCGCCTCCGAGACCTGCGCCCTCGACTTAGTCGAGGCCAAGTTCGTCCGCGAGGTCGAGCCCGGCGAGGTCCTGGTCTTCGATGCCGAGGGCATGAAGTCCTACAAGCCCTTTCCCGTCCCGAAAAAGAAGGCGATGTGCATCTTCGAGCACGTCTATTTCGCCCGCCCCGACAGCACGATCTTCGGCCGCAACGTTTACGAGGTGCGCAAGGGTTTCGGCCGCCAGCTCGCGAAGGAGCACCCCGTCGAGGCCGACATGGTGGTGCCCGTCCCCGACTCGGGCGTGCCCGCCGCGCTGGGCTACAGCGAGGAGTCCGGCATTCCCTTCCAGTTGGGCCTGATCCGCAACCACTACGTCGGCCGCACCTTCATCGAGCCCAGCGATTCGATCCGGCACTTCGGCGTGAAGGTCAAATTGAACGCCGTCAGGGGGCTGGTCGAGGGTAAACGCCTCGTCCTGATCGACGACTCGATCGTCCGCGGCACCACCTCGCGCAAGATCGTCAAGATGCTGCGCGACGCCGGGGCGAAGGAGGTGCACTTCCGCATCAGCTGCCCGCCGACCAAGTGGCCCTGTTTCTTCGGGATCGACACGCCGGACCGCAAGGAATTGATCGCGGCGACGCACAGCCTTGATGAGATCCGCCGTTACATCACCTGCGACACCCTGGCCTATCTCTCGATCGAGAACATGTTCTACTTCGACAAGAACCACGACGAGTGGTACTGCGACGCCTGCTTCTCCGGGAATTTCCCCGTCCCTCTGACCGACTATCCCAACGCCAATCCGGAGCGTGAGGTTAAGGCCTAATCGCCTGATAACTATAGGGATTCCATGCCTGTACGCTATTCTGGACTTTCCCTTTACAATTATTCGTTACTTCCTTAGATTCGCCGCATCCAAAGCAGCATCGCTCCCGTATAAGGGAGGTTCCTAAACAAAACCACTCATGGAGGACTCTATGTCGAAGGTGTCTAAGAACAAAAAACTGTTACTGGGCTCGGCCTTGGCTGGTCTCGTGCTCTCCGGTCCCGGCCTGTCCGTGACGGCGAACACCCAATCGGGGGCGAAGTTTTTCCAGACCGCCGAGCTGATGGTCGGCTACCGCCAGGCCCGCGCCGAGGATAAGAAGGCCACGTCCGCCACCCCGGCGACGCCCGCCACTCCCGCCGATCCCAAGAAAGACGGCGACAAGCACTGCAGCGGCGATATGAAGTGTAGCGGAGACAAGAAGTGCTCCGGCGATAAGAAATGCAGCGGAGACAAGAAGTGCTCGGGCGACAAGAAGTGCAGCGGGGACAAGCAATGCTCGGGCGACAAGAAGTGCAGCGGAGACAAGAAGTGCTCCGGAGACAAGCACTGCAGCGGCGACAAGAAAACCGACGCGAAGGCGAAGGACGCCAAGGCGGCTCCCGCGACCGACGCGAAGAAGACCGACGCCAGCAAGGGTTGCGGCGCCGGCGCCTGCGGCGCGGCGAAGTAATCGCGCTCCGCGTATTCCGTGCTTTGAGGTCGGTCGGGGCGGGCCCCGGCCGACCTTCCGGTTCTCGCGCACCCACTGCGCGATCGAAAAAACCACCCGTGATTGGGAGTATGACGAGGCGCATATATGTCCGTAGCGGCGATTAAAACCTGAGGAGTCGGCACAGACCTGCGTCGCGAAGCGACCTCTTGGCCCGCCGTCCCGCCGAGAGCTCGACTGCCTCCGGATCGCCCCAACATGAAGACGGGCGGCAAAGCTCGCCAGTACCGCGAGCTGGCCGAGCGCTATCCTATCGCGATCCACGGGCTCAGCCTCTCGGTGGGCAGCCTGCACCCGCTGTCGCGGAAGTTCCTCAAGGAGCTGAAGGTCTTTTTGAAAGAGGCGAGGGCGCTGTGGATGAGCGACCACCTCTGCTATTCCTCGGTCCTGGGCGCGCAGTTCCACGACCTGCTGCCGCTGCCCCTCTCGCGCGAGGCGATCCGCCACGTCGTGCCGCGGATCCGTCAGGTTCAAGATTATCTCGAAATGCCCTTCGCGATCGAGAACGTCTCCTACTACGCCTTGCCGGGCAAGCCCGAGATGCCGGAGTGGGAGTTCCTGCGCGAGGTGGCCGAGCGGGCCGATTGCTCGCTCCTGCTCGACGTCAACAACATCTACGTCAACGCGGTGAACCACGGCTTCGACCCCTACGAGTACCTCCGCGACCTTCCCTACGAGCGCGTCCTGCATATCCGTCATGACAGCCAGTACCAGGTTTTCTTTTTGGATACCCACGGCGCGCCGGTGATCGACCGGTCAGGACCTGCTGCGCTACGTCTTGCGCCGGGCCAACCTAAGGCCATCTCAAAAGCGAGGAGAGCCTGGCCAGCGACGGCGAAGCAGATCGCCGCGGCCCGCGCGCCGCGGCCGGCCTACGCGCGAACTTGTTGCGGGAGCCTGCAACGGGGAGGCGCGCGATGCTTGCGACCCTGCGCCAATCAGAGAACTTTTGGGGGAAAGATTTGCTTCGACGGCGGCTACCGGCCGAAGGGCCGCTTCCAGGTCTACAGGTTGGTGACCAACGCATGGTCGAACCGTGCAGAACATCTCCCCAGTCGCCGCTCCCTGCTAAGCGAAAAGAGGTGGTGGCAGTTGCTCTGGGCCCCTTCTTGAAAAATCGCCCCCAGTCGAGATCCTGCGGGGAACTTGGCCTGGGATTGGCTTGGTCTGCAAGTCCAAGCCGCATCCCCTGAAGAAGAATACCCCTATCTCGGCGAGAGGCTTGCTGGAGTACGGTACATGGTCGCGATGCGCTTCGCGCCCGAGACCTCCGGCAAGGCCGCGCGGCAGCCGCGTCTCAACCGCCCACGTCCTGGCCGAATACCGCTGGCCGGTTCATTTCATTCACGAGTTGCGACCAGAAAGAAGCTGCCCCAAGGCCGCTACCACCTCCTGCTCTGGCGCGAGCCGGAGAGCCTCGAGGTCAAATTCATGGAGGTCAACCCGCTGGTGGCCGCCTTGATCCGCCGCCTCGAGAGAGGTTCGGCCAAGCCGGAGGCCCTGCTGCGCGCCGTGGCCCGGCAAAGCGGTCTCAAGGCCGCTCCCGAATTCCTCGCCGAAGGCCGCGCCCTGCTCCAAGACCTCCGGGCCAAGCAAATTCTCCTGTAATCCCCAGCCCTTAAAAAAATCTCTTCGACCCGCATCCAAGGAACCCTCCGCCTCGTAAGGCCTGCAAAGCCACCCCACTTAATAAGGAGGATCCCATGCTCCGCTGGAAATCCGCCTCGATCGTGTCGCTTGCCCTGCTGGCCGCCCTCGCGGCGCCGCCCGCCCGGGCCTCCGACCACGACGACGGCGAAACCGATCTCAAATCCCGCAGCCTCAACCTGACCGATCTCTACGTCTTCCGCGAGGGAGACCAGACCGGCGTCGAGGCCGACAACGCCAACCTGATCTTCGTCATGAACACCAACCCGCGCTCCCTGGCGCGGCAGCAGTACTATTTCAGCGCCCAGGCCCGCTACGAGTTCCACGTCACGCGCCGTGCGACTCGGGACGAACCCGTCACCGGCATGGAGGACGTGCTGCTGCGCCTCGAGTTCGGCGCGCCCGACGCCTCCGGGCGGCAACCGGTCACCCTGACCGCCGTGCGTGACGGCCAGGCCCTGACCCTCACCCGGACGGCCGGCGGTATGCCGATCCAAACGACCCTGCTCGCCGACGCCGCGCCGATCGAAAACGAGCTCAATGTCGGCGGCGACAGCCTCACGCTCTTCGCCGGCCTGCGCGAGGATCCCTTTTTCTTCGACGTCGAGGCCTTTTTCCGCGTCCGCGCGGGGGCGCTGGGCCTGGGGCCCGCGGTGGGCTTCCGTCCCGCGGCCGAGGCGATCGACTTCGCCAATGGCTACAACGTCAACGCCATCGTGCTGCGCGTCCCCATCGCATTTCTGGCGGGCGACAGCGGGGCGCAGGTCTTCGACGTCTGGGAGACAATCTCGATCCCCGATCTGGTGACCGCGCCCTGACCCAAGCAAAACCCCCAACGATCGTTAAAGGAGATGGATCATGAAAAACCTTAGAAAATCCTCAGCGGCCCTGGCCGCGCTTTCCTTGGCCGGCCTGGCCTTCCTGCCGGCCTGCGGCAACGGCGACAACGGCGGGACGGGGACCTTCGTCCAAGTCGAGCGCCTGGCCCGGCCCGCGATCAACGAAGGCTTGATCGTCACGCCCGACTTCCTCAACGCCTTCAACCAGATCCCGCCGACGGCGGACTTGAGCGACGCGGCGGCCCCGGTGCGCGCCGAGGCCTTGGGCACGTTGACGGCTGTGGGCAACGCCAACCCCGCCGCGACGGCGGGGGCCTTCCTCCCCGATGTGATGCGCATCGACACGTCGGTCGCCAGCCCCGTCGGCACGGCGGCCTACGCGAACTGCCTCAACGCCGCGGGCAGCCCCTGCGCGGGCCGCAAGCTGGAGGACGACGTCATCGACGTCACCCTCACGGTGGTGACGAGCGGCGGCATCACCACCGACAACGTCTCCTACGCGGGCGAGCCGGGCAACCCGGGGCAGGGGCACCAAAAGCTCAACGGGCAGGCCGATTTCAACCAGGCGGCGGTCTTTCCCTTCTTGGCGCCCGCCAATTGACGGAGCGGGGCTCCCGCCCGTCTAAGCGGCGCGCGGGAGCCCCGAATCGCATGAAACATACGACGAAGAAATCGAAGCGCGGCATTTTTCCGCTCTTCCTATCCTCAATGCTGGGGGCGGCGTTGCTGGGTCTTCTGGCTTGGGCCGCGACGGACGGCGGCGTCGCCCCTTACCGTTTTCCCGTAATCTCCGAAAAGGGAAGCTCCGAGGCGGCCGCGGCGTTTTACCGCGCGAGGGTCGAGGCCTTGCCGCGCTCCTCCCTGGATCGGGCCGATTTGGCGGCGAGCTATCTGAGTCTCGGGCGCCGCGGGGACCCGCGCTGGTTCGAGCGGGCCGAGGCCGAGGCGAGGGAGTCCCTGCGCCTGCTGCCGGTCTCCAATCCCACGGCGGAGCTGGTCTTGGCGGAGCTCGATCAGGCGCGGCACCGTTTCGAGGAGTCCCTCGCGCGGGCCGAAGGGATTCTGCGTCAAGATCCGGATCACGAGGGCGCCTTGGCCTTGAGCGTCGAGAGCCGCCTGGCCCTGGGCCGGACGGCCGAGGCGCTCCGCGACGCGGACCGACTGGTGCGAGCCGCTCCGGGCCGCGGCGCCTTCGCGCTTCGGGCCTTGGCGTGGGAGCAGGCGGGGAGGGCGGAGGCGGCGCTGGCCGATTTTTTTTTCGCCGTGCCTACGCGGCGGAAAGACTTGAGCGACTTGGAGGCCGCGGCCCGGCTGCGCGCGCCTGGGGGCCGCTTTCACCTGGCGCGGCACGAGCTGCGCGCGCCCGCGGCCCTGCTGCGCGAAGCCTTGCGCCTGCGCCCCGAATCGGCCTTAAGCCTGGGTCTGACGGGCGAACTGGAGGCGAAACGCGGACGTTGGCGCGAGGCGGATCGATATTTCTCCGAGGCCTACCGCGTCTCGGGCCTGCCGCTCTACTTGGCCGCGCAGGCGAGGGCGCGGCGCGCCTTGGACGATCGCGCCGGCGCGGAGGCCCTTTGGGAGCGCGCCGAGGCCTCGCTGCGCTCGAGCCTCGCGGCGGGCGAATTCGGCCACCGGCGCGAGCTGGCCGAATTGCTGCTGGAGCGCGGCCGAGACCGCGAGCTCCCCGAGGCCCTGGCCCTGGCGCGGGAGGAATGGAAGCTGCGCCGCGATCCCCAGACCGCGTCGGTCTTAGCTCTGGCCTATGCGAAATCCCTTGCGGCCCAATGGGCCGGCCCGGGGCTCGCCTCGGGTTTTTCCGCCGCGATGTCTTATTGATTGCCGGAAAACCCGAATCCGGGTAAAAATCGCCGCCAATCCCAAAATCGCATGACGCATTCCGCCGAACAACTGATCCGTTGCGGTCGAGGCGACACCGGCGCCTTCGCCGAGCTGTATCGCGCGACCTCCGCGCATCTGTTCGCCCTCGCCCTGCGTATCCTCCGTAGGCGGGAGTGGGCCGAGGAGGCCCTGCAGGAGGGCTTTAGCAAGATCTGGCGTCATGCCTCGGAATACGACCGGCAAAAGGGCGCGCCGCTCACTTGGATGGGCAGCATCGTCCGCAACACCGCCCTCGACCGCCTGCGCCGCGCGAAGCGCAAATAATTGCCGGAAGGCCCCATCCAGAAATTGCAAGACGGGGGCCGGGGCCCTTTAAGCGGCGCAGGGCATGGAGGCCAAAGGCCTTTGCAGCGCTGTCTGGAGACTTTGACGCAGGAACAGCGGGAAAGTCTCTCGCTGGCCTATTGGCGCGGCCTCACCCACATGGAGCTCGCCGCGGCGCTTAAGAAGCCCCTCGGCACGGTGAAGACCTGGGTGCGCCGCGGCCTGGACCAATTAAGGAAGTGTCTCGAAGGATGAAGTTCCACGATCCCAATCGCTATGAGGTCCTCGCGGGCGAATACGCCCTGGGGACCCTCTCCGGCCCCGCGCGGCGGCGCTTCGAGCGCTACATGCAGTACTATCCCTTCCTGCGGCGCGCCGTGGAGACCTGGGAGGCCCGCTTCAATTCGGTCGTCGAGGGGCTCGAGCCGGTGGAGCCGCCGCCGCGGATCTGGGAGCAGGTCTGCGAGGACAATCCCGAACTGCGCCGGCGCTTCGAGCCGAAGGGACTGTGGTCGGATCTCCGGATTTGGAAGCCGCTGGCCCTCTTCGCGAGTGCCCTGGCCGTCCTGCTCGTCGTCTATCTCAATTTCGGCCCGCGCGTCCCCGAGCTGGCGCCTCCCAGCCACGTGGCGATGATCCAGGACCCGAAGTCGGCCGAGCCCGCCTGGCTGCTGACCCTGGTGCCGGGAGAGAAGCGGCTCAAGGTCACCGCGATGAAGCCGCCGGAGACCGCCGCGGACAAATCCCTCGAGCTCTGGATGCTGCCCGGTAAGGATCAGGCGCCGGTCTCTCTGGGTCTTTTGCCGAAGACGGGCACCGCGGACCTGCCGCTCAGCGACGCGAAGCTGAAGGTCTTGGCCGGCGCCGCGGGACTGGCCGTCAGCCTCGAGCCCAAGGGCGGCTCGCCCACGGGCGCGCCCACCGGCCCGGTGCTCTTCCAGGCGTCTCTCTATTCCATTTAAGTTAAGGGCCTTTCGGACCAGGGTCTCTTTCCAAGCCTAGCCAGTCCTTCCTAGGGCATTGTCCTGCATCCAAGGACCTCGCTTCGCCGTATCTTGGGTATTCCAAACGGGAGGTCGTCATGCGATATAACTTATTGATAGTACTAATATTTTTTGGCCTATTCCCGGCGATGCATTGGCTGGTCGCCCGTTCGTCCTTGGCCGAGCTCTACCGGCAGGTCTGGGAATGGGGCTACGTCTCGGGATTCGGGACCGGTGCCTATTGGATGTAGGGAGGGGAAGGTGAGAAAACTTTGGGCATGCTTGTTTTGGATATTGTCTGCGGGCACCGCCCTGGCGGAATCGACGGCCATCCCCTGGCAGCCTTGGTCGGAGGCTTTATTCCAGCGGGCCGCGCGGGAAAATCGCCTGGTCCTCTTGGACCTCGAGGCGGTGTGGTGCCACTGGTGCCACGTGATGGACAAGGAGACCTACGCCGACCCGAAGGTGGCGGCCTTGATCCGCGAGCGCTTCATCCCGGTGCGGGTCGACCGGGACTCGCGTCCCGACTTGGCCCATCGATACCGCGACTACGGCTGGCCGGCGACGATCGTCTTCGACGGCTCAGGTCGCGAGCTCGCGAAGCGGGCGGGTTTTATTCCTGCTCCCGAGATGCTGGCGCTGCTGCGGACGACCTCGGAAGATCCCGATCGCGTCTTGCCTGACGCCGATATCGCCGTCTTTTCATCCGAAGGAGCGCTTTCCGAAGAGCTGCGGGCGGAGCTGACCCGCCGGCATGCCGCCGCCCAAGACGAGGCCTTGGGCGGCCTGCGCTTGAATCACAAGTTCCTCGACGCGGACAGCGTGGAGTACTCGTTGCGTCGGGCCCAAGCCGGCGACGAGGCCGAGGCCCGGCGCGCGCGGCGGACCCTCGACGCGGCGCTCGCGCTGCTCGACCCCGTCTGGGGCGGCGTCTACCAATATTCCCACGGCGGGATCTGGGAGAACCCGCATTTCGAAAAGATCCTCTCCTTTCAGCGCGACAACCTGCGCCTCTATGCCCTGGCCTACGCGGAGTGGGGCGATCCGCGCTACCTGCGCGCCGCTCAGGCAATCCGGGATTACCTCAAAAACTTTTTGCTCGGACCGGAGGGCGGCTTCTACACCAGCCAGGACGCCGATTTGGTGCGGGGCGAGCACGGCGCCGCTTATTTCTCCCTGGACGACGCGGCTAGGCGGAGGCTCGGCATTCCGCGAGTCGACCGAAACCGCTACGCGCGGGAGAACGGCTGGGCGATCGAGGGCCTGGTCGCGCTCCACCGCGCGAGCGGCGACGCCGAGGCCCTGCGCATGGCGCGCGAGGCGGCGCTTTGGGTCTTGCGCCACCGGGCCTTGGATCGCAGCCCCTTCGCGGCGGCACGTTGGTTGGCCTCGCGCGGGACGAATCCGGCGGGCGGCTTCAGCCACGGCGAGGCGGACGCGGGCGGCCCCTATTTCGGGGACGGGCTCGCGATGGGGCGGGCCTTCCTGGCGCTCTACGAGGCGACCGCCGAGCGGGAATGGCTGGGTCGGGCCGAGCGCACGGCCCGATTTTTGGCCGAGGGATTCGCATCGCCGGACGGGGCGGGTTATCTGACGGCCGCGGTCGGAGGGGCGCTCGCGCCGGGGCGGAGCGTGGACGAAAACATCGCCGCCGCCCGGTTTTGGAACCGGCTCTCGCACTACAGCGGCGACGCGACCTATCGGGACCGCGCCCGGCAGGCGATGCGGCTCTTGGCCGCCCCGGCGGTGGCGACGGAGCGAATCACCGAGGTTGGCATCCTGTCGGCGGACGAGGAGTTGCGCCGGGATCCCCTGCATATCACGGTGGTGGGGGAGAAGGGGGATCCGCGGGCGCGGGAGCTATTTATGGCGGCGCTTCAATACCCTTCGGAATATGTGAGGGTCGAATGGTGGGATCGGCGGGAAGGCCCCATGCCCAATCCCGACGTGAAGTACCCGGAAATGCCGCGGAGCGCGGCCTTTCTTTGCGGCCAAGGACTTTGTTCCAGTCCCATCTATGAGGCTTCCGAGCTTTCGGTCCGTGCGAAGAAGTTCGCGGCGCGGCGGGAAAAAAATCAAGCCGCCCCGACGCCAGAGGCCGGAGCGGCTCAATCCGATTCGGTCCCGTTTTAGCGCGGGTTTCTTCGGAACCTACCCGGAGCCTTGAATCGGAGTAACAACCATGGGGCGAGGCCCAAAGCCATCGCCAGCAGGCCCGCCAGGGCCGCCGGACTCGCCGAGGGGGCTTGCCGGTTCAGCGAGCAGGCGAAGCCCTCGCAGCCGGTGGTCCCGTCGCCGAAGTCGCCGGAACCCTGGAGGCAATTCGCGCCGCCCGGGCCGCCGCCTTGGCCGACGTCGTCGCCGCCTTCTTCGCAGGCGTCGCCGACGCCGTTCTGGTTGGCATCGGCCTGGTCCTGGTTGGGCGTCTGGTCGCAGTTGTCCTCGTCGTCGCATACGCCGTCCGAGTCCGTGTCGGTGCAGCCCGGGGGCGGGCAGTTCGGGATCGGCTCATGGGCGCAGCCCACTTCTATATCGCAGGAATCCGCGGTGCAGGCGTTGCCGTCGTCGCAATTAACCGCGCTGCCTTCGCAGATGCCCTCGGCGTTGCACTGCTCGTTTTCCGTGCAGGCGTTGCTGTCGCCGCACTCCGCCCCCAAGTCCGGCGTGTTGGAGCAGGTTCCCGCAACGAAGTCGCAGCTGTCGATCGTGCAGGTATTACCGTCGTTGCAGTCTTCGTCGCCGGAGCATTGGCATTGCGACAGGTCGTTGAGGCATTGGCCCGTCTTCGGATCGCAGCTGTCCTCCGAGCAATCCCGCTCGTCGGCGCAGGACTTCGGACTTCCGCTTTGGCAGCTGCCCTCGGAGCAGACGTCGTCCAAGGTGCAGAGATCGCCGTCGTCGCAGCCGTCGGTGTTGTTGGTGGGGACGCATTCTCCGGAGCCGTCGCAGGTGTTGTCGGTGCAGACGTTGCCGTCATCGGTGCAGACGGTGCCCGCGGGATCGTTGCAGCTGTCCTTTTCCTCGTCGCAGCTGTCGGCGCATTCGCCGCCGGCGGCGCAGGGATCCCCGGCGTGGAGGCTGCAGGTGCCGGAGCCGCAGGTGTCCTTGCCGTTGCAGAACAGCCCGTCGTCGCAGGGATTCGAGTTATCGCTGCGGACGCAGCTCAAGGTCTTGGTGTCGCAGTATTCGTCGGTGCAGGAATTGCCGTCGTTGCAATCCGAGTCCTGGAGGCATTCGCATTCCTCGGTGGGGGCCTGGCATTCCCCGGTCTCCGTATCGCAGTAGTCGGGGGTGCATTCGATGCCGTCGTCGCAGGTTTTGGGCGTTCCGTTACAGGCCCCGCCGGAGCAGACGTCGCCCACGGTGCAGGGCTTGCCGTCGTCGCAGCTATCGGTGTTGTTGGTGGGGACGCATTCGCCGGATCCGTTGCACTCGTTGTCGGTGCAGACGTTGCCGTCGTCGGTGCAGACGGTGCCGACGGGGTCGTTGCAGCTGTCCTTGGCCTCGTCGCAGCTGTCGGCGCATTCGCCGCCGGCGGCGCAGGGATCCCCGGCGTGGAGGCTGCAGGTGCCGGAGCCGCAGGTGTCCTTGCCGTTGCAGAACAGCCCGTCGTCGCAGGGATTCGAGTTATCGCTGCGGACGCAGCTCAAGGTCTTGGTGTCGCAGTATTCGTCGGTGCAGGAATTGCCGTCGTTGCAATCCGAGTCCTGGAGGCATTCGCATTCCTCGGTGGGGGCCTGGCATTCCCCGGTCTCCGTATCGCAGTAGTCGGGGGTGCATTCGATGCCGTCGTCGCAGGTTTTGGGCGTTCCGTTACAGGCCCCGCCGGAGCAGACGTCGCCCACGGTGCAGGGCTTGCCGTCGTCGCAGCTATCGGTGTTGTTGGTGGGGACGCATTCGCCGGATCCGTTGCACTCGTTGTCGGTGCAGACGTTGCCGTCATCCTTGCAAGTGGTGCCGGCCGGGTCGTTGCAGCTGTCCTTTTCCTCGTCGCAGCTGTCGGCGCATTCGCCGCCGGCGGCGCAGGGATCCCCGGCGTGGAGGCTGCAGGTGCCGGAGCCGCAGGTGTCCTTGCCGTTGCAGAACAGCCCGTCGTCGCAGGGATTCGAGTTATCGCTGCGGACGCAGCTCAAGGTTTTGGTGTCGCAGTATTCGTCGGTGCAGGAATTGCCGTCGTTGCAATCCGAGTCCTGGAGGCATTCGCATTTCTCGGTGGGGGCTTGGCATTCGCCGGTCTCGGTATCGCAGAAGTCGGGGGTGCATTCGATGCCATCGTCGCAGGTTTTGGGCGTTCCGTTACAGGCCCCGCCGGAGCAGACGTCGCCCACGGTGCAGGGCTTGCCGTCGTCGCAGCTGTCGGTGTTGTTGGTGGGGACGCACTCGCCGGATCCGTTGCACTCGTTGTCGGTGCAGACGTTTCCGTCATCCTTGCAAGTGGTGCCGGCCGGGTCGTTGCAGCTGTCCTTGGTCTCGTCGCAGCTGTCGGCGCACTCGCCGCCGGCGGCGCAGGGGTCCCCGGCGTGGAGGCTGCAGGTGCCGCCGCCGCAGGTGTCCTTGCCGTTGCAGAACAAGCCGTCGTCACAGGGGTTGGAGTTGTCGGCTCGGACGCAGGTCAAGGTGCTTGTGTCGCAGTATTCGTCGGTGCAGGAGTTGCCGTCGCTGCAATCGGCGTCGGTTCGGCATTCGCATGACGACGTCGGATTCTCGCATTGGTCGGAGGTTTCATTGCAGCTGTCGACCGTACATTGGATGCCGTCGTCGCAGGTTTTGGGCGAACCGTTGCAGGCGCCGCCGTTGCAGGAGTCGTTCTCGGTGCAGAATTTCCCGTCGTCGCACTCGTTTCCGGTATTGAAGGTGCAATCGGCGTTGCAGCAGGGGTCGTTGGGATTGTCGCACTGTTCACCGCTGTCAACGATCCCATTACCGCAACGGTTGCAATCGCAAGATCTCGTACACCCTAAGTTGCCGCAGGCAGCATCGTCCGTGCCGTCGCATTCTTCGCCGAGTTCTTGCACGTTATTGCCGCAGACCGAAGGTGGCGGCACGCAGCGGCAGCCTTCGCAGGTCTCAGGCGCCGTGCAGCTGCCGGGGACCGTTCCGGGGTCGCCGCATTCCTCGCCGTCGTCGGCGTTGCCGTCCCCGCAGGCGGGACAGGCGCCGCAATCCTGGGGACAGGTGCCGCAGGTCTCGCCGTCGCTGGGGTCGCAGACATTGTCGCCGCAACCGCAGCCGAAGTCCGGGTCGCCGTGGTTGGTGTGCCCGTTCTGCTGACCCGCATTCGAGGTGCAGATGGTGTTGAAGGGGTTCGAGGTGCTTCCAGTCGCGTGGCAAAAGCAGACGGTTCCTGCCTGGACGGGCCGAGCCTGGAAGGTGAATAGGAGAAACGCGCCTATTCCAAGGAAACCGATTCGAACCAAGGTTTTATCAAAGATGCTTTTCAGAGATTTTGGCATAAAGAGGCCCTTCCCCGGAAAGAAGAAAATTTTCCGGATGCATCGCAGAGACACACCAAGTCCTCGACCGCGCATGGCCTGCGAATTTTGGATGTTTGCTTTTGGAGTCTCTCGCGAGCGTTTGGCGTTGGGGCCGGATCGGCCGCCAAGCTTAAGGGGAATCTGAATCGGAGTGCAGCATCAAAATTCCCTTACCCGTAAATGATGCACGCTTACTCACTCTGGGAGACCGAAATTCAATTTTTAACGATCAATATCTTCTTCGCTTTAACAGGCAGGGAGGAAATGGAGACGGCTCCGGACTGTGTCAATGGAAACCCCTTCCGAACAGGAGGGATCGTTCTGAGAGGATGGAGTAGCTTTCATTTTCCTTACCCGTTGGCCTCGGGCGCCCGCGCTAGTATGAAAGGGGCTTCCTGGCCTGCCCTTAGACACAGCAAATCCCGGGCCATCCGCCGCGGCTCCGGGACCGAGCCGCGAAACTCAAGGGTATTTTTTCGGCAGTGGAGGGAAACAGAGTCAAATCGGCCGCAGGCGGGTGCAATTTTTCTCATTCATTCTGATAAGAGCGACTAAAAAATGACGCCCCCGGTCATCATATAGAGCAGCGCCTTGGCCCTTCGCGTTTGGAGCAGGACGGACCTTTATTCCGGAGGCGGATTCTTACATCGTTGGTTGAATAATCCCCTCTTCGGGAGGCGCGGGAGGTTTTACCCGGAACCTTGGACGCCCCCGGCTCATGGAGTGCCTTGAGATCCAACTATTAAAGTGAATAATGGGTCCCCTGTAAAGGCCGGCCGAGGAATAAAATCGGCGGCCGCACCAAGCGGATGAAATCGTGGAAAAATTTTGCCGGAAAAATTCCTTTTCGGCGGCGGTGAAAGGCGAGGCGAGGCGGTGTCCGGCGAATTCCTTCCTCAATCCTTTGATATCATTCAAAGATTGACGACCATCCGCGATGCGATTACGCTCAGTCTCCGTGGGCATCGACTTCTATCAATTCTTTCTTAACACCAAGATCCTCTTTCAACCCGGGATTGCGAAGGACTTTTCCAACGAGCTCGCGCAGCTGCCGGCCCGTAAGTTCCTTTTGGTGACCGATCCCTTTTTCGCCGAGAACGGCGTGGCCGACGAGGTTCGCGCCGGCATCGAAGGCGCCGGCGCCGAAGTGGTCGGATGGTTCCGCGACATCCCGCCCAACAGCGAGATCGAGGTCGTCAAGCGCTGCGCCGCCGCGGCGACCGGAGGCGGGGCGGAAGGCATCGTGGTTTTGGGCGGTGGTTCGGCGATGGACACCGCCAAGGCCGCCAACATCGTCTTCAGTCTGGGCGGCGATTTAGTGGCCGACTACTCCGGCAGCCAGACGATCCCGCGGGCGCTGAATCCCTTAATCGCCATCCCCACCACGGCCGGGACCGGGAGCGAGGTGACTTCCTCCGCGGTGATCTTCGACGCGGCGACGCAGCGCAAGCTATCCTTCAACGATTCCTTTTTAAGGCCGCAGATGGCCTTGCTCGACCCCGAGTTGACCCTCTCGCTGCCGCCGAAGGCCACCGCGATGACGGGGATGGACGCGCTGACCCATGCGATCGAGGCCTACACCAGCGCCCAGGCCAACCCGATGAGCGACGCCCTGGCGATGAAGGCGGTCAAGCTGATCCGGACGCATCTCTTGAAGGCGGTGGAACAAGGCGACGATCTCGAGGCGCGGTCCCAGATGATGATCGCCTCGAACATGGCGGGCATCGCCTTCGACCACGCGATGGTGGGGGTCGTCCACGCGATGTCCCACGCTACCGGCGGCATCGCTCACGTGCCGCACGGCCTGGCCAACAGCATTTATCTCCCTTACGGCATGGAGTACAACCTCGGGGTTGCCGCGGAACGCTACGCGGGCCTCGCGCGCCGTTTAGGCGTCGACACCTCCGCGATGTCCGCGTCGGAAGCCGCCCGGTCGGCGGTCCAAGCGGTGCGCGAGCTGCGCGCCGCCTTGAAGCGGGCCTGCGGCCTGCCCGAGCGGCTGAGGGACGCGGGCGTCGCCGAAGGACAGTTGGAAGAGATCGCGGCGACGGCGGTGGAGGACGGGGCGAGCTTCTTCAATCCCCGGGAAGTGGTTTTTGACGAGGTCTTGAGTAAAATTCGGGAGGCGTACTGATGGCATATTTTCAATCGTCGCAGCAGCTGCAGGATGTCTTGGGCGGTTTCTTTCAAAGGCTTTTCGACCACCCGCAGATCGGGCCGAAGCTGCGCGAGGCGAATCTCAAGCTGCAATTCCAATACAGCGATCCGGAGCTCTCGATCTCCGCCGACACCGCCCAAAATCCCGTGAAGCTGCTCTTCAACGACTCGGCCTTCAAGCCCGAGGTGCAGATGAGCATGAAGGCCGACGTCGCCCACCGCTTTTGGCACGGCAAGGTCAACCTGATCGCGGCCCTGACCCGGCGCGAGATGGTGGCGAAGGGGCCGATCCCTAAGATTTTGAAATTGCTGCCCGCCATCAAGCCCGCCTACGACCTTTATCCGGAGTATTTGAAGGAAAAGGGCTTGGAGAACTTGGTCCTTAAATAAGCCCTTGATCGGCTATTGCGAACAATTGTAATGGCGTGCTTGTCGCATCCAATAAGGTGCACCTGGCGCGGAGGGCGCGGAGGGCGGGGAGGCGTTCCTCTCCGGCTTTTCCGAAACTCGCGGTCTATTAGATGGTCGTGCCGAACACTCTTTGGTACTTTTGAGAGTGACTAATTAAGGACGCTCAGACAATCGGAAAAGCCTCCGAGGAACGCCTCCCCGCCCTCCGCGCCAGGCGATCTATTTGAAATTTTTTGTTTTTGAATTGTGTGGATTTACTCATTCGGAGAAAAAAATGCTTAATTACGACCTTACCCCTGAACAAGACATGCTCCGCAAAACCATCCGCGACTTCGCCGAGAAGGAGATTAAGCCTGTCCGCCAGAAGCTCGACGAGAAGGAGGAATTCAGCGTTGAGCTGACGAAAAAGATGGGCCAATTGGGCATGTTCGGCATGACGGTCGATCCGAAATGGGGCGGGCAGGGCCTGGATTACCTTTCCTATTGCATCGCCGTGGAAGAGATCGCCCGCGTGGACGGCTGCCAGGCCGCCACGGTTGCCGCCGAAAATACCTTGGGCATCCTGCCGATCTACCGCTGGGGCACGGAGGAACAGAAGAAAAAATATCTCCCCGAGCTGTGCAGCGGCGAGAAGCTCTGGGGCTTCGGCCTGACCGAACCCGACGCGGGCAGCGACGCCGGCAACAGCAAGACCAACGCGCGCCTCGAGAACGGCCAATGGGTCATCAACGGCAGCAAGATCTTCATCACCAACGCCGCCAATCCGATCACCGCGGGCGTCACTGTCCAAGCGGTGACCGGGAAGGACGGCGACGGAAAAAAGGAGATCAGCTGCATCATCGTCGAGCAGGGCACGCCGGGCTACACCGCCCGCGAGATGCACAAGAAGCTGGTCTGGCGCAGCTCCAACACGGCCGAGCTCTACTTTGAGGACGTGAAGGTCCCCGAGGGAAATCTGCTCGGCAAGCGGGGCGAGGGATTCAAGATGATGCTTTCCACGCTGGATCACGGCCGCCTCGGCATCGCCGCGATGGGCGTCGGCGGGGCGCAGGGCGCCTTCGAGGCCGCGCTCGACTACGCCAAGGTCCGCAAGACCTTCGGCGTTCCGATCTGCAAGCATCAAGCGATCGCCTTCAAGCTGGCCGACATGGCGATGGAGATCGAGGCGGCGCGCAACCTGCTCTACAAGGCCTGCTGGCTCAAGGACCAAGGCCGCCCCTTCGGCAAAGAAGCCGCCATGGCCAAGCTCTACGCCTCGGAAGTGATGAACCGCGTCGTCAACCACGCGGTGCAGATCTACGGCGGCTACGGACTGATGGAAGAATACCCCGTCGCGAAGTTTTTCCGCGACCAGAAGCTCCTCGAGATCGGCGAGGGCAGCAGCGAAGTGCAGAGGATCGTGATCTCGCGGCATCTGGGCTGTTGATCGATCCTGGTTAATCTAGATATTGCCGATATTATAAGACTTAAGATAGATCGCCTGGCGCGGGGGCGGGGAGGTATTCCGCGGAGGCTTTTCCGATTGTCTGAGCGTCCTTAATTGGTCACTCGCATAATTATCAACTGGGTGTTCGGCACGACCATCCCATAAACCGCGAGTTTCGGAAAAGCCGGAGGGGAATACCTCCCCGCCCCCGCGCCAGGCGCACCGAAATTCTTCTACCGGCGCCGCCCCCGAAAATACTCCGAGAGATCGAAGAAGCCCGACTCCCCCGCGACCCACTTGGGCACCCGCGCCCCCGCCGCCGCCTCGGCCGCCACGTGGTAGACACGCACGCGCGAGGTGTCGACGCCCAAGGACTCCGCCTGGTCCAGCAGTTCGCGGGTGCGCGCGGGCGGGATGTGGATCGGCGGCACGCCGCCTTCGATCAAAAAGACCGGCGGCGGGCGCTGCCCCTTCGAGGCCATCAGCAAGGCGCCGTGGCGCAGGATCTGCTGCGCGCGGCCCACGCTGAGCAAGGGCGACTCCAGCGCCTGGGCCTGGGTGTGCCGCCAGATGTCGACGTGGTCGGCGAAGGTGTCCCCGGTGAAGGAGACCACCAGTCGGCCGCGCCGGGCGTCGGGCCGGTCGTAGATCTCGAAGCCGATCGTCGGGACGGGATGGAAGGAGTACTCGGGCCTCAGGTGAAGTCCGAGGATTTCGGAAAAGCTCTGCGGGTAGATCGGCGAGAAGCTCCACTCCCCGCCCAATTCTCCCAAGGCCTGGGCGTATTGCCGCTGCAGCATCCGGAAGATGGTCGGGGTGGTATAAAATTTCAGCTCGGGAAGTGCGGCGCGCAACTGGGGGACGGCGTTGCCGTAATGGTCGGTGTGGCCGTGGGTCAGCAGGACGCCGTCGATCGAGGCCAGGGGCAGGCGCATGGCGCGAAAATACTCCAAGGTGCTCGAGGGCGGGTCGACGATCACGGCCTTGCCGCGATTCCAGATCATGAAGCCGCTGGTCTCCTCGCGCGGCGTGAAACCGTGGCCGGTGCCGATCGGCCAGAGGGCCGGGCGCCCTTCGCGCAGGACGCGGCGCCGGGCGTCGCGGGCCGCGGGCGTCGGCCGCGGCGCGGGAGGAGGCGCGGGCAAGGGGAAGGTCGAGAGGTCGACGACGCCCAGGGAAGCGCCGCCGTCTCGGATTTCGTAGCGGCCCGGATTCAATTTTCTTACCACGACGTCGCCCCAGGCGAACTCTCCGACCTCGTTGAGGTGCTCGATCTTCCGGAGCGCCTCGGGCTCGGCCGCGGGAAAGCCGCGGCGGATCTCCTCGCCCATGCGCGGGGGGGAGACGGCGCCCGGGGCGTACTCGCGCAGGACTTGCTCGGTGAGGTCGGCCTCCCGCGGGCCCAGGTAGGAGAGGTCGAGGAATTCCCGCAGCCGTCGCGCGGTCGGCGCGTCGTGCGTCACCAGGGTGGTCTCGAGGCCGCGCGTGACGAAATACAGGTACTGCATGAAGTCGGCGGGCAAGAGCCCGTCGTGGCGCGCGACGTAATCCAAGTCGAAGATGTAGAGGGTGGGCAGGAGCTGTTTTACTTCCTCGCGCTGCAAGCGGCCGCCGCCGGCCTGGAGGTAGAGCTCGAAGGCGTCCTTGTTCGTCCACATCGGGACGCCGAGCTGCAGCCAGCCCTGCGAGGTCTTCACCATGACGCCGCCGCGGGGTAGGGCGCGCAGCCGATCGGCGGGCACCGTCGTCCGCGGGACCTCGAGGATCGCGACGTCGTTGGTGTTCGCCGGCGGGGCGTTCGGCAAGACCGGTTCCTTGCCGCCCCCTCGGCCTCGGCCGGAGGCGGACATCGCGAAGCTGGTCCATTCTCCGATCGGTGAACCGCGATCGGCGGCCGGTCTTACGCCGGCGAAGGCGCCCGTCGGCGCGAGCTCGAGGAGGCCGGGGCGCGGCGGACGTGGGAGGCGCGCCAACAGCCCCGCCTGCGCGTCGAGGCCGCGTTCCCAGGCGGCGAAGCGGGGGCCGAAGGCGTGGCGGCTGAGATTGCCCGCGACGTGGAATTGCAGCAGCAAGGCGAGGGAATCGACCAAGGTCGTGGCGCCGTCGTGAGCGGGGCGGAGGCCGGCGTATTGTTCGAGTGAGTGGCCGAGCAGGATGCCGGTCAGCATTCCAGTCTGTTGGAATAGGGTCTGTAGGGGCGAACCTTGTATTCGCCCTCCCCATCCCTGCCCGCGGGCGAACACAAGGTTCGCACCTACAGCCCAGCCCGCCAACCGCAACCCTCCTAACATCAAATAACTGGAGGCAAGGTCCCGCCCCCAGGCCGCGGCGCTTCTCTCCTGCCGATGCCCCAGCGCCGCGCCCGCCAGCCGTCCCGCGGCGACGAAGGCCGGCGCCTCGGCGGCAAAGCCCGCGAGCGAGGCCAGGCGCCCCGCGCCCAAGACCTGCGCGAAGAGGCTCGGGCTTGAGGCCCCCGCGAGCCGCGAGAGGGTCGCCAGCCGCGTCACGCGATACACCGCGCCCGCCGCGCCCATGGCAAAGAGGGCGCCGGGCTCGCTGGCTTGATGGGCGAGGTTGCGGAGGAGGAACTCGGCGCGGGGACCGAGGGCGCCGCGGCCGAGCAAGGCGTTGAGTTCTCTTTCTGCGCGACGCTGTAGGGGCCGTTCGCGAACGGCCCCTACGACGACGGCATAGACCTCAGCGGCCGCTTCCAAGCCGCCGTCCCGCTCTTTCCGGATGCCAAAATTTAACAGGGATTCAAAAAATAAGGAGGGGTCCGGCTCCGCCCCCAGCGCCGCCAATTCCCGGCGGTCCGCTTCGGACAGCCCGCTTCGCAAGCGCCCTTCCAGCTGCGCAAGGATCCGCCCGCGCTGGACGCCGAAATCCGTCTCAGCGACAGCCTCGCTCGCAGGCGTCGTCGCGGCCCCGTGCCCGAAAAGCCCCTCCGGTCCCGGCGCCGTCCTTGGAAAGCCGATCGTCATCCTTACCTCGCTCGAAAAACCGCTTTCTAGGTACTGCTTAGGGTGGAACAAGGCCTTGTCGCGGGCCGCTCGAGAAGGTTGTGAGAAAAGGAATGGAACGCCGCGTCAGAGCTAGAGTTTTTTCAGATAAAACTCGTTGGAGGAGTGCGGGGCGGGATCCCCCGGCAGCTGGAAGACCCAGCGGAACTTGCCGTAACTGGGGCCCTGGCCGGCGCCTTCGCATTGCAGGCTGGCGGCCGGGAGGCGGAATTCCTGGGTCCCGGTTTCGGCGACCGGGCAGGCGATCCATTTCCCGCGCCGGAACAGCTCCAGCCTGAGCCCCTGCACCCGGTCGGGGGAGAGGTCCTCGGGAAGCGTCCAGGTGAAGAGGAGGGTCTCGCCGGGGAGGTAGTCGTTCTTGTCGCTGGTCAGTTGCACCGGGGCCTCGGGCCGAAGGACGCCCACCAATTTGCGCGTCCCGGCGCCTTCGCCCCAGCGGCGCACCGGCCCGACGTCGATGTGGATGAAGTCCATGGGGCCGTAGTAGCCGACGCCGCCCAGCCCCAAGCCCTGCAGGTAGTCGCGCAGGGTCTCCTCGCGCACCTCGTCGATATGGATGTCGAGGGCCTGTCCTTGGGTGTGGAGGCTGACGGGGCTTACCGCCCGGCCGCTCTTGAGGAGGCTCTCGTTGAACTCCTTGCGCCGGTAGCCCGAGATGATCTCGACGGTGTCGGCTTGGAAGCGGTCTTGGAGGTGATCGACCAAGTCCAAGAGCCTCGGGTCGATGGGGGCCTGCGCGGAATTGTCGCGGGAGCGGAGCAGGGCGTTGACTTGGTTCAGTCCTTCCGGGAGTATCTTTTCGCCATCGCGAAAGCGGATCTCGGCGAATTCATTCAAGTGATAGTTAAAGAGGCGGACCTGCCCGTTGCCCCGGGGGTAGGACTGGGCCGGCAAAGGGGAAGGGATCATGGCCGACGCCAAGAGCAGGCCCAGCGCCGCCCGCCGCCCGCCCCACCTGACGCGCCTTGTCATCAAGTTCTTGAATTCCCACAACATTTATGATCTCCCGCCGATACACCAAGAAGAAGGGTTGCCGTGGGGGTATCTTGCGATTTTGAGGGGTGTGTTGTGAAGCGGAATCTGCTGAAATTCTTCCTGATTTTCCTGGGCCTCGCGGCGCTGGCCGCCTGCGGGGGCGGGGCGCCGCAGATCAGCGGCATCGTGGCGATCGCCAATCTCGAGACCACGGCCTGCGTGAAGGCCGAAAAGACCATCCAAATCCGCAACAACGATTCCGAAGAGCCCCAGCGGGTGCAGGGCGTGCACTTCGAGTTCGGCACCAACGACTTCGACAAGGAGGGCAATCGCCCGGAGACCCTGGAAGAGGGTGAGACCTACTTTCAGTTTTTCAAGGTGGAAGAGGTGACGGTCGGCAACGTTGTCAAGCAGGCCGTCAACAACATGGTGACCGAGATGATCCTGCCGCCGGGCGGGGTCATGACCGTGAAGGTCAGCTACACGCCCAAGGTCATCACCAAGGCCGAGGCCTTCCACAACACCTACCTGGATATCGTCCTCAACGGGCCCAAGCTGGGCGTCATGCAGATCGAGCTGCGCGGGAAGGCAGCGACCGCTGCGCCGGGCTGCACGACCGACGGCGGCACCGGGCAAGAATTTGAAGTCACCGCCGTCAAGACCACGCTGAGCCACCAGGACAACGGCTCCAACGTCGTCACCGACCTGGACGTCGCCACCGCCGTGAGCGGCACGCTGAAGCTGAGCGAAGTCGAGGGCGGCAAGGTGAAGATCCTTCCGGAGAATTGGCCCAAGATCACCTTCCCGCTGCCGGCGGGCTCCCCGCTCACCGAACTGGAGATCAAACTGGCCGAAGAGACCGGCGAGGCCCCCTTCGGCGACGACGGCGTGCTCACCTTCGAGGGCGTGGCCTTCTCGGGATCGAACGTCGTCAACCTCAGCAATCTCACCCTCACCACCGGGAGCGTGACCATCGACAGCTCGAAGGCGCCCAAGGTGGTCGGCGGCACGATCAGCTTCGAAGGCTCGCCCTTGAACGACGCCGGCGAGATGAAGCTCGTCGTCGCGGCGCCGCTGACCGTGCCGCCCGTCGACACCGTCGCCAAGGTCGGCGGCGGCGTGTTCGGGATGGAAATCAGCTTGAAAAAGAAATAGGTCCGGAGCCTTGCCTCACTCCCCGCGATCCTCGGCGATCGAGGCGAGGGCGGTCCCGTCCGGCAGGGAAATCGGCGGGGTCGTAGGAATCATGGCGCCGTTCCAAAGTCTTCGAAAAAATTCCTCGACGGCCAGGATTTGAATCCCGTCTTCGGTTTGACGGTTCCACGTTTCTAAGCTCACGACAATTTTTTCGCCTAAGGGCATTTCTTCCGCCAGCGCGCGAAGTCCCTTCAAATCTCCGTCGGTGATCCGTTCCTTGGCCTTGACTTCAATAGCCAGGTGATCTCCGACGACCAAGTCGACTTCGAATTTGGATTGGCTCCGCCAAAAGGTCAATGGGAGGTCGATCCGCGAATAGTCCAGATAGGCGCGGACCTCGAGGGTGACGAGATGTTCCAAGGCGCGGCCGAAGTCCGCCGAACCCGGCAAAATTTGCCCGCGGCGCATCAGATAATTCGCGACGCCGACGTCGAAGAAATAAAATTTGGCGGTGGAAACGGGTTTCCGCTTCGCGGTTTTTTGAAAAGGCGGAATCATTAAGCCGATCAAGGTGTCCGTGAGGATCTGATAATATTCACGGACGGTTTTCGGCGGGAGCCCCGCATCGTTGGCGACCTTGGTGAAGTTGACCAGCTCGCCGTTCGTCAGACCCGCCGTATCCAAGAATCGCGAAAAATTTTCGATCGATCGGGTTAAACCTTCCGCCCGGATCTCTTCCTGTAAATAAGTCCCGACATAGGCCTTGAGATCTTCCAGGGGGAGCGGCGAGTCGATCACCGCCGGCAGGCTGCCTCGGTTGAGGCGGTCCGTCAGCCGCTGGAAATCGAGCTCGGCCGAGACGAGCGGGTGCAAATGACAGATCCAAGCGCGACCCGCGAGCAGATTGGCGTCGCTTCGTTTGAGCTTGCGGGCGCTACTGCCCGTCAGGATGAAGCGACGCCGCGGGTCTTGATCGATGAGGAATTGGACCTCGTCCAGCAGGGCCGGGAGCTTTTGAATTTCATCGAGGATCACGAGGCGATCCTCGGGCCTCAGGGACTGCCGGAGTAATTCCGGGCGCGAACTTAAATCGCGAAAGGTATCGGCGCGCAACAGGTTGAAGGACTTGGCTTGGGGGAATTGGTGCTGAAGGAGGGTGCTTTTCCCGGTCTGCCTGGGACCCAGCAAGAAAAGGGATTTATGCTTTAACAGCTGATTAATATTAAGTTTTCTTTCATAATATTTAATCACGCAAGTATTTTGCCGAATTTCATTTAATTTAGCAATTTAAAGTCAGATTTATTAAAACAATTCAAGCCCGCGCCCGCTTCTCCTCGTCTTCCCACGCCGCCTCCGGCGCTTCCTCCAGCTCCTCGACGTGGTATTTCTTCCGCTCCAGCCGCGCCAGCAGGCTGTAGGCGCAGGGCACCACGAAGAGGGTGAGCAGGGTCGAGATGAAGACGCCGCCGATGATGACCGTCGCCATCGGGACGCGGGTCTCCGAACCGGCGCCCAGGCCTAAGGCCGGCGGGACGGCCGCGGCCAGGGTCGCGAAGGAGGTCATCAGGACCGGCCGCAGGCGCTGCGGGCAGGCGGAGAGCAGGGCCTCCGTTTTGTCCAGGCCCGCCTCGCGGCGCTGGTTGGTGAAGTCGACCAGCAGGATCGAGTTCTTCTTCACGATGCCCATCAGCAAGATCACGCCGATGAAGCTGTAGATGTTCAGCGACTGGTGCGTCAGATAGAGCGCCAGCCAGGCGCCGGAGACGCTGAAGGGCAGGGCGAGCAGGACCGTGAAGGGATGGACGAAGCTGTTGTACTGGCTGCCTAGCACCATGTAGGCCACGATGATGCCCAAGACCAATACGAAGAGCAGGCTCTGGAAAGACTCCTTGAAGGTCTCGGCCGAGCCGCTCAACACGGTGCGATAGCCCGCGGGCAGGGTCTCCTTGGCGAGCCTGTCGACCTCTTTCAGAGCCTCGTCCTGCGATTTGCCCGGGCCGACGTTGGCGAAGATGCCGATGGCGCGCTCGCGGTCCTTGCGGGTGATGCTCTTCAAGGTCTCGCGCTGCTTGATCGTCACCACGTCGCTCAGTTTGACCAGCTCGCCGCGCTGGTTGCGCACGTAAAGCCGGTCGATGTCCTTCGAGCTCTGCCGCGCGTCCTCTTCCAGGCGCACGCGGATGTCGTTGCGGTGGCCCGCTTCGGTGAACTTGCCCGTCTTGGCGCCGCCGATCATCGCGTTGATCACCCGTCCGATGTCCTCCACGCTCACTTGCCGCGCCTGCGCGGCGTCGCGGTTGGGCGTGATCTGGATCTCGGGCTGGCCGAATTGATAGTCGGTGTCGACGTCGACGAAATAGGGGTTGCCCTTCATCTTCTTCATCAGGTCTTCCGAGACCTGGGTCAACTTCTCCCAATCGGGGCCGCGCACGGTGAACTCGACCGGAAACCCGCGCTGGGCGGTGAAGCCGCGGGTGGAGAGGTCTTGAATGACCACCTTCAGGTCGGGGAGGGTGTTGAGCTCCTCGCGGACCCTGGACATCAAGTCGGATTGCTTCAGCGGCCGCCCTAACTTCGGGTCGACGGGCCGGTCCTTGGGGTCCTTGAGCGTGACGAAGACGATGCCGGTGTTGACCTCGCCCCCTCCGAAGCCGCCGACCGCGGCGAAATAGCGCACGACCTCGGGGTGCTTGGAGATCATCGCCTCGGCCTGCTTCATGACGCCGTCGGTGTAGGCCAGCGAGGAACCCAGCGGGGTCTGCAGGCGGATCAGGAACATGCTCTGGTCCTGGGCGGGGACGAATTCCTTCTTGACCTTCGGCAGCACCAGGAAGGAGGCGGCGAAGAGGGCGACCGACACCAAGATCACCGACCAGCGCCAGTTCAGGCAGAATCTCAGGACCCTCTCGTAGACGCGGATCAAGCCGCCGAAGACGCCGTCGACCGCGCGGCCGAAGCGGTTTTGGTCGCCGTGCTTGACCTTCATGTAGGAGAGCCGCATCGGGGTCAGCGTCAGGGCCTCGATCAGCGAGAGCCCGACCGCGACGGCCATGGTGACGCCGAACTGGAAGAAGAACTTCCCGATGATCCCCTTCATGAAGATGACCGGGATGAAGATCGCGATGATCGCGAGCGTCGCCGCCACCGCCGCGCCGGTGATCTCGCGCGCGCCGTCCTTGGCCGCCTGCATCGGCGTCTTGCCCATCTCCTGGTGGCGGACGATGTTCTCCAAAATCATAATCGCGTCGTCGACCACGATGCCGATTGCCAGGATGAGGCCCAGCATCGTGAAGTTGTTGATCGTGAAGCCGGCGAAGTAGAGGAAGGTGAAGCTGCCGACGATCGAGACGGGAATCGCGAGCAGGATGTTGAAGGTCGAGGTGAAGGAGGCCAGGAAGAGCAGGCAGACGATCGCGGTGAGGATGGCCGCCAGGACCAGCTCGTGCCGCAGGTCGTTGACCGTCTGCTTGATGAAGCGCGTCGAGTCGAAGTTGACCGCCAGCTTGAGGCCCTCGGGGAGGGTGGGGCGGATCTCGTCCATCTTCGCCTTGACGGCGTCGGCGACGGCAACGGCATTCGAGCCGCGCTGCTTCTTGATCCCCAGGCCGACGGCGGTCAGGCCGTTGGTGCGGCTGATCCGGCGGATGTCGTCGAGGCCGGCCTCCACCCGCGCCACGTCGCGCATGTAGATCGGCTTGTAGATCGGCTGGCTCCCGCGGGTACGGATGACGATGTTGCCGAACTCCTCGGGGGTGAAGACCTCGCCCATCGAGCGCAGGTTGTATTCCTTCTCCTTCGTCTCGATGCGGCCCGCGGGGATCTCGCGGTGCTCGCTTTGGACGGCGTCGATGACGTCCTGGACGGTCAGCTCCCAGGCGTCCAGTTTCTTGGGGTCGATCCAGATCCGCAGGTTGGGCTCGACGAAGCCGCTCAGCAGGACCTCGCCGACGCCGCTCACCGTCTGCATCTTGTCCTTGAGCTGGTCGCGGGCGTACTCCATCAAGAAGCGCAGCGGCTTGTCCCCGGAGAGCGAGATCCACATGATCGGCTGGTCCTCGGGGTTGGTCTTGGTCACGATCGGCGGGTCGATGTCGGTGGGCAGCCGGTTCTGCGCCTGGGCGATCTTGGTCTGCACCTCCTGCAGAGCGACGTCGATGTCGCGGTTCAATTCGAACTCGATCGTGATGTTCGCCTCCTCCTGACGGGAGGAGGAGGTGATGTTGCGGATGCCCTGGATCGAGAGCACGGCGTCCTCGATGACGTCGACGACGTCCGACTCCATGATCTCCGGCGCCGCGCCCTCGTAGGTGACGGAGATGTTGACGACGGGAAAGTCCACGTCCGGCATCTCGCTGATGCCCATCCGGGTCACGCTGATCGCGCCGAACAGGATGAGACCGAACATCAGCATCCAGGCGAAGACGGGGTTCTTGATGGAGATATCGGCTAAATTCACGGCATCACCCCCGCGGTCACTTGAAGGGCCAGCCAATCCAGCCAGGTCTGCACCTCCGCCGTGTTGCGCCGGCGGAGGGCGTCCAGCCAGGTCTGCTGCGACTGCAGCAGGTCGAGGGTGTTGATCAGGCTGTCGGTGAAATCCTTGGCCTGCAGGTTGTAGCTGACGCGGGCCTTATCGGACGCGTTTTGGAATTTTTGGAATTGGTTCCGCGAGGAGACGTAGCCGTCGTAGGACTTCTGCACCTCGGTGCCGGCACCGCGCCGCGTGAGCTCCTCCTGCAATTGGGCCTGCTTGGCCAGGGTTTTGGCCTCGCGGATCTGCCCGACGGTCTCCCAGTTGAACACCGGGATCCCCACGTTGAAGGTCGCGTCCCACTTGATGTCGCGCTGGAAGCCGGCGCGGTAGGGGTAATAGTTGGCTGTGACGTCCGCCTGGGGCAGCAGGTCGCCCTGGCGGATCTTCACCTCGCCTTGGGCCAGCTGCACGGCGTCGCGCGCGGCTTGCACGTCGGGGCGGGCCTCGAGCAGCCCGGCGTAGTATTCGAGCGGCTTCAGGTCGCGCGTGGGCGGCGAGCCGTATTCGATCTGCGGCTGGGGATTGAGCCCGGTGAGGAAGGCGAGGGTGTCGTAGGCGATCTTCCGCTCGCCGCGCTTTTGCTCGAGCTGGGCCTCATTGAGGGCCACGTCGGTCTCGAGCAGGGCCGCCTCGCTGTCGCGGGACTTGCCGAGACGCACGCGCTCTTTCAGCTCGGCGATGCTGCGGCGCTCGACCTGGAGGATCTTTTGGAAGATGTCGATGTCGCGCTCGATCTTCACGATGGTCAAAAAGGCGATGACGACGTCCTGGAACAGCAGGCGCTCGGCGTTGCGCTTGAGCAGGCGCTTCTGCGATTCGTTCACCTTGGCCAGCTTGAGGGCGCGAAATTCCTTGAATCCCTTGAAGAGGGGCTGCTTGAGCGTCACCGCCACGGAGGGCCGGCTGAACTGGGTGAAGGTGCTGCCGACCTGTCCCGCCCCGTCGCTCTGCGAAGAGGAATCCTGCAGGATCTCCTGGACGTTGATCGAGAGCTTGGGCAGCACCGCGCCGAGGGCCTGGGTGTAGAGCGTCTGGGCGCGGACGATCTCCTGGTCGCTGATCGCGACCTCCTCGCTGCGGGCCAGCGCCAGCTCGTAGCATTCCATCAGGCTCATTTTTTTTTCGGCGGCGCGCGAGGGGAGGGCCGCCGACAGGCCGAAGATCAAAATAGCTGTGACGAGCAGGCGTCTCACGGCCTCACCCCCTTCGTGAAGATGTCGACGAAGCTCTCGAGCATCGCGTCCTCGGGCAGGGGGAAATGGTCCTTGGCCTTAAAGACGAGGGTGATGAGGATATAATGATGGATCATCGCGATGAAGGCTCGGGCCAGGATCGCGGGGTCGAGCCCCCGCGCCTCCTTCGCGCGGATCTTTTGATGGAAAAACTCCTGCAGGAATTCCAAGAGCGGCAGCCTCTGCTTGAAGAAGAGCTGGCCCAGGTGATGACTCTCGAGGGCCGCGAACAGCATGACCCGGAGGAACCAAAGGTTCTCCCGGTGTTTATGCACGATGATCTTCGAGATCTCGAAGAGGCCCTGCGCGATGGGGAGCTCGAGCGTCTTGCGCAGCTCGGGGGCGACCTGGGCGTCGAAATCCTCCAGCTTGACCTGGAGGAGGGCGGTATACAGGTCTTCCTTGGTCTTGAAGTGCCGGAACAGCAGGGCTTCGTTCACCCCCGACTCCAGCGCGATGGCCCGGGTGGTGGTGCCGACGAAGCCGCGCTCGGAAAAGAGCCGGCCGGCGGCCTCCAGGATGCGGGCCTCCCGTTCCGAAAAGGACAGGCGTTGGGTCTTGGCGACGGACATAAAAGTAAGTATTTACTTACTTATACCCTTTCCTTGACTTGGGTCAAACCCAAATTCCGTTGTATCGGGACGCGGCCTGACCTATTTCCAAAGGTTTTTTCGAGGCCCGCTGTGACGCCCGCCCCCTGCCGGCGTCGCAATCCATGGCAGCGGAGCCTCAGGTTTCAGGATTCGCATGAACCGGAAACAAAGCCCGAGTGATGACCCGGATCTCGAGGCCCTGCGCCGTTGTCGGCAAGGGGAAAGGCGGGCCTTCGCCGAAATCGTCGACCGCCACAAGAACGGGGTGTTTCGCTTGGTCTATCGCTGGCTGGGACACAAGGAGCGGGCCGAGGAGCTGGCGCAGGAGGTCTTTCTCAAGGCCTATCGCGAGCTGGAGAGATTCCGGGGCGACGCCAAGTTTTCCACCTGGCTCTACCAGATCGCCCTCAACGCCTGCCGGGACGATTGGCGCAGTCGCCGGCGGCGGCCCGAGACCCGCCTGGACCCCGAATTCCTCAACGCCCAGCCGGCCCCCGCGGCCTCCCCCGAGGCCGACCTGATCGCTGGGAGCGAGGCCGAGTCCCTGCGCCGCGCCCTGGACGGGCTTCCGGAGATCTATCGCGAGGCCCTGCTGCTCCGCTACTTCGGCGACTTGAGCTACGAGGAGATGGCCGAGCACAGCGGGGAGGGGATCAGCAACCTCAAGATGCGCGTGGCCCGCGGCCTCGCGCAGCTGCGGAGACGATTGGAGAGGCAGCCATGACGCAAGAAGAAGACGAAAAAAAATTGCGCGAACTCCTCGGCCCCGAATTCTCGGACGAGGAGATCGCCGCCGCCCTCCGCGAGGAGCCCGAGTTGGGCGAAGGCGCCGAGGCCCTGGCGAAGCGCCTGCAAGGAGCGACGCGCGGAGAGATCCCGCCGCTCCCGGCCGACTTCACGGCGCGGGTGATGGAACGCCTCGATGCGCCCGGTCTCTGGGAGCGTCTGCGCGGGCGTTGGCTCTCGTTTCCCAGGCTGGCCGCGGCCTCCGCCCTCGCGGCGGGTTTGGCCGGCGTCCTTTATATAGGATATTTTCGCGAGCCCGCCATGGGCCCGCCCCTGAGCGTGCGCGAGGCCCTCGGTCCCGAGGGGCAAAAGGTGTATTTCGTGCGCTTCGCCCTGCGCCAGCCCGGTGCCAAGCAGGTTGCCGTCGCCGGCGATTTCAACCAATGGACCCCGTCCGTCTTGGCGCCCTCCGCGGACGCGGAAGGGGTCTTCACCGTCGAGGTCCCGCTGGCGGAGGGCACCTACAGCTACGCCTTCGTCGTCGACGGAAAGCGGTGGGTGGCCGACCCGGCGGCCGACCGCTGGGTGGAGGACGGTTTCGGACAACGCAACTCGGTGATCAATTTGTAAGATGAAGCAGACCCTCGTCATTTGGATCCTCCTGTTCGGCCTTGCGGCCGCCGCGCCCGCCCGCGCTCAAGGCGATCCCGAGATCGCCCGCGAGGCCGCGGCGCTCGGCGCCTCGAGCCCGGCCTTAGGCGCCTTTTTGGCCAAAAGCTCGGCCCAGGGCGTCCCCCGCGATTTCACCTTGGGGGTCCTGAAGGAGGCGCGGGCGCTCGAGGCACGCGGCATCCCCTCCGAGCCCTACCTGCTCAAGGCCAACGAGGGTCTCGCGAAGGGGATTCCGCCGGAGAAGATCGCCCCGGCCCTCCGGCAGACCCGGCGGCGCGGCGAGACCGCCGCGGCGCTCGTCGACCGTACGGTCCCGGGCGAGGCCGCGGAATTTAAGTCGCCGGCGCGGCGCCGGGCGATCCTTCAGGTCCAGTCCGCGCTGTTGAACGGCAGCTCCCCCGCGGAGCTCGAAAAGGGCCTGCAGCGCAAGGCCCGGGGCGGCAAGCTCACCTGGGAGGAGATCGGCTCGGAGGCCCGCTCGGTTCAGCCCCGTCGCCACGGGGTGGTATCGGCGCAGCCGGCTCCGAAGCGGGGGGTCTCCGCCCCGCCGGCGGCGCCCGCGACCGTGGAGAAAGACAAGGCCCCGAAGGCGAAGGGCCCGTCGGAGCTCCATGGGCCGGTGCCGCAAAAGGGCGTGAAACCGGGCAAGCCCCAGGATCCCAAGGGCCGTCCCGAATGGCGCAAGCCCGAGCAACGCGGCCCGGAAGGCAAAGAGGGAAAAGGCCCCTCGAAATCGAGGGAGTTTTCGGGTAAACCCGGCCCCGGCAAAGGCAAAAATAAATAATTGTGACCCTGCTCCGGAGGGGGCGTCGCAAGCAGGCATAAGGAGAAAGCCATGAGAACCATTTGCAAAGTTTTGACCCTCGTCACCGTCTTCGCCCTGGCCCTGCCGAGCGCGCAGGCCGTCGATATCAACCTGGTCAACATCGACCTGGGGTCGCCCGAGGCGCGCCGCGCCGAACAGCTGTACGGCAATGCCTACGGCTTCGCGCCCCAGCAGGTGACGCCGGCCCTCCTGGCGCCCGCGGAAGAGGTGCCCGCGATCATGCAGATCGCCCAGGCCGCGGGGACACTGCCGCTATCGGTCTGGATGATGCGAAAGATGGGGATGAGCTACTCCAATATCCTGCAGAGCTTCGCGGTCGCGCCCCTGGTGGCCATGGGCAGCCCGGTAACGGATTCCTATTACATTCAAACGACTCGAAATCATTTTTTGCAAAACATCCTCCAAGTCAACCCGATCTTGTTCCCGAAGATTCCCTTGAGCGGCCCCGACTTCACCCGATTTCTGATCTATCCGGTGCACAAGGAACACGGCTATTGGATGCCCCCGGGCATCGCGAAGAAGTACGGCCTCTGGATTCCGCCGGGTCAGGCCAAGAAGATGGGCCTGTGGGGCGGGCCCGGGAAGGGCAAGGGCGGCTATTGGGTGGTCGACGACGACGATGGCGTGAAGGTCAAGAAGGGGAAGTGGGACAACGACGATGACGGCGGCTGGAAGAAGTCCGGGAAGGGCCACGGCAAGGGCGGCGGCTGGAAGGGCGCCAAGGGCCACGGCAAGGGCGGTCCCAAATAATCCGGAACTCGAGGGATTTTCCGCCGATAATAGGGCGGGTGGAAGATGGGCGGGCCGGTCCTTAAGTCGGGCTTAAGGATTCGTTGACAAGCCTTCGATTTTCAAGCCATTCTTCCTCCTCGAGAGGAATCCCATGACGACGATGCCTTCCTTGATTCTGGCCAATGCCCTCCGCGAGGTGTTGGTTCCCGGCGCGACCTCGGACGTTTCCCCGGCCTCCGCATGCGGGGTGGAAGGTGACCTCGGGTCGCCTTCTTTCGTCTCGCCGCGCGATTTCCTTTCCCAAAGTTTCACCGATCCCGCGGCCGCCCTGATGCGGCGGGCGGAGTTTTTCGCGGGCCGCTCGCTGTTGAGCTCGACCAAGGAGCTTCCCGAGCTCTCGGAGGGGGCCGAGGCCGTTCCTCTGCAAAGTTGCTCTAACGTCACCGTCTCGGTTGGCTCCATCTCTTTCGGAGACCAGCGGATCAATACTTCGACCACCCGTTACTTCACCATCAACAATCCCAACTGCTGTGCGGTGAACTACACCATTTCCGGCGGCGGTTACGGATTTTCCCTCAGCAGCTCCGGCGGAACCATCCCCGCCAACGGATCGGTCTCTGTCTCCGTGACCTTCACGCCGACCAACGAGCAATACTACAGCGGATCGATCAGCATCTCTCCGGGCGGAGCGGGCGTGAATTTCAGCGGCCGCGGCATCCGCTGAGATCTTCCGTTAATTTCCTTGAGTCGAAAATCGGCGCTGTGTAATCTTGCGGGATGCCGCATCGCGATATTCACCTGGATTTCAACGAGGCCTTCGCCCCGCAGCAAGCGGCGGGGATTTCCGAGTCCGAGCTCGAGGCCGCCATTCCCAATTTCATCCAAGTCCACCGGGCCCTGCAGGCCATGCACGAGATCGGACAGGTGCAGTTCATGCACTTGCCTTATCTGGACGAGGTTTTAGGCGGTATCGAGCGCCGCGCCGAGGAGCTGCGCGGCTCCTTCGACAATATGGTGGTCCTGGGGATCGGCGGCTCCGGCCTCGGCGCCAAGGCCGTCGAAGAGGCGATCTTCGGGCCGATCTTCGCCGGCGGGGTCCCCTTGCCGGTCAAGCGGCTCTACGTGTTGGACACCCTCGATCCCGACTACCTAAGCCGCCTTTTCAACGGCTTGGATCTCGAGCGCAGCGTCTTCAACGTGGTCAGCAAGTCCGGCAACACCGTCGAGACGATGGCGCAGTTCATGTACCTCTACGAGCTGCTCAAGAAGCGGCTCGGCCCCGAGCGCTTCCGCCGCCATCTCATCATGACCACCGACCCGCAGAAAGGGGCGCTGCGGCAGATCGCGAGGGAAGAAGACCTCGAGTGCTTCGACATCCTCCCGGGAGTGGGCGGGCGCTTTTCCGTGATGTCGCCGGTGGGGCTGCTGCCGGCGGCCTTCCTCGGCGTTTCGATCCGCGAGCTGGCCGAGGGCGCGATCCGCTTGATCAAGCGCTGCAAGGGGGAGGACATTTGGACCAATCCGGCCGCGATGCTCGCGATGGTCACCACCATCCTGGCGGAGCGGCACGGGCGCAAGAATTTGGTCGTGTTCAATTACTCCGAGCGGCTCAACCGCTGCGTCGAGTGGTTCCGCCAGTTATGGGCGGAGAGCCTCGGCAAGCGCTACGACCTGGAGGGGAGAGAGGTGTGGGCCGGCATCACGCCGATACAGGCCAGCGGGCCGCGCGACCAGCACTCGCAGATGCAGCTTTACGTCGAGGGCCCGCGCGACAAGATGGTCATGCTCTGGACGCAGGAAAAATACGACGCCGACCTCAAGATTCCCAAGCTCTATCCCGAGATCGAGAGCCTGAGCTACCTGGGCGGCAAGAGCTTCGGAGAGATCCTCCACGCCGAGATGGTCGCCACCGAGCAGTCTCTCAAGGAATCGGGCGTTCCCAGCTTCAAGCTGCTGCTCTACGGCGCCGACGCCTACGCGCTGGGGCAGCTCTTCTACCTCTTCGAGATCGCGACGGTCTATGTGGGGGGGCTCCTGGGCGTGAATCCCTACGACCAGCCGGGCGTCGAGCTCGGCAAGAAGTACATTTACGGGAAATTGGGCCGGTCGGGCTCGGAAGAATTCGGCGCGACCTTGGCTCGAAAGCTCAAAGACAAGCGCTACGTCGTTTAAACGGCGATTCTTGATATTAATCAAGTTCCGCCCCGTTGACCCCTGGGGCGGTCCTTTGCTATGGGCCTTCCGTGGCCGCGACCCTCGTCATCCAATCAAGCCTGATCGAAATCGACGAGGAGTTGCGCGTCTATATGCTTCGCCTGGAAGATTCGATACGTCTGGCGGGTGAATCGTCCTCGGAGGCTTATTTCCGGTTCAAAGAGCGAATTTTCGAGCGTCTCGGCGAATGGCAGGGGATCACCCAAAGGGCGAGAGCGTTGCTGAGCGGTTTGCCTCGGGAACTTGGGCGCCGCAACATCGCCCGCGAATTTCAGGCGGCTCTCGACAATTGCGAGCAGAGCGTTCGCCGATGGTACGGACAAATTTCCCTTTCCTTCGAGGGGGTCACGGCTACGGCCGCATCTCGCGAAGAGTGGGTCGTCTACCTCCAAAAAATCCGTTCGGCCGCCGGTCAATTGGCCAATCCGCTGCGCAGCCTGCAAAGCCATCCCTTGCTGCTCCGTCTCCACGAGGGCAAGGCCGTCATGGCCAGCCGGACCCAATTGCAATGGCCGCGCAAGGCCTTTCACACGCTCGCCGGCCTTTTCGGCCTCTGGCTATACGGATATTCGGGCCTAAGCGAGTCCACCGTGATCACCGTATTGGCGCTTTGCTTTTCCGGCGCCGTGCTCACCGAAATCGTCCGGAGAATTTCGCCCGCCGCCAACCGGAAGATCTGCGAGAAGTTGCGGCTCATCATGAGGGAACGGGAGCGCGGCAAGATCAGCTCGGCGACTTGGTTCATGGGGGCCATTCTGGCGGTGTTTTTGATTTTCCCAAAGCCGGCGGGCATCTTGGCCCTTTATTACACCTCCGTCGGCGACACCGCCGCGGGCATTTTCGGTTCCCGTTGGGGAAGGCACCGCTTGGGGCCCCACGTCTCTCTCGAGGGCAGCCTGGCCGCCTTTGCGGCGTGCCTGTTGGGCACGCTGTGGATCGCCGCATACGGGCTGCAACCCTTCCAGCCGCGGGGCTGGGAACTGTGGGTTTTCTCCCTCGCCGCGGCGGCGGTGGCCGCTTTGGCGGAGGCCGCTCTCAAAAAATGGGACGACAATCTTGTGATTCCCCTCGTTTCCGCGCCCGCGGTCTGGTTGTTGATGAAGGTCTTTTCCTAAATACTCAGCCCCGCCACACGCTGCGGCGCTTCTTCAAGGCATCGGTGACCAAATTTTGGATCGTCTGGCGCACCCGCTCGCTCAGGCGGTGGATCTCCAGCTCGTCGTCGAGGATCTCTTTTCCGTAGACGCTCAGGTCGATCGGCTTGCCGAAGTAGATCGACCATTTCGACGGCAGGGGAACGAAGCCCAGGAGGCCCAGCAACGGAAGCGTCGGAGTGAATGGCACGTAGGGAATGCCGAGCGGCTTGGCCAGCAGCGAGGACTTATAGAGCAGCGGGTGAATCTCCTCGGCTCCGATCACCGCCACCGGGATGATCGGGCTGTCGGTACGGATCGCCAGCTTGATGAAGCCGCCCCGGCCGAAGCGCTGCAGGTGGTAGCGCTGCGAGAAGTATTTTCCCAGGCCCTTGACGCCCTCGGGGAAGACCGCGACCAGGTGGTCGGTGTTGAGCAGGCGCTCGGCGTTCTCCTGCGAGGCGCGGACGCCGCCGATCCGGTACATGAAGGTGCCGACAAAGGGGAGGTAGTAGACGAAGTCCTCCACCAGGAAGCGCACGTCGCGGCCCGCCGGGTGGTCGTTGGTGACGGCCAGCCGGATCATGCTGCCGTCCCAGGGCAGGGTGCCCGAGTGGTTGCCGACGAGCAGCGCGCGTCCGGCGCTGGGGATGTTCTCGACGCCGTGGGTCTCGACCCGCCAGTACTTGTAGTACATGAAGTCGAAGAAGGGCTTGAGCGTCTGCTCGAAGGCGGGGTCGCGGCCGAAGGGATCGTATTCCTCCTCCAGCGCCTCTTTCTCCTGGGAGAGGGGCAGGTGCCTTGCCACGAAATCCAGGCCGGGGATCAGCCCCTTCAGGAAGTCGAAGATCCCGCCGCCCGCCTCGCGCTTTTCGACCTCCACCGTCGACTTCAGTTTCTCCACGATCTCCTGCATGGCGGGCTCGACGCGGGACTGGAGGTTCTTCAGCTCCTTGTAGATCTTCTCCGGGGTCCCGTTCTTCCCGTTTTTCGCGGAGCTCAGCTCCTTTTCCATGACCTTGAGGTGCCGGCCCAGCTCCTTCTCGAGCGAGCCGAGGCGCTTGGCCATGTCGCGCACGAGCTTTTCCAGCTGGCGTTCCTCGGCGGTGGCCGGCGCGCGGCCGCGGGGCAGGTAAAGGAGGTTGTTCGGGGCGTCGGAAGCGGATTTCATAGCGGCGCGGTCTCCTCCTGCAGGCGGATCTCGCGGAGCCGTTCGGCCCCGACGAATTCGAGCAGGGTCTCCTTGCAGGTGTAGCGCGGCGTCCAGCCCGCCGCCTCGGCGCGGTCGGTGGCCACCACGCAGCTGTATTTCAAAAAGTCGAGGTGCGTCGCCGGGGCCGGCGAGATGTCGAGGAACCACAGCGTTTGGACCAGCGACTTGAGCCCGATCAGGCTCAAGGGGAGCGGGATCTTGCCCATCAGCTTGATCGCCTTGGAGAGCGGCAGCACCCCCTTGCTGGCCAGGTTGAAGATGCCGGGGCAGTCCCGCAGCGTCACCATCTGGAAGGCGCGCAGCAGGTCGTCCTCGTGCAGGAACTGCACGAGGGGGTCGAAGCCCAGGACCGTCGGGACGAACCAGCGCGAGAGGTAGCGCGTCTTGTAGCTTTGGATCTTCGGTCCCAGGATGGTGGCGGGTCGCAGGATCGTGACGACGCTCTGCGGGTATTTTTTGGCGAAGTTCAAAAACTGCCGCTCGGCGTCGATCTTGTCGGCGAAAAACTTGGATTTGAGGAAGCCGCGCGGCGTCTGGTTCTCGGTGATGTAGGCGGGATTGTCGGGAAAGGCTCCGTAGACGTCGGCGGTGGAGGCCAGGATCAGCTTGCGCACCTTCGCCTCGGCCGCCGCGTTGCAGACGTACATGCTGCCCACCGAGAGCAGCTCGTGGGCCCGGGCCATGTTGCGCGGCGGCGTGATCGGGAGGGCGGTGTGGATCAGGGTTTCCACCTTTTCCTCGGCCAGGATCTCGTAGAGCTTCACGTCGGCCAGGGTCTCGGTCAGGTCGATGCGGTAGTACTTGGTCTTTTTCAGGACTTCGGTCGGCTTCTTGTGATCGAGGAAGACGACCCGCGGAAACTCCGGGCTGTTTTCCAACCAGCGCAGGATGGAGAGGCCCTTGTATCCGCTGCCGGTGAGGGCGACGGTGGGGTAGGTCTTTTTCGCGGCGGATTTGTTTTTTCCGGCCTTGCTCTTGCCCATGGCGGCTCTTCTTCGGTGGACGCGAAGCGCCTCGCGCGCCTCGTCACAGTCGGGAAGATAGCACGGACGAATCCGGAAATGAAAAGCAAATCGCCCGGATGAAGGTTACACGCGAATCGCGTTGGAGGGGATGCTCTGCGTGAAGGCCTCGGCGACCTTGTAGCTGTTGGCGTAGCCGAGGACCTTGGGGACGTAGTCCTGGGTCTCGCGGAAGGGCGGGATGCCGCCGTGCTTCGAGACGTTGCCGGGGCCGGCGTTGTAGGCGGCGACGGCATGGTCGACCCGGCCGAACTTGTCGAGCATCTGGCGCAGATATTTGGCCCCGCCGTCGATATTTTGAACGGGATCGAAGGCATTGCTGACGCCCAGGCTGGCCGCCGTCGCGGGCATCAATTGCATCAGGCCCATGGCGCCGCAGTGGCTGACCGCGCGGGGGTTGCCGCGCGACTCTTGCCAGATGACTCCGGCGATCAGCTCGGGCGGCAGGGCGTAGCGCTCGGCGGCGGCGCGGATGTGCGGCTCGTACTCGCGGGCCTTGGCCATCATGCGCTCGTTGGCCGAGCCGGTGCTGGGGACGTTGATGGGCGCGTTGGAGACCGGCAGAGTCGGGTCGGGGGCGCCGGCGGCCTCGCTGGGGCGCACGCCGTAGGGCGTCTCGCCGGGCTTTTTGGCCAAATCCTTGGTCACCGGCTCTTTATTGCCGGTTTCTTTGGTGTTTTTAGAAAGCTCGGGCGGAAGGGGATCCTTCGAGGCCTTAGGGGCCGAGGGCGAAGAGGCTGTGTCCAGGCTCTTGGAGAAATTCCGCGCCTCGTCGTACATCTTCCGGTACTCGATGTACTTATTCTTAAAGAAGGGGCGCGATTTGCTTGTACTGATCGAAGTCGTCATAATTCCAAGAATTTATTATCCATTTCCTGCGCCCCCGGTCAAGGGGGCCTTTGGCCACGATCCTTCGGAAACTTTATCGTCCGGGGAAGGGGCAGGAATTGCGTCTTAACCCGCTATTTTTTCTCGAAAAAGTCCGACCTTCCCTGACGCGCTGCGGAAAAGACCGCGGGGCTTGAAGGCGGCGGGGGAAGGGGCTAGCATGAAAAAATGAATGCTTGCCCCCGAACTCCGAGGGCATTAACATAAGCTCATGATCTTTCTAAGAAATTATTACGTCAACACCACGGTCAAGACCGACGTGCTGCTGATCACCCACGACGTGAAGCGCGCGGTGCGCGAGTCCGGGGTGCCGAGCGGCCTGGTGACGATCCTGATTCCGGGGGCGACGGCGGGGGTGACCATCCTGGAAAACGACCCCAAGATCCACGAAGAGATGAAGAAATGGGTCGAGACCCAGATTCCGGCCGAGTCGGGGGCGCGACCCAACCGGCGTTCCGGGTCGGGGCGCAACGACGCCCACCTGAGGGCGGCCTTGATCGGGCTCAGCGTCTCGATCCCCCTCCAGGACGGCAAGCTGATGCTGGGGGCCTGGCAAGAGGTTGTGCTTTTCGATTTCGACGACAATAAGGTATGCCGTCGGGAGATCACCATCCAGGTCATGGGAGAAGGGGCCGCGAAATAAGCGGGGGCAAAAAGAATCCATGGGCGAGCACCGTCACATCCGCAGTCTGCGAAACCTCCTCGGGGGTTTCAAAAAATCCGATTTCAGCTCCTTGAACCGATTCCTCCACTCGGCCTTCTTCGGTTGGATCGTCTTCGTCGTCCTGGTCTTCGCCATCTCGCTGGTCCTGTCCTTTCACGTCGACTACCTGCCGCCCAACATGAAGGTCGGCCGCGTCGCCCCCAAGGACATCAAGTCCGACCAGAACTACGAGATCGTCGACGAGCGCGCCACCGAGATCAACCGCCAGGAGGCGATGAAGAGCGTGCCTCCGGTCTTCGACTTCGACGAGAACGTCCTCGCCGAGATCGACCAGAACATCCATGAGGCCTTCCAGCAGTCCCGCGAGGCGATTCAGCGCCTGGGCGACACCAACGAGATTCAAGATATCCTGCTCGCGACGCTGGGTCTTCAGCCCACCGACGACCAAGTCAAGGCCCTGATGCAGGATGAGTTTTCGGTCGACACCGAGTTCACGCTGCGCAACCTGATGCGCCAGTCGATGTCTCAGATGATCGTGGCCGGCAACAAAGAGCTCGCCAACGCGGGCGAGGGCGGCGTCACCCTGCGCTACGTCCAGAAGCAAAAGAACGCCAGCGAGGACGAGGCCGAGCTCAAGGACCTCTCCGGGATCAAGACGCTCGACGGCGTCCAGACCGCCTTGCTCGAGCGCGCCAAACAGGCGCCCAAGGAGAAGGACAAGGCGGTCCAAGCGGCCCAGATCTTCGAGATCGCCAGCCGCCTGGTGCGGCCGAACCTGAGCTACGACGCGGTCGAGACCGAGCTCAGGCGAGCCCGCGCCGTCGGCAACGTCCGCAACGTCATCATCAAGGTCCAGGCCGGCGAGTCCATCGTCCGCAGCGGCGACCGCTACGAGCCGCACCACCTGGTCATCCTCGAGGGCATCCGCAGGGTCAAGACCGAGACCAGCTTCGCGACCAAGTTCCTCGGCACCGCGCTCTTCGTCTCGATCCTGCTGCTGATCACTTACGCCTTCTCGAAGCGCTTCATCCGCAAGTTCAACCCGACGCGCGCCGACCTCTACTTCCTGGGCGGCGTGCTCATCCTGCTGCTGCTCAGCGTGCGGATCGCGGCCGCGCTGTCCTCGGCCTTTCGCGACCTGCTGCCTTTCGACGTCTCGGTGCAGGCCCTCTACTACGCCATCCCCGTCGCGGCCGGGGCGATGCTGACGCGCTACATCCTCAATTCCGAAATTTCGCTGGTCTTCGCGATCGTGGCCAGCGCCCTGACCGGGATGTTCCTGGAGGGCGACCTCGACCTGTCGATCTACTACCTGATCTCCAGCATCGTCGCCGCTTCCGCCATCGCCCACGTCGAGCGGCGCAGTGCGATCCTGCGGGCGGGGGTGATGGTCGGCGCCGTCAACGCCGCGGTGGTGCTCGCCATCAAGCTGGTGACCGTGGTCAGCGTGTCCAACGTCCTCAACATCCCCAATATCTTCATGAACATGGGGTTGGCCTTCTTGGGCGGGCTGCTCGCCGCGATCTTCGTCATGGTCCTCGCGCCGGTGGCCGAGATGCTTTTCGACTACGTCACCGACATCAAGCTGCTCGAGCTGGGCAACCTCAACCATCCCCTGCTCAAGGAGATGATCGTCAAGGCCCCGGGCACCTACCATCACTCGCAGCTGGTCGCGGTCTTGGCCGAGGCGGCCGCCGCGGAGATCGGCGCCAATCCGCTGCTGGCCCGGGTCGGCAGCTATTTCCACGACGTCGGCAAGATGCGCAAGCCGAGCTACTTCATCGAGAATCAGCAAGGCGGCGAGAACCGCCACGACAAGCTCGCGCCCTCGATGTCGGCCCTGATCATCGCCTCCCACGTCAAGGACGGGCTCGAGCTGGCCCGCGAATACAAGCTGCCGACGCGGATCGCCGACTTCATCCCGCAGCACCAGGGCACCAAGCTCATCACCTTTTTCTACAACAAGGCCCAAGAGCAGGCCCAGCTGAACGGCGGCAGCGTCGACGAGAAGGACTACCGCTACCCCGGCCCGCGGCCCCAGACCCGCGAGGCGGGGATCATCCTGCTGGCCGACGGCGTCGAGGCGGCGGTGCGCTCCATCCCGGAAAAGACGCCCGCCAAGATCCAGGCGATGGTCCAAAAGATCATCAACAAGAATTTCACCGAGGCCCAGCTCGACGAGTGCGACATGACGCTGAAAGACCTCCACATGATCGCCGAGAGCTTCGTCCGCGTCCTGGTCGGCATCTACCACCAGCGCATCGAGTATCCGGATGTCGAGGAGAAGAAAGCCACCGTCACCCCCATCAAGGACCTGCGGTCCCGCGAGAGCGAGGCGAATGTCCGTTAGGCTCTTCGCGCGCGCCGGGACCCCCGTAAGGCCGGCGGCCCTGCGCCGCTGCCTCGAGGCCTTGATGCGGAAGGAGGGCCTGGGCGGCGCCGAGCTGGAGATCAGCCTCGTCGGCGAGCGGCGCATTCGGACCCTGAATCGCGAGCACCGCCGCAAGGATGCCGTCACCGACGTGTTGTCCTTCCCGATCGACGCCCAAGCGCCGAAGGGCGGCCGGCCCTGGTGTCTGGGTGAGATCGTGATCGCGACGCCGGTGGCCGCGCGCCAGGCGCGCCGGGCGCGGCGGACCCTGACGCAGCAGGCGCTGCGCCTGGCGGTCCACGGCTTGGTGCACCTGCAAGGGCACGACCACGAGCTCGGCCCCCGCGCGGCCAAGCGCTTCGAGGCCCTGGAGGCGCGCTACCTCAACTACCTTTCGCGGAAAGGCCTGATGCCATGGGATGGCTCCTTGCGGCTCTGAGCGGCGTGATCGCCGGATTCACCTACCCGACCGTCTTCGCCGGGTACATGCTTCCCGACTTGGGCTGGATGGCCTTTTTCGCCTGGGTCCCGCTGTTTTTGGCGATCCGCTCCGCGCGGCCGAGGGCCGCCTTCGCCAAGAGCTTCTTCGCCGGGCTCTTCCACTACGGCATCGCGATGTACTGGCTCTACACGGCGATGAATTCCTTCGGCGGACTCTCGCCGACGCTCAGCGTCCTGGCTCTCTTGCTCTTGGTGGCGGTGCTCTCCGCCTATTTCGGGATCATCTTTTGGCTCAGCCAGTGGATCTGCCGGAAAAACAGCCTGGCCGCGCTGTGGGTGCGTCCCTTCGTCTGGGTCGGGATCGAATACCTGCGCGGCCACGTCCCCGCGGGCGGTTTTCCCTGGAGCCAGATCGGATACTCCCAAGGCGGGTTTCTCCACTTCATCCAGTCGGCGGACCTGTTCGGCGTTTACGGCGTCACGTGGCTCTTGGTGTTCTGCAACGAGGCCCTGGCCGAGATCGTCGTGCGCTGGCGGCGAGGCGAGCGGCCGCGAGCTCTCAAGACCGCAGGGATCGCCGCGGTCCTGGTTCTGGCCAACTTGGCTTATGGGCGTTACCGGATAGCCAACGGCCTGGCGGTGCCGACTCGCACCCTGAAAGTCGGAGTCGTGCAAGGCAACATCCCGCAGGAAGAGAAGTGGCAGCGCTCGGCGGCGGCGAGGATCCTGGAGACCTTCCAGTCCGGGACGACGCTGCTCGAGCAAAAGGGCGCCACGCTTATCCTCTGGCCGGAGGCCTCGATGCCGTACGATCTCGCCTACGACGCCCCCGAGGTCTCCTACGACCTGGGCGCCGAGCGCGCCGACATTCTTTTCGGCACGATTTCGCGATCGAGCCAAGGTTCGGAGCGGAAAAGGGATAGACCGTATCATAACACCGCGCTCTTGGTCGACGCGGGGGGACGGTTGTTGGGCTACTACCACAAACGCCACCTCGTGCCCTTTGGGGAGTACGTCCCCTGGAAGGACTTCCTGTTTTTCGCCCGCAAGATGACCGCCCAGGTCGGCGAGATGATGCCCGGCTCCGATTACTACCCCTTGAAATACCAAGACAGCCTGTTGGGCGTCCTGATCTGCTACGAGGACATTTTTCCGGAAATCTCTCGCCTCATGGTGGAAAAGGGGGCGAATGTCCTGATCAACATCACCAACGACGCCTGGTACGGGCGCTCCAGCGCCGCCTACCAGCACCAGGTCTTCAGCCAGTTCCGCGCGGTGGAGACCCGGCGCGCCTTGATCCGCGCGACCAATACCGGCTTGAGCTCGCAGATCGACCGGTTGGGACGCGTGCAATGGCAGGGCGGACTTTTTACCCGGGAGGATATTCTCTCGAGTCTGCCGTTTTACGACGATCTCTCGCCTTACGTGAGGTCCGGAGATTTGTTGCCGCTCGGTTCCTTGGCTTTGTTGTTTGGCCTATCGATTTTCCCCTGGATTCGGAGGGGAATCCGGTCGCCCTCGTAATGGGAAGAACTTTAAGGGCAATCCACCAGAGCGACTCCGCTGATGCCGAATTTTGTTTCGAAATCGGAGGACACCTCTTCGCCCAAGGCAATCCCATTGGAGTTTTTGGCGTCGGCCTTGACCCTGATTTTATATTTCTGGGTGCGTTCGAGGATGTTTTTTGGGTTGATTAAAAAAGTTTTCTTGTCTGGGCAGGCTGTCACGGTACCGTCGACCTCCTCTTCATTAAAGTTATTGATACCCGCGGCCACGGTGATCTTGAGGAGGGATAGATTGTTTTTCACGATGGCCGTGGCCATGGGTTGATTGAAGGTGATCTGCAAGATGCTTTGACGCGGGACGCCGTCGCTGCCATCCGGAGGGTTGATGCTCACGACCTGAGGCGGAGTATCCAGGCCGTCCTCGACAGGGGGCTTGATGCTGAAGTTGCTGGTGAATGCTTGCTGTATCGGGGTCTGATTGGCGTCTTTCGCCTCGCCGCCGACGGATATCCGAAAACTCCCGCGCGTTATAGGATCGATAATCGGAAATTCAAAGACCCTGTTGTTGTCAGAAACCACGGGGACCGCGACGGGCACGACGCTGAAATTTCCCGCACCGGCAAAGCCGAAGGTTGTGCGGCCGAGTTGGAAGGCCTGATTCACCGACGCGGGGTCCATGGGTGCGCTAAACTCCACCCTGATGGCGGGAAGGGACGCCGTCAGGATTTGACCGTCCGAGGGGTTTGAAGAGATGACGGTGGCCGGCTCATTGTCGGGAAGGGGGCCAGGAGCGGGCTCTAAGGGGCTCGCGGGAGCAGGCTCTGGGGCACTCCCGGGGTTGGCCGCGGGGTTGTTGCCGGCATTGTTCCCGGGATCGACGTTGTGTTGGGCAACCCCGTTGTCTCCGGCGATCGGGGCGTCGGCGGGGGCGGAAGGGCCGATCCCGGCCCCGCCGCTGCAGTGAGCGAGGGCGAGCAGGCAGAGAACCGCTGAAAACACTTGAATTTTTCTTGAAAATGACATGAATCTTCCCCGATTTTTTGGAGTGCTGTTGGATAAAGTATATTTGTTATCGTAATGGTCCCACAATGAGTTTCCGGGTCGAGACGATTTTCCTGGAGGCCACGAAGGATTTCCTATGTCGAAAGAGTTGAAAAACCGCATCGCCGCTCTCCAAGAGAAACTCGCCGCCGTCCGGAGGCGGCTTTGACCTCGACCAAAAGCTGAAACGCATCGACGAGCTTGAGACCGAATCCACCCAGCCGGGATTTTGGGACGACTCCGTCCGGGCCAAGGCATTGAGTCAGGAGCTCGACGGGCTTAAGGCGACGGCCGACCTTTTCAAAGACAATGCAACCAAGGTGGAGGAGGCCGCGCTGATGCTCGAGCTGGCCGAAGAGGCCGGCGACGAGGCCGCCCGGGCCGAGGCCGAGCAGAAGGCGAAGGAGGCCGAGGCCGCGCTCGAAGAGGCCGAATTCCACGTCATGCTCTCCAAGGAAGAAGACCGGCTCTCGGCCATCCTGACCATCAATTCCGGAGCGGGCGGCACCGAGTCCTGCGATTGGGCGGCGATGCTGACGCGCATGTACCTGCGTTACTGCGAGAAGCAGGGGTGGCGCACCCAGATGATCGACTCCACCGACGGCGAGGGCGCCGGCTACAAGAGCGTGACGATCACCGTCGAGGGAGCCTACGCCTACGGATTCCTCAAGGCCGAAAACGGCGTGCACCGCCTGGTGCGCATCTCGCCCTTCGACGCCAACAAGCGGCGCCACACCTCCTTCGCCTCCGTCTTCGTCTACCCGCAGGTCAGCGACGACATCGAGATCGAGATCAGCCCCTCCGACCTCCGCATCGACACCTTCCGCGCGGGCGGCAGCGGCGGGCAGAACGTCCAAAAGAACGACACCGCGGTGCGCATCACCCACCTCCCCACCAACACCGTCGTCCAATGCCAGAGCGAGCGCAGCCAGCTGCAGAACAAGACCCTGGCGATGAAGGTGCTGCGCTCGCGTCTCTACGAGCAGGAGATGGAGAAGCGCCGCGCGGCGCGCGAGGCGGTGGAGGCGACGAAGAAGAAGATCGAGTGGGGCTCGCAGATCCGTTCCTATGTCCTGCATCCCTACAAAATGGTGAAAGACCACCGCACCGAGGTCGAGGTCGGCGACGCCGAACGGGTCCTGGACGGCGATCTCGAGCCCTTCATCCGCGGCTACCTCTTGAGCGAGGCCTAGAATTTCCCGCAACTTTCCGGTCCCCGGGGCGAGCCACCCTTATCCATAACGGTCGAGGGGCCCACATGTCGTTCAGGGTAAGGAACGAACCCACATCCTATTTCGCCGCGCCCGGCGGGGTCCTCCCGTCGGTCCGCGGAGAAGTGCCTTCAAATCCTTCGGAATTTTCAGCTCGCTCCGTCGCGGCCAGCCTTCGGTCCGTCCCCGGCCTGAGCGCGGGAGACCGCGCGGAATTGCAGGCCCTGGCGGGGGAGGGGGACGAGGCCCTGTTTTGGGAGGGGCTGTTGCACCTGGGGATGCGGTTGGAGGCGGGGCATCGTGAAGGCGCGGCGGTTGAAGTTTATGCAAGCGCCGTAGGGGCCCTTTCCCCCTTCACCGGGGAAGGCCGGATTTTACAGCGCCGCTTCCAAACACGACTCGACGCGATCCTCGGACGCGGGGAATGGGGCCCCCGTGCCGAATTCCTCCTGCGACGCCTGGCGACCGAGGCCTCCGATCCGGCGGCGTTGTTGGCCTTGGGCGCGGCCGGCGCCGCCTACCGGCTGACCCGCCTCGGGGCCCTGAGCCGCCTGGTCGCCGCGCCGGCGAACGTCTGGACGCGCGGCTTCGGCGCGCGCGCGGCGGCGTCGCTGGCCGGCTTCGCGGTGGAGGCGCCGGCCTTCACCATTTCGGGACGGCTCGCGGGCGCCGCGCTGGGTCGGCCGCAAGAGTGGGGCGCCGCCGCCTTGGGGCGGGATGCGGCGTCGAGTTATCTGGTTCTCGGCGGATTGAAGTTGGCGGGCTGGGCTTCGGGTTCCGCCTATCGCCGCTTCGCGGGCCCTGTTGGGGCTGAACGTGTTCCGCCCCTGCGGACGCTGTTTCAGCAAAGCGGGCTGCTCACCGGCATCCTCCTCGGTCACTCCCTCGAGCAATGGGCCGGCCTGCGCCCGCGCCTGGACGGCGCCACCACACTCATCGACTCCCCTGGCCCTCCTGCTGCAATTCAACGTCGCGGAATCTCCGCCGCGCCTTCGGTCCGCGCTTTCGCCGCCTGGGGAGCGGGGCTCGACCGGCAGGCCGAGATCGCCGCCTCGGGACCCCGCGCCCGGCGGGAGGCATGGTTTGGCCGATCCCCGCGGGGCCGCGACCGGCCCCAGCCGCAGGCCCGAGATGTTGACGATCTCGCGCCTCGGGATCGCGCAGATGGCCGCCACCGAGGGGCTGAGGCGGTTCCGCCCGCGAGGCCGGGCGCCGGCCCGGGATCCCGCGCGCCGTGGCGCTCCTCCCGTCCTTGCGCCGCGCGCTGCGCCTCCAGGACGCGCGCGCTCTGGCGGAGGTCCTGCGCCTGATCTACGCCCGCGTCAGCGGGCCGCTCCGCGCCGAGCTGCTCAATGCCCTCGTCTCCCTCGAGGCCGGTCAATCGGTGAACCGCCGCATTCTTTCGATGCTGAAGGATGGACGCATCTATCGCACGCAGTTCCTCTCGCCGGAGGTGCAGAAGTTCGTCTTGGATCGGATCCACGAGCATGAGCAGGAATCCGACCTGTTTCCCCCCGAGGCCTCCGCGCAAGGCCTGGGCCCGCGGCGGCCCAATATCCGGGGCTTCGAGCAGATGGCGCGCGAAATGAATATGCGTCCCGAGGAGGTCGCCCGCGTCCTCAACCGCCTCTTCGCGCCCCATATCGACCTGAATCGCTTCGCGAGCGCGCGCGGCGAGCCGATCTACATCAGCAACCCCGACGACGAGGCCAACCTCGCCGATTACGCCAAATTCGGCCGGCAAAGCCTGGGCGAGCTGCTGTTCTTCTCGCGCAAGCGCCTGTCCCGCAATTGGATGCTGCACGAGGCCGCCAAACGTTTGGGGATGCGGCCCTACATCCTGCAGCAGATCGAGCGCAACCAGCGGCGCCCCAGCCCGCGCCAACTGGAGCGCCTCGCGAGCCTCTATGAATTGGACTTGGGACAGCTGCGCGAGCTGAGATCCCTGCCGCCGGCGGTGCCGAGCGCGCCTCCCGTCCCGGCCGCGGCCTCCGCGCCGGCGCCGCAGCCGGTCCTGCCCGGCTTGGGCCTCCAGGCCGCTCCGGAATCGCTGCGCCCCACCGCCGAGACCCAATTGCAGCTGCGCAGCGAGCGCCTGCGCCAGCTGCAGACCCTGCGGGAGACCTCGATTCCACCGGAAGACCTGTTCCGCGAGGCCCTGGAGCTCGCCGATTACTTCGAGGGCATCGTCCGCGAGACCCGAAATCGCGCCGAGCGCGACCTGCTCACCGGACTGCGCAACCGCCAGGGTTTGGCGCGGATCACGCCGCGGCTGGAGCGGCGCCTCATCGACCAACGGCGAAATCGGGAAGGGGAGGGAATGGCCGATTACGTGGCGATGATCGACATCGACTTCTTCAAGAGCGTGAACGACCGCTTCGGTCACCCCAACGGCGACCGCGTCCTGCGCGAGGTGGGGCAGACCTTGGCGCACACGGTGCGCTGGCGCAAGGACATCACCGCGCGGCTGGGCGGCGAGGAGTTCTTCGCCTTCCTCAGCGCCGCGGGCCGGGAGGGGGCCCAGGCCTCGGCGGAGCGGATCCGGCAGGCCGTCGAGAAGGCCTTGATCCCGCTGGATGATTTTCCCGCGATCCAAGTGACCGTGAGCGTCGGCATCGCGGAGCTGCGCGCCCTTCCGCCCCCGGAGAGCGGCGCGAAGCCCCGGGTGGAGGGGGCCCTCGCCGACGCGATCGAGCGCGCGGACCGCGCCCTCTACGAGGCCAAGCACGCCGGACGCAACCGAGTCGTCGTTTCCGGGGAATAGGGGCTCCTAGATAACACCATAAAATGAGTAGTGAATTTGAATTAATGCTTGGCCGGCTCCGGCCCCTCTGTAATAATTTGTGACATCTTGAGACAGATCCAGGACTACCGGCTCCTCGAGCCCTTGGGCGAAGGCGCGCAGGCCCGATTGTTTCGCGCGAAAAAGGCGGGGCGCCTCTTTGCGCTCAAGCTCTTTCCGGCCGCGGCCGCGGAGCAGGCCCGGCGGGAAGGCGCGGCACTCGCGGCCGTGCGGCATCCCAACGTCGTGCGCCTCGTCGAGGCCGGTACGGCGCCGGAGGGACCGTTTCTCGTCACCGAATGGATCGAGGGGGAGTCGCTCGATCGCGCCGCGACGCCGCGGGATTGGGAGAGGCTTCGGCGCACGGTGCTGGAGATCCTCGAGGGACTGAAGGCGATCCACGCCCAGGGCCTGGTCCACGGCGACGTGAAGGGAGCCAACATCCTGCTGCACGCCGAGGGCGCGAAGCTGGTCGATCTCGGCTTCGCCCGCCCCGCGGCCGAGCCCGGAGAAATTTCTGCGGGAACCTTGGCCTACTTGGCTCCGGAGCTGATTTTCGGCCGCGCCCCCGGGCCCGCCAGCGACCTTTACGCCCTCGGCATGACCCTCTACCGCTGGCTGCGCGGCGGTTTTCCCTTTTCGGCGGATTCCGCCTCCGAGGTCCTGCGCTGGCACCTCCTCGCCACGCCCTTGCATCCCTCGCCGCACGGCGACCTGCCGGTGGAATTCGGCGACTTTGTCCTGAGCCTGCTGGCGAAATCCCCCGCCGACCGCCCCCGCGAGGTCGGCGAGGCTCTGGCGCGCTTCGCCGCGCTCTTCGGCCTCGAGGCGATGGCTATCCCCGAGGCGGAGCCCGGCGAAGAAGAGGGCTTCGAGCTATACGGCGAGGCGATCCGGTTCTACGAGGCGAAGGCCTCGCTCAACTCCGAAGAGATGATCCTGCTGGCCGAGATCTACCATCGTCAGGGCTATCCGGCGAAGGCCCTGCGGTTGCTGGAGAAGGCGAAGAGCCCGGAGGCGGCGATTCTTCGGGGCAAGGCCCTTACCCGGATGGGGGATTTCGGCGCGGCGCTCCGCGCCTTCCAGGAGCTCGAGGCCGCCGGAACCGGGCTCACGCCGGGGCTGCGGCTCTCGCTGCTGAACGCGCGCGGCGTGCTGCGCTATTACCTGGGGGAGGTCTCCGCCGCGGGGGAGGCCTTCGCGGAGGCGGAGGCCTGGTCGCGGCGCATCGGCGAGATCGCCCCGCTCGCCGTGGCCTACAACAATCTCGGCAACATCCTGCTCGAGAAAGGATCGCCGGAGCAGGCGGAGGATTATTTCCGCCGTTCCTTGGCCTTGAGTCGCGAGGCCGGCGACCGCGTACACGAGGGAATGTTCCAGATGAGCCTGGGATATTTTTTCCATCGCCGCGGCCGGGCGATGGAGGCTTTGGCCGCCTACGCCGAGGCGCTCCGCCTTTTGGAGGCCCTGGGCCAGAAGAGCGAGGCGGCCCGGGTGCGGCTCAACCGCGCCAATCTCTCACTCGGCCTGGGCGACTTGGACGGCGCCGAGGCCGACCTGCGGCCCGCCCAGGGGGTCTTTCGCCGCCGCGGCCTGTCGTATCTCGCCGCCTACAGCCGGCAGATCGAGGGCGAGCTGCTGCGCAAGCGGCGCCGCCCGGGAGAGGCCGCCCGGGTCTTTCGGGAGTGCGGACGCGAGCTTCAAGCCCTGCAGCGACCCGTCGACGCGCGCTGGGCCTTGCTCCACGAGGCGGAGTGCCTCCTGGAAGCGGGCGATCCCCAAGCCGCGCGGGCGCTCCTGTCCAAGGCCGAGTCGCCGCCGGGAGAGGCCGTGGAGCCGCGCCTCGCGGGGCACCTGCATTTCCTGCGCGCCCGCCTCGAGTGGGCCGCGTCGGGCGCTTCCGAAAATGTCTTGGCGGAATTCGCCGCGGCGGCGGGCGAGTTGGAAAAATCCGACGACGCGGAGGCCCGCGTGCTCCTCGACTACGCCCGGGGCGGCTGCCTCCGCGAGCTGGGCCGCGTGGAAGAGGCGAGGGCGCGGCTGCAGGCCGCGCTTCGCGGCCTGCGAGCCTTGGCGGAAAAGATCCCGGAGGAATGGCGACGCCGGTATTTGGAAAATTCTCCCCAAAGGGAGATGGAAAGGATGCTGCAAACCATGGAGAGCTTCACCTTGCCCGCCGCCGAGTCCGCTTCGCTCGGCGACGAGGTCTTCGAGCGGGCCTTGCGCCAGTTGCAAAAGGAATCGGTGGGAGAGCTGGACCTCTCCGCGCTCGTGGAGAAGATCCTCGACCGCATGATCGAGGTGACCCGCGCGGAACGCGGCTTCATCCTCCTCAAGGAGGAGCCGGCGCCGCGCATCGTCGTCTCGCGCAATATCGACCAGGCGAAGCTGCGGAAGCCCGCCGAGCAGATCAGTTGGTCGATCGCGAACGAGGTGCTGGAGAAGGGAAGGCCCCTCGTCACCGTCGACGCCCTGGAGGACGCCCGCTTCTCCGTGACGGCATCCATCCACCAATTGAAGCTGCGTTCGATCGTCTGCCTGCCGCTGAAGGCGGGGGACGAGATCCTCGGCGCCATCTACCTCGACAACCGCGAGCGACGCGCGGCCTTCCAGCCCGCCTTGGCGGCGGCCCTGAACCCCTTCGCCGAATGGATGGGGCAGGTCTTGGCCAATGCGCGGCGCTTCTTCGAGGTGCAGAGCGACCTGAGCCGGACGCGCAAAAAGCTGGAGGCCGCGGAGAGCGAGCTGAAGATCAAGTACGACTACAAGAACATCGTCGGCCGCCACCCCAAGATGCTGGAGATCTTCCAGGTCCTCGACCGGGTGACCGACGTCGAGGTCCCGGTGCTGATCCTGGGCGAGAGCGGCGTGGGCAAGGAGCGGATCGCGAAGGCGATCCACTTCAACGGGCCGCGCGAGGGGCGCGCCTTCGTCTCGCTCAATTGCCAGGCGGTTCCCGAGGGGCTCTTCGAGTCGGAACTCTTCGGCCACCTGCGCGGCTCCTTCACGGGCGCGACCTCGGATCGCGTCGGGCTGGTGGAGCAGGCGCATCGCGGCACCTTGTTTTTGGACGAGATCGGGGACATGCCGCTCGGGCTCCAGGGCAAGCTGCTGCGCGTCCTGCAGGAGGGCAAGTTCCGCCCGGTCGGCGCGAAGGAGGAGCGGCCCGTGGACTGCCGCGTGCTCGCGGCGACTCACCAGGACCTGCGCGCGATGATTAAGGCCGGAAGGTTCCGCGAGGACCTGTGGTTCCGTCTGAACGTGGTCGAGATCCGCGTGCCGGCGCTGCGCGAGCGCATGGAGGACCTGCCGCTCTTGGCGGAACATTTTCTGGCGGAGTTCTCGCGGCGCCACGGCGGGAAGAAGAAGCGCCTTGACGCCAAGGCCCTGGCCCTGCTCAGCCGCTATCCCTGGCCGGGGAACGTCCGCGAGTTGGAGAACACCCTGACCAACGCCTGCGTCTTCGCGGAAGGGGAGCTGCTCAAGCCCGAGGCCTTCCGCTACAAGCGTGAGCTCTTCGAGCCGGCGTCCCCGTCGCGCGGGGAGGAGAGGGGGGAAGCGGAGCCGCTCTACGGCTCTTTCCGGGAGGCCCAGCAGGCCTTCGAAAAACGCCTGATCGGAGCGGCCTTGAAAAAATCCCAAGGCAACATCACCCACGCCGCCATCGCCCTGAAGATCGCCCGGCCCCAGCTCTCGCGCCTGGTGAAAAAATACAAGCTCCAAGGTCTGTAACAAATAATTACAGTTTGGAGGCCCGATGCTCTGAGTTTTTCGCCCCTTTCAAAAAACCATCGGAACCTCCTTCGTCTTAATTCAATAATTTCAAGGTATTATAATTTTATCACCTCGAGGGTATCGGCCTACCATTCTGGTATGGGCTTTGCTTATTTTCCTGAGTAGATTAGACCCAAGGTCGGAAAGGTCCCCATGAGCCGAAGCCTACTCCAAGTTCTGCTGCGCCTTGCCTTGTTCCTCTCCCTGGCCGCCTGTTCCGGCGGCGTCGGAAATCCCGACGGAGGCAACCTCACGCCCACTCCGCCGGTGCCGGTCTTCGGCGATTTCATCCTGGGGGTGGCCACGACCCAGACCGGCGGCGTCAGCGGTCTTCGGGCCATGGCGCGACCCTCGACGACGAAGGCCTTGAGTTTCGCCGGCGGAGGGATCGAAGTGGAGGAGACGCGGAACACGGTCAGCGACATCTCCTTCGAGATGGCGGGCGAGGCCGATTTGGAGATCGACTTTCCGGGCGTCTACGTGGTCGAGTTGGTGCGGCAGAGCGCCTTGGTCAATCTCGAGTTCCCGGATTTCGGGGTGACACAGATCCCCTTCGGCGATTACAACCGCTTCAAAATGGACTTCGAGAAGCTGGATTCCGAGGACATTCCGCCGGAGGTCCTGCCCGACCCGCTGGTCTCCAACTTGCTCCTCGATCGGACCTTCGTGGTTGTCGGGCGCTTCCGAGAGGCCGCGGGCAAGGACGTGAACGGCGACGGCCGCATCGACACGGTTCCCTTCCAGATCCTCTCCGACAACGAGGTGGAGATCGAGGTCTCCTCGCCCAACTTCTTCACGGTCTCCGAGGACAAGGTCAATTTCTTCTTCATCGCCTTCCAAATCGAGGCCTGGTTCAACGGCCTGCTGCCGCAGTTCCAAGACCTCGGCCCCTCCGATCTCAGCGGCGGCGTCGCCGTCGTCAGCCAGGATATCTCCAGCGAGAAGATCGCGAACATCCTCCAGGACTTCGAGTCCAACACCGAGTTGTCTTGCAAGAGCGCCCCTTCCGAAGACGGGGAGTTCGACGAGGACGACGTCGACGAGGAGTCCGGCTCCGAGCCGCTGTAACAAATAAGTGTTATAATTTGTTACAATCTTGGCAACCCAGCGTTTCGTACAATAAAATATTTATTAATATCAATAGGTTATATGAACACGCCTTGGCACCCGCCTTGCAATTCTTAGGGGTAGATTCCTTGAAATAGCCGAAACCCTAAAAGAGATCGAGGAGGTTCATCATGAAACCGTTCATTCAAAACCTATCTTGGGGCCGCACCTGGTTCGCGGCGATCGCGGCCTTAAGCCTGGCCGCCTGCGGAGGCGGCGGAGCCGGAGGCTCGGGCGATGCCCTGGACGGCGGCGCCGCGGGCGTCAATTTTTCCATGCAATTGGAAGGGGCCCGGACTTCCGCGAATAGCTCGAAGGCCATGGCGGTGAAGGCGGAGTCCGAAGAAGACGAGGACGGCGTCGAGACCAGCGACGACGCCGGGACCGTCATCACCTTAAGCGAGGTTCGCGTCCATATCCGCGACGTCGAATTCCGTCTCCCGGAAGGCGTGCGCTGCGAGGACGTCCAATTCACCTTCGTCGACCCCGTGCGCTGCGACAACGACGACGACGCCGACGAGGCGGATGAGGTTGGGGACGACGACGGCACCCCAGACCAGGGACCCGGCGACCTCCTCAAGAACTCCGAGGGCGAGGACGACGGGACGCCGGATCAAGGCTCGGGCGAGGAACCCGGCGAAAACGATGATGGCGACGACAACGACGGCGACGACGAGGACAAGGTGGTCGTGGAAGGCCCCTTCATCGCCGACCTGATTCAAGGCACCTCTACTCCCTCCCTGACCACCTTGCTGATCCCTTCGGGCCTTTATACCCGCATCGACGTCAGGATCGAAGAATCCAAGGCGGAGGACGGATTGCTGGCGGCGGACGACCCGCTCCTCGGACGCAGTCTCTATGCCCGCGGCAGCTTCGAATATCAGGGAGCCGCCCATGAGCTGAGGCTTCGCCTGAAATTCAACGAAGATGTCCGCTTCGAGAGCAAGACCGGCATCGAGGTGGCGGAGACGGCGGCCAACGATGTCGTCCTTTCCTTGGACGAGAATGCCTGGTTCAAGGGCGTCAATCTTACGGCCTGCCTGGATGAAGGGGACTTGACCCTGGAGGCCGACGGCAGCCTCGTCATCGACGAGGATAGCGGCGACGGCGAGTGCGGCGACATCGAAAACGTCATCAAGGACAATATCGAGGCCTCCGGGAGCAGCTTCGAGGACGATGAGGACGATGACGACGACGGCGTCGAGGACGACGAAGACGAGGACGACGACAACGACGGCATGGATGATGAGGAGGAGTCCGACGACTGACCTAATTCTACCGTTTGGAGTAGCACCCGGGGCGGGCGGATCCTAAAGGACCGCCCGCTCTTTTTTCTCCGCTTTCGGCCCGCGAAACCCCGCAATCTGCACTTGACCCGTCTTGGGCTTTGCAACATAGTCCGCCCCCATGACGGATCGGCTGAAAAAACCCTTAAAAATCCTATTTCTTTGTCTGATGGGACTGGCGTCGGCGCCGGCCTTCGCGCAGGGCTCGTCGGTGGGCGTGGCCGCCTTTTCGGTCAACGGCCCGAAGGACCAGCAATACCTCTCGGGCGCGGCGCAAGACGCCGTGGTCGGGGCCTTGATTAAGAAAGGCGTCGCGGCTCGGCCGGTCGCGCAGGCCCTGGATCCGGACAAGCTCAAGGACGTCTCGCAAGGGAAGGGCCAGGACGCCCTCTTGGTCGCGGGTCGCATCAACATCGTCGGGCAAACTTACCGCGTGCTGCTGAAGTGGGTGGATGCCGGCGGGCAGGTTGCGCAAGATTACTTGGAAGTCCCGGACGTCAACCAACTCCTGCCGCGGCTCGAGGCCTTCGCCGCCTCGCGCCTGCAGGCGCCGAGCGCCGTGAGCGCCGCGCCCCCGGCCGCCGCGCCGAAGGCCGCCCCGGCTCCCGTTGCGAAGGCGGAGCGCCCGCCCAAGGTTTTCCTCCCCGAGCCCGCCCCGGTTCCGCCTCCTGTTCCCGCCGCTCCGGCCCCGAAAGTCGAGGAGAAGAAGCGCGAGGAAAAGACCGCCAAGCGGGACAAGGTGGAGCCGAAACCGAGTCCCAAGGTCGCGCCCGCCGAGGCCCAGAGCGATTACGCGGCGGTCTCGCAGCGCCTGCCCTACGAGGTCCGCGCCCTGGCCTACGGCGACGCCGACGGCGACGGCAACCCCGAGGTCCTGTTGACCGGGCAGAGCGATCTCTACGTCTACCGCCTGAACGGCTCCGACCTGCAGGAGGTCGCGCGCTACGCCGGCAAGAAGCTGGACCATTTCGTGAAGGTCGACCTCATGCCCGACCCCGCCGGCGGGAATCCCTGGATCGTCCTGACCAATCTGCGCGGCTCCCTGGCGGCCAGCAAGATCCTGCGCCTGCAAGGCAGCACCCTGAGTACGGTGATCGAGGACATCCCCTACCAGCTGCGCGTCGTCCGGCAGGGGAGCGTCGCCCGCCTGCTGGGGCAGCCCTACCGCGGCGATTCGGGGCGCTATCCGACCTACGAGCTCAAGATCGTCGGCTCCAAGGTCGAGCCCGGCGAAAAGCTGTCGATCCCGACCGAGATCGGGCTGTATAATTTCGACTTCCTGGCCGGGGGGAGCGGCGAAGGCTTCGCGCTGGCGGGGCTCACGCCGTCGGGCAAGTTGAAGCTCTTCAAGGAAGATGGCGGCAAGTATAAAAGCGCCTGGAGCAGCCGCGAGAGTTACGGCGGCTCGGCCAACGACGTCCCGGTCGAGGTGAAGGACGCCTTCAACGAGGTCGTGGCCGATTATTACGTGGTGCCGGTCCGAGTTCAGGCCCTGGACGGGGCCCCGGTGCCGGAGCTGGTGGTGGCCAAGAACGACTCCCTGCTCAAGGACATCATCGGGCGCAAGCCGGTGATCTCGGACGGGCGCATCGTCAAGCTGAAGTGGGACCCCCTGGGCATGCAGGAGGCCTGGTCCAGCAAAAAGGTTGACGGGAGCATATTGGATTATTTAGTGACCTCCGGCCCCGGCGCCCGCAAACTGATGGTGGCGGTGCGGATGCGGGACCAGGGCTTCTTCGAGGGGATCGGTCGGAAGGATTCGGTCTTACTAGTTTACGATTTACATTAGCGTCCCCCACCAGAAATAATTCTTCCTCAACCGATGGGGGTTGAAGGGGGAGAATGGAATTCTCCCCCTGGGCTTTAGCCGGCCCGGACTTGCTCCGGGTCGGCGAATAGGCGGTGTAGCTCAGCTGGTTAGAGCAGACGGTTCATATCCGTCGTGTCCGGGGTTCGAGTCCCTGCACCGCCACTTTAGGAGACGTCGCCCTTCTAGGATTCTAGAAGGGCGATTTTTTTTAATACCCCTAGCTGGGGGTTGAAGGGGGAGGGCAACCGCCCCCTGGGCTTTAGCCTGACCGAATTTACTTCGGTCAGGCGAATAAAATCCGGGGTTCGAGTCCCTGCACCGCCACTTTAGGAGACGTCACCCTTCTAGGATTCTAGAAGGGCGATTTTTTTGTCATTTGACGAAACTTCCTATTCTGTTATTCACGATACACTAGATCGAAGCACTCCTTATCAGCACTCCATAAAATATCGTCCTTCTGAAGGGGTACCTACCATGCGTCAATCCATTGGGTTTGCCTTGTTTTATTTTCTGATATCCGGCCAGGCCTGGGCGGCGGCCTCCCTTCCGCCCGATCTTAAAATCACCATTCCCAATCCGCCGGCCGAGGTGGAATTCGGGGGAGAGGTCACCTACCAGTTCCTAATCGAGAATATCGGAGAGGACTCCAGCAACGACGTATCGGTCGCCATGGGGATATCCGCCGAGGGGAGCGTTGTTTCCGCCGAATCCGGCGTGGGGACCTGCGAGGCGCTCGTTTTTCCCCAGGGAACAAAGGTTACCTGTGAGTTAGGCATCGTCGCCCCACTGGTCCCAATCACGGTGAGGCTGGTCGTGAAGGCCCCTGAGGTCGCAACCACCTTGCAAATAAACGCTTCGGTCTCGGCTCAAGGGGAAAATATCTCCACGAACGGGGATAACGATACTTTCGCAAGCACCCAGGTCGTCGCCCCTCCGGACACCCCCGTCGACGACGGCGGGGGCAATGGCGGCGGCAATAACGGCGCCGACAACGGCGGCGAGGCGGCCGGCGAGCAGGGCGGTTGTTCGCTAAATCCAGGCGAAGCGGCCTCGCGCCCCGGCGTTTTCGGCCTGATCTTGGGGGCCTTGACCTTCGCTGTTATCCGCTTTTGGGCGCGGCCAAGGCGCTGAGCTTATTCCCTTGACGAAAGGGGATCTCCTCCTCCAGTGAAGGCGGCAGCCTATGGAGCTCCCCAAGATCGCCATCGTCGGCGTGCCCAACGTGGGCAAGTCGACCCTGTTCAACCGGCTAATCGGCCGCAAGCAGGCCATCGTCGACGACATCCCCGGCGTGACGCGCGACCGGCAGTACGGCGTCACGGACTGGGAAGGCCGCTACCTCACGGTCATCGACACGGGCGGCTTCGTCCCCGAGGCGGCCCAGGACAGCCTCGAGAAAAACGTGAAAGAACAGGCCCTGCTCGCCCTCGAGGAGGCCGACCTGGTCTGCTTCGTCGTCAACGGCCGGCAGGGGTTGACGCCCGCCGAGGAGTCGTTGGCTCGCATCCTGCGCAAGCAAACCAAGCCCGTCATCCTGGCGGTGAACAAGATCGATTCCGTCGAGCAGGAGCGCCTCATCGCCGAGTTCTACAAGCTGGGCTTCCCCAACACCGTCGCCGTCTCGGCCGAGACCTCCCGCGGGATCAGCGACCTGCTCGACAAGGTCCTTAAGATCCTGCCCATCCCCGCCGGAAACGAGGAGACGAAGAGCGACCTCAAGCTCGCCATCCTCGGCCGTCCCAACGTCGGCAAGTCGACCCTGCTCAACGCGATGCTCGGCGAGGAGCGTGCGGTGGTCCACCACGAGGCCGGGACCACCCGCGACCCGCTCAACATCCGCCTGCAGCGCGGCGCCCGCGTCCTCGAGATCGTCGACACCGCCGGGATCCGGCGCAAGGCCCAGACCGAGGGCAAGCTGGAGAAGGTCTCGGTGATGAAGGCGCTCAAGACGGCGGAGAAGTCCAACCTGATCCTCTGCGTGGTCGACGCCAAGGAGGGCGTGACCGCCCAAGACGCGAAGGTCTTGGGCTATGCGGAGGAGCGGGGCCGGGGGATGATCCTCGTACTCAACAAGTGGGACCTGGTTCCCGCCGGCACCAAGATCAAGGACTACAAGAAGGCGGTGTTCCAAAAATACAAGCGGCTCGACTACGTCCCCGTGATCGCGATCTCGGCCAAGCACCGCCGCGGCCTGAAGCCGCTCTTCGACCTGATCGACAAGGTGGCCGACAACTTCCAGCGCCGCGTCGGGACCGGGGCGCTCAACCGGGTCTTCCAGAAGGCGCTCGACCGTCAGCCGGTGCCGACCCAGTCCGGGCAGAACGTCCAGATCTACTACGCCACCCAGTCCGGCTATTCGCCGCCGACTTTCGTCCTGTTCTGCAATCGCCCCAAACTTGTGAAAGAATCCTATTTGCGCTACCTTGAGCGGGTCTTTCGCGAGAACTTCGACTTCGAAGGGGCCCCGATCCGATGGCTATTGCGCAAAAAATGATCGGATTGCCGCGGGTGGCGCGGCACACCTACCGGGTGTTCTGCCTGGCGGTGCACGAGTTCCGCGTCGACGACGGCTTCAACCTCTCCGCGGCCTGGCTTTCTTCGTTAACACCATCCTCTGCGCGACGCCGCTCATCCTCATCGTCATCTCGGTCTTGGGCCACGTGATCGGCCAGTCCGAGGCCCTTGTTCCAGCAGATCGTTTCCGGGTCGAGTCGACCATCCCTCGGTGGGACCGGACTTCTTTGGCTTTCTCCATGCCTGGGGTCAGACAAGAAGAAATACCAGCGGTTGGATCGGGATCGCTCTTCCTCTTCTTTCGCTGTCGCCTCCTTCCTCTTCAACACCATGGAGCACATCCTATGGCAAACCTGAAGAGCGGGAAGAAGCGTACCTTTGGGCACAGCCGCGCCTTGTCGATCGGCCTGATCTTCTCTTTCCCGGCCCTGCCTCTTTCGTCCCGGCCCAGGTGAATTTGCTGACCGGCCTCCCTGCCGCAGGAATACGGGCCTGGGCCTGGCGCTCGAGTGGTTCCTGGGCGGCAACCTGGCCTATTTCTTCGCCCACGTGGTCGCCTTCTTCCTGCTGCTGCGGGTGGTGCCCAACCGAGACATGCACACCAAAGAGCTGCTCGCGGGCGCCGTGCTGTTCGGCGCCTTGACCTTGCTCGCGCGCTTGATGTTCCGCTGGTATATGGGCTGGGCCTTGGAGAGGTACAACTTCGTTTACGGCTCGATGACCATCCTGGTGGTCATTGTGCTATGGATCTACTACTGGAGCCTGATCTTCGTATTTTGCGCCGAGGTAGTGAGCGCCCTGCAGCAGCTCTACCCCCGAGAAGCTCCTTCCGAATGAGCCAGTAGACCCGCTTTTTCATCAAAAACTCGACGTGGCCGACGTCCTGGATCTCGAGGTTCTTGATCCCGCCCTTCGGCGTCTTCAGCACCGCGCTGGGATAGGGGCAGACCGTGTCGCCTTTCGAGAAGATCGAGACGATCTTCACTCCCTCGGGCCAGGGCGTGCGGTTGAGACGGCGGATGAAGGGGGACATGGGCGTCATCTGCCGGATGCTCTCGGTGAGGAAGGCCAGCGGCGTCAGCAGGCCGAGCATGGCCCAGGGGTTGCCGTTATGCGGGGTGCCCATCGTAATGAGCGTCTTCACGCGGCGATGCCCGCCGAAATCCTTGAGGTAGCAGCGCCCGATCAGGCCGCCCTTGCTGTGGCCGATGACCACCAGCTTTTCCCGGATGTCGTGGCGCTTGTAGAGGGCCTCGACCTTCTTGGCGACCAGCTGGGCGAGCTCGGGGATGGGCTTGGTGTTGAAGGTGTCGAAGATGCCGCCCAGGTTGAGGCTGAAGACGCTGAAGCCGTCGCGGCGCAGCCGCCGCTCGAGCACTTGGAAGACGCGGCGGGTGCCGCCGTAGCCTTGCAGCAGCAGGACGGGGCGCTTGAGCGAGCTGAAGTCGGTGAGGCGCTCGATCTTGTTCCCCTCGAAGGCGAGGCGGAAATACTGCACCGTGCTGCCGGTCTGGCGGCGCACCTTGCGGATGTAGCGTTGGAGGGTCTTCATATCCATGGCGTCTTACGGTTAATCCCGGCTCCAGTTCACCCGGGCCATCTTTTCGCCGCGGGACCAGCGGTAGTCGACCTGCCCGCTGAAGGCGCGGTGCAGGCTCTTGCCGATGCGCTGGGCGAGCTTCTCGTGCGTGGTGGTGACCTCGATCTCACGGCCGCGGCTGGAGATCTCGATGATGCGCTCCAGCGGGTTCATGCCCATCGCCCGCTGCTCCTCGTTCTTCACCAGGTTGAGGATCTCCTCGCGGTGTCCCTTGAGAAAATCCCCGCTCAGGCGGACGGTGCCGGAGGCGAAGCGGTCTTGGATCTTCTGGCAGGCGGGGCAGACGACCTCGTGGCGCTTGCCGTCGGCCTTGAGCGCCTTGAGCTTCGGTTCGTCGAAAAACCAATGCTTGTTGTGGAAGATGGCGTGGCACTTTTTACAATAAGAATGGTCCTTCGGCTGGGCCTTGTTCCAGTAGGCATCGTGATGGTCTTGACCGTTGCGTTCCTGGACCCGGAGCCGACCTTTTCCCTTCATAACGACCTCGATTCTTATTGATTTTAAAGAACAATTTCATACTGGAATGGATCTTGTAAAGCCCTGCCACTCTTATAATTTTAGACGACGGACGCGGTGAGTCAAGGTAGACTTGCAGGTCATGGAGAAATCTTATCGCCAGATCGACCACACCGGGGACCTGGGCGTGGAGGTTTGGGGCGGTTCCTGGGAGGAGCTCTTCGAGAACGCCTCGCTCGCCACGGTCGAGCTTATGGCCGAGCCCGATCGCATCCTGCAGGAGGGCCGGGCGACTTGGAGGCTCGAGGCGGAGACTCGCGAGGCCCTCTTGGTCCGGCACCTCGAGGAGATCCTCTACCGGATGGACGCCCAGGGGATGGTCTTTTCCAAGTTTCGAATTTCTTTTCCGGAGGAAGGGGTCCTGGTCTGCGAGGCCTGGGGCGAGCCCCTCGATCGCTTGCGGCATCATTTCAAGACCGAGCTGAAGGCCGTGACCTACCACGGGCTCAAGCTCTGGGAGGAGGCCGGGCGCTGCCGGGCCCGGGTGATCTTCGACGTATGAGCGACTACGAACGCATCACCGACTACGAGTACCGCCTGCCGCGCCGCGGGGCGATGCGCTGCGACGGCATCGTCTTCGCCTCCGCCGAGATGATGCGCGGCATGGCGGGCGATCCCTGCCTCGAGCAGGTGCGCAACGTCGCCACGCTCCCCGGCATCGTCGGCAACTCCTTCGCCATGCCCGACATCCACTGGGGCTACGGCTTTCCCATCGGCGGGGTCGCGGCCTTCGACGCGGAGGAGGGCGTGGTCTCGCCGGGCGGCGTCGGCTACGACATCAATTGCGGCGTGCGGCTGCTCAAGACGCGCGTCCCGCGCGAGGCGATCCAGGGGCTGGTGCGCGAGGCGACCCAGGCCCTCTTCGCCGCGATCCCGACCGGCGTGGGCTCGCACCACGAGGGGCACGGTTTTCAGAAGCGGGAGTACGGCGAGATCCTCGCGCAGGGCGCGCGCTGGGCGGTGGGACGCGGCTTTGGAGCCGCCGAAGACCTCGATTACATCGAGGAAGGCGGGCGGCTCCCTCAGGCCGATCCCGCCCTGGTCAGCGAGCGCGCCAAGGAGCGGGGGCAGGGGCAGCTGGGAACCTTGGGTTCGGGCAACCACTTCGTGGAGCTCGGCTTCGTCGAGGAGATCTACGACGCGGCGACCGCCGAGGCCTTGGGGCTGGAGCGGGACCACTTGACCGTCATCATCCACACCGGCTCCCGAGGCCTGGGCCACCAGGTCTGCAGCGACCACCTCGAGACGATGCTGAGGGCCGCGAAGAAATACGGCATCCAGCTCCCCGACCCGCAGCTCTGCTGCGCGCCGATCCGTTCGGAGGAGGGGCGGGCCTACCTGGGCGCGATGGCCGCGGCGGCCAACTTCGCTTTCGCCAACCGCCAGCTGGTGACGCACTACGTGCGCGAGGCCCTCGAAAAGGTTTTTCATGCGTCTTGGGAAGAGCTCGGCGTCCGCGTGGTCTACGACGTCTGCCACAACATCGCCAAATTCGAGGAGCACCTCGTGGGCGGCGTCTCGCGCCGCGTGCTGGTGCACCGCAAGGGCGCGACGCGGGCCTTCCCGCCGCGCCACCCGCTGGTCCCCGCGGCCTACCGGGAGGTCGGCCAGCCGGTCCTGATCCCCGGCGACATGGGGCGCTATTCCTACGTCCTGGTCGGCACGCCGAAGGCGCTTGAACTCACCTTCGGCTCGACCTGCCACGGCGCCGGCCGCGTGATGAGCCGGCACCAGGCGAAGAAGAGCATCCGCGGTCGCAACGTCGAGCGGGAGCTGCAGGACCAGGGCGTCACGGTCCTGGGCGCCTCCCGCGCCACCATCTACGAGGAGGTCCCCTGGGCCTACAAGGACGTCGCCGACGTCGTCGCCGCGGTGGAGGGGGCGGGGCTGAGTCGAAAAATCGCTCGCCTGAAACCTTTGGGCGTGATCAAGGGTTAGTGTATTAAAAAGCATACACTATGTTGGAATTGGCCATTATCTTTGTCTGCCTGCTGCTCAACGCGATACTCTCCGCGTCCGAAATCGCCTTCGTCTCGATCAACAAGAAAGTGCTGCGCCAGCTCAGCAAGACCTTTCCGGGAAAGACCCAGCGCCTGCTGCGTCTCCGCGAGCAGCCCGAGCGCACCCTCTCGGTGATCCAACTGGGCATCACGCTGGTCGGCTTGGTCGCGGGCGCGGTGGGCGGGGCGGGCGTCGAGGAAAGCCTCAGCCCTTGGTTGCGAGAACGCTTCGGACTGGGGCCTACGACGTCCGAAGTGATCAGCATCACCCTACTGGTCGTACCCTTGACCGCTCTGACCGTGATCTTCGGCGAGCTGGTGCCGAAGGCCTTGGCCATGCAGCGCCCCTTCGAGATCGCGGCCTTCGCCTCGCGGGGCCTGGCTCTCTTGGACAGGGTCTTCCATCCCGTGATCTCCTTTTTCGAATGGGCCACGAAGTCCGTGGTCGGAACCCTAGGCATCCTGTTGGGGAGGCACCGCGAGGCCAAGGCCGAGCCCGCCCACGCCGCCAGCGAGGAACAGATCGCCCGCCACCACGAGCAGTATATCCTCAACCTGGTCAACATCGAGGCAAAGAGCGTTCAAGACATCCATACGCCCTGGGAAGAGGTCGTCTCGGTCGAGCGCTCCGATCCGATCGAGACCGTTCTCGAGGTGGCGGTGGAATCGGGGCACACCCGCCTGCCGGTCCGTCTCGGCCGCCGCGTGATCGGCCTGATCAACACCAAAGAGTTGATGGCCTTTGCCTCCCAGGGCGCCCAGGATTGGGTTTTATTGCTCCGGCCCGTGCTGCGGGTGCAGGCCCAGGACTCGCTGATCCGGGTCTTGAAGATGATGCAGGAGAAGCACAGCCACCTGGCGGTTCTGTCGGACGCCGAGGGCTTGCCCCAAGGCATCGTGACCCTCGAGGACATCTTGGAAGAGGTGGTAGGGGACATCTACGATGAGGACGACGACCGGGCCGTGGAGCGGCTCCTGGCCCAGAAGGGGTCCTTGCGTCATCGGGGCCCCGGAAAACCTCCCTGGGATTAATCCGCAACCCTTTCCCATTTCCTCCGATATTTAGAAAAACTTAAACGTTCCAAAAGCGCGAGTCTGTGGATAAAACGCCATTCCTTTCAAGGGCTTCTTAATGCTTGACGGATCGGCGGTCCTCTGATACTCGCTAAATTAATGACCTGGTAAGGCCACCTCAGCACCTTCGAGGGGCCGCCAAAAGACGAACAAGATTCAAAAGGACAATTGAATACAACCATAACCCCTTAGCTGTGCCGAAGCTTATCCGGAGATCCCTACCTAAGCAGTCCAAGGGAACCGAAAGAGGAGTAGAGGCGGCAGCAACCACCGGGAGTCGAGAATGCCTAAGTCTTAGGCATCGGGGTCCCGAGAAAATGGTGAGGTCAGAATGAAGAAGTTTCTCTCCTCCGCGGTCGCCGCCTTGGTCCTGACGGCAAGCACGGCCGGTTTCGCCAATATCCCCAGTTATGAGCAAGACGGCGGCATGGTCGATTTCGACATGGATTCCGCCCCCAGCTTCTTTTTGGAAGACGCCAACGACATGTTGCCCGACCTCGAGGCCAAGATCCCCGAGATGATGCCCTGCGCCGGGATCATCACCAGCGACTTCGGCTGGCGCCGCGTCTCGCGACGCCGCGGCCGCATGCACCTGGGCGTCGACATCGCCGCGCCCTACGGGTCGCCCGTCCTGGCTCCCGCCGACGGCCGCGTCGCCTTCGTGGGCCGCAAGGGCGGCTACGGGCTGACGGTTGTCCTCGATCACGGCGGCAACCTGACCACGCTCTTCGCGCATAACTCCGAGATCTTCGTCTCCGAGGGCGACAGCGTCCGCAAGGGCCAAGAGATCTCCAAGATCGGCATGACCGGCCACAGCACCGGCCCCCACGTGCACTACGAGGTGAGGATCGACGGCAATCCAGTCAATCCCAGCAAGTTCCTCTAAGGCATTAGAGTTTAGCCATTAAAAAAGCCCTCCGCGAGGAGGGCTTTTTTTTAATTCATTCGAAGGATCGGAAGGGCCGGGGCTATTCCTCGGAACCCTCCGCCTCTTCGTCTTCGAGGTCCTCGTCTTCCTCGATCAGGACGGTGTCGTAGTTGCCTTCCTCGTCGGGGAGCGACTTGAGGTACTTCTCGTAATCGGCGGGCTTGAGCACGCCGCGCGATTGGAAGGCGTCGAGGGTGCGGAGGTCGAAGAGCTTTTCGTCGTTTTTCTTGGCGGCCATGGGATGTCCTTTGATTTCGAATTTCTTTCCGGGTTTGCTTCTTTAAATCGCCGCCTTTCGCTTTGTCAAGGAAGCGCCTTCGCGCCGCGGCCTTGGCGACGTTCCACGGGTGAAAAATCCATTTTCTTATCAGGTTAAGGAAGAGCCGCCCCCGGACCGAAATTTCACGCGCCCGGGCGCTTGGTATGCAACATATTGATTTTTTATATATTTTTTCTATTTTGCAGGGCGAGAATGGAGTCCAAGTTTTTCAGCGAATCCTTTCGTAAAATGAATCTTGCCCGATTTCTCAGATGAAAATTTCCCACAGCTGGCCGACAATAATTTCAGGTGCATCGTTTCCCTCGAATATTCGGCGGAAGGACAAGGGGCGCCGGTGACCGCATGGCTGGATAAAATCTTGACCCCCTGGCGTTCCAAGCGGCAGGCGACTTTGTGGTACCACCCGCGCTACGACGCGCCGACCCTCGCGCGCCTGGCCCAGGCCCTCGGGATGATCGCCCTGCGGGGCAAGCGCGTGTTGGCCCAGCTGGCGATCGACGGCCTCGTCAAGCCGGGAGATCTCAAGCCCTTTCCCCTGATTCCCATCGCCGACCTCGAGCTTTTCCATAGCGCGGCCTACTTGGAGCGGGCGGGGCGCAAGTCCACCCTGTCCCGCATCTTCGGCATCCCCGAGCACGAGGTGAAGGTCGACGAGATCCTCGGCGCTGTGCGTTGGGCGGTGAGCGGCACCGTGGCGGCGACCCGATCGGTCCTGTCCGGGGAGGCCCCGCTGGCGGTCAACTTGGGCGGGGGCTTCCACCACGCCGAACCGAACATGGGCTCGGGCTTTTGCGTCTTCAACGACATCGGCGTCGCCATCGGCAAGGCGCGGGAGGACGGCTTCGACAAGAACGTCGTCATCGTCGACCTGGATTTTCACCAGGGGAACGGGAATATCGTCGGCTTCCTCGACGACCCGACCGTCTTCAACTACTCCTTGCACGGCGCCATTTGGACCCACGCCGAGGGATCGGGAAATTTCAACCTCAACTTCGAGCGGCGCATCGGCGACGACGAGTACCTGGGCATCTTGGAAAAATCCTTGCCGGCCTTCCTGGACGCGGCCCGACCGGGATTGGTTTATTTCATCGCCGGCCACGACGTCCTGGACACCGATCCCCTCGGGCATTTCGGCCTGACCCTGGCCGGCGTGGAACGGCGGGACCGGCGGATCCTGGAGCTCATGGCGGAGCGCAAGCTCCCCCTGGTCGCGACCCTGGGCGGCGGCTATTCCGCTCCCTCCTGCCATGCCGCCCTGCAATTGGTGGCCTCGGCGCTCGGGCAGCGCCGCGAGCTGCGCTGCGAGGAGGGCGTCGAGAACTCCCACCAGCTCCGCAAGGTCCTGGCCGGCATCGATCCCTGGGACCCGCAATTCCGTCCGCAGGAGGGCTTTCTGCTGAGCGACGCCGACCTCTGGGGCGACCTGGACCCGGCCTCGGCGCCCGCGGGACTTCTGAAGGACTCCTCCGCTTACGAGGTGGAGCGCGAGATGGAGACGAGCGGCGTACTCGAAAAATTCCGCGACATGGGCTTCGAGGACCTGCGGATCTCGGTGGACCCGCGCGGCGAGAAGATCTTGATCGAGGCGCGCCCGGCGGGCCAGCGCGGCTCTCCCTTGCAGACCATGTCCGAGATCGCCTGGCGGGGCGATACGACTTCGATCATTTCGGAATGAACCTGGGGGCGGATCTCCGAGCGCCCAAAGCGGCGGGGGCTATCGCGGCCTCCGGCCGGCTTAACTCGCCAACTTGCCCGCATGCCGGCGGGGCGTCGCTTTGCGCAGCCGCTTGGGTTCGCGGGCGATGTGCAGGCCCTCTTTCAAGAGGCGATATTTTTCCTTCAACACGGCCTCTTCGTACTCGGGGGAATTGAAATAGGCCTTCAGCCGGTCGCTGACCGCGTGGATCTGGTCGCCCGGCACCCAGCCGATGACCTCGCCGTCGCGCAGCTGAAGGCGCTTCTTCTCGACGCAGAAGCTGGCGGCCGCGAGTTCCTTCTTCTTCAAGACCTCGCGCAGGGCCCGGAAGCGCCCCTCCACCTTGGGATCCAGAAAATGGAAGAGGGCGGAGGCGCCCAATCCGATGTGGTAGTGCGAAGGGTGCAGGGCCAGGCCGTCCATGCCGAGGCGCAGGGCCATCTGGACGAAGACCTCCTGCACCTCCATGCCCAGACCCAGGCCCGGGTGCTCCTGACCGGGGAGGATCTTTTTCTTGTCGGAAAAGCTGCCCATGGGGTGTTGCAGCAGCAGCCATTCGATCGAGATGAGCTCGAGCTTCCCGCCGCTTGGGACCTCCTTGGGCTTGGGCAGGGCCAGCTTGCGCAGCACGACCTCGCCCAGCAGATAGGTCTTGGGAACGGGATCCGCCTCCCAGCGGCCTTCCACGCGGATGATCTGGTGCATCGGCTCGGAGGCGTTGACGCTGATCTTCAGGTCGCAATAGCCGAGCTTCCGGATCTTGGGCAGGATGCCGTAGCGCTCGAGGGCCAATTCGATGCCGTAGGCCGAATAGAAATCCAAGATCTTGCGCTGCGAGCCCAGCGGGTTGGAGTCGAAGAGGTCTTCGGCGCTGAAGCTGAACTCGTTGCCGATCGGCGCCTCCTTCTGCAGCTCCAGCGCGTTGAGGCTCTTGGAGATGTGGCCGAAGCTCTTGTGGAAATTGGTGTCCTCCCGCAGGTCCACCTTCTCGGGGGCCCCCAGCGCGTAGGTCAGGAGGTTGGCGCAGCATTGGCAGGCCTTCATGCTGAAGCCGCCCGCCAAGGTCACCACGAGGGGGACGCGGTTTTCCCGCGCCCAGTCGATCACGAAGCGGTCCCGCTCGAAGACGCCGGGCACCGTCATCTCGAAGCCCCCCAGCGGGTCGTCGCTCAGAACGTCCTGGCCGGCGACGTAGAACATCAATTTGGGTTGGAAGGTCTTGAGCACCTTGGGAAAGGTCTCGCGCAATTTTTTCAGGTACTCCCGGTCGGTGGTCTCCTCGGGGAGGGTGATCTCGGTCTTCTTCTTCCGGACCTGCGACCATTGCGGGCCGTTGATGGAATAGACCAGGACGGTGGGGTCCTTGGCGAAGGCCGCGGTGTTGCCGTTGCCGAAGTGGAAGTCCAGGTCGACGATGGCGATGGGCTCCTGGAAGCCCTGCTTGCGCAGCTTGGCGATCGCGACCGCGATGTCGTTATAGGCGCAGAAGCCGGAGCCCTTGGCGGGCTCGGCGTGGTGGAAGCCGCCGCCCAGGTTGATCGCCACCTTCTTCCCCCCCTGCAGGACCGACTTGATCGCCATGATGGTGCCGCCGACGCCGCGGCGCTGGAAGCCGACGAGCTCGTCGATGTCGACTTGCTGGGGCTTCAGGCCGAAGATCCGGCCGAGGGTCTGGGGCGATTCGAGGGACTCGAGGTAGTCGCGGGAATGGAACAGGCCCAAGACGGAAAGCCCCACCCAGGGCGAGGGGTGGATGTCGTTCATGTCGATGAGCTTTTCGTGGAGCAGGTGGGAAAGGAGCTTCTTGCCGCGGTCGTGCACGACCCCGTGCACCTTGGTGTGCTTCGCGATCGTGGGGCATTCATAGCTTGGATGGTACCAGAAGCTGACGTCCCGCTTGCGGCGGACGGCGGAAAGGAAACGGTCGATGAGCTGTTTCATCCCTGCCCCCCCTTAAAATTCCTGCATGTGCCATATATTATTATAGATCCCCGCTTTTTGGGAAGGGGCACTTTCTGCCTCGCAGCTCTCCCGACCTTGCCCCATGCATTTTTTCCCTGGTCCTTGTCCCGCCGTGTCATTAGAATGAAGGAGGTTTTGGGGAGGGTGGCAATGTCTCTAAATTATTTCCGAGTCCGAGGATGGTTGTCGGGAGCGATGTTTGCCCTGTTGACCGCTTGCGTCTCGCCCGCGACCGCGCCCTCTCCCTTGGCCGAGATCCCTTCCGTTTTGACCGTCCCTCAGGACCTCAGCATCGAGGTCAACGAGATCCAAGGCGACGGTGCCGCTTCGGGCATGAAGGCCGGGGCCTTGGCCAAGGCGCAGGCGGTGAGGAGTTCCGACATACGAAACGCCATTCAGGTCGCCGTGGGGCTCATCAACGAGGCGAACGGGTTTTTGAACCTCTCGCTCTCCTTCGTGAATCAGAAGGACATCCCCGTGGAGGTCTCGGTATTCCAATTCCGCCACAATTTCGAGTTTGACGGGGTTCCCATCGAGGTCATTTTCGATTTTCGTCCCTTCGACCTGGACGGCGACGGCGCGGTCGAGGTGTGCAGCGGATGCACCTGCCCCTTGGGTTGCGCGCCCGCCTTGGCCGATTGTCCGGCGGAGGCGGCGGAAAACCAACTCCTGCCGATCTGTTTTCGGGCCTGGCTGAACGGCGAGCGCTTCATGGCCGGCGTCTTCGACCGGGTGCCGACGCGTGACAATCCCCAGTCGGGGAGATTTCGCGTCCAATTCCCCTCCTTCGGGGACTTGGAAGGCACCAACATGGCCATCCTTTACGATCACAGCGATCCCGAGGCCCTCAGCACGGACTTGGGCGCTTTCCTCAAGGACGACGACGTCGACCCCGAGAACTTTTTCGCGAGGCGGCGCGATATCGTCGCCCAAATTGGCCCGGCCAGCCAGGCGAAGAAAACCCCCCGTTTTTCGGCCGAAAATTTTGATCGGGATGGGGCTTTGTTTCGTTTCCAGGCCCAGTACTTCTCCCACCTGGATTTCATCGCGCTGGAATCCATTCCCGACGGGGACTTCGAGGCGGGATTGGGTCTGGTGGATATCACTCCGCCCCTTTGCGCCCAAATCTCCAGCGCCGATCCCGTGGCCCAGGTTTTGTGCGAGGATCTTGGGCTGGTCTTGACTGCGGGGGACTTTCCGCCTCTTCCCGAGCTTTCGGACGTGTCCTTGCCGGAGCCGGCGCAATTTCCCTTAACGCCCCCTGTCTTTTGAGCTTTCCTCTCGTCAGGGGGGGGGAGGCGGGGGTGGAGGCGGCGAACAGGGCCCGCAATCCCCCGGACAGGAATCGCAGGTTTCCTCGAGCCCGCACTGGGCATCGCCGCAAGAACCCGGAGGCGGCGGAGCGCATGGCCCGCAGTCGGCGGTGCAGTTCTCGCAAGTTTCTCCCGGCGCGCAGGATTCGTCGCCGCAGGTAGCCGACGGCTCGGGAATGCAGCAACCCTCCGCGTCGCAGGATCCTTGGTAGTTATTTTCGCAAACCAAGGCTCCGTCTTGCTCGAAGACCAACTCCAGCAGCCCGCAGGCCGGCGTTCCGCTGTCGATGCTGTCCAGGGTGCCGCAGGCGCCGGGGGCGCAGCAAGACACCGAGCCGCCATTGACCTCGATCTCGGTGCAGGCTCCCAGGAAGATATCCTGACAGACAGGGGAGGGCGGTAGTTTGGCGAGGATCTCCTCGGGCAGGCCCTCGGAGAGCAGTTGTCCCGAGTCCGCGTCGCAGGCCAGCACGCCCATCCCCAGGCAGAAATTGATGGGATCGGGCGGGGGTTCCGGGACGCAGGAACAGCCGAGGCAAACGAGCCCGGGGTCGCAGATGCCGGGGCCGCCCGGTTCGGCGTTGGGTTCGCAATCTTCCCCTTCCTGCAGGAAGCAGTCTCCGCAAATGCACTCCGGGCAAAATTCCGCCGTCTGTTTGAGGGAAAGGGAGGGCCCGGGCGGAGGCGGCGGCGGGCCCTCGCCGGGAAAGCATTGGCATCCCCCCCCGAACCCCAGGCTGGGACCGCAGATTTCCCCGGGGGCGCAGCCCTGGTGCGTGTCGGTGTCGCAGCCGTCGATTTCCACGGTGCAATGGAACGTCTCGAAGCAGCAGCGGCCGAAGTTGCAGGTCTCTTTCAGGGTGGGATCCTGGGGACAATCCGTCTCGATGGTCTCGAGGGTGCAGGATCTGGAGGTATCGCAGGCGGCCTCCGGAGTGAAGTAGATACATTGCCCCTGGAAACAGTACCCGCCGGCGAAGGGCGGGCCCGTGGCGCAATCGACCTCCTCGGTTTCCCGGGTGCAGGGGGTGCCGACCGGCGGGGGCGGGACCGTTTCGCAGACGCGGATCCCCGGCCGGGAGGTCGGGCATTCGTTCAAGGGGTCCTCGGGGCAATTGTCGCAAAAATCCCCGAACAAGTCCCCGTCCGCGTTGGCCTGGTCTGGGTTGGCCATGTCGCCGCGGAAGAGGGTGGGCGCGCAGTTGTCGCAGAGGTCGCCGACGCCGTCGGCGTCGTCGTCGGTCTGGCTCTTGTTGGGGATGTCCGGGCAGTTGTCGGCGAGGTTGAGGATCCCGTCCTCGTCGTCGTCCGCGTCGCAGACCAGCTTGCCGTCGACCAAGGCGAAGGAATTTCCGGCCTGGCCGGCCGTGATCTCGGAGAAAGAGCCCTGGGAAGCGGCGCCGCCAATTTGGCCCTGATACGCGGCGGAAAGCCCCTGAAGGGTCATGCCGTGGAGGGCGGGCGTCGAACCCGGCGAGGAGCCCAGTTCCACCATGACGGGGATGGGCGTGTCGCAGGCCGCCTGGCCAAGGCAGTCGAAGGGGACCGGGCCCAGGACCACCCTGTAATCCATGAATCCCGAGAGTGGGCCGCAGTCGTTGAGCTGCGTCCGTCCTTCCAGCCGGAAGACCTTTCCCGAAAGTCCGGCGGTTTCCGCATGGCAGCTGTGATGAAGGATGGCGAAGCCCGAGGGGCCGCAGGGGGCCAGGGTGACGGGGGGATCCCCGCAGAAGGTCGACTCGGTGGAAAGGGCGGGAGCGCCGGACCTATCGGAAGTGAAAGTGCCGAGGATGGCCAGGACCGTATCGCCGAGGGCCGATTGCAGTTCTTGTCCCGTGGTGGCCTGGCAGAGGGCCAAGCCGCCGCCGGTTTCGCCGCTATTGCAGGCGGATAACAAGGCGCTGATGAGCGAAAGTCCGGCGATGAAACGACGCATCCTCACCGAGAACCCCCTGAACCCCTTCGCGGAAGTGTGGAAGGAATTTTACCTGGAGCCGGCGCCTTAAGCCACGATTTTTCGAGAGGTTCGTCGCCGATGCCGGGAACCCGCCGCAGGGTCCAAGGGGCAAGAGATTGTAATAATTGCGGAATCGATCAGGGCTTCTCGATTTCCATCAACAGGGTTCCGTTGCGGAAGATGCGGACGTCGCCGGTCGACTCGCTGATCACGATGGCGACGGCATTGGTGAGGGAGGTGATGCCGGCGGCGGCCAGGTGCCGGCTGCCCAGCCCCCGCTCGATCTCGGCGGAGTCGGCGGTGGCGCCGAGGTAGCGCCCGGCGGTGATCACGGTGCCGTCCGAGGCGATGACGAAGGCGCCGTCCAAGGCCGCGAATTCGCGGATCGTCTCTTTCAAGGCGGGGCTAAGGATGTTGCGCTCGTCCTCTTCATAGCCCTTGAAAGGATTGATGATCATCTGTTTGCTGAGCTGCATGACCCGCTCGTCGTCGCCCAGGACGAAGATGGTGCCGACCGGCTTGCCCTCGCGGCCCTTGATGGCCAGCTCGATCGCCATGTTGAGTACGGCCTCGAAGACCTCGGGCTGGACCGACTCGGCGATGTCGACGATGTTCTTGGTGGTGATGACCTCGCTCTCCTTGCCGATCTCGAAGACCGTCAGGGTGTCGAGGGTCATGAGCTGGGAGGTGCCGCTCAAGAAGACCACCTTGTCGGCGTCCTCGACCAGGCGCGTCGAGATGGCGTAGGCCATGGCCAGTTTGATCAGGCCGATGCGCCCCAATTTGATCTTGGGGAGCAGGATGTGCTTGGGGTACTTCTGCTTGAACTCGTCGTCCTTGGACGCGTACCGCTTGGTCACGACGATCAAGTCGCAGTCCTTGGGCAGCTCGAGGGCCAGCTCATCCTCGCCCAGGGCGTCGAGGTAGACGAAGAAGGCGTCGGCGCGGATGCTCTTGGCCACGTTCGAGGCGTTCTTCAGCATGCTTTTGTTCAGCTGCTTCATCGGGGCTTCCGGGGTCGGGGTTTTGCGGCGCTGGGCCATCTTGGCGACAAGCTACCAAGTTCGCGGCGGCGCTGGCAAATGGAATCCCGCCGCCTAAGGATAAAATCCTCGGGTCAGCATCGCCTGCGAGACCTTCCGGATCCCCGTCATCAGGGCGGCCAGACGCATCCCGACCTTGTGCTCCACGGCGAAGGCGTGGACCGCCTGGAAGGCCGTGCTCATGATCTCGAAGAGCTTCTTGTTGATCTCCTTCTCGTTCCAAAAATAATTCTGCAGGTCCTGGACCCACTCGAAATACGAGACCACGACGCCGCCCGCGTTGGCCAGGACGTCGGGGATGACGAAGATGTCGCCGCGCTCCTCGATGATGCGGTCGGCCTCGAGGGTGGTGGGGCCGTTGGCGCCCTCCGCCAGGACCTTGCACTTCAGGCGCTTGGCGATCGCGGGCGTGATCGTGCCCTCGGTCGCGGCGGGGATCAGGATCTCGGCGTCGAGGCAGGCCAGCTCCTCATTGCTGACCTGTTCCGCCTCCGGAAAGCCCTCGAGCTGCCGATGCTGGTTCACCCAATCCGTCAGGGCCCGGTAGGAGAGGCCCTTGGGGTTGTAGGCCCCGGAATGAACGTCGCTCACCGCCACGACCTTGGCGCCGATCTTCTCCAGCTTTTTCACGGCGGCGCTTCCGACGTTGCCGAAGCCCTGCACCGCCACGCGGGTATGCTCGTCGAGTTTGAAGCCCTTGAGCTTCGCCGCCTCCATCAGGCAGTAGACGACGCCGCGCCCCGTGGCCTCCTTGCGGCCGAGCGAGCCGCCGATGATCACGGGCTTGCCGGTGACGATCTCGGGGATGGCGTAGCCCTTGAGCTGGCTGTAGGTGTCCATGATCCAGGCCATGACCTGCTCGTTGGTCCCCATGTCGGGGGCGGGGATGTCGACGTCGGGCCCGATGAAGTTGACGATCTCGGAGGTGTAGCGCCGCGTCATGCGTTGGAGCTCCCCGCGGGAAAGAAGGCCGGGATCGATCTGGATGCCCCCCTTGGCGCCGCCCAGCGGCAGGTTGACCAGGGCGCATTTCCAGGTCATCAACGCGGCTAAGGCCGCGACCTCGCCCAAGTTGACCAGGGGATGGTAGCGGACGCCTCCCTTGTAGGGACCGAGGACGTCGTTGTGCTGGACGCGGTAGCCGGGGACGACGCGGATCGAGCCGTCGTCGTTGCGGAAGGGGACGCTGACGATCAGGGCCTTGTCAGGGACCCGGAGGCGGTAGAAGATGTTTTCGTCGAGGCAGAGCTTCTTCGCGGCGGTCTCGAATTGGGCCTGGACCTGGATAAACAGCGGGCTGTCCCATTCGGCCGTTAATTTTTTCATATCCAACCCCCCGATTTATCTATTAGAAAGGGTAGCATAGCCCCGGGGCGATTCCGAACCAATATATGGTGCTTTCAAGATTCGGGCGTCCGAAGCGCGCCGCGGTGCGTAGGGAATTTATGACCAGGCCTAGGCTTTTCATCCTTTCTTTCCTTGCCCTGTTTTTCGCCGTGCTGCCGGGGCTTCGCGCCCAGGACGAGCGGCGAGACCCCTTTCGGGTCGAATACGACGATTCGGTCCGGCGGGTGCATCCCGGCGAGGCCTTCGGCTTCGACCTGAAGATCAAGATCCCCGAGGGCTACTGGCTCTACGACGAGAAGACCTCGCTGCTCTTCGAGAAGACCGGGGACGTCGCCGTCTTGAAGAGCGAGCGGCCGGCGCCGGTGGATCATTTCGATCCCTTCATGAAGAAAAACCTCCCGGTCTTTTTTAAGGACCTCGAGCTCAAGGTGTTTTTTCACGTCCCGGAGGAGGCCCAACCCGGCCGGCGGACCCTCGAGGCCGCGCTGCGCTATCAAGGCTGCTCCGAGGATTTCTGCTATCGCCCCGTCCGCAAGACCGTCCTCCTGCCGGTCGAGGTCGTCGCCCCGGGCGCGGCGCTTCAGCCCGCGAAGGCGCCGCCCTCGGCGCCGGCGCTGGAGGCCAAGGCCCCGACGGAGCGGGAGCCGGGCTTTTGGGAGCTGATCCACGAATCCAATCCCGAGCGGCTGTTGGATCAGGGCAAGGTCACCCTGCTGGGCCTGGCCCTGTTCGGGGGCATCCTCACCAGCTTCACGCCCTGCGTGCTCCCGATCGTACCGCTCACCCTGGCCTTCATCGGGGTGAAGCACCGGCGGCGCGGCAACTTCCTGCGCGCCGTCGCGCTGGTGCTGGGGATGGTGGCGATGTACTCGCTGTTGGGATTTTTGGCGGCCTCGCTGGGCCTGAAGTTGGGCTTCCTCTTCCAGAGCCGGTGGTTTCTCCTCCTTACGGCGCTGTTCTTCCTGATCTTCGCCCTCGGCCTCTTCGAGATCATTCCCTTCCACCTGCCGCCGACCCTGCACAACCGCCTGGTGCGGATGGGCGGGGAGGGGCCCTGGGGCTCTTTTCTGGCGGGGCTCACCATCGGACTCATCGCCTCGCCCTGCGTGGGGCCCTTGATCGGCCCGCTGCTGTTGATCGCCGCGCGCGAGCAGGACCGGCTCTATGGCTTCATTTTGTTGCTGAATTACGGCCTGGGGATGGGGCTGATCTTTCTCGTCTTGGGGACGGCCTACGCCGAGCTGGCCGGGAAGCTGCGCGGCGGCCGCTGGACCTATGCCCTCAAGCGCGGCATGGCCGTCCTGATGCTCGCCCCGGCACTGTATTACGGCTACGTCTTCGCCAAACCGCTGTTGGCCAAACCGGCGAACGGGTTTTGGACTTATCAGCTCGAAAAAGGGTTGAGCCTGGCCCGGGAGTCCCGTAAACCTGTGCTGGTTGATTTTTACGCCGACTGGTGCCCGCCCTGCCAGGAGCTCGACAAGTTCACCTTCTCGACCCCGGAGGTGCGGAAGATGGCCGAGCGCTTCGTGATGGTGAAGGTCGACTGCACCACCGACGACGCGCAGTGCCGGCAGGCGACCGAGAAATACGAGGTGGTGGGGTGGCCTACCGTCCTGTTCCTCGACAGCGAGGGACGCCCCGTCGCGGACGTCAAGCTGGTCGGCGGCTTCGCCGACAAGGACCGCATGCTCCAATTGATGCAGCAAGCCCTGGACAAGACCAAGTGAAGATCAGCGCCTCCGCCATCCTCGAAGACATCAAGCTCCCCGACTACAAGGGGCGGCACGTCTTCACGGCCAAGCTCAGACTTTGGATCTTCATCGTCTTCTGGGTCATCGGTTCGATCTACTTCAAGGGCATGTGGCGCAGCGCGCCTTGGATCCCGCTGGTCATCGCGCTGGCCTTCCTGCTGACCGGGATCTGCTACCGCAATATCCTGCGCAACCGCGCCTTGATGGTCTCCTTCGTCCTCGAGCTGGCCGCCGACTTGATCAGCATGACGCTGATCGTCTACATCACCGGCGGAACGCAGAGCAATTATTTCACCCTCTATCTCATGTACTGCGTCGCGGCGGGCATGTTCTACAACTATCAGGTCGCGATCGTCGCCGCGATCCTGTCGATCTTCTTCTACGGCAGCCTGGTGCTCAGCATGGAACTCGGCTGGCTCAAGCCCTTCGTCTATGCCGGCGAGCACGCCTCGTGGTTCGGCAACCAGACGGTGATCCGCTACGCGAACCTCCTGATGCTGCTGCTCTTCCTGCCGATCGTCGTCTACGCGGTGAAGATCTCCAACTTCTTCTCCCGCTTGAAGCAGCGGGCCCTTGAAGAGCGCAACAAGCAGCTGGTCGCCCTCAACCGCATCTCCTCCACGATCCGGCGGATGACCTCCCCGATGGAGGTGATTCAGCAGGTCCTGGCCGGCGTCGTCGAGGGCCTGGGCTACGACGTCTGCCTCCTCGTCATGCCCAACCGCGCCACCGGCCTGATCGAGTTCTTCATCCCCCTGCAGAATCCTTTGGTCGAGCAGATCGAGGAGAGGCTCGGCTTCAAGCTGGGCGACATGAAGCTTACGCCCGGGCACCCCAACAGTATCTTCACGGCGATCCGCCGCAACCGCCTCGTCTTCCGGCAGGAGCTCTCCGAATTGGTCAAGGGCGTGGATCCGCATTGGTCGAAGGAGCTGGCCGACCGCGTCCAGGAGGAGATGGGTTTCAAGAAGTTCGTCATCATGCCGCTGGTCGCCGAGCGCCGGGTGATCGGCGCGCTGATCGGGATCTCGCGCACCGAGTTCGTCGACGAGACGCGGATCGGCGTGCTGGAGAATTTCTCCAACCAGGCGGCCCTCGCGATCGAGAGCGCCCAGCTCTTCGAGGAGATCAAGAACAAGAACGTCGAGTTGGAGCGCGCCAACAAGATCAAGAGCGAGTTCTTGGCCATCATGAGCCACGAGCTGCGCACCCCGCTGACCGCGATCATCGGCTTCTCCGAGCTGCTGATGGAGGAGGTGATGGGCGAGCTGAACGCCGAGCAGAAGGACAGCCTGCGCGAGGTCATCAACAACGGCGAGCACCTGTTGCACTTGATCAACAGCATCCTCGACCTGGCCAAGGTCGAGGCCGGCAAGATGGAACTCAACCTCGAGGATTTCAGCCTCGAGGACCTCGTCCAGGAGGTGGGCAGCTCCGTCTCGCCCCTGCTGAAGAAAAAGCGGCAGCACTTCGAGCTGAAGGTCGGCAAAAACCTGCCGGCCTGCCGGGCCGACGCCCGGAAGATCCGCCAGATCCTGCTCAACCTGCTGTCCAACGCGATCAAGTTCACGCCCGAGGAGGGGCGCATCGTCCTCGAGGCCGGACACCTGCGCGAGCTGCCTTCCGAGTTCTCCGCCCGCGTCGCCCAACTTACCCCCTGTCCGGAGGGATATTTTTCGATCCAAGTGCGGGACACCGGGATCGGCATCGACCCCAAGGACCTGAAATCCGTCTTCAACGTCTTCGAGCAGGTCGACAGCTCCTTCACCCGGCGCTACCAAGGGACGGGCTTGGGACTCGCCCTGACCAAGCAGTTCGTCGAGATGCACCAGGGCCTGATCTGGGCCGAGAGCGAGTCCGGGAAGGGCTCTACCTTCCACCTGATCCTGCCCGTCAAGGCCGAGCCGGCGGCGCCGCGCGCCGAGCAACAGACCCCAGAGTCGATCATGCTGGGGGCGAAGCAGCTGGTGGCGGGCGGGTCCGGCGGCGATCGGTGATTTTCGACCGGAGATTATCCTGTCTTGCGTGTAGGTCTATGCCATGCAATTGACCTACACGTAAGACGTAATCCCTCCGCCATTCCACGCCGATCTCTAGATTTTCCCGATCCGGGGGAGTGAGATAACTAGCTGAATTAAATCAACATATTTAATCACGCATCAAGCAACCCCCCCGAGCTTCCTTCACAACTATTCGAAATTCCAAACGATAAACTAACACCTGAAAGGGTTGGGTCTTGCCGTGAGGAACGCATGGCGGGACCGACTTTGTCCCCGTCCAATTTGAATGTCGCCCGGGAAAAGGATCGTCCCTTTTTCGAGGCCCTCGTCCGGCATCTGCCCAGCCCCGCGAATCGAGAGGAACTAAAGTCCATTCTCGCTCAACGGAGCGAAGCGCTTCTCCATCAAGACCTGCTGGGTTTCGGTCGCCGTTTGCAGGCGGAGGAAAAGTTCGAGCTGGCGCTGGAGCTTTATGCCTGGCTTGGGGCGCAAGCGGATGCGATGGAAGAAGTCAAGCTTGCCGCCAACCGCGAGGCCGAGGCCATACAAGGCAAGGGCGCCTTCGGTGCGCGCGCGGAAGTATTGCTCAGGCAAGTAACCCGAGATTCGGTGGATGGGAAGGTGATCTTGCCGATGGTCGGGGCTTCGGTGGTGGGGCAATTGGGCAAGGCCTTCACGATGACGCGGCTGCTGCGAGGACCGGCGGGTCTCTTCACCCGGGGATCAGGGGCGAAGTTATTTGCCACGAGTGCCGGGTTCGGCGCGGAAGGCCTGGCCTTCGCGGGTTTAGGCCGCGCCTTCCACGGCCCCGCGCAGGGGAGCTGGGGCGAGGACATCGCTCGCTCGTATGTCGGATTGGGTGCCTTGAAGTTTTCGGGTTGGATGGGGAGGGGGTTGGTGCGGGGGCTGCCTGCCCAATCGTCCGCATGGAATTCCTTCCAAAGACTTGCGGTACCTCAGTTGACGATGTTTACGGGCCTCTTGCTGGCGCACAAGCTGGAGACGCAATGGGGTCTCCGCCCCGAAACGAATTCCGATCACCTGGTCGCGGACACGATCGCCGCGATGATCAGCCTGCAGGTGGGGACGAGACTGGGGCATCGCCTGCTGGGACGCGGTTTTCAGCGCTTTCAAAAAGAATTGGAGCTGGCGGGACACGGGGGAGAAGGCGATCTGGTCGAAAAACTAAAACGCTTCGCCTTTCTTAAAGATAGCCTATCGGTCCCCGTCAGCCCGGAAGGCCTTCGCTTTCCTGGGATCTCGCTCAGTGAAGGCGGACGGGTCCCCGAGGCCAAGGTTAAGCCGTCCTCCAAACCGCCTCGTCCGGCGCTTCCTCATCCCAGCGTCCAACTCGAAGACTTCGACCGGCATTATGACAAGATCTGCCGGCAGCTAGAGCAGGTCTTCGCCCGGATCGCCAATTCTCAAGCCGAAGGTTATTTGTCTCAATTAGAGCAGGTCGAGCAAAGAAAGGCCTATTGGGTCGAACAGACCCGGCGCCTGACCGAGACCGAGGGCGAAGAGCGGGCCCGCTTCGAGGAGGACATCGGAATTGGACTAGGTCTGTTAAGAGAGAAATTACTGCGAGTCGGAGCCGAGATCTTCCAAGAACCGCTGGAGCATGAAAGGCGTCCCCGCTGGGGCCTGCGTTTTAAGCCTGATAAGCCCGAGACGGAGCCTAGCGAGAGAAAGGAGCGCCCTCCGCCCCAGCCGCCCAGCGATGCCCTTGCCGCCCTGGTCAACCGGGATGTGGGCTATGGCAAAGAGTTAAGCCTAAGAGATCATCAGATCGCCGCGCTCCACGCCCTGCGCGGTCGCTTGCGTCTCTTGCAGTCCTTGATCGCCGACGGAACCGAACCCCCGCCGGAGGCCCTGGCGGGCAGCCTCGTGATGCCGGTGGGCGGGGGCAAGACGCGGACGATGGTGGCGGGCTTCGCTGCGGCGATCGAGTTGGGGTGGATGAACCCAAAGGCGGGCGACAAGCTGATCATTCTCAACCATACGGACCAGATCCACGGCCAGAATCTCAAGGTGGCCGGGCTGCTGAGTGGGTATTTTAAAAAGCAGGCCGGACGTCCGCTCAAGATCAGCGAGTACAAGGCGGATAGGAAGGATGTCCGAGGGGATGTGATCGTGGTCAGCATTCCCAGCATCGCGGATCCCATCAAGCGAGAGGCCTTTCAAGCACAGCTCAAACAGGCCCTGGGTAAAGACGGCAAGGTAGCGATGGTGGCGGTGGACGAGGTGCACCACCTAGGCCTTGGCCAAGGCAAGAACCGCGAGACCTGGGCGCAGGCGATCCAAAGTATCCGGGATCTATCGCCGCAAATATTTCAAATTGGCTTTACCGCGACACCGACCGGAAAAGAGGCCGGACGCCTCTTTACGGTTCGGGAGCGGGAGTTGATGCAGGCGGGGGTGACGCCGAGAACCTATCTGGTCAAGGTGGACGGGATCGACCTAAGTCAGCTCAAGGTCACAAGTTCGGGTGAGTTTGAGGGGAAATCGCTCCAAAGCACCCTGCTGGGTCATCCCGAGCGTAACGCCAGGATCTATGCGGCCCTAAACGAACGCGGAATGCGTGCAGAAAACCCCAGCCCCAGCGGGAGAATGAAATTAGAGCCGGTGTTGGGCTTTGGACAAGATTTAAGGCACGCCGAAGCTCTCGCCGAGGACTATGTGAGGTATTTTGCAAGGGATGCAGGCGATCTCGGCGGACGTCGTCTCCTCATTCTAGGCAAGAACCGCGGCAAAATCAGCGCCAAGGAATTGCAAGAGGCGCTAAGTCAATACCGAGAGGGCAAGATCGACGGGATCGTCGCCCTGGTCAGCGGGATGACCGAGGGTCAAAAGAACCCGGTGGTGCAGGCGGTGGAGCGGGGGGAGATCGAGGCGGTATTTACCGTGGACGCCCTGGTGGAAGGCGCCGATCTCTATATGTTCTCCCATCAGATCGGGGCTCGTCCGACCTTCTCGCGATATAAGAAGGGCCAGGAGCGGGGTCGCATCAACCGGCGGGGCCCGGACGAGACTAGCTCCGACGGAAAATTACTCAAAGACCCGCCCAAGATCCTTTTTGACGTGGTGGACCGTTACCATGGCCAGACCCCGCTGATTCGTTACGGCGACATCTTGGGTATCGGCGGTCATACCCAACTGAAGAACGGCGAGATGCTGGATGCCCTCAGCGGAGAAGCCAGCCAGGAAGTGGATCGAACGGGTAAGAATATTTCGCGTCACAAATCGGGAGCTGGTCCTCAGCCTCCTAAACCGCCCCCCAAGCCCAAGCCACTCGATCCCGATTGGGCGCCATTGATCGAGCAATTAGAAAAGATCTTGTCGGAGCAATACCGAGGAGATCTCGAGTCCCTAGCCTTGGACCTTGGGGAGACGGAGGGCTTCGTGACCGATCTGCTCGAGGGTCGCGCTTGGGAAAATAATCGTTGGTTCTTGAAGCGGCTAGGTACCTTGCTTTACCAGGAGCGCCAGGGCTTTGTGCGGATCTACCGTGAGCCTTATTTGGCGGCCTTTCGAAAGGCCCTGGTACAGATCGAGGCGGAGGGGAAAGAGATGGGTTATACGGCCGTGGCCGATCTCGCTCGCACCTTGTATAGCGAGGGCCTTCCTGAGGGTGAGCGCCCGGGTTTAAGCACCTTCCGGAACTTGGTCAGCGGTCCTCAGGCCGACCCTGAAGTGCTGAAGTTATTGGCGGCCTCGGCCTGGGTGAGTAAACAGCGCAAAACCATCCTCGACCGAACCATGTTGCTTTCGTCCTTTCGCCGAGCCTTAAGTCAACTTGAGGCAGAGGGGAAGGCGATGGGGTATAAACCCGTCGCGGCCCTCGCTCACAGCTTGTATAGCGAGGGCCTTCCTGAGGGTGAGCGTCCGAGTCAAAAAACCTTCTGGAGCTTGGTCATAGGAGCCCAAGCCGATCCTGAAGTGCTGAAGTTATTGGCGGCCTCGGCCTGGGTGAGTAAAAAGCGCCAAACCATCCTCGACCGAACCATGTTGCTCTCGTCCTTTCGCCGAGCCTTAAGTCAACTCGAGGCAGAGGGGAAGACGATGAGGTATAAACCCGTCGCGGCCCTCGCTCACAGCTTGTATTGTGAGGGCCTTCCTGAGGCTGAGCGTCCGAGGCAAGGCACCTTCCGAAGCTTGGTCAAAGGATCCAGCGGCGATCCCGAGCTGCTGAAGTTATTAGCGGCCTCGGCTTGGGTGAGTAAACAGCGCAAAACCGACCTTGACCGAACAAAGATGGTTTTGTCCTTCCGAGGGGTTTTGAAACAAATCGGGGCGGAAGGGAAAGAGGTGACATATCGAGCCGTCGCCGACCGCGCCTGGGGATTGTATATCCAAGACCTTCCTGAGGGTGAGCGCCCGGGTTTAAGCACGTTCCGGAACTTGGTCAGCGGTCCTCAAGCCGACCCTGAAGTGCTGAAGTTATTGGCGGCCTCGGCCTGGGTGAGTAAACAGCGCCAAACCACCCTCGACCGAACCGAGGTGCGCTCGTCCTTTCGCCGAGCCTTAAGTCAAATTGAGGCGGAGGGGAAGACGATGGGGTATATTGCCGTCGCCGACCTCGCTCACAGCTTGTATAGCAAGGGCCTTCCTGAGGGTGAGCGTCCGGGTCTAAGCACCTTCCGAAAATTGGTCAGCGGATCTCAGGCCGATCCCGAGGTGCTGAAGTTATTAGCGGCCTCCGCCTGGGTCTCAAAAAAGCGATGATCCGTTTTCATAAAACTCTTGAGCCCCCGCAAGTCACTTGACCCAATTGACCTTGAGGTCTTGATCTCGATGGCCCAACATTCTTTTCCCCTTTCTACGATGAAGTCGACCTCCGCGCCGTGCTCGGTACGGTGCGTGGAAATGCGGCATTCTCGGTCGACCGAATGGCGCTGGTAGGATTTGGTTGAAGAAGAGGTTGATTCATATCTTTATTCCATAATAAGCATTGAATTAATATTATAATATATATATTATAATTGAGCTATTTAGGAGCCTTCCATGCCGACTCAAAATATCAGCGCTACCATTGAAAAAAAATTATTGTCAAAACTGGACGCCTTGGCCGAGGAGACCGAGCGAAACCGTTCCTGGATCATCGGCAAAGCCGTCGAATCCTATCTTGAGGACTTGGAAGATTTAAAAATCGCCAAGCAACGACTTAAAGAACCTCGCCTTTCTCCCTCCGGTATAAAAAAGCTATTGAGGGGCAGAAGGTAAATTTGCATGTTCAAGATTGAATATGCCCGGGGAGTCGCCAAAGACCTCAAGGGCTTGCCGAAGGAAATTCAAAAAAAGGCATTTGAAGCGATCGAGAAGGTTTTGGCTGAGGATCCCTTTGCCGGAAAGCCGTTAGCGGGAGAATTTAAAGGGTTGTGGAAATTTAGAATCGGTGATTACCGAATCGTCTATACGGTTGAAAAAGCCCGACTCGTGATCCTTGTTCTTCGCATCCGTCATCGAAAGGAAGTTTACCGGTAACAGGCAAAATCATCAAATGAAGTGGTTTCGAACGGCCCTGTTTTTTTCGAAACTTCTCGCAAGGCAAAGCGATAAGCCACTAATTCCACCTTCGGCACTCCACGCAAAACGAGGTTTATCCCATGGGTCACGCCACGCCCTACGACCGCGTCCACCTGCCGATCCCCGTCCTCCGCCGTCCGGACGGCCCCGAGGTCCTGGATCCCTACCCGCCGGCTTCACAACCACAAAGTCCGGTTCCGCAAGAAATCTTGGATCGGCTCCGTAAGGACCCCTGGGCCCTGCAGGCCATCGACCCCGAGCTGCGCGAGCGCCCCGAGGTCCTGCAAGCCGCCGTCGATTCGGGACATCCCCAGGCCTTGGAAGCGATCAGCGTTTACGTCCCGCCCGAAGTCCTCCGCCGCCCGGAGATCTACGATTGGTTGCGGGAATACCGACGGCAAATCCTGCCGGCGCGCGTCCTTTTCTTCCAAGGGACGGTCGGCCTCGCCCTCGCGCCCGAGGGCGGGGGATGGGCCTTGGGCGGCGAGTTCGGCGGAGGCGGGTCGCGCGTCGCCGCCAAGCTGTTCTACGATCGGCTGAGCGCCGGAGACGGCGAGATCCGGCAGCAGCTGGGCCTTGAGGCCTCGGTCTTGCTGTATCCCGCCAAGCGCATCTCGATGCGCGAGCGCCAAACCGTCCTCGCCCTGGGCTTGCCCGTGGCCGCGAGCTACGAGTCCGGGGGGCGCGAGGGCGGAATCGGAGTGAGTCTCGCCTATTATTTAACCCGAGGGGAGAGATTGGCCTCGCCGCTCTTCGGCATGCAGGCGCGGATCTTGGCGTCCTTTTCCGATCCCTTGGGCGCGTCCAGTGCGGCCCTCGAGCTGCAGATCCCCGTCTGGTCGACGCTCGAGGGCATCGAGCGCTTGGGTCGGAGGCTGCGCCGGCCCTGAAGGCTTGCATTCTTGGGCGAGGTCGTTAAAAAAGAAGGCATGAGCAAGGCCTTCACCAAGGAACCCGACGACGAAGATCGCGACGACGAGGAAATTCCCGAAAACTCCGTCCCCCGCGGCGAGAAGAACTACATGACGCCGGCCGGCGCGGCGCGTCTCCAGGCCGAACTGCACGACCTCCTGCACAAGCAGCGCCCCGAGATCACCGCCGTTGTGGCCTGGGCGGCCGGAAACGGGGATCGTTCGGAGAACGCCGATTACATCTACGGCAAGCGCCGCCTGCGCGAGATCGACCGCCGTATCCGCTTCCTCACCAAGCGCCTCGAGGCCGCGGAGATCGTCGATCCCCTGCAAGTGAAGTCCGAGCAGGTCTTTTTCGGGGCCACCGTCACGGTCGAGGACGAGGAGGGCGGGCGTAAGACCTACTCGATCGTCGGGATCGACGAGGCGGATCCCGCCCGCGGCAAGATCAGCTGGATCTCCCCGCTGACGCGGGCCCTGCTCAAGGCGAAGGTGGGCGACCTGGTGCAGTTCCGCAGCCCGAAGGGAATTCGCGAGCTTGAGGTCGTCGAGATCCTGTATCGGGAAATTCCCTGAAAATAACGGTTTCTCCGCGGGGCCCCGATTCCGCTTCCGTCCGGGATCGGCCCTGGGCTATGCATGCCGCCTGAAAAGGAGCGCGGCGTCGCATGCGCATGATCGGAACCCTCTCCCAGAAAAGCCAAGCCAGAAAGTTCAGCGACTTCCTGCTGGTGAACGGCATCCCCAACCAAGTCGAGGAAGAGGCCGACGGCTATCAGCTTTGGGTGCGCGACGACCGCCACCTCGCGGCCGCCGAACGGCATTTTGCGGAATTCCAGCGCAACCCCGAGGCCGAGACCTACCGGGGCCGGGGGGCCTCTGCGGGGGCGATTCGCGCCCGTGAGGAGCGCCTCGCGAAGAAATCGCCGGTCATCGACGTCCGCACCCATTGGCATCGCCTCGACACCAGCATCGGCCCCGTGACCGGCGTCCTGATTCTGCTCAGCGTCGGCATCACGCTTTTAGCCATGGCCGACCGTTCCAACGAGTTCTTGGATTATTTCTTCATCACCCGCTACGACGTGGTCGGTCCCTACCTCGAGTGGAGCGGCGGCCTGCCCGAAATCCGGCACGGCCAGGTTTGGCGGCTGATCACCCCCATCTTCATCCACAGCGGGGTATTGCACATCGTCTTCAACATGCTCTGGCTCAAGGACCTGGGCTCCGAGCTGGAGCGCCGTCAGGGCTCCGTCTATTTCTCCGTCCTGGTCCTGGTCGTGGCGATCCTCTCCAACTTGGGTCAGTACCTGCTCGCCGGACCCAACTTCGGCGGCATGTCGGGCGTGGTCTACGGCCTGCTCGGCTATTGTTGGATCCGCGGGCGCTTCGATCCGGCCTCGGGCCTTTCGCTCAACCAGGGCGTCGTCACGATGATGATTATTTGGTTTGTGCTCTGCTGGACCGGCCTGATCGGGAACGTCGCCAACTGGGCCCATACCTTTGGGCTGGTTGCGGGAATGGCCTGGGGTTTCGCCGCGGCCAAGCTGCGGCGCTGACAAGCTGTCGAAACGCTACCGATTAAAAAATTACCCGCGATGCCGCCGGAGAAATTCGGCAAGGGAGGCGCCGATCTGTTCGGCCTTGGCCTGCTGCTTAGGATCTTTCAGGGCGCCGTCTGGTTCGAAGGCCTCGTGAGCGCGCGGGATGCCGAGCTGGACGGGCAGGACGTGGACCCCGATATTGTGCAGGATGGAGCGCAGCGTCGCCAGGCCGCGCAGGCCGGCCAAGGCGCCCGGCGAGGCGCTGAGCAGAGCGGCGGCCTTGTCGGTGAAGCAGGCCAGGGGCGCCTCGCCCGGCTCGGCGCGGGAGGCCCAGTCGATCGCGTTCTTCAAGACCCCCGAAATCGAGCTGTTGTACTCCGGCGCGGCGATCAGGAAGCCGTCGTGGCCCTGCATCGAGGCTTTCAGTTTTTTGGCGTTCTCCGGCAGGCCGCTTTCCGCCTCGAGGTCCCCGTCGTAGAGGGGCAGAGGAAGATCCTTCAAGTCCAAGGCCGTCACCTCGGCCCCCGCGGCCCGGGCGCCCGCGACGGCGACCCGCAGCAGCTTTTTGTTGAAGGAGTCCCGTCGGGTGCTGCCGGCGAAGGCGAGGATGCGCGGTGTATAAGCCATGCCTGGAAGCTAACGCCCTTCGGCGCGGAAATAAATTCCTTTTTACCGGGGGCGTTTTCCGCTAGAGCGGCGGCGATGCAGATCCTCATGGAGATCGCCGCCTTGGTATTCCCGGTATTCCTCTCCTATGCCTTGCGGAGTCATGGGGTGACTCAGCGCTTGGCCGAGCTGCTTTCCAAGGAGGTGGAGGGTTTGAGCGCTTCCCAACTACAGAGATGGATCGCGCCGCGGGCGCAGTGGGTGACAATCCTGACCGCCTCGGTGCTGGGGGCGACGGTCCTGGGCTTGGCCTTGCACCTCTTGCCTTGGTATTGGGCCATGGCCTTGTTTTCCGGCTCCTGCCTCTTGGTGCTCTTGATGAATTTCTTCACGCCCTCCGAGAAGACGCGGCACTATCTCATGGTGATCTTAAAGAACATGGATCGCCGCATCGCGCGCTGCGAGGAAGAGGGCGACGAGGAGCAGGCCGCGGCCCTGCGCGACCTGGCGCAGCGCCTCAAGTCGGTGTCCGCCCGGAAGCAATTGTTCGAAGACAAGGGTCCCACATATTGATCGGAGGAATCATGTTGGAAACCGTCCCCCAGAAACTGCAAAACGTCTCGGTCGACCTGAAGGCCAACGTCTATTTCGACGGCAAGGTGGTCAGCCACAGCGTCTATGACGCCGCGGGGGCCAAGCAGACGATCGGACTCATTTACCCGGGCTCCTATCAGTTCAGCACCGGCGCCCCCGAGCGCATGGTGATCGTCGCCGGCTCCTGCAAGGTGAAGGTCGCGGGCGAGGAGGAGTGGAAGACCTACGCGGCGGGGATGGAGTTCCGCGTGCCGGGGAATTCCGCCTTCGAGATCTCGGTGCTGCGCGGGATCACCGAGTACCTCTGCATCTTCGAATAAATTTCATTCGATTCGCAGGATCCAGCACTTCAGATAATCCGTCTCCGGCATGGCGAGCAGGACGGGGTGGTCGGCGGGCTGGCCGCGCTTCTCCAAAATCTGCACGCGGCGCCGCGCGTCGCGCGCCGCCTCGGCCAGGGTCCTCTCGAAAAGCTCGGGGCTCAAGTGCTGCGAGCAGGACGAGGTGACGAGAATTCCGCCCGGCCGCAGCAGGCGCATCGCCCGCAGGTTGATCTCTTTGTAGCCGCGCAGGGCGGGCTTCAGGGCCGCGCGGTTCTTGACGAAGGCGGGCGGGTCCAGCGAGACCGTGTCGAAGCGGCGGCCCTCCTGGTCGCACTCTTTCAAAAAATCGAAGGCGTTGGCGCCGCGGGTCTCCACGTTGGCGAGGCCGTTGCGCTCGGCGTTGCGCCGCGCCTGCCCGAGGGCCGGCTCGGAGGCGTCGACGCAGAGGACGGATTTGGCGCGCGGCGCGGCGTGCAGGCCGAATTGCCCCACGTAGCAGAAGGCGTCGAGCATCTCGCCCGCGGCGTAACGGGCCGCGGCCTCGGCGTTGTAGCGCTGGTCGAGGAAGAACCCCGTCTTTTGCCCCTCCAGGGCTGGAAAGGAAAAGGTCTTTCCGGAGAAGCGGAAGGAGACTTCCTCCGGCGCCTCGCCCCAGGCCGCCTGGCGGATGAGGGGCAGGCCCTCGCGCTCCCGGACGCTCGAGTCGTTGCGCTCGAGGATGGAGCGGGGATTCAGCGCCTCGCGGAGCGCCGCGACGACGGTTTCCTTGAAGATCTCCATCCCGGCGCTGACGGTCTGGAAGACGGCCACGTCCGCGAAGCGGTCGACGATCAGGGAGGGCAGGCGGTCGGCCTCGCCGAAGACCACCCGATAGGCCTCTTCTCCGGGGTAGATGGCGCGGCGCCGCTCGTGGGCGAGGCGCAGCCGCTCGCGGATCAGCCCCTCCGTGATCCGCTCTTGGCCCTGGGTCATCATGCGTAACGCGATCAGGCTCTTGGGACTGTAGAGGGCCTCGCCCAGGACCTTGCCCTTCTCCGAGACGACGGTCGCGGGGCCGGCGACTTCGGACTCTACGCCCGCCAAGTCGCTGCGGAAGATCCAGTCGTGGCCGCGCTGCAGCCGCTCCAGGGCTTTTTGATTGATCGTGACCTTCAATTGCGGGATCCTTCCGGCTATGGCCTTTCGACGCGTGACGCTCATCGTCCTCGATTCCGTCGGCATCGGCGCGATGCCGGACGCCGCGGACTACGGGGATGCCGGGGCCCATACCCTGAAACACTGTGCCAAGGCAATGGGCGGCTTGAGCCTGCCCGGTCTCGAGCGGCTGGGCCTCGGGCGTGTGGACGTCATCCCCGGCCTTAGGGCCGTCGCCGGCCGCGGCGCCTTTTTTGGAAAGATGGCCGAGGCCTCGCCCGCCAAGGACACGACGACCGGCCATTGGGAGATGGCGGGAGTCGTCTCGGAGCGGCCGCCCAAGCTCTACCCTACCGGGTTTCCGGCGGAGCTCATCGCCGCCTTCGAGACCGCGATCGGGAGGCGCAGCCTGGGGAACGTCGCCGCCTCCGGGACGGCCATCATCGAAGCGCTGGGCGCGGAACATCGCGACAGCGGCGCCCCGATTGTCTATACCAGCGCCGACAGCGTCTTCCAAATCGCCTGCCACGAGGAGCGGGTGCCCGTCGACGAGCTCTACCGCTACTGTGAGATCGCCCGCGGCCTCTGCGACGCCTACGGAATCGGGCGCGTGATCGCGCGGCCCTTCGCGGGCGAAACTGGGAATTTTTTCCGGACGCCGCGGCGCCGCGATTACGCCATGCCTCCGCCGGCGCCGACCGTCCTCGAGGCGCTCGCCGCCCAGGGCGTCCCCGTCGTCGGCATCGGGAAGATCGGCGACATCTTCAGCGAGCGGGGGCTTAAGCAATCCTTCCACACCCAGAGCAATCCGGAGGGTATCTCGCAGACCTTCCGCAGTTTGGAGGAGGTGAAAGAGGGCTTGATCTTCGTCAACCTGGTCGACTTCGACATGCTCTACGGCCATCGCCGCGATCCGGCCGGCTATGCGCGCGCCTTGGCGGAATTCGACGCGGCCTTGATGGAGATGCTGGAAAAGCTGGGTCCCGAGGACCTGCTCTTGATCAGCGCGGACCACGGTTGCGACCCCACCTACCGGGGGACGGACCACACCCGCGAATACGTGCCGCTCCTGGCCTACGCGCCCGCGCTGCGCGGCGCCGGGAGTTCCTTGGGGGCGAGGGGCAGCTTCGCGGACATCGGGGCGACGGTGGGGGAGATTTTTGGAGTACCTTGTGCCCTGGGAAGAAGTTTTGTTTCGGAGTTGTGCCTGTAGGGGCGGGCCCCTGTGCCCGCCCGACGGCCGAGGGCAGGCACGGGGGCCTGCCCCTACCATGGGATGAGCAGGATTCGCAAAGATCCCTAGCCAAAACCGCCTCAAAAAATTATAGCTTTGGCTCTCATGACCGAGCCCTTTAATCCCAAGACCTACCGCCGCGCCCTCAATGCCGCGGCCGCCGCGCTGCGCAAGCATTTCGGCCCCGCGCCGGACTTCGCGGTTGTCTTCGGCTCCGGCCTCGGCCGCTCGTTTCGCGAGGCATTTCCGCGGGTCGAGGCCCGGCCCTTTTCCGCCATCCCGCACCTGCTGCCCCCGCACGTCGCGGGGCATTCCGGCCAAGTCTACCGCGTCTCCGGAAAGCGGAAGGGCGCGGCCTCGGCGCTGATCCTGCACGGCCGCATCCATTATTACGAGGGCTTCGCGCCCGAGCAGGTGGTCTTCCCCGTGCGGGCCCTCGCGCTTTGGGGGCTCAAGCGTCTCGTTCTCACCAACGCCGCCGGCTCGATCCGCGAGCGACTGCGCGTGGGGCGCTTGGCCAGGATCCGCGACCATCTCAATTTCACCGGCGGCAACCCGCTGCGCGGGCCCAACCTCGATTTTCTCGGCACCCGATTTCCCGCCATGGACGCGGCCTATGAAAACGCCTTTTCCGCTCGGGTGGATCGGCTGGCGCGCGGCCAAAAAATCCCCCTGCCGAAGGCCGTCTACGTCGGCATCGCGGGTCCCAGCTACGAGACCGACGCCGAGATCCGCGCCTTCCGCATCTTGGGCGGGGATTTGATCGGTATGTCCACCGTCTACGAGGCCATCGCCGCCGCCCACGCCGGCCTGCAGGTCGCGGCGCTCTCCGCCGTGACCAATTCCTGCCTGAGGCGCAAGCAGGCCCTCAACCACGAGGAGGTCCTGCGCAACGCCCAGCGGGTGGACCGGCAGCTCTCCGCGCTGCTTCGCGGCCTGTTGGACAAGGGGGTCGCGTGATCCCACGGCGACTTATCTTGGGGACGCGCGGCTCGCCCCTGGCGTTGGCCCAGTCCCGGCGCTTCGCCGAGGAGCTTAAGGTGGCGCATCCAGGATTGGAGATCGACTTTCAGACCATCACCACCTCGGGCGACCGCATCCAAAACCGCTTCCTGGCCGAGGTCGGCGGCAAGGGCCTCTTCGTGAAGGAGATCGAGGACGCCCTGAGCTCCGGCGGGATCGACCTCGCGGTGCACAGCCTCAAAGACATGCCGGCCCTCTTGCCGGATGGCCTCGAGATCGCCTGCTATCCCCAACGAAAAAATCCCCGCGACGTCCTGATCACGAGGGAGGGACTGGTTTGGCCCGCGCTGCCGCAGGGCGCGAAGGTGGGCACCAGCAGCCTGCGCCGGCGCCTGCAGCTGCGCCGCCTGCGCCCCGACCTGAATTTCGAGCTGCTGCGCGGCAACATCGACACGCGGCTGCGCAAGCTTCAAGCAGGCGACTACGACGCCATCGTCCTCGCCCGAGCCGGCATGGAGCGGCTTGGCCTGGACACCGGCGGCGCGGTGGAGCTGCCGATCGTCCCCGCGCCGGGGCAGGGCACCTTGGCGATCGAGATCCGTTCACGGGACGCGGAGCTGCGGGCCCTCTTGGCGGTCCTGCACGACCCCGAAACCGAGCGCGTTTCCCTGGCCGAGCGCCGCGTGATGCGCGAGCTGGGCGGCAGCTGCAACCTGCCGCTGGGGGTCTTCGGCGAGGTCGTGGGCGGTGCTGCATTGAAGCTCCAGGTCTTTTTGGCGAGCCCCGACGGGGCGAAATATTTAGAGGCGAAGACCGAGGGCCCCGCCGACGCGCCGCTCGAGGCGGCCGACCGCCTGGTGGAAGAGGTTTGGCGTCTAGGCGGGAGGGAAATTTTGGCGGGTATCGAGGCCCCCAGGTAAGGGTATGGCTGCTAAAAACAAGCCGAAAAAAATCCCCGGGACCGTCTACCTCGTCGGCGCCGGTCCCGGCGATCCGGGACTGCTGACCTTGAGGGCCAAGGCCTGCCTCGAGCTCGCGGACTACGTCTTCTTCGACCAGCTCGTGAACCCCGAGATCCTCCGCCATTGTCCGAGCGCCAAGCGCTTCGACGTGGGCAAGCGGGGCCACCGCGGGCATTTTCCCCAGGATAAAATCGCCAAGCTGCTGATCCAGGCCGCGCGCCGCCACCGCGTCGTGGTGCGGTTGAAGGGCGGCGACCCCTTCGTCTTCGGTCGCGGCGGCGAGGAGGCGGAGGCGCTGCGCCGGGCCGGCATTCCCTTCGAGATCGTTCCGGGGGTGACCAGCGCGGTGGCGGTACCGGCTTACGCGGGCATCCCGGTCACCCATCGGAGTTTCGGTTCCAGCGTCGCCTTCGTCACCGGGCACGAGGATCCGGAAAAGCCGGGAAGCCGCGTCCATTCCCCCGCGATCGATTGGGAGGCCTTGGCGAGGATTCCCACCTTAGTCCTGTTGATGGGGGTCAAGACCCTCGAGGAGAATTTCGCCCGGCTCGTCCGCGCCGGGAAATCTCCCGCCACGCCGGCCGCGATCGTCGAGTGGGGGACCTATCCGCGCCAACGCAGCCGCGTCGGCGATCTGCGCAGCCTGCCGGAGCTCGCGAGGCGCGCCGGGATCCGGCCGCCCGCGGTGACGGTGGTGGGCGACGTTGTCCGGCTGAAGCCGGTCTTGGATTGGTTCGAGTCGAAGCCGCTCTTCGGCCGGCGGATCCTGGTGACCCGGGCCGGCGATCAGGCCTCCGAGCTGAGCCGCCGATTGCGGGAGGCGGGGGCCCAGCCGCTGGAGCTTTCGGCCCTGGAGCTCCGACCCCCTCGCTCTTGGGCCCCCCTCGACCGAGCGATCTCCCGCCTCGAGGCCTACGATTGGCTGATTTTTACCTCCGTCCACGCCGTGGAGGCCTTCCTGGGGCGGCTGAAAAAGTTCGGGAAGAATCCTTGTGTCCTGGCCTCGGTCCGGATCGCCGCGGTGGGACCCGTGACGGCGAAACGCTTGGAGGAGATCGGCCTTAAGGTGTCCCGGCAGGGCAAGGCCTTCACCTCCGACGCATTGGGGCGGGCCTTCCGCGCCCGCGAGCTGGCGGGCCGGCGCGTCCTCTTTCCCAGGGCCGAGGCGGCCCGCGAGGCGATCGTCTCCGCCCTGGGCAAGCAGGGGGCGAGCGTCGAGGTCGTCACGGTCTACCGCACGCGCGCCCCCGGGCTTTCCCGGCGGCGAATCCTGGAGGCCCTCGGCGAGAGTGTCCCGGACCTGCTGACCTTCGCCAGCGGGGCCACCGCGGAGAACTTCGCCGGCCTTTTGCGCCGAGCGGGACTATGGGAGCGGTTCCGAAGGATTCCCGCCGCCGCCATCGGCCCCGTGACTCGGGCGGCGGCGAGGAAAGCCGGCTTTCGCGTCGTCGTCATGCCGCGGACGCACACGATCGAGGCCTTGGTCGAGGCCGTCGCGATTTATTTTTCCAAAAAATAACGAGATTGCAAGAGAGAGGGGGCCCTTCCGACGGCAAAGCAAGCCGCGAATTTTCGGTGCGCGGCGGGCCGTCATTTTTTTCGGGGAAAGGGGAGGGCGCTCAATGCAAGGAAGCGGCGGCGAGCCCGTCGGCCATCGCCAGCGCGGGTCCGTCCATGAAGCGCGCAAGCGCCGCCGAGGTCCGTTCGTTCGTGCTGCGGTAATAGGCTTCCATTTGCCGGTCGAGGTCCGCGGTGTTTTCCGCCAGGTTGGCCGCGTGGGTCGCGGCGTGCCGGTGGCCGGAAGACTCGCGCTCGCGGATCGTGCGCTCGGCGGCGATCAGCTCTTCCAGGCGCCGCGTGTCGAAGGAGTCGCCGGAGCCGGGCATGGTCAGCGGCGCCTCGAAATTGCGGATGCGGGCGACGTTCGCCTGATCGACGGCGTCGAGGAAGGCGAGGGCCTCGGCGCGGTTCCAGGGGCGTCGCGAGCCGTCGGCGTCGCTCACGCGGTAACCTCGGAATTGCGCGAGGATGTAATCCGCGCGCCGCTCGCGGGTCCACAAGACCGAGCCGGGTTCTTCCGCGGCCTTCCAACGCAATTGCTCGAGGATGGCGCGGCCTTCCTCGCTGTCGACGGCGATCGGGGAGGTCGCCGGGGCCGCGGGCGGCTCCGCGGGGGAGGCGTCGTCTCCGGACCCCGCCGCGGCGCGGAGGAAGTCCCGCAGGCTTTCGTCGCCTCCGGCGCTCGCCGCGCCGTCGGCGCCGTAGCGGGCGTACAGGGCGTTCAGGTCGTCTTCCATGCGCTCGTAGCGGCCGAGCAGGGCGTTGAGGCGTTCGCGGTGCTCGGACTCGAGGCGCGCCGCGGCTAACGGGTCGCCCGGCGAGGCGGCGAGCAGGGCCCGAGCCCGTTCGTAGCGGCGCATCTCGTCGTCGAAGTCGTTGCCGCCGCCGATCTCGGTGAAATTTCCGCTGCCGGTCGTATGCTCGGTCAGCTCGAGGAAGCGTCGGTAGGCGCCCTGGGCGTTGTGGACCTCGGCGTCGGCCGCGATGAGGTGGCGCGGCTCGACCTCTTCGCCGTTCTCCAGGCGGGTGATCAATTCGTTGCGCCGGTCGATGGCGGCACCGAGGCCGACGCGCAGCCCGCGGCCCGTCTCGGCGAGCAGGGCGCGCCGCTCGTGGGCGTTGATCACGCCCAGGGCGACCATCTCGAGGACCGCCAGTGCCAAGCCGCCGCGGAAGGTGAGCCCGTAGCGGGCGCCGCCCGCGCCGGCCGCGGCCTCGGTCAGGAAATTGCGGCGGACTAGGGCCCCGGACATGCGCGGGGAGGCGTAGATCAGGCGCATCAGGCCGGCCGAGGCCGCGGAAACCGCCGCGACGTCGCGGGTGTTGCGCCAGAACATCGGCGAGAACCACTGCCCGCTGTGGACGCGGTCCAGCGCGGTGACGCCGAGGAAGAGGGGTACCGCGCGCTGCAGGAAGCCGCGGAAGAAGAAATTGGGCGCCGCCGGACGCGAGAAGGGCGAGGGATTGTAGAAGCCGGGGCGGTGGAAGCGCCAGGCCTGGGCCAGGGTCGCCTCGCTGGTGTGCCAGGTGGCGAAGCTGCGCCGAATGCCCGGCATGGCGTTGTAAAAGCCGTCGACGAGGACGGTGCCGGCGCCGGAGGAGGCGGCCATCACTCCGAAAGGGATGAGGACGTTGCTCTTGATGTTGCTGAAGGTGAGCTGGGCGCTGGGCCCCGGCGTGCCGATGGTGCGGCGCTCGAAATCGTTGAAGACCAGGCGCTCGTGGGCCCACTGGAAAGGCAATGCCATGAAGTGCGACAGGCCGTAGGTCAGGCCGGAAGTCCGGACATAGGTGAAGGCTCGCAATCCGCCTTGCAGGCCCCGCGTCAAAAAGTTTCTCGGGACATGGCCCCGGCGCGCCAGCCGCAGGCTGGCCTGATGCACGTCCCGCGCGAGGTCGTGCCGGGGAACGCCGTCCTCGAAGACGCGGGCGTGGTGGTCCTCGCCGCGTCTCATCAGGATTTGGACGCGGGGGACCTCGGCGTCGCCGACGCGGATGCCCTGGTGGCTGATGTCCAAGGTCAAGGCGGGCTGGCTTTCGCGGAAGTGAACCAGGATGCGGTTGGGTTCGCCGGTGGCGGCGAAGAGATTGCCGAGCAGGCTTCGCTCGGTGCGAAACTCGACGCGGGGCTCGACGCCCGGGGGGAGCTGCCGGCGCAGCAGTTCCCAGGCCTGTTGGGCGTTCACCACCCGCGTTTCGACGCCGTTCGCGTCCAGGTGGATGCGGTTGAGATCCAGGGTCGGCGCCTCCTGGACATGGAGGGTGATGGGCAGCGCGGATTCGGGGTTGTAGCGCGCGACCGCGGCCCGCAGGGCCTCCGTCCGGTTGGGGAAGGTGGTGCCGTCGCGGTTGAGCTGGCGGATTTCCTGGTCGGCCCGCCACAGGCTGCCGTTGGCCCCCGCGATCAGGATGTCGTAAATTTGAGTGTCGCGGTAGATCGTCAATTGGCTGCCGCCGCTGGCGTGCAGCTCGAGGCGCAGGCGGTCGTCGGCCACCTTGGGATTTCGGATATTTCCCAACACGGCGTAGCTGGTGGTGCGGCCGGCCCAGCGCAGCAGCTCCCAAGACATCGCCCGCTGGACCCGCCAATTGGGCCGCAGGTGGAGGACTTCGTCCAGGTTTTGCGGGTTTTGCCAGCGGTGCGATCTAAAGAGATTGCGCAGCAGGTCCCAGCCGTTGCGGTATTCGGTGACGTAGCCCTGGGGCGTGTCGACGCTGACGGTGCGCGGAATGTCGACCGAGCGCTCGAGCGTCGGCGTGACGCCGGAGAAGGCGGGAAGGGCGCGTAAGGCGTCGCGCAGGCGGGTCTGGTAGGCCTTGGGGTCGACCATGGCCTCTTCGAGGCGGGGGACCAGGTTTTCCAGCAAGGCCAGGTTGTTGTGGGTGAGCGGCTCTCGCGCCGCGCGGCCGGCCTCGAACTCCGCCTCGCCGTTGGCCGAGAGGGTGGCGATACGGACTTTTTCGGAGCCGCGCTCCTCGAATATCTCGATCTGGTTGAGTTGGGGGCTGGAGATCAGCTCGCTCAAGCCCACTACGTTGGTGCGGCGAAAAGAAAAGACCCTGCCGTCGTGCACGACGAAGTGATCGTACCAGGCCGACTGGGTCTCCGCGCTGTAGCGCCCGCGGAAGGCCCCCAGCGAGTTGCGCAACCGGAGGAAGAGGTCTTGCCCCATGTAAAGCGCCTGGGCCCGCTCGCTCAAGAGCGTGCGCAGCAGCCCGTGATAGGTGCCCTCCGCGCCGCGGGTCGGCTCGGCGTGCGGGGTGGTGCCGAGGGTGCTGGTCAAGGTGCCGTCGGGCAGATAGGTCAGGCGGTGGATCTCGACGATCTCCGGCGCGGAGCCGGAGGCGCTCCGCCTTTCTTGGGTGATGCGCACGCGGATCTCGGCGCCGGGGCTCTCTTGCACGATATGGTAGATGTTGTTTCGGATGGAGACGCGAAGGTCGAAACCGCCCGTGGCGGTCGGGTTGGCCAGCTCGGCCAGAAAGCTCGTCAGGCGTTGGTGATGATTGAGGGCGGCGGCGTCGCCGGCGATCAGGGCGCGCAGGCCGCCCACGTCGGCGGAGCGCGGCGGCAAGGAGGCGCGCTCTTCCGGCGCGCCGGGCGGCGGCGCTTCGGGCGCGCCGGGCTCGGGCGGGGCGGTCGGATCTCCGTTGGAGACCAACGTCAGATGGCGTCGGCCTCCGTTACCCGGGGGTGTCATGTCAAAAAACCTCTCCTCGAAAGTCCAGGAATGCCTGAGCTCATTACAAGGAATTTATCGGGGAAATCCAGCGAAAGTTGCAGTGGGCGAGCCGATTTTCTTTAATGCAGCGCGGCACTTACGGCTTTGTTCGGGCTCGGCGGGAAAGCCTCCGCGGAACAGGAGGTCCGACCGCGCGCCCGGAAGGCGTTTGCGCCGCCGTTTGGTTCGATGAGATTTTCAAAAACCCCCGCAGTCCGGCCGCTTGACCGGCGGCCGCAGCCGGGTCCCGACGCGGGCCGCGTTTCTTATGTACGATGTTGGCCGAAAAAAATGACATTGCAGCCTGTTTTATGACGCGCTCCGGCAGGATTCGCCCCTTTACAGGGCCCGCAAAACCGCGGTAGGCCTGCGCCGCAAAAAATTAAACAACTATTGAATTCGATTCGCGATAAACCGCTCAAGTAACCAATCGTAGACTTTCGGCGGGCCGGGGTTTCCGCTTTCCAGCGATCTCCGCCCACTGTCGCCGCCCAGGAGGCGTTCCGGGCTTTCCGGTTACGGCGATGCGCCGAAAGCGGGGTCGTTACCGTAGGACAAGGGCGTTCTGTTTTTTTCGAGGTAAAGGTTCCACATGACTCCCCCTATTCGTTCCGCCCACGGCTCGGGCGATGTTCCTTCGACCGCTCATGATTCCACGCCTCCACCGCCGGCGGAGGCCGCCGCGGAAGGTTCCGCAGCCCCCGAGTCGGGCCCGAGGCTGCCCAGCCTGTTTCGCGCCCGTCCCTTGTTGAATCTGCGCCCCGAATTCCGCAACCCGATCCGCAGCCCCCGTCCCATCGAGACCTTGGGCGACATCCGCAACGCCTTGATCGACGACTTCGTGCGCGGCCAGTTGGGGCCCGGCGCCCAGATCATCCAATTGCTGGGCTCCTTCCCCGGCCACCTCCATCCCGGGCGGCCCGTCACCGAATGGAACCCCGACCAGAAGCCCGATATCAACGTCGTCGGCGACTCCGAGAGCATCCTGCGCAACCTCCGGCCCTTGATGGGGTGGAGCGACCAGGTCCTCCAGGAAAATATCGAGCGCGCGCGCCACGGCATGGTTTATTTCAATCTCGCGCTCGAAACCCGCGCGGGCCCGATTCCCCTGAAGATGGGGGTGCTCGACGCCTGGCACCTCGGCCTGCGCGGCGAGCCCGGTTCCGGCGCGGGTAGGGGAAGCGGGGCCACGGCGTCGCCGCGGACCGCCGAGCCCTATTTCAGCCTGCGCGCGGCGCCGCTGCCCGATTCGCAGAGTTATGTCTTTTTGGATCCGGATCCCGCGCTGCGCGAGCGCTTCGAGCGCTGGTCCGCCGACAATAAGGCCCGATTCCTCGAGCACGCCATCGACACGATGGCCCTTCGGTCGACCTTTCATGCGGAGGACCTGGCCCGACGTTGGTTCAGCCTGTCGTTTCGGGCCTACGAGACCTATCGCTCCCCCTTCGAGTGGAGCAAGGGCCCCAAACAGGCCGCCCGGTACGCCGAATTCATGCCGGAAATCCTGGCCCCCGGCGTCCGGCGCTACCTCGAGACCCACCGCGACTTGAAGGCCTTTCATCCCAATCTGCCCGGCGTCGACCTGCTCCCCGAACAGATCACCCCCCAAAACGTCATGCAGCTGCAGTTCGAATGGACCGAGGGCGCGCGCAATCCGCTGCTGCGCATGGCCGGGAGATTCCCGACCTTCCTCGGCATGAACCTCCGCATGGGCCGGCAGACCTTCCGCAACATCGGGAGCAACGGCACCAGCCGTCCCGGCTACCACCGCGTCGATTGGTTCAATTACGGCCTGCGGAAATTCGCCCGGGTCTTCGGCGTCGGCGGCGAGGCCGAGCCTCGGACCTACAGCGCCGGGGCCTCCCGCTTCGGGAGCGAGGCGGAGCGGGTCAACCACAGTTCGAGCCCGCTGCGGCAGATGGTCATCCTGGCCGGCTACGACGCCGGCAACGAGGACCGGCCCGAGGTCTTCCGCGAGATCGTCCGCTACGCGGAGAACGAGATCAGCAAGGGCGCCATCCCGAACCCGCTGTTCCGCGGCATCGAGCCCTCCAAGTTCACGATCCCGGTGCGCGGCGTCCCGTCCCTGGCCTTCCAGCTGATGAACGGCCTGATGTCCCCAAGCTTGGAGCACATCGTGGTGGTCGGCACGCCGGATACGGAGGTGGTTTTCAACCGCTTTCTCCAATTTTACGCCGACGATATCGCCGCGCGCGGCAAAAGATTCCGCTTCGTGCCGCAGGCCGACACGATGACCGAGGGATTGCGCAACGGCATCGAGGCCTCGCCCTTCCACAACGAGCCCGTCGTCACCGGCTTCGGCGACAACCCGCTCATCGACATGGAGCGCATCGTCAACCATCCCGAGCGCCGCCTGGTCGATTGGATCGTCGCCGCCAACTCCCGCACCCGCCTCCAGCACGACGGCGCGAAGAATTACCACGTCGAGGGCATGCACGAGGGCGTCAGCGATCCCTCCAAGGAAGGCAACGCCTACACCTATCCCCGCGACACCTCCCGGGTGCCCTGGGGGCTGCTGCAGGCCATCTTCGACTCCCGCAAGTCGATGGCCGACGGATCGAAGGCCCGCTCGAAATTCAGCATCGTCCTCGAGATCCTCTTCGGGATGAATTTTTCCGAGATCTTCGAGCGCAACCTTGCGGTCTCCGAGCGGCTGCGGGTGATCGGCCGAAACCTGGGCCGGGCCGTCAAGACATCGCCGACGATGATCGACGGTTTCCACTTCCTCCTCGGCGACATGGCGCCGCCCTCGCTGGCGATGCAGTTCCGGCGACGCGTGCTGCGGCAAAAGGTGCCGCAGGCGGGTTTCAGCCTCGAGATGAGCGAGCGCGTCCTCGAGTCGCGCCTCGGCATCCGCGCCTCGCTGTTCCCGAATCACAGCGACCCCGGCGGCGTCTTGGACATCGACGGCGTCCTTGACCTCGCGATCGCCAAGGGCGTCTTGGAAGGCACCGAGCATCCCGAACGCGTCTATCCGCATTGGGACAAGCTGGCCCCCTTCGCCGAGGCGATCCTCGCGGACCGCGAGCGATTGCCCGCCTTGGAAGGAACCGCCGCACGGGTGAACGGTCTTTATGCGAGGATCCGCGAGGCCCTGCTCGAGAAGGGACTCTCCGACGAGGTGCTCCGCACCAAGGGTTTCAACCCCGAAGTGCCTCCGATGCTCGAAGACGGCAGCATCAACCCGCGCTATCTCGAGACGGTCTTCCCCAACGGGCAGTTCCAGTATTTCCGGCGGGCCTGGGAGGCCTACAACGCCCGCGGCGAGCACGCGGCGGGCCTCGAGACCGCCTTCCAGGAGCGCGTCGAGGCGACGCGGCTCGTCGATCCGGAATTGAGGCAGGTCGACCTGATCGAGCGCTTCGTCTTTTCGCAGCTGAACGCCGATCCCGAGCGCAGCCGCTCGCTCTTGATCGAGTGGGATTCGAGCCGGCTCCGCGACTCTTTGTTGAGCGCCGGACGCGCCCGCCGCGGCGCGGACAGCCCCTTCGTCGAAAACCTCCAGCGCTACCTCGAGGCGAGCACGACCGGGAACCAAGACACCGCGCTGCGCCGCGTGGTCACCGGGCTCCACGCCGTCGACGTCCTCCGCCGCAGCACCGCCAACCTCGCGCCCGAGGAATTCCGCTCGGTTTATCCGCAACTGGTCGAGGCCGTCCACGACGCACGCCGCGCCGTCCCCGCAGGCAGCTCGCGCCTGGCCGGCTATTTCGACCACGCGCAGACCACCGCGGACCGGGAATTCGTCCGCAAGGTCGGCGAGAGCCCGCCGCCTTACCGCAGCCGCGGGCTGTTGGGCCGATTTTTGCCGCACACCAACGCCCGCTCCGCCGTGGAACGGGAGCGGGCGCCCCGCGCGCCGGCCGGCTCCGCGACCGCCACGCCGGTGCCGGAAAGCGGACCGACGGAGGTCCGCGCCGGCGAGACGAACAGCGGCGTGCGGACCGTGGGTTCGGTGTCCGGCGAGGTCCTTCGCGTCGATTCCCCGGCCTTCCTAAGGAGCGACCTGGCGCAATTCGCGCGTCGCCTGGGCATCCTGCCTTCCCGCATCCCGCACCTGGTCGCCGCCGCCTCCGGTGCCGAGAGCCGGGCCGAGCTGAGCCGCATCGTCAGCGAGCGCATGACCGTCGAGCGGCTGCGCGAATGGGTGCAGAGCCCGCAGGGCGAGCGCTTCATGAACGAGCGGGGCGCGGCTTTCCGCGACACCTTCCATAACAGGCTCCGCGAGGGCGGTCCCGGCCTCGCCGTCGGCCTGATCAGCCTGCTGGGCGCCGAGCAATTGGCCGACATCGTCGGCCTGGACGCCCGCAACCACCCGCACGAGCGCTTCATGTTCGTCGTGGGTCTGAGCCACGTCACCGGCGTCGGCGCCGCCGCGATCAACGAGGTCTTCCTCAACCGCTCCCTCGGCCAGGCCTTTAATTTCGTCGAGACCCGCGCCGTCGCGGCGGGCGGCGAGGCGGCCGTGCAGTTCAGCTACGAGGCCCGCAGCAGCCTGGGGCGCGCGATGTTCGACTCGCTGACGCGCAATTACGGCCTGCGCGGCGGCGTCACTCGCATGGCCTTCAACGGCGCGCGCGGCCTGGTCACCATGCCGTTCCGCGCGGCGTGGGGCATGGGCCCCGGCCTGATGGCCTCGGCCCTCGTCGACCGCACGATCGGCAGCCAGTTCGCCGAGGGCTCCACGGCGCGCAACGCGATCCGTTTCGGCTCTTTCTTCCTGCCCGACGTCTATCGGATCGCGGTCGGCAACCGCGGACCCGCGATCTTCGAGACCCGCGGGATGCGCTGGGCCAGCCGCGCCTTCGCCGCCGGCTTCATCGCCGACATGGCCTTCACCGGCGTCAACCGGTGGCAGCACGGATCCTCGGGCTCGGCCACGATGAGCATGATCTACCAGCGCGCCAATCAGCTCCACGACCGGGACGAAGGGCTGCTGCGCGGCGTCGTCGACGGGGCCTTCGAGATGGTCGCACCGCAGGTCTCGGCCTGGTGGGATTCCGTCGAGCTCGACGGTTTCGGCTTCCGGCCCAACCGCTACCAGAACGAGGCTCGCGAGGAATTGCGCGCCTTCTCGATGGACACCACGCGGCACGCCGACGAGATGCTGCGCCGCCACGCCTTCTTCGGGACAGGGGCCGCGAGCTTGGACGCGGATTTCTACACCCGCGTCGACTGGGGCTTCCTGCGCGGCGAGAATCGCCTGGAGAACATCCGTCTGGACGACGGCCGGGAGATCCCGGTGCGCGACATCCTCGACCAGCTGCAAGACCCGACGGTCGCCCGTCGTTTCACCGGCGACCACCCCGAGGACCAGGTGGCCTACATCCAACGCCAGTTTCGCGGCTACCGCCTGAGCCGGGCCGAGGTCGAGCAGGCCCTGGACCGCATCTCGCTCCACGCCTTGCGCAATGACTTGGCCTCCTTGAGCCAGTTCGACTTGCCCGAGAACGCCGCGATGCGCGGCCTCTTCGACGAGCACGGCGCCCTGCGCGCGGGCCAGGAAGCGGGGCGCTCTCTGTGGCACCTCTTCCCGAGCACGCGCCTCGGCGAAGCGGGACATCCGCGCAGCGCCGCGTGAGCCTGGCGCTGAGAATCTTTCTGCGGGCCTGGGCGGCAGTGGCGACGCGCCGCGAGCCCTACCTCGCTGTCGCCCGGCGCATCGGCCTGGCCGACGCCGCGGCGAGATCGTCGACCCGGCGATCCGCGCTCGCGCCGAGACCGAGCTGGCCTCGGCCCGCTCGCGGATGCTCGGTTCCGGCATCGGGGGAGGCGGGAGCGCCGCCGGCCTGAATCCTCGTCATTCCCTGGCCTTGCGCCTGGGCGGGGTCTCCCTCGGAGGGTCCGCTCCGCGATTGACAGCCCACGGTTAAGCCGGGTAGAGCTCGGAATTTAAGAAATAATTCCCGAGCTTATGGCCGAAAAGTTCTATCTCAAGACCTACGGATGCCAAATGAACGAGCTGGACGGCGCCCAAATGGGACGCCTGCTCGCCAGGCAAGGCTACGCGCCGACCTCCGATCCGGAGGAGGCCTCGGTCATCCTCATCAATACCTGCAGCATCCGCGAGAAGGCCAGTCAGAAGGTCTACAGCGACGTCGGCCGCTTCCGGGCCCTCAAGCTGAAAAATCCCGACTTAGTGCTCGGCGTGACGGGCTGCCAGGCCCAGGCCGAGGGCGTGCATCTGCAAAAGCGCTTTCCCTATCTGGATCTCGTCTTGGGTCCCGACCACACCGGGCGGCTGCCGGAGCTCCTCGAGCGGGTGCGCAGGGAAGGGGGGCAGCACCTCGCCGCCGTCAAGTTGGAGAAGCGAGAGGAGTATCAATTTCTCAACCTGCTTCCCGACGAGGAAGAGGGCGCCCACAAGGCCTTCGTCACCGTCATGAAGGGCTGCGACAATTTTTGTTCCTTCTGCATCGTCCCCTTCGTGCGCGGCCGCGAGGTCTGTCGCGACGCCGAAGAGATCGTCGCCGAGGTGCGCGAACTGGCCGAGCGCGGCACTCAAGAGGTCACCTTGCTCGGGCAGAACGTCAACTCCTACGGCGTGGGCCGCCACGCCCGCGACCCCAACGCGCTGTCCTTTCCGCGCCTGCTGCGGCGCCTCGCCGAGGAGACCGGCATCCGGCGGATCCGCTTCACCACCTCGCACCCCAAAGACCTCTCCGACGAGCTGATCGAGGAGTTCCGCGTCAACGAGAAGCTGGCCTCGCACTTCCACCTGCCGGTTCAGTCCGGCTCCAACGCCGTCCTCGAGCGCATGTACCGCGGCTACACCCGCGAGGAGTACGTCGCCAAGGCGCGGCGCCTGCGCGAGGCAAGGCCCGACCTCGCGTTGGGCACCGACCTCATCGTCGGCTTCTGCGGCGAGACGGAAGAGGAGTTCCAGGCCAGCATGGACTTGCTGGAGGAGCTGCGCTACGATTCGATCTACTCCTTCGTCTACTCGGAGCGGCCGAAGACGACCGCGGGCCTGTATTTCGAGGACGACGTGCCGGAGGAGGTGAAGCAGGAGCGCTTGCAGCGCCTTCAGGCCTTGCAAAACCGCATCGGCTGGGAGAAGAATCGGGCTTACGAGGGAAAGGTCCTCGAGGTCTTGGTCGAGGGGCCCTCGCGGAGCGGCGACACTTACGCGGGGCGCAGCTCGCAGAACCACGTCGTCCACTTCGACGGGACGGAGGCCGACGTGGGCCGAATCGTGAAGGTGAAGGTGACGCACGCGGGAGCCAACTCGTTGATCGGAGCCAAACATGACTGAGGACAATGCGCCGCTGATCCGGATGAAGGTGACGGGGCTGACCATCGACCCCTTCACCAACATGCCGATCATCATCCTGAAGGACTTCGAGGAGAAGATGGCGCTGCCCATCTGGATCGGCCTCATCGAGGCCTCCGCGATCGCGACCGAGCTCGAGAAGATCCAGCTGGCCCGGCCCATGACCCACGATCTGCTGCGCAACATCCTGGGCGAGCTGGACGTCAAGGTCTCCAAGGTCGAGGTCAACGACCTGGCCGACAACACCTTTTACGCCAAGATCTTCCTCCGGAAAGACGACGAGGAGATCGTCATGGACGCGCGGCCCAGCGACGCGATCGCCCTGGCCCTGCGGACCTCCTCGCCCATCTTCGTCGACCGCCGCGTGATGGAAAAGTCCCGCCGCATCGACCTCTCGAAGACCCTGGACGAAGATAAGGCCAAGCAGCAGAAATGGACCGAGATTCTCGAGAACCTCTCGCCGGAGGATTTCGGCAAGTACAAAATGTAAGCCATGAAAAAATTTCTCAAAAACTGGGGACCGGTGCTGGCCTACTTCGGGCTGATCTTTTTCTTCTCCTCGCGCTCGGTCCATGTGGGCGCCGGCGTCGACAAGCTGCTGCACGTCCTCGAGTACGCGGTGATGGGCTTCCTGACGGCGCGGGGCGTGATGCTGACCTGGGACCTGCCGCGGGCCTGGGGCATGGCGCTGGGCGCGGGCCTCGCCGGCCTGCTCGGCGCGATCGACGAGTTTCATCAATACTTCGTCCCCGGGCGGGACGCTTCGCTCTATGACGGGGCGGCCGATCTGGTCGGAGCGATCCTGGGCGCCTTGCTGTTCGTTTACTTGGGCGTCCTGCTTTACCAGAGCCATAAACTCTACCCGGACACCCACGACAAGTGCTGTTGAGGCATGATCCATCCCTACCAGGATAAATGGCCGACGATCGGAGAGGGCGTCTTCCTCGCGGAAGGCAGCCACGTCATCGGCGACGTGACGGTGGGCGAGGGGGCCTCGATCTGGTTCAACACCGTGGTCCGGGGCGACGTCTTTCCGATTCGCATCGGCCGCAAGACCAATATCCAGGACAATTGCACGATCCACGTCACCGGCGGCGTTCACGCCGCCGCGATCGAGGACGAGGTGACGGTCGGGCACCGGGTGATCCTGCACGGCTGCACGGTGCGCTGTCGCGCCCTGATCGGCATGGGCTCGGTGGTCCTGGACGGGGCGGAGGTGGGGGAAGAGAGCCTGATCGGCGCCGGATCGTTGGTGACGCCCGGCACCGTCATCCCGCCGCGGGTCCTGGCCCTGGGCTCCCCCTGCAAGGTGATTCGTCCGCTGCGCGAGGAGGAGATCACGGGCTTGGCCTTGTCGGCCGAGCATTATTTTGACTTGGCGCAGCAATACCTTCTGGGCCGGAAGTAAGGCCTCGGTTTGCAAATAAATTCTGTGCAGAACCCGAAAAAATCTTCCCTTTTTTTCCCGGATTGAATAATCCCTCACAACTCTCATTTTTTTGGGTCGAGAGCTTTTCATATCGACCGAACAATTGGGTTCTTTTCGCAGGGAGGCGGGCGGTTTTTTCGCCGTCCGCAGATCATGACCGATTTTTCTCAACGGATCCTCGGCGGGGGTGCAACCGCTTTGGGCGAGACGTCGCGGGATGGCCCGCGGGACCGGTCTCGGTCCGCGGCCGCGTCCACCCACCTCGCCGTCCTCGCTTCCTCTTAGACCAGATCGGTTTTGCGACGCCCGAAGGCGCGGCTGGGGCGCATCCCTTCCGCGAGGCCTTTGCGAAGTGCGTTTGAAGACCTGCGCGGCGTCCTTCGGCCTGCGCGGCCTCGGACCGGGCCCGGCCCATGACGCACCTGCCCGAGGCTGCCCTGCAAGAGCTTCTATCCATTTCCTCTTGAGAATCCGATCCGAGCTTTTCGCCCAGTCGCTGTATCAATGGGCCCGGCGCCAAGAGACGGAGGACCGCCGACGCCGCGGGCTTGGTGTATGCAGCCTTTGCCCAGCGCGAGGCGGGCGGGGATTTTGCTGGCCGAAGGCCGGGTGCGGCTCGCGGTCCGCCGCGCGGCGCCTCGACGCGATCCTCGGCGCGGCGCGCCGTCGGGCCCCGCGCGGAGTTCCTGCTGCGGCCGGCTGGCGCGCGAGGCTCCAATCCGGTGATGATTGCGGGCATGGCGACGGGGAGCTTCTGTCTTTTCCACGGCGCGCACCGTTTCCCTTCGCGATTGCAGCTGGCGGCGCCGACCCGGTCAGTCCTCGGCGCCCGCGCTCTCGCCTCCACGGGCGCCTTCCTGCTCGAGGTGCCGGCCTTCTGGGCGACGACCAAGGGGCTGAGCGAGGCGATCGCGCCCGGCAGCCAGCGCTGGGATTTGGCGACCAACGCCCGCGAGCTGGCGGGTCTGGGTCTGACGCTGGGAGCGCTCAAGCTGAGCGGCCTGGCGAGCGGCGCCCTGTCGCGTCGCCTGGCGCGGAGCCCGAATCCATTGGAGTGGAGCGCCGGCGAGCGCCTGGGCCACGGCCTCTTGCAGCAAGGCGGGATGCTCGGCGGCATTATGGTCGGACATCGCCTCGAGGAGGCGGCCGGCCTGCGGCCTCACCTGGACGGCGCCACCAGCTTGGTCGATTCCTTGGGGATGCTCTTGCAGTTTCACGTCGGCGGTCGCCTTTCGCAGTCCGCCCTGGGCCCGGGATTCCAGGCCTACACCCGGGAGTTGGAGCTGCGCAGCCGCCGGTTGGAGGGCCTGGCCCTCGCGGAGCTGGCGGGACGCCTGCGCGGCGGCCTCGACGGTCCGAGGCCCTCGGCCGGGTTCGGCGCGCCCGTTTACGCGATGGCGATGAACGGCGCAGGCGGCGGCCGCGGCCCCTCCGGACCTCGCCCCGGCGAGCTTCCTTCCGGGATGATGGCGATGATGGGCGGGGAGGGGACGAAGCTCTCGAGCTCGGCGACCCCGGCGCGGGAGCGCGGGATCCGCACCGATGTCCCGGCCGCCTTGCCCGAGCGCAGCGGCCGGACCCAGGACGATCTCTTCGCCCCGCCCTTGGGCGCCGAAGAAATTCTCCAAGCGATCCGGGATCTCCCCATCCATCTCGAGATCACCTCCCGCCTGGAGTCGCGCACCGGCGAATGGGATCGGACCAGCGACGCCGACCTCGGCAACGCCGTGGGCGAGGCCCTTGCCGTAAGGCTGGGCGAGATTGCGCGGCATCCGGCCTACGAGCCCCTGCGGGCCTTGGCGGAGCGCCCCTTGCTGGAGGCGGATTTTTCCAGGGTGCCGCGCTACGAGACCCTGCCGCGGGAGCTGCGCGAGGCCCTCGACTCGGCCGCGGAGCTGATGCAGATCACGCAGTACGCCCTGCGCTCCAACCAAGTCGAATTATTGGATGCCGCGCGGGACCAGCTCCGTCCGGAGAGCCAGGCCGTCTACCAGGAGTTGCTGAGCGTGATCCGCCTGCTCAAGGGCCCGCGGCTGGCGATGCCGGCGGGCGAGGTCGCCCGCGGCGACGAGGTGATCGGGCCCGAGTCCGCGGTCCTCTCGCACGGCGCCGGCGCCATGTCGTCTTGGCTGCGGGTCATCAGCCGACGGGTGGTGCCGGGAGGGCTGCCTTGGTACGCGCGGCTCTTCGCCACCGAGGCCAACTACAACGCCGTGAAGAGCCTCCGGACCACGGGGAAGAACCCCTTCATGTCCCCGGCGATGAGCCACAACTTCGAGGGCGACGTCCCCATCGAGCCGGTTTACTTCAACGCCCAGGACCTGGCGAACAGCGACGCGGTCGCGCGGGCCCTTTACCGCACGGTGCGGGTGCAGATGCTCAACGTCCCCGCCAAGGCCCTGCCTGAGATCCTCACGGAGTCCTTCGTGCGGCAGCTGCCGGAGCGCGCGATTTTGATCTCGGCGATCGGCGGCGTAGTCGAGCCCAAGGACGAGGCGCCGCAGTTCCCCAGCGATTTCGTCCGCGAGCGCTTGGACCGCCACGGGCGGGGCGACGTTGAGATCGTGAGCCTCTCGGGCTACGTCCCCGCCGACAAACTCTGGTCCGGCGAGCGGGTCTCGATCAGTCTTTCGGCGAGGGAGGACGAGGCCAATCCAGGTTCGCCGCGCGAGGCGGCGCGGATCGTCGGTAGAATGCTCGCCGGCGACACGCTGAGCAACGACTACGTCACCGCGACCCTGTCGCATTGGGAGCGCTCGTCGAACGTCGGCAAGGTCCTGAAAAACGTCTTCACCCTCGAGGCGGGCTGGCGGGCGGGGCGGATCGCCCGGGAGGTCGTCGAGGCCCAGCAGGGCATCGGTTCCGACAACCCCCGCCACCGCGAGCTGCTGGATCTGGGTCGGGGCCGCTATGCCGAGGCGCGCGAGCAGATCAAGGACATGATGCGCTCGGTGCTTTTGAATAACGAGGGCATGAAGCCCCGCGTCGCCGATTACAAGCCCGAGGTCTGGATGGACTATGACGAGTGCGCGACGATCTATTTCGACAACTTGGTCGAGCTGTTCCGCCGCGCCCGCCGCATGAGCATCCGCGAGGCGAGCGCCGACGACGTCCACGGGCTGTTGAAAGACGAGATCTTCGAGGCGCCCCGCGACCGGCGGGTCGCGACGACGCGCAACCCGCGCTACGGCATCGCTTCGGCCCTGCACGAGATGCTGGTCGAGCATGGACTGCCCTTTGGTGGGACTACAACGAGGTCGGCCCCAACGTCACCGTGGAGGGTCTGAACAGCCTCCGATCCTGAGGCTCTACCACAATCCGCGGCGACATCGAGCAGCGCCAGTCTCCTGACGCTGCTCACGAGCTGCACGAGCGGGTCTTCGGCAAGCGGGTGGAGCGCGTCCCCGGAAATCCGGGAATACCTGCGGTGGGCGATCGACCGGCAGCCTGACCGCCGAGGCCCGCGGCATGCAGGCCGTCCTGCGGGACACCGGCATCAACCCGACCCGGCTTCGGCAGGCCCTGGAGGGGAGCGACGAGCGCACCCTGGCTTTTCTGGGACGCGAGCTGCGGCGCTTGAGCGTTTACCATGCCCGCGTCCAACCATTCCCGCAGGGTCGTCCGGAGGCGGCGGAGGGGAGGCGGTGGGGGAACTGCGGGAACGCGAGGCCTTGTTGCAACGGCAGGTCGAGTTCGTCCGGCAGCTGAAAGAGGCCGCCATGCGCGGGCAGTTCGTATCCGCCCTGCGGATTCCCCGCCCGATCGGACCCTACGAGAACGCCTTCGAGATCGTGCGCCGGGACGCCGAAGGGGAGCGTCCCACCCATCAGGTTTTCGTTCGTCTCAATCTGGACGAGGCCCCCTGAAGCGCCTGGACGTTTCGGGATGTTGCTGCGCCGTTTTCCTCCGAAGACCCTGGTCGAGATCGACATCCGCATCCCCGAACTGCCCGCACCCCGCGATCACCACCAGCTTCCCTTCGAGCTGGAGCTGACCGGCCGCGAGATCAACTGACTCTGTGTCGCAGCGGCCGGGCGGCATCCGCCTGAGCATCGATCGCCGCAGCATCGAGAGCGAGGCGCCGCTGCGGCGCGAGCCTCCCTCCGACGCCTTCTATCAATCCCTCGAGCCGCTGGCCCGGTGGGTCTTGGGGCGAGGTCCCGACGACCCGGTGAGCCGTGAGGATGTAAGGTCCCTGTTCCGCAGTCCGCGGCACGAGACCAACGGGGTGACCGACCGGCTCCTGACCGAGGGCAACGGCTGGGTGATGCTGTTGACGCCGTCCGAAGGGCCGATCCAATCGGGGATCCGCGCCATGCTGACCCGTCCGGAAAAATCCACCTTGATGGGGATCTACTCCGGGGATCGGTTGGTCGACACCTTCGCCGTCTATCGCTACAGCGTCGGCGAGGCGCGGGTGCTGTCCCATCACCTGCTGACGGACTTCCGCCGGGCCCTGCCGGACAGCTCGGGCTACCAAAACTTGAGCTCGGTGGATTTCTTCCAGGGCATGCCCGTGGAGGAATTCATTCGCGACTATCGGGAATACGCCGAGCGCGAAGGGATCCCCGTCAGCGGGGTCCGCCCGATCCCGCTGCGTTCCACCCCCGTCGAGGAGGCCTTGATCGGAAGGAACCCGGAGATCAACCCGGCCATCCTGAAGGTTTACCTCATGCTCTCGGGCGAGCGAGGCGAGGCCTTGATGCGGGCGAGCGAACCCCTCTACGAGCTGCCGCCCGAGGAGGCGGGGAGCCGCTTTGCCGCGATCGCCGCGCCCGCCCTGGACGAATTCATCGCGGCAAACGGGCCGGCCTTGCGGAGCAGTCCGCTCTATCTCCTCTACGAGAAATTCGGCTTCCAACCCGGGGCCAGTCCCTTGCGCGCCAGGCCGGAATAATCCTCACAACCATTGCGAAAAATTCCCGATTTATTGATGAGTTAGCACGCATTTGCCGGAACGGGACTCGGTGAGGAATTTTTGGATAATTTCCATGAATTTCATGGTGTTATCTTGGAAGCTTTAAACCAGGGCATGAGATGACGGATCTCCCACGCAGCTTGTTGGATCGGGGCCTGCCCGCCTTTGGGTCGGGGCGGGGCCTCGCCCGTGCGGGGGGATCCCGGGTCGAGTCCGGCGCCTCGAGCGCCTCGGCGACGGCCTACCTCCTCGATCAGCTCGCCTTCCCATCCCAGGAGACCGGTCCCTTGCGGGCGGCCCTGCAGTCGGGCGAGGCCGGCGATCTCTCCGCGGCCTTGGGGCGCCTGAGCGCCGCGCAGCGCGGCCGTCTCCAATCCCAACTCTCCGGACCTTCCCTCGAGGAACTGCTTTCCATCTCCCGCGAGCGCGACCCCCGGCTCTTCGCCGAGTCCCTCTTGCAGTGGGCGCAGCGGGAAGAAGTCGCCAACCGCATCCCTGCGGCCGGCCTCGTCTACCAATTTTTATCGCAGCGCAACGCCGACGGGGAGTTCCTGCTCCCCGGCGTCCCCGAGGCGGTTCGCAGCCGCGCCGCGGCGCGGCTGGATGCGATCCAGGGCCGCGGGGCGGTGGGGAATCGCATCGAGTTCCTCGGCCGCCGTCTGGCCCAGGAGGCCTCCGATCCGGTGATGATCGCCGGTATGGCGACCGGAAGCCTCGTCTTTTCCACGGCACGCACGGCGTTTCTCTCGCGGCTGCTCGCCTCGCCGGGACGCTCGGCGCTCGGGGCGCGCGCGCTGGCCTCCACCGGGGCCTTCGCCCTCGAGGTCCCCGCCTTTTGGGCGACGACGAAGGGCCTGCACGAGGCGATCGCGCCCGGCAGCCAGTCCTGGGACCTGCGCAGCAACCTCCGCGAGATCTCCGGCCTCGCCTTGACCTTGGGCGCCCTCAAGCTGAGCGGCGCCTTGGCCTCCGGGCTGACGCGGCGCCTGGCCTCCACGCCCAACCCGGCCCTGATGGGATCGGGCGAGCGCCTGGCCCACGGGGTCCTGCACCAAGGCGGGATGTTGGGCGGCATCCTGCTCGGACATCGACTGGAGGAGGCCGCGGGGCTTCGCCCGCACGTCGACGGCGCGACGACGATGGTCGACTCGCTGGCGATGTTGCTGCAATTTCACGTCGGCGGCCGGCTTTCGCACCACGCCATGGGGCCGCGCTTTCAGGCCTACACCCAAGACCTCGAGATGCGCGGGCGCCTGCTCGAGCAGCAGGCCTTGGCGGACGGCCGCGCCCGGTTGGGCGCGGGGTTGCGGGACTTTTTCGACGGCGGCGGGACGGCGGGCGGCCTGATCCCGGCCGCGGCGACCGCGGGGACGGGGCGGGGCCGGCGCGACGCCGACGGGATGGCGGAGGCGCGCAGCCATATCGCCATGATGTCGATGGATCCGGAGGGTCCGCGGGAAGGCGCCCGTTTCACCGTGGAGATTCCCGCTTCCGCGAGTTCAGTCCGGCGCGCGGCGCAGGAGCCCAAGGCGAGCTTGCCCGAGCGCAGAGGGGTCACGACCGACAGTCTGGGCAACCTGGTGGATCGCTTCGAGCCCGAGATCGCCCCGCCGAAGCTGATCCGGCTGCTGCCGGAGCCGGTGCAGGGCGAGATCCTCCAGCAGATACGATTCCGCCGGGAGGATATCGGGCAGATCAACGAGCAGCATTTCGGGCGCGGCTTGGGCCTGGCGCTGCAGGCCCGCATGCGGGAGATCCACGAGGGACTCTCCAAGCTTTCCTTGAACGAGCCCATGGAGCTTCTTCCGGAAAACCTTCAGCGAGCCCTGCGCGCGGCGGACGAAATGGTCAACGTCGTCGAGTACCTGCCTCGCTCCAACCAGCGCCGCATCCTGAACACCCTCTGGGAATCCGTGGATCCCGATATTTACGTCTCTTATCCCGAATTCAAGCGGGTCCTGGTCGACCTCTTGGGCCCGCATTTCGCCCCGCCTTCGGGCGAGATCGCGCGGGGTTCCGAGGTGCTGCAGCCGCACGAGGCCGTCCTCTCGATCGGCTCGGGCGACATGATGGGCCTCTTGGCGCTCTACCGCCACCAGATCCGCCCGGGAGGCCATTCTTGGCGGACGCGCCTCTTCGTCAACGCGCGTCAGCCCCAGGTGGCGAACGAAATCAACGAGCGAGGCACCTACGAGGCCAACACCAACCTGCGCGGCATGCAGATCAACTACGCCCACGATCCCAAGATCGTCGCCGTCGGGCCCCAAGGCTACGAGGGGATCACGCGGGAAATGCTGCAACGGACCGTGCGCCTGCAATTGCTCAACGTCCCCAGCGACAAGCTGCACGAGGTGCTCACGCCCGAGTACATCCGGGGGCTTCCGGAAAACGCCGTCCTCCTCGAGGTGATCGGCGGCTTTATCGGGCCTGAGAAACGCGGGCCTTACCAGGCGGCGCCAGGCGACCGGCGGACGATCCTTCCTTATCAATTCATCAACCAGGCGCTGCGCGCGAACGGCCGCGAGGACGTGCGTGTAGTGAGCGGCGGCGGCTATATTCCCGGAAAATTTCTCTGGCGCGGTCAGCCCGTCGAAATGGTCTTTGCCGGGCCCGAGGTGGAGGACAGCCATCGTTCGCCCGAAGCCGAGCTGGTGACCTATGCCTTCACCGGGCCCTCCCGCGACAACGGCTTTCTGCGGGCGGACTTTACCCATCACCAGCATTCCACCGAGTTGGGCAAGGCGGCGAAGAACGTCACGACGCTCATCGCGGGGGAACAGTCCGTAAGCCTGGCGCGGCAGATGATGGACGGCGCGATGGATGTCGCCCAGGCCCGAGGGCGCTTCGAGGCCGAAATCCGCGAGCCCCTCTTCGGCCTGATGGAAGGCCTCCTTGTCTATAACGAGGTCGGCATCAACCCTTTGCGCGCCCGGTACCGCCTCGAGGTTCGTAACGACTTTTGGCTCTGCTCGGAGATCTCGATGGAGGAGGTGTTCCGCGTGGTCGACCTGGCCCGTAGGATCGACGTCAACCAGCCGGAGGCGATGCGTCAGTTCCTCAACGAGCACGTCGTGAACAACCCGCGCATCGCGACGACCCGCAACCCCAAGCGCGGCATCGCCCAGGGCATCGTTGCGATGTGGCGGGAGATGGGCTCGCCCTACCGCCCCGACGAATTGCTGCCGCGTAAGCCCGACGGCTCGCCGGCCATGACCCAGGAGGGCGTCAACAGCCTGCCGCCCTTGATGGAGTACTACAATTTCGGAAGGCACCCCATCGAGCATCGGCGCTTGGCGCAGCCTTTTTACGATGCCTTCGGACGCTTTTTCCCCACCGTGCCGTTGACCCCGCCGCCCGTCCTGCCGGAATTCGTGCGACAGGCGCTGCGTGGCGACATCGCGCTGGTCCGCGAGGCGAATTTACGGCGTGCGCTGGAGGGCAAGAGTGAACGTGGCTTGATGCTGCTGGACAGCGAGTTGGGGCGCCTCGCGCAATACCAGGCGCGACCTTCCACGGACGAGAACAACGATGCCGTCGCGCGACAGCTGGAGGTAGTCCGGGCCTTGAAGGCCGCGATGTTGGTCGGTATCCCGCAACGCCTGATGCGCAGCCCCATCATCCGACCTCCCTACGGCAACATGTTCATTATCAAGATGATGGAGCCGAACGGCCGGCGCGACAGTTATCGCGCCTTTATCCGCGTGGACGGAACCGGCGTCATGAACCGCATCACGCAGATGGGGATGTTCTTGCGCAGCTTTCCGGAGGGCGCCAGGGTGCACATCGAGATCGAGACCACCGGCCTCGACCCGCGCCGCAACGCTGCGGAGCGCGGCGAGCTGGAATACACCTTGCAGCAGATCCTGACGGCGTTCCGTCAGGTCCGTCCGGCCGACGAAGTCGAGATTACCGTCAACCAGCGCCGTATCGTCGCCGACTCGGACTATCGGGAGCCGGTGAGCGGCGCTTATTTCCAGGCCTTGAACCCATTGGTCAACCGGCTTCAGGGTCTGCGCGGCGAAGCGGCCGATACCGCCCCGCCGGAGTCTGCACCGCCCAAAGACGCCCACTGGTTGGTTTTGGGCCCCCGGGAGCCGACGACCGCTAACCAATTGAGGAATGCGGCGGCCGAGCACGCCCAGGTGCTGGACAACTTCCTCCAAGGCTCCCAAGGCTGGCCGATGATCCTGGGTTATTTCGGCGGTCCGCTGAACAGCGCGATCAAATCCGCCTTCACCCGCCCGGAGCGTGGCACGATCATCGGCGTTTACGACGGCGGGCGCCTGGTCGACGCCTTCAGCGTTTACCGCGCCTCCGACAACCGTCCGCGCGTGTTGAGCCACCACCTGCTCAGCCGACTGAAGAACGAATTCAAGGAGAACCCCGAGTACCAGCATCTGGCGAGTGCGGACTATTTCGACGGAATGCCCTTGGGCAGCTTCCTGCGCGATTTCGAGCGATATTCCAGCCGTATCGAGCGCGGACTTCTGGAATACCGGATCATCCCCCTGCGCAGCCTTCCGATCGAGGAGGCCTTGGCGGGCAAGGTCGAGGGCATCAATCCCGCGTTGCTGCGCCTGTTTCTGGAACAGCCGGAGGACTTCGGGCCGCGCCGTGAAATGCTCTCGGAGCTTGCGCCCCTTTACGAACGGCCGATGGCCGAGGTTCACGACCAAGTGAGAGAGGTGTTGAGCCGATACCTCGATCCCTTCTATCAAGAGCATCGGGAGATGCTCGACGCGATTCCCATCTTCCAATTTTTCGAGCGCAACGGACCGGGGGCCATCTCGAGATTGACCCGCAACGGCGAAGAACACTCCCAAGAATAATTTCTCGAGGGTAATTAGTGGTGATGTCGCACCTTCAAGGCGTGCTGCGCCTTGAAGATCTCCTCGGCTCGGTGGCTGAGCTCGCGGTTTTCCGCGTGGACGACGACGAGGACCTCGCCCTGGCGGATGCCCTCGTCGATGACCTTGGCCTCCTCCTCGGTGAAGCCGGCGCCCAGCAGGCCGCCGACCATGCCGCCGGCCGTGGCGAGGATGGCGACGATCGGCCCGGCCGCCAGCAATCCGGCGCCGCCGGAAACCATGGCGGCGACGGCGGTGAGCCCCGCGACCAGCGCGCCCGCGATGCCGCCCATCTTGCCGGCGTGCACCGATTCCTGATGAAGGTATTCTCCCAATACCGTTTGGACCAACTCTTCCTTTTGATAAGCCTCCTCGCTGAGGATCAGGCTGATGTCCTCCTTGTCCAGCTGCATGGGGGCCAAGGCGTTGATGGCGGCCTGGGCCTCGACGGGGGTTTGGAACAAGGCGCAGACCGTGGTTTCGTGCGGGTGGCGTTTCATGGGGGCCTCCTTCCGAATTCCCTAAAATTTTAGCGCTGGCGGGTCCAAAAGGACAAGGCTATACCGGGGGCCATGGCGAAGCGGCCCGTACTCTATATCGTCGACGGATCCTCCTATATCTTTCGCGCCTATTACGCGATCCGGCACCTGAGTAACTCGAAGGGCCTGCCGACCAATGCGGTCTACGGCTTCACGCAGATGCTCTTGCGCCTGCTCAAGGAGGAGAAGCCCGAGTACCTGGTGATGGTCTTCGACTCCAAGGAGCCGAGCTTTCGCAAGCGGGAATTCGAGGCCTATAAGGCCAACCGCGAGGTGCCGCCCGACGACCTGATTCCCCAATTCGACTACATCAAGAAGGTCGTAGAGGCCTTGAACATCCCCCAGCTCGAGCTGCCCGGCTTCGAGGCCGACGACATCATCGCGACGGTCGCCAAGCGCCTGGTGCCGCCGGAAAATCCGGTCGTGATCGTGACGGGCGACAAAGACCTGATGCAGCTGGTCAACCACCACGTCGTCCTGCTCGACGAGATGAAGGGAAAGCGCATCGACGTCGAGGGCGTGAGGGAGAAGTTCGGCGTGAAGCCGGAGCAGGTCGTCGACGTCTTGGGGCTGATGGGCGATTCCAGCGACAACATCCCCGGCGTGCCCGGCATCGGGCCGAAGACCGCCGGGCAGCTGGTGCAGCAATACGGCTCGCTGGAGGGGGTCTACGAGCATTTGGCCGACTTGAAGGGAAAGAAGGCCGACGATCTCAAGGCGCACCGCGACCAGGCCTTCCTTTCCAAGCGCCTGGCGACGCTGCGCGAGGACGTCCCGATGAAGTTCGCCTACGAGGATTTTCAACGGCGCGAGCCGAAGGCCGACCTGTGCCGGGAGCTGTTTTCCGAGCTGGAGTTTCACGCGCTGTTGAAAGAATTCGGCGGCTCGGCGAAGCGTCTCTCCGCCGTGGGCTACCGCCTGGTGGACGGGCCCGAGGTCTTTTCCGAATTCCTGAAGCGGCTCGGCTCGGTCGCGGCCTTCGCCTTCGACACCGAGACGACCTCCCTCGACCCCTTGAAGGCGCGGCTGGTGGGGCTCTCCTTCGCTCCCGCGGCCGGAGAGGCCTACTATCTGCCGGTCGGCCACCAAAACGACGAGCGCCAGCTCGCCCTCGAGCCGACGCTCCGCGAGCTCAAGCCCATACTGGAAAATCCCGCCGTCGCCAAGATCGCCCAGCATTTCAAGTACGACTCCCACGTCCTGCGCAACCACGGCGTCCGGGTCGCGGGCCTGAGCTGCGACACCATGCTGGCCAGCTACCTGCTGGACCCGGCGGCCAGCCACAAGCTGGACAACCTGGCCGCCCGCCACCTCGACCACAAGATGATCTCCTACGAGGAGGTGGCGGGGAAGGGCGGAGATTTCTCGGCCGTCGATCCCAAGGCAGCCGCGGAGTACAGCTGCGAGGACGCCGACGTCACCTGGCAGCTGGCCGAGCTCTTCCAGCCCATGCTGAAGGAAGCCGGGCTCTGGGCCCTGTTCCGCGACGTGGAAATCCCCTTGAGCCTGGTCCTGGAGGAAATGGAGCGGCGCGGGATCAAGGTGGACAAGAAATTCCTAGAAGGTTTGCAGGGCGAGTTCGGCGCGCGCATCCAGGCGCAGGAGGCCAAGATCCACGCCCTGGCGGGCGAGGCCTTCAACATCCAGTCACCCAAGCAGCTCGGTACCATTCTCTTTGAAAAGCTCAAGCTCCCGGTCCAGCGCAAGACCAAGACCGGCTATTCGACGGACGTGGACGTCCTCACCGAATTGGCCAAGGTGCACGACCTGCCCAAGGAGATCCTCGAGTACCGCAGCCTGGCCAAGCTGAAGTCGACCTACGTCGACGCCTTGCTCGAGATCCTCGATCCCGAGACGCACCGGGTCCATACCAGCTTCAACCAGACCATCGCCGAGACGGGCCGGCTCTCCAGCAGCGATCCCAATTTGCAGAACATTCCCATTCGCAGCGAGGACGGCGCGAAGATCCGCCGGGCCTTCGTCGCCGAAGCGGGATTCTCCCTGCTCAGCGCCGACTATTCCCAGATCGAGCTGCGGGTCCTGGCGCACCTCTCGGGCGACCCCACCTTGCTGGAGGCCTTCGCCGAGGAGCACGACATCCACCGGATGACGGCCGCGAGCATCTTCCAGGTGAACGAGGCCTTGGTGACGCCGGCGATGCGGGCGGCGGGGAAGACGGTCAATTTCGCCGTCGTCTACGGGCAGACGCCCTTCGGACTCTCCGGGCAATTGGGCGTCACCCAGGCGCAGGCGAAGAAATACATCGACCAGTACTTCGAAAAGTACTCCGGCGTGCGCGAGTACCGAGAAAAGGTCCTCGCCGAGGCCCGGGAAAGGAAAGAGGTGCGCACCTATATGGGGCGGCGCCGCTTCGTACCCGAGATCGACAGCAAGAACACGATGTCGCGCAACCTCGCCGAGCGCATCGCCTTCAACACCGTGATCCAGGGCACCGCCGCGGACATCATCAAGAAGGCGATGGTCGAGATCGAAGCCGAGATGCGCGAGAAGAGATTTAAATCCCATCTTTTGCTTCAGGTGCACGACGAGTTGGTCTTTGAGGCGGAAAATTCCGAATTAAATGAGCTGCGCGAGTTGGTCCGTCGGCGCATGGAAGGCGCCGTGCCCTTCCGCGTGACGCTCAAAGTCGAGATGGGCGTCGGCCCGAACTGGGGCGAGGCGCACTGAGACCCGGAGTCACGCCCAACGTATCTTAAGCCAAATCCAGAAGAGCAGGATCGCCAGGGAGACCGCCGTGACGGGAAGGCCGTAGCGCGCGAAGGCCCGGAAGCGCATCTCCACCCCGTAGCGCGCCGCCTGCTCGGCGACGATCAGGTTGGCGATGCTGCCGATGATCAGGAGATTTCCGGCGAAGCTGTTGGCGAGCGCCAGCACCATCGCGGTGTCGGTGTCCTGGAGGGAGAGGGTTTTGGCCAGCAGCATGACCGTGGCGGCGTTGCTCATCAGGTTGCTGAACGCCGCCGTCACCAGGCTCAGCAGGTAGGGGTTGTGCAGGTCGATGCCCCAGGACTGCAGGGTCTGCAGGGCCATGGCGGGGAAAGCCGTCCCCCGCAGCCCGCCGACGATGATGAAGAGGCCCGTGAACAAGGTCAGGATCGAGTAGTCGACCCGGCCCAGGAGGTCGGTGCTGGAGATGCGCCGGCTGAGCAGCAGGACCCCCGCGGCGCTCAGCATCACGAGGTCGCGGGGCAGGGGCGTGAAGAACAAGACCACGACGATCCCGAAGAGGGCCAGTCCCTTGGCCGTCTCGCGGCGGTCGAGGCCGGGAAAGGTCTCGTCCACCGCCCGGGGCGCGCGGGAAGCCTTCAAGTCCTTGCGGCCCAAGTGCCAGGTGAGGCCGAAGGCGGCCGCCAGGGACAGCAGGGTCGGCGGCAGGCTCCAGAACAGGTATTGGGAAAAATGCAGGCCGGCCATGGCGCTGACCATGATGTTCTGCGGGTTTCCGATCGGCGTCGCCGCCGCGCCGATATTGGCGGCGAGCGCCAGGCCCATCAGGAAGGGAAGGGGGTTGAGGCCCTTCCTCAGGACGGAGAGAGTGACGACCGGCGTGAAGGCGAGGCAGACCACGTCGTTGATCAAGAAGGCGGAGAGCAGGGCCGAGACGGCCATCAGCTGAAAGAGAAAGACCTTGGGCCGATCGAGGGCCGAGGAAATCTTTTGCGCCGCCCAGGTAAAGAAGCCCGCCAGCCAGAGTTGGCCGGAGAGGATCATCAGGGCGTAGAGGGTGATCAGGGTCGGAAAATTCACCGAGAGCAGGGC
>JASOAK010000003.1:0-142655 GCA_048499175.1 bacterium
GCGAGCGGCAGCAGGCTCTTTTTCTTCTTCTCTTCCTCGAAGATAATCTGCGTCAAAGTCACGGTGGTGAGGTCCTCCCCGCTGCGGTTGTCGACGATCTTCACGTCCTCGCCCTGCTTCACCATCTGCCCGATCTCGTCGAGCGTGACATAGCAGCTGTTCTGCGTGTCGTAGAGCTTGCGGTTTTGGTAGCGTTTCACGATGCGAACGGAGCGGTCTTTTTCCATGGTGTCCTCTCGGATGTTTTTGACGCGTTCATGACGCGCTTGGCAGGTCTCGCTTGGATATCTTACCCGAAAGGGGCCACTCTCACAAAACCCAAAGCGCGTCAATTTTTCCCGTGGGCCCCACAGGAAAGTATGGGACAAATCTCGCGGTGTGTCAAAGTCGATTCGCCGGAGGGGTGTTTTTATGGAAAAATCGGTCGGCGGGAGGGATTATTTCGGCTCGGGCGGTTCTTTGGAATCCGGGGCGCCCTCTTCCTCCCCCTTCACGGCCTTGCGGAAGTTGCGGATACCCTTCCCCAGGCCGCTGCCGATCTGGGGGATCTTACCGGCGCCGAAGATGATCAGGATGATCACGAACAACAGGATCAATTCGGGGGGGCCAAGGCCGAAGATGGCTAAGGGGTACATGGAGGGTCCTCGTCTTTCAGGTAGAAATTATGACTGAAATAGCCGGGGGTCAAGGAGCTAGGGTCCCGGAAATGAAAATAAAGCAGGATCCCGCTGACATAATAGATGGGTAAAAAGAGGATCGGGAAGGGGATCAGGGCCAGCTCGGAGGCCCCCAGCAGCTTCAGGGCGAAGGCGAGGGCCAGGATATAGGAGGCGGGGACGATGTTTTTGTGAAGATGGAGGCGAATCCCCAGCTTGGCCGGCCGGCCGTCGGGACCCTTGCGCTCCGGATACCAGGGGATCCAGTTGAGGAAGTTCAGGGTCCACCAAGTGGCCATCAGGAAATAGCTGCTGAAACCCAGGGCGGCCTCGCCCCGCCAAGCCCGCCATATTAGCAGCCCCATCTCGACGGCGGCCAAGGCGTTCATGAAGCGTACCATGAAGCTGGAGCGGTTGAAAAAAAACTTCAGCATGGGGCCCCTCCCTAAGCCGGATTGCTCCGAGGGGTCAAGGTGGGGCAAAAAATAATGGCCCCGGCTTTGTGAGCCGGGGCCATCCTGAAGTGTCGACCTCCCCGAAAAGGAGGGTTTTGGTTAGTAACCCAGATAAACCCGCGGTTGGCGCGGGTAAAAAATTTGAGGCTGCGGATTGACCACCGTGTGGCTCATGCGTCCCGCGGCCGAGGCGCCCGAGCCGTAAATATTGTCGTACTGGTAAAGATAATCGTTACTGCCCGTCCTCGGCAAGAATAAAGGTTCGACGACCACCGGTTGAGGGCCATAATAGTAGGGGTTGCCGTAGTAAGGACCGCCTACATAGGGATTTCCCCCGACCACCACCGTCCTGGCCTCCGCCGCGGAGGAGAGAAAGACCCCGCCCAGCAGGAGGACCGTCAGGACCATCGTTCGAACCGAGGTTTTCAAGCAACGCCGCATATTATTCCCTTCACCCACCCAATCCGGGTGAAAACGGAGCGCCGCAAACCTTTCTTTGTTATCACAAGGAGGCCGATTTGACCATAGTCATTACGGCTCGGCGAGCAAAAAATTCTAAAAGTCTGCCGTTTTTCGAGAAATCTCCGAGGATCAGCAGACGCCGCAGCTGCGACAGACCTCGGGCATGCAGTAGTGGGTGATCTTGCCCGCCTCGAACTTGCCGAGCTCGCGGACCAGGAAGGGGGTCTTGATGCCGTGGTCGATGAAGTCCCAAGGCGTGGGCTCGTCGGTGGCGAATTCCCGGCTCACGAAAAATTCCGGATCAAAACTTAATGATAACAAAGAGTTGCGTAGATGACTCGCCCCGCCCACCGCCAGGGCCTTGCCGGCGGGAACCAGGGCCTTGTGCAGAAATTCGCCGACCCGGCGGTCGCCGCGCGAGAGCAGGGTCTCGACGTAGGCGTCCATGCCCGACTCCCCGGCCAGACGGATATGCCCCGCCTGGGCCAGGCGCCTTCGGATGAAGCGGAGTTTGTCCTTCAGGGCCTGGATCCCGACGAAGCGAGAGAACTGCAAAGGGGTGGAGGGCTTGGGGGTGAAGGGACTGACGCTCAAGGTGAGGGCGGGCATCTGGGCGGATCGCTTCGCGAAGCGCGTCAAGGCCGCCCGGGTCCTCAGCGTCAAACGGCAGAGGGCCTCGATATCCTCCTCGGTCTCGGTCGGCAGGCCGATCATGATGTAGAGTTTGATGTTGTGGATGCCGCCCTCGGCCAGGCGCAGGGCCGCATCGACGACCTCGTCGTCCGTAAAGGTCTTGTTGAGACTGCGCCGCAACCGCTCGCTGCCCGCCTCGGGGGCGATGGCGATGGTCTTGTTCCCGCTCTTGCGCAGGTAGTGGATGATCTCGGGCGTGAAGGCGTTGAGCCGCACCGAGGAGGGGCTGAAGCCCCCGCCCTGCGCGTCAATATATCCCAAGATCTCGTGGATCTCGTCATGGCCGAGCAGGTCCCCGGCGATCAGGCCGACCTTTTTCCGGTATTTCAAGCCGTGGTCGATGCGGCGCTTGAGTCCCTCGAGGGCATCGTAGCGGGGGTAGCGGTACATGAAGCCGGCCGCGCAGAAGCGACAGCCCCATTGGCAGCCCCGCTGGACCTCGATCAAATAGAGCTCGCCGAACTCGGTGTCGGGGGTCAGCACCGTCGAATGGGCGAGCGGGATCTCGGGGTTCTGCACCACGAGCCGCCGGATGAAGCGCCCCTGTTGGGCCGGGCCGTTGGCCCGGCCGCTGACCAGGCCGAAGCCGGCCGTAGCCTTCCGCGAAGGGGCCGGGCCTCCGTAGCCGCCGTCGAAAAGCGCGGGAACATAAACCCCCTCGAGCCTGTCCAAGGCCTCGAGGCGCTCGGCCTTCGAGCCCCCGCCGCGCAGCACCTCGGCGATGGCCGCGAGGACCTCCTCGCCCTCCCCGATCACCATCGCATCGCAGAAGTCCGCGATCGGCTCGGGGTTGATCGTCACCGCGGGACCGCCGGCGAGGACGACGGGATCCGCATCGCCGCGATCCTGGGCGCGGGCCTTGAGTCCCATCAAATGCAGCATCGGGATCAGGTGCAGGTAGTCGTTCTGGTAGGAGATGGAAAAGGCGATCAGGTGCAGGTCGCGCGCCGCCGAACCCAGCTCGTAGCCGCAGAGGCCACCCGGGGCGTGCTGCGCCAAGAGGTCGTCCTCCGGCAGGAAGAAACGCTCGCAGGAGGTGTCGGGCAGCCGGTTGAGCACGGCATAAAGGGTCTGAAAACCGAGGTTGGACATGCCGAAAAAGTACTTGTTCGGGTAAGCGAGACCCACCCGCAGCGAGGCACCGGGACGACGATAGGCTCCCTCCTCCGCCTGGAGGCGCGTCTGGATGCGTTGTCGGATCAGATAGGACATTTTTTTCCGCCGCGAAGCAATTATGCAAAAAGATTTATTGTAAAGATTCCGGCGTGCTAATTCAATGCGTCATTTGACGCGAATCGTCAACCCCGCTTGGAGGTTGTGTCCGCGGGGCGAAGTCCCTATAATCTTTCTATTGTCGTTTGCCGGTTGGGGATCATGGCTTCGAAAAATCTGGATCAAATCACGAAGAGCGGCGCTCTGCGTCGCCCCTATTTGCAAGGCTCGTCTCGCAAGAGATCGCGCCGCGGCGACGGGGCCGCGTCGGTCTCAGTGCGCCCACCCGAAAAGATCCCGGCCAGCGTCCTGAATTACTTCAAGCTCGATCCGCGCAGCCAACAGCCGTACCCCGCCGAGGAGAAGCTCTTCCTCTCTCAAGTCCTGATGCACGAGGTCGACGAGGGGCTCCGCCTGCTGCGCCGCATGGGGCAAGAGGAAGAGGCCCGCGCGATCGGAAATTTCTCCAACGGCATGCACATTACGCAGCGCCTCGAGCTGCTGCGGCGGCTGCTCGAGCTCCCCGAGTGCGAGGCTCTCGAGCCCGAGCGGATGCGCGGCGGAACAAAAGCCCGCGGCAACCAGTGGGGCGCGGCCAAGGCGAATTTCGGCGCCCATCCCGCGGTCGCCGTCAGCGAGGTCGGCGTCGACTACAAGCCACGCAACGAGGACGCCTTCCTGATGATGCCCGATCAGAAGGTGATGGCCCTGGCCGACGGCATGGGCGGCCACGTCGCCGGGCACGTCGCGAGCGGAATCGCGGTGGACTTCTTCGAGGCGGCGATCGAGCGCGGCCACGACCTGGAGATGGCCATGGTCCTGGCCAACGACGCCATCCTGACGCGCTCCCGCAGCGACCACCGCCTGGGCGGCATGCACCCGATGGGCTGCACCCTCGCCGCGGTGCAGATCCGCCACACCCTGCTCAAGACCGCCCACGTCGGCGACACCAAGGTGATGGTCGTGCACGGCGGCGAGATCCTCTTCGAGACCCTGGACCACACGCAAGGCCAGGAATTGCTGCGCGAGGGCCTCGTCGACCCGGCCACCGCCCTCGAGCTCAACCACATCCTCAACCGCTGCATCGGCCTCGACAGCATGCGCCCCGACCGGGACGTCGAGACCTCCACCGTCACCCTGATGCCCGGCGACCGCGTGCTGCTCGCCACCGACGGCATCACCGACAACTTTTTCGACGAGCGCCTCGGCTTGGAAGAATTGGCCCACCTCGCCTGCTCCGGCTCCCTCACCCAGGCCGCCGAGCTGATCGTCGACGAGTGCCAGCAGCGCATGCGACTCGGCAATCTCCCCGACGGCCGCCGCGCCAAGTGCGACAACCTCTCCCTCGCCCTGATCGAATTCCGCGGCTGAAACCGCCGAAACCACCACACCCGAGCGCCTCCAAAAATTCACAAAAATCTTATTGCCTTTTGATAGCTTGCCAAATTATGCCTAATTCGTAGGCAAAAAGACACCCGGCGCGGATTTGCCAACCGCCGCGCCCACCGCGGAGACGGCATGGAGACCTCGCGAGAATCCCTCGAAAATCCCTTCAGCGAGGTCCTGTTCAACCACCTCCGCGCCGGGATCCTGCTGCTGGACCCCTCGGGCCGGGTAGTCTACCTCAACCCCTCGGCCGAGCGCCTCTTGGGGCTGTCCAGCCAGGCGGCGAAGGGGAAGCCCTTTTTGGAGCTATTTCGGGATGGTCAAGCCCTGGCGCAACCGGTAAAAGAGGTCTTACAGTCCGGGCGCACCGTGCACGCCCACGAGATGAAGGTCGTCACGATGCAAGGCACGGTTTCCTTCCAAGCGGAAATTGCCCCCACAGGCCTCTCCGACGCGCCCTCGGGGGCCCTGGTCTGGCTCCACGAGCTCACCATGGAGCAGGCCTTCCAAGAGGAAAATCGCGTCTTGGACCGCCTCTCGATGATGGGCACCCTCGCCTCCGGCCTGGCCCACGAAATCCGCAACCCCCTGGGCGGGATCCGCGCCGCCGCCGAGATGCTGCAGCGCGAGCTGGACGGCGCGGAGGACCAGGAATACGCCCGGATCATCGTCTCGGAGGTCGACCGCCTCAACCAGCTGATCACCCAGCTGCTCGACTTCGCCAAGCCGAAGAAGCTCAAGAAGACCTCGGTCAACATCAACCAGATCCTCTCCGAGCTGCTGGTCCTCCAGCACTCCGCCATCCAGAAACGCAAGATCTCGCTCAAGCAGGAATTCGACCCCTCCTTGCCCCCGGTCTGGGGCCACGAGCCCTCGCTGAAGCAGGCCTTCCTCAACCTGATCAAGAACGCCCTCGAGGCGATGGAGGACGGGGGCACCCTGCGCGTGAGCACCGGCTACATCAGCGACTACCGGATGCAGGTCGGGGAGGGAAAGGCGTCGCCGATGGCAAAGGTATCGATCGCCGACACCGGGGCGGGCATTCCCGAGGAAAACTTGAAATCGCTCTTCACCCCCTTCTTCACCACCAAGCCCAAGGGAACGGGGTTGGGACTGATGATGACCCAGCGCATCCTAAAGGAGCACGAAAGCCAGCTGCGGGTCGCGAGCAAGGTGGGGGAAGGGACGACGTTTAAGGTCATGCTGAAATTAGCGCTGTAGGGGCGGGCCCCTGTGCCCGCCCCCGCCGCCGGGCGACCGCAGGGGGTCGCCCCTACCGATGGAACATCCTATGGATCAAAAACCCACCCAAATCCTCATCGCCGAGGACGAGCTCAGCCTCCGCACCATCCTTAAGAAGCTCTTCCAAAAAAAGGGCTTCGAGGTGGAGACCGCGGGGGACGGCCAAGTCGCCCTGACCAAGCTCCGCGAGGCCCCCTATGACCTCGCGATCCTCGACATCAAGATGCCCACGATGTCCGGCCTCGACGTCTTGGACCAGCTTAAAAAAGACAAAGTCAAGACGGCGATCATCGTGATGACCGCCCAAGACACCATGCGCAACGCGGTCGACGCGATGAAGAAGGGCGCCTACGACTACATCACCAAGCCCTTCGAGCTGGACGAGCTCGAGATGATCGTCGACAAGGCGGTCGAGGCGCGCCGCCTGGCCGAGGAAGTCCAAAGCCTGCGCCTGGAGGTCAGCGGGCTGAAGGTCGACAAGGAGGCCAAGATCGTCGGCCAGTCGCGCTCGGTGCGCGAGATCTACAAGACCATCGGCAAGGTCGCCGCCAACGACGTGTCCATCCTGATCACCGGCGAGTCGGGCACCGGAAAAGAGCTGATCGCCAAGGCCATCCACCAAAACAGCCCCCGCGCCAAGGGCCCCTTCGTCGCGGTGAACTGCGCGGCCATCCCCCGCGACCTGCTGGAGAGCGAGCTCTTCGGCTACCGCAAGGGGGCTTTCACGGGCGCCGAGGAGAACCGCCCCGGCCACTTCGAGATCGCCAACAACGGCACCCTGTTCCTGGACGAGGTCGGCGACCTGCCGATCACCCTCCAGGCCAAGCTGCTGCGCGTCCTCCAGGAAAAAGAGGTGCAGCGCCTGGGCTCCTCCGAAGCCAAGTCCGTCGACGTGCGCATCCTGGCCGCCACCAACCAGAACCTCGAAAAGATGGTGAAAGAGAAGAAGTTCCGAGAGGACCTGTTTTTCCGCCTCAACGTCATCCCCATCCACCTCCCCCCCTTGCGGGAGCGCAAGGAGGACATCCCCCTGCTCTGCGAGTATTTTCTGGCCAAATTGAGCCAAGAAACGGGGGGCCCGCGGAAGACGCTTTCCCCCGAGGCCATGCAGATGCTAGAAGACTACCGCTGGCCGGGAAACATCCGCGAGCTGGAAAACGTCATCAAACGCGCCGCGATCCTCAGCGCCAACGAGACCCTGCACGTGCAGGACTTCGCCTTCTTCCTCGGCAAGGGCGCCGAGGACACGCAGCGCGAGATCGAGGAGATGGGGCTGGAAGAATTGATCGCCAGCCGCCTCCAGTCCTTCCTGGCCAAGCTGGGGGACCTCGAGACCACCAACCTCTATGAAACCATCATGGAGATGGCCGAGCGCCCCCTGATCCGTCTGATCTTGAAGCAGACGGGGCAAAACCAGATCCGTGCCGCGAAGATCCTGGGCATCAACCGGAACACCCTGCGCAAGAAGATCCGGACGCTCAAGATCGCCGTGAAAGAAGAGTTGTGACCTCCTTTTGGACGAACCTAGGCCTCTATACCGGCTTCATCGCCGTCGCCATTTTCCTGGGCGGCGTGATCCCGCTGTTCAAACATTGGCACCGCGAAAAACTTCCGGTGATCCTCAGCCTCGCCGCCGGCATCATGCTCGGCTCGGCGTTTTTCCACCTCATGCCCGAGGCCTACGAAATCCTGGGCAAGACGGTGGGGCTCTACGTCTTGGCCGGCTTCCTCTTCCTCTACTTCATCGAAAAGTTCATCACCGTCCATATCTGCGAGGCCTTCGACTGCGAGATCCACCACCTGGGCATCGCGGCCTTCATCGGCCTGGCGATCCACACCCTGACCAACGGCGTCGCCCTGGGCAGCGGTCTGATGGTGCCGGGCCTGGGGCTGGCGGTCTTTTTGGCGATCACCGCCCACAAGTGCCCCGAGGCCTTCACCTTAACCTCGGTCCTGCTGCACAGCGGGATCCGACGCCGCAACATCCTGCTGACGCAGCTGATGGTGCTCTCGATGATCCCGATCGGCGCCCTCCTGGCCTACGGCATCATCCGCCCCGGCAACGAGATCTTGGTCGGCAAGGCGATCGCCTTCTCGGCGGGGACCTTTTTGCATATCTCGCTCTCCGACCTCCTCCCGGAGGTCCACAAACACTCCCACGTCAAGCATTGGACCTTTTTGGGCCTGATCGCGGGGCTTTTCATCATGTGGTTCCTGGGCAACCACATGCCGGAGCATTGAGGCCATGAGGGAGATCCGCGGCATCTACGCACTCTGCGACACCGGCTTGAACCCCCGACTCTCGCATCTCGAGCTCGCGCGGCGATTGGTGGCCGGCGGCGTGCCGATCCTCCAGCTGCGCATGAAGGGCGAAACGGACTTAACCAAGGTACGGGAGGTCGCCCGGGGGATTCTCGAGCTCAAGCGGGAGCGGGACTTCACCTTCCTCCTCAACGATTTCGTCGCGCTCGCCGCCGAGCTGCCCGTCGACGGGGTTCACGTCGGGCAAGACGATCTCTCGATCGCGGAGGCCCGAAAGCTCCTCGGCCCCGACCGCCTGATCGGCTACAGCTCCCACTCCCTCGAGGAGGCCAAGGCCGCCGAGGCGGCGGGCGCCGACTACGTCGCCCTGGGCGCGGTCTTTCCCACGGCCACCAAGGGTCCCGGCCATCCGGTGCAGGGCCTCGATAAATTGAGAGCGGTGGTCGCGGCGCTGCGCTTGCCGGTCGTCGCGATCGGCGGCATCAACCGGGAAAATTTCCCGCAAGTGGTCGCGACCGGCGTCGCGGCGGTGGCGATGATCGGGGCCTTGAGCCTGGCGCCGGACATCGCAGCGGAGGCAAGGTGGTTCGTCGACGAGTTTCAAAGACGGCGCGGCTAGCGCCGCTCCTGGCCGTGGGCGGCCTCGACCCCTCCGGATACGCGGGAGTCCTGGCGGACGTCCGCGTCTTCGAGCGCCTCGGCCTGACCTGCCGCGTGGCGCTGAGCGCCGTCACCGCCCAATCCGAAAAGACATTCCTCGCCTGGGAACCGGTGCCGATCCCCCTATTCCGGGCGCAACTCGAAGCCGCCGGAGGCCGAATCCTCGGAGTCAAGGTCGGGATGTTGGGGACGCCGCGGCACCTCAAGGCCTTGCTGGAATGGCTGCGACGACGCCGGCCTCGCCTCGTGGTCTGGGACCCGGTGCTGCGTTCCTCCACCGGGGTCCGCCTCTTCCGAGGCCGGGGGACCGAGCCCGGGCTCGCGGGCCTGCTGCGGTTGTGCGACGCCTTCACGCCGAACCTCCCCGAGGCGGAGTGGTTTTTGAAGAAACGCATCGCGGGAGCGGCCCAAGCGGAAGCGGCGGCGGAATTATTCCGCCGCGGAAGGAAACCCGGCCGCATCGTCGTCCTCAAGGGCGGCCACGCCGCCGACCCGAAACATTCGGTCGACTGGATCCGAACCGCGGCCCGAACCCACGCCCTGCGGGCGCAACGCCGCCCCGGCTCGCGACGCGGCAGCGGCTGCACCTTCGCCTCGGCCTTGCTGGCGGGTCTCGCCCTCGGACAAGATCCGCTCGCGGCGGCGCGCTTCGCCAAGCGCCACGTCCTGAAAAATTTGTTCGATTAATCCACGCCCCAGCGCTTCGACTCGAAGCTCTCGAAGCGGTACTGGATCTCCTCGCGGAACAGGGTCGCGACCTTCTCGGTCTCCGGACCGGGGCGGCCATCGCCGATGGCCTTGTCGTTCACCTGAGTCAGGGGGACGATCTCCTTGATCGCATTGGTGAGGAAGGCCTCCTTCGCCGTATATAGGTCTTGGAGCCGCAGGGGACGCTCTTCATAGGGGACGTAATTCTTCACCAGCAGGTCGATCACGACGCGGCGGGTGACGCCCGGCAGGGGACCCTCGCTGACCGGAGGCGTGACAATTCTCTCGCCGTCGAAGACAAAGAGATTGGTCGTCGCACCCTCCGCCACGTTGCCGAAGGTGTTGAGCAGCAGGGCCTCGTCCGCCCCCTGCTCCTGGGCCATGCGCTGCGCCAACATGGGGCGGAGATAATTGGTGGTTTTCACCTGGCAGAGCGGGTCCGGCGAGATCTTGAAATCCTCGATGACCCGCGCCCGGGCCCCCTCGCTGTAGAGGCGCTTAGCCGGCTTCTCGAGCGGCTTGGCCAAGACCACCAGATTGGTGGTGTCGCCCGGCTCGAAGCTGCCGATCTCGCGGTTCTCGCGGCTGAGCATAAGGCGCAGGTAGGCGTCCTTGAGCCGATTGTGGTGTAGGGTCTGGTAGAGGGCGAATTCGAGCTTGGAGGCGGAGACGTTGAGCTTCATTCGCAGGGTGTCCATGCCGCGAAACAGTCGGCTCAAATGCTCGTTGAGGAAGGGGATGAAACCGCGCCCCGCCTTCATCGTCTCGAAGAGACCCTCGCCGTAGAGGTAGCCCCGGTCCAAGGCCCAAAAAGCAACCTCGTGCTCGTGCTTGAGCATCCCGTTGTAATACACCAAGCCGGACATCGGGCCTATCGTAGCGCCCCTGTATCAAAACGTGAAGTGGAATCAGCCCGGGGGTGGCTCGGCGCCCAGGGCCTCGAAAAAGCCCCGCGCCTTGTGCAGGCTCTCCGCGTACTCGGCCTCCGGGTCGGAGTCGGCGACGATGCCTCCGCCGGCGGAGTACTCCAGCGTCCCGCCGCGCAGCCAGGCGCTGCGGATCGCGATGTTGAAGGCCGCGCGCCCGCCGAGGGACGCGAAGCCGATCGATCCGGTGTAAATGCCGCGCGGCCCGGCCTCGAGCTCCTGCAATATTTCCATCGCCTTGAGCTTGGGAGCCCCCGTGATGGACCCGCCCGGAGAAAGCGCGGCCAAGGCCTCGAAGGGGCCTACCCCTTCGCGCAGCAGGCCCTCCACCGTCGCGACCAAGTGATGGACCTGCGGCAAGGAATCGAGCTCGCTTAAGGCCGGGACGCGGATCGAACCCGTCTCGCAGACCTTTCCCAGGTCGTTGCGGACCAAATCGACGATCATCAGGAGCTCGGCGGCGTCCTTGGCGCTGTCCAACAGCTCCCGCGCGAGGCGGCGGTCCGCGGCGGGTTCCGCGGCGCGCGGCCGCGTCCCCTTGATCGGCAAGGAACGCGCGCGACGGCCCTCGACCTCGAGCAGGGTTTCGGGCGAGGCGGAGAGGATCTGGCTCGCCCCGAGATTCAAGAAGGCCATTTGCGGCGCGGGAGACGCCTCGCGAAGGCGCAGGTAGAGCTCGGCCGGATCCCATTCCCCTTCCGCGACGAAGCGCTGGGAAAAATTCGCCTGGTAGCAGTCGCCGCGCAGGATGCGCTCGCGGATGTCGCGGATCTTGGCCAGATAATCCGCGCGGGAGACGGCGGCGCGAAGCGACGCGACCCGCGGGGCCCGGGCGACGGCCTCCGGGACCGCGCGCAGCGCGCGCTCGAGCTCGAGGCAGCGGGCCTCGGCCAGGGCCGGGTCCGCGCCGCTCAGGTCCTCCCGCAGGCCGAGCGAAAATACCGTCGCGGTACCCTTCAGCGCGTCGATGCGGATCCCGGTGTCGAAGAGGAAAAACTGTGCCGCGGGCAGGGGCGGGGAAAAACGGCCCGCGGGGTAGCTCAAAAAACCGACGAGGCCGCCGGAGAAGAATTCCTCGGACTTAAGCTCGCCGCGCCGGGACTTGAGCCAGGCGTCCCACTCCCGCAGGCGCGGCTTAAGTTCGCCGGCCTCGGCTTGGAACACTCGCAGCGGACGCAGGGCGACCAGCGAGAAGCGCGCTCGCGGGTGCCCGGCGAGGGCGCTGTCCAGCCAACAGCTCGGGGCCTGAGCCGCCACGAGGGCGGCCAAGCGGCCGGGCGCCGGGGGCTCGATGTCGCGGCGAAGCTCTCTCATGCGGCGGCAAGCTCCCCAAGCCTGGCCAGCAGCCGCGCCTCCATCGCCTCGGGGGCCGGGGCGGCCCGATCCGTGACCTCCTCCCACATCCAGGGAGGCTCCATGCAGAGGTAGCGCGGGACCGCCTCGCTCCACTCGCCGAGCCGCCGCCACACGCGGCGGTACATCTCGCGGCGCAGGGTCTTGAAGTAGCGCAGCTTGCCGTCCGGGGCGGGCACGAATTCCTCCGCGAAGATCTTGGTCTGGGGAAAGCGCCCGGTCGCGATCTCCTTCAAGGCCTTGTCGTAGCGCAGGCTGCCGACGCTGACCCAGGCGACGCGGCGCGGGTCCAGGGCCGAGGCGATCGCGTCCAGCAATGCGTCATAATTTTTTTCCCAGCCCTCGTGGCAGATCAAGGGGTCGAGGTGCAGTCCCACGGGATAGCCGGCCTCCTGGACTTGTCGGGCGCAGGCGAGGCGACGGGACGTGGGGGCGCATTTCAGCTCTTCCCGCCGCGCGATCTCCTCCGGGGCCAGCGACCAGGAGATCACCGTGTGCCCGCGCCCGTCGAGCTTGAGCAGATGCTCGATGCGGTCGGACTTGGTCTTCAGCTCCAAAAACAGATCCGTCTGTCCGGCGAAGAAGGGGATCCACTCCCCGCTGAAGCCCGTGACGTCGTCCAAGGCGAGGGAATCGGAGAGCTCGCCGGTGCCTAAACGTAGCTTCCTTCCCGGATGCGCGGCGGCGAGGGCGCGGATGGCGTCTAAAAAACGCCCGGTATTGGCGAAGACCGTGAGGACGGGGTTGTTCTGCAAATAGCTCTGCAGGATGCAATAGCTGCACTCAAGGTGGCAGTTCGAGACGGGATTGAAGACGTAGTCGCCCAGGTTGATCGCGTGCTTGATTTTGGGAAAGGGTTTCAAGGCCTCGCCCCGGTGCTCGGCGACGGCGAGGAGGCGCTTGGCCGGCGTGATCGGCCCGGGCTCCTTCCAGTCCTGGACGCTGGACAGGATTTCCGCGGGAACCTCCGGAAAGACGGCGCGGATCCGGCGCGTCACGGCGGCCTCCACGACGGCGGCCTCGATCAGCAGGCGCTGAGGAACGAAGGGCTGCATCGCGCCTGGCTAGCACGAAGCCCCGGTTAAGGAGTAGGGCGAATTTTTACGGGAAACGTCCGGAAAAAGACTCAGCCGGGAGCGTGGAGCACGGGATGCGAGGCCCGCTCGGCCCCACCCTTTCCCTTGGGCAGGGGCGCCTTGCCCGCGGCGTTGTGCAGGCTCTGAAACTCCAGCTTGACGAAATTCTTCCGGCCGAAGCCGAAGACGCCGCAGCTGAAGGTGGCCTCGATCCGCCGACCTCCCGCCCCTTTCAGGACGGTGGTGCCGCGCGAATCGTAATAATGACGCCCGGCGCGCCGGATCGTCCGCAGGGTGTCCTCGTATTCCCCCTCCACGCAGAGGTCGCGGAGGCTGGAGTGCCGCAGCTCATCGAGGCTTAGGCCCGTGACCTGCTCGGCGCGGATGTTGGCCGCCACGCAATGAGTCAGCTCCTCGTTGAAGAAGAAGATGGCGTCCAGGCCCCGCTCGAAGAGGTTGCGGAACAGGTCGAAGGTCGTCATCGCCCGCGGCGGGGCGAAGTGACTCTCGTGGGAGAGCCGGTTCTTGATGATCGTCAAGAAACGCTCGGTGCCCACCGGCCCGCTGAAGTAGTCGTCGATCACCTGGCTCTGCAACAAGACCGACGAATCCTTCACGCGGTTCAAGGTATCGAAAAGCAAGAACTTTCCGTGGAAACCCTCGATCAGCCAGGTTAGGACATGCTCTTCCAGGTTGTCGTCCCGTCCCTTCGCGAAATAGATGACCAAGTCGGGCCGAGAGCTCGAGATATGCGTAAAGGCCGCACTCAGGTTTTTAGCCGCCAAGCCCTCGTGCGGCGCCAGGCTCTCCTTCGAGATCGGCTTGGGTCCCGCGACGATCAGGACGCGACGATTAGATTTCCATTCCATCTTGTCTTTATTTAACCCCTAGGTTAAAATTGTACAGGTTCGGTGTGGGGAAGATCAATACAATTGTGAAAAAGAAGACGGCGCCGGCGACTGCCAGCGCTTTTTCGCACCGCTATTCCCGTCTGATCCGCAGCCTTTCCCAGAAGGACACCAAGGTGGTGATCTCGATGGGAAGCGGCGGCATCCGCATGTTTGCGCACCTTTCCGTCCTGCGCTTTCTGGAAAAGCTCGGGGCGGAGCGGCACATCTCGGAGGTCTGGGGCTCCAGCGGCGGGGCGATCGTCGGCCTGTTTTTCGCGATGGGCCTGCGCGCGGACGAGATCGTCAAAGAGGCCGACGAGTTCTTCAAGTCGCACCATCTCAAGCTCTACCCCTCCGTCTTTTCCGTCGCCAAGAGCATCCTCAAGGAAGCCGTCGCCGCCAACAACGGCGGGCCGGTCCTCAAAGGCTTCCACAATATCCACGAATCCCTCGAGGCCTTGGTGAAAAAGACCTTGGAGACCGGCAAGGAGCGCTATCCCTGGTACTGCCTGGCCTACAATCTGGAAAAAAACCGCACCGACGTCCTGACGCCGTCGCAGATCCCGGAGGGCCTCTATCCCGATTTCATCTACCGGACGGATCCCCTGGACGCGATCGTCGCCTCCAGCTCGGTGCCGGTGATCTTCACGCCGAAGGTCATCGTGGACCCTTCCGGCAAGCGCACCTACACGGACGGCGGCGCCGGCGAGGAGATCCCCACGGTCTCGATCTATCGGAAGTGGCAACAGGACCGGGAATTCGGATTGGAAAAGCGCAAGCGCCTGCTGGTGATCGCGGTCGACTTGGGCACCGACCTCTCCTCGGTGAGCTTCTTCGAGCGCTGGCTGATCCGCAGGATTCCCGCGTTGCAATACCTGCGCATGACGGTGCACCTGACCGACTTGGTGCGCCGCGCCCGGATCGCGGACCAAAAACGCATGCTGGTCCGCGACCCCAACGTCGAGCTTTGGGAAGTGAACCTGAACTTGGCCCACGTGGGATTTTTGGACGTGAAGGCCATCCCTACGGTCATGGACCTTGCGGAGAGGTGCGTCCCGGCGGAATTCGACCGGCTCAACGCCTCGCTGCTGACTTGAGTTTCCGGCGCTAGGACGCGATATTCTCAAGGAAGGAAAAGTATTCCTCCTCGATGTCGTCGAACTCCATCGTCCCCTTGCAGGTGGGGCATTTCTCCGTCGGGGCCTTGGCGCTCGAGGCGCGGGCCATGGCCTCGACGCTGAGCAGGACGTTCGCCTCCTTCTTGCACTTCGGGCAAAAATAGGGCGCGTAGAAGGAAGTCACCTTGCCGTGGCCCAAGAAGTTGGCGACGTAGTTGACCTGCTCGACGATGCGCGGGGCCAATTTCTCGTAGACGACGCGCGCGGTTTTCGGGAAGGCCTGGATGGCGTGGACCCACTCCCGGACGCCGCAGGAATTGATCATCTCGATGCCCTCGAGGTTCACCAACACGGTCGGTTTGACGTTGGCGAAGGCGGCGTCGAAATCCGCGTCCTCGTCGATGACCCCCTTCAAGACGAGCCGGGTGGTGCCGGGCTCCTCGGTCCTGTCGATTTTCAGTTTTTGGCTCATGAGATCCGCCTTTCCGCTCCGCCGAGATGGTCGTCGCTTCGAAAATAGTGGAAAGAATGCCGTCGTCGCTTCAATTCGCCCAGCGAGGCGCGATGGTCGATCAAGGCGATCATCTCGGTGCGGCGCCGCGGCGCCACGTTGATCACCATGCGGTCGAGGGATTTGAAGACCAGAAATAAGCCCATGCCCGCGCCCTTCCCCGCCCCTTCCAAGACCGACCTCTCGGTGAAGCAGCGGTGGATGCAGGCGAAGAAGATCTCCTGGCTCATGGTCCCGAAGGGGTCCGAGACCGAGAGGGCCAGGTGGGTCTTGCCGATGCCGTAGGCCAGCGTGGGGCGCTCGGCCTCGCCCAGCTCGAAGTTGTCCGACCGGTCCCGGTGGTTGTAGGGATGCGCCCCGCTCGCGTCGAGAGGGGCGTCGAACATGGCGTTCATCAGCAGCTCGTTGAGGATCAGCTCGACGTTGCGGACGATGCGCGGGGCGACGTCGCGGGCGAGGTAGAAGTCGCGGACCCGCTCGATCACCGGGTATTTTTCCGACGGGGACCGCAGCTGAAGCGTCTCCGCGGGGGGAACCCCGTACTGCTCGATCCCGAAGATGTCGCCGTCCGAGAGCTTGCGGATGGTGACGCCCAAATCCTCGACGTCGATCGTGCCGTTGTCCGCCAGGAAATTCCTCGGCTGGTCGCGGCCCAGCAGCTCGGGGAAATATTCCTCGAGGGAGTCCGCGAGGACGGCGATACCGCGGCACTCCGGCCTCAAGCCCCGCACCCGGTCGAGGAAACGGAAACCCTCGGCCTTGTCCCGGATCTCGAGGACGAGGACGTCGAATGGGCGCTCCTTCATGAGCGCCTCGGCCTCCCGGGCGTCGGAGGCTAGGACACAGGCGTGCCCCATCGCCTCCAAGGCAGGACCGGCGACTCGAGTCGCCGGCTCGTCGACTAGCAAGATCTTAGCCATATTGTGAGGATAACCAGCGCCCGACGTCATTGCAAGGTCGAGATCGCAAATCTTCGAGCGGCCCGTTCATTCGATCTGAAGTTTGAGCAAAGTCAAATCGTCCGGGAAGGACTTGCCGCCGTGGGCCGCGGCCAGGGACTCGAGGATTTTCTCCTTCCAGCCCTCCCCGTCCGGCGCCGAGCCGAGCAAGGCATGGAAACGCTTCATGCCGTATTCCCCGCCCGCGAAGGGGAACTCGTAGCAGCCGTCGGTGAAGAAATAGACCGTCTCTCCCGCCCGCAGGGTGAATTCGGCTGGGTGGAAGTCCTCCGGGGGCGGCGGGGCCTCCGAGGAGAGCGAGGGGCTGGGGCGCACCTTCAGGCCCTGCGGTCCCTCCGCTCCGCCCACCTTCAGCGGCGGCGGCGCGCTGGAGCGCAGCAGCTCGAGGGCCTTGCTCTTCAGATGAAAGCGGGCGATTTGCAGGGCCACGCCGTATGTCAAGTGATGCGAAGAGAAGCGCCGCTGGGCCTCGCGCACCAAGTCGACCAGCGCGGGGGCCTCGGCCCCTCCCTCCACCAACTGCGCGAAGATCTCCTTCAACAAATAGGTGACCTGGGCCGAGGCGGTCCCGTGGCTCGTCACGTCGGCCAGGTAAAAATAGACCCAATCCCCCTTCGGGAGGATGTCGCAGAAATCCCCGCTAAGCTCCGCGGAGGGGTGGTAGAGAAAGTCGAGGCGGGCGCCCGCGAAGACCTGCGGCACCTGGGGCAGGAGGGAGAACTGAATGGCGCGCGCGGCCTCCAGCTCCCGTTCCAACCTCAGTTGCTGGCGGCGCAGCGAGATCAGGTTCTTCACCCGCGCCAGCAGCTCCGACTCGGAAAAGGGCTTGGTCAGATAGTCGTCGGCGCCCTCCTCCAAGCCCTCCAGCTTGGACGAGGCCATCGAGCGCGCGGTGAGCAGGACGAAGGGAATGGGGCGCAGCGTCGGCTCCTCGCGGACCTTTTTGCAGAAATCGACGCCGTTCATCACCGGCATCATCACGTCGGAGAGGATCAAGTCGGGCCGGTGCTTCTTCACCAGTTCCAGGGCCTCCGCGCCGTTGGCTCCGACGAAGACGTTGTAGGCGTCCATCAGCATGTCCCGCAAAAAATACCTCAGCTCCGGATTGTCCTCGGCGCAGACGATGGTGGCCTTCTCCGGGTCGCGGAGCCTCTCCACCTCGGCGTTGAGCTCCTCGCAGTTGGCCTTCGCCTCGTCGACGGGCTGCTGCTCGGCGAGCGCCAGGGGCGCCGAGGTGGCGGATGCCTCCTCGACGAAATCGACGACGGAGTTGGGCGACAGGTGGGACTTGCCCACCGGGATCGTCACCTCGAAGGTGGTGCCGTGGCCGTAGCGGCTGGAGACCGCCACGTCGCCGCCGTGGAGGCGGGCGAATTCGCGGACCAGGGCAAGGCCCAGGCCGGTGCCGGCGAAGTCCTTGCTGGAGCTTCCTTCCGCCTGGCGGAAGCGGTCGAAGACGTGGGGCAACTCGCTCTCCCGGATGCCCATGCCCGTGTCGGAGACCTTGAGCACGAGACGGTCGCCCTGGATCTCGGTGCTCGCCTCGATGAAGCCCTCCTTGGTGAACTTGAGGGCGTTGGAAAGAAGGTTGAGCAGGATCTTATCGAATTTCTCCCGGTCGATGTAGATCTCCATCCCGCTCGCCAGGGGGTCGAAGGAGTGCCGCACGGCGATCTTGCGCGCCTCGGCCGCGGGGCGGAAGGAATCGAGGCGCTCCTGGACAAAGGCGTTGAAGTCCGGGATCCGCGCGGCCTTCAGTGTGGCGGCGCCGGCGTTCACCTTCGAGATGTCGAGGATCTGGTTGATCAGGCCGAGGAGCCGCTGCTGGTTGCGGATCATGATGCCGACTTGTCCGCGCAGCTCCGGCCCGAAGTCCCCGTAGCGCCCCTTGAGCGCGGCCTCGAGCGGCGCCAGCGTCAGCGTGATCGGCGTGCGGAACTCGTGCGAGACGTTGGCGAAGAAGTCTTCTTTGAGGCGGTCGAGCTCCTTCAGCTCCTCCTTGGCCTTGCGGTGCTGGAGGGAGCGCTCATAGACCTTGCTCAAGCTCTGCGAGAGGATGTCGGTGAGCTGGACCAGCAGGACGCCCATCAGGGCGATCAGCCCCGCGCGCAGGGCCAGGTCGTAGTAGTCGACCTTCGGAAGCCCCAACCAGGAGGCAAGCATCAGATTGACCAAGTAATAGGCCAGGACCAGACGCGCCCACATCGGTTTGGCGCTTTGCAGGGCCCAGGCCACGGAGCCGCTCAGCGCCATGATCGCATAGCCCGGCCACCAAGGGGCGAGGATGCCCTCGGCGAAGAGATAGACGACCGGGCAGAGCACGCCGCCCAGCGCGGTCTGCGCGACCAAGATCGGAAAGGGTTTGGAGGAAAAATAGGCCCAAAGGTAAAGCCCGAGATTCGCCGCCACGAAGATTAAAATCAGGCCGACCGTGAACCAAGTGGCCTTCCCCACCCAGGCCGCACCCAGCGCGAGCAGGAGGAAGAGCAGCCCCATGCCGCCGAAATAGATCGCGATATAGCGGAGGATCTCGCGGTTGACCGTCGTGGCCTTAGCCGGCCCTCCCCCTTTCGCGGCCGAAGGGGCGGCCATCCAAACCGTCGCATTCGCGGCAATCTTTTCCATCCCTCGCCCTCACCCTCGTTTAGCATCTTGGATACAGCCAAGATTCTAACGGAAGAGCGGCGGATGCCCAAGCCTTTCTCGCGTCATGCGGCGGGCGGGGGCGGCGGCGGGACCGGGTTCCGCCTCACCCGCAGGGCCCGCCAGGCACCGCCCTGGGTCAGGCTCGCCCAGGCCCAGCGCAGCCAGCGCAGCAGGGCCAAGGCCAGCCACAGGGCCCAGGCCAGCATGGCGAGACGATAGCAGAAGAGCGGCACCGAGATCACCCAAACCTGCGGCAGGGCGTCGCCGGTGCGGTCCTTGTACCAGCGCAGGAAGGTGCTGCTCGAGCCGTTGCCGGCGATCTGCATGTCGGGCATGCCCAGCAGCCCCTGGTGGATCGAGACGAAGATCACGATGAGGGCCGCGAGGGTCCAGGCGATGAGCAGGATTTGGAAGAGATCGAAGCTGAAATTGCCGGCCAAAGGCTTGCGCTCCCGGTAGCCCAGGGCGAGGATCCAGCCCGCCACGATGATCGAGGCCCAGATCGGCACCTGCGTCAGCCCCAGCCCCAGCAAGATCCATTGGTGCGTCTTCAAGGGACTGAGCCCGCTGCGGCCCAAGCCGATCGAGACGAGCAGCAGGACGGCCAAGAGGCTCCAGAAGAGGACCGCCGGACCGACGCGCAGGCCGCCGGTGAAGAGCACCCAGCGGTTGCTCGGCAGGTGGATCTGCAGCTCGGCGTTGACGCTGCTCGTCCCCAGTTTCAGGTCGGGCGACTTGAAATAGGTCTTCAGGGCGAGCGGCTGCTGCCAGTTCAGGTCGACGCGCTGCGAGCCCGGCACCAGCGGGAGGGTGACCTTCAGGCCCTCCTGGCGAATGGGCTGCGCCGCGCCGTTGATCTGCACGGACTGCAACACCGCGCCCTCGGGCAGGGTCAGGACGTGCTGCCCTCCGAGGCTGCTGCGCATCGTCAGCGAGAGCGCCGATTCGGTGAAGCGCAGGCCCGGCTTCAAGACCAAGAGACTGCGGTCGATGGTGAGGGTCTGGCCCGGAACGCCGGCGGGCCGGCTGATGGCGAGCGTCAGCTCCTCGCCGGGCCAGGGGCGCCACTCGATGGGCCAGCGCTGGGTCGCGCTCTCGGGGTGCACCGGCGGGATGCCCGTCGCGCTGAAGTGCCAAACCGGATTCAGGTCGAGGCGCCAGATGTCCATCATCGCATCCGACTCGGTCGCCTTGAGCTGGATCTTGTCGGTCTCGGCCAAGACCGAGCGCCAGGAGAACTCGGTGGCGTTCGGCCCCATGCTGACGCGGACCTTGCCGTCCTTCACCTCGACCTCGGCGTCGGTGACCGATTCGCCGGGCAAGAGCGGGACCTCGGTCAGGAAGGCCGTGCCCGGCGGCGAGAGGCGGACGATGCGGGTCTGCACCTCCCAGGTGAGGCCGAGGATCAGGCTGCGCTCCACCGTGAAGAAGGGCGGAAGGCTCGTCTCCTTCTGCGCCGACTTGTCGGGGCTCAGGCCCTGGAGGCGCGTCAGCTGGAGGTTGTCGGCGGTCAGGCCGTTGTCCTGCAGGCCCTCGAGGCTCCAGTCGCTGAGCTGCGCCTGCAGGTAATGGGGCTTGAGCGGCAGGGCGATCTGCACGCTGGGCCGCTCCGGCAGCGGGCCCTCGACCACGACCTGGTGCACGCCCGGCGTCAGCTGGATCCACAATTGCCCCTCGTCGTCGCGATGCAGGGCCGCGAAGGGCTGGCCGTCGACGCTCACGGTCTGCGGCGACCACTCCTCGAAGGAGCCCGGCAGGGGAACCGCCGTGGTTCCCTCCACGCCGATCTCGAGGACCGCCCGCAGCTGGTTGCCGGCGACGCTCAACTGCATCCGCGAGACCGAGGCGCAGTCGGGGAAGCACTCGGGATTTTGCAAAATCCGCGCCCGCAGCTCCTCGAGCAATTCCTTGGAGGGATAATCGGCGCGCGCCGCCTGCGGCGCCAGGCTCAGGGCCGCGGCCAGCAAAATCGTAGCTGTCGCAACTTTGCGGGACTTGAGGAAATTGGGCCAGAAGGTTCCAGGCAAGCCCAAGACGCAAAGCACCAACAGCGCGAGCAGCACGACCCGTAGGACCGCGAGGAGGAAGTTTACGGCGGGCGGCACCAAGAACAAGGTCAATTCCTGGCTCTTTTCGACCGGACCGTTCCAACGCAGCTCGAAGCGGTTCCAGCTCCAGGTCGGCAGTCCGGGGCCGGTCTGCACCTTGGTGCCAGGTCGCTGCTGCAATAAATTTTCCTGGGTCTTTTGGTCGTAGTAACCAAATTTCCCCGAGGCCTTGCCGGCCAGCGCCATTTGTCGCTGGGGCTCTTCCCGCTTCAGCTTCGAGCGCAGGACCGTGGAGGGCTTTTGCGCCTCGTCGGCCGCGACTTGATCCTGGAAGGCCTCGGCGGGGGGAGGGGGCGCGTTCAATTCTTGCTGCACCGCCTGCGGCGCGGGGGCGCCTCCCAAGGTGAAAACCCCGCCCCGGCCCGAGGGATAAGGCGCGTTGCCGCCCTCGGCGTCCAAATACGCGTAGGGATGCTCCAACACCGGATACATCGCCTGGCGCAACTGCTGCACCATGAAGGGCACGGCGATCGCCACCAAGACCACCAGCACGATGCCGACGTAGATGCGGACCAGGCTGCGCAGCTTCCCGGGCTTGAGCAGGCGCAGCAGGGCGCAGCCGGCGAGCAGGGCCAGCCACACCCATTGCGGGGCGTCGCGTTCGGTGTAGGTGAGCGCGAGGGCGAAAAGCGCCAGAAGGCCCCACCACTTGCCCCAAAGCTTGGCGAAGATCAGGAACAGGATCAGCACCATGAAGATGTTGAGCAGGTTCCAGTCGGAGATCCAGGTGCCCGGCACCTCGTCAGCGCCGGTCGCGGCCAGGAGGGTCCAGCCCGGCGGAAGGTTCAGCTCTCCGCTCACCTTTTGGAAGTCGTTGTTCCAACCGATCGCGGGAATTTTTCGGATCAGGCCCGGCAGGCGGCTGTCCGCGCCGACCTGCAGCTGCCCCTGGCGGATCTCGACCCCGGCTCGCTTGTCGCCCTCGAGCGCGGTGATGAATTGGTCCTGTCCGTCCACCGAGACGCGACCCAGTTGCACGGGGGGATTCATCTCGAGCCGGTAGCTGCGGTTCATCGTGCCGGAGAGCGCGTCCTGGATCGTGTAGCCGGTGCCGTCAAAGTCCAGCCAGAGTCGCCGGTATAAGGTAAGCTGGTCCGGCGCGGGGTCGGCGTCGCCGCGGCGGCGCTCCACCAGCTTCATCGTCTCGCCGGGGCGGATGCGGTAGGCGGGGAGCCGTTTCCAGTCGGAGGGCAAGGTCGTCTGCTGCGGATCGATGGAAGGGAGCCCCTCGACCGAGACCAGGCGCAGGTTGTTGTGGGCCTGGAAGACCCAGACCTCCTCGGGGGCCAAGGGCGGATCCTCTTGCGGCAAGGTCAGCTCCTGGACCGGACCCAGGTGCCGCGCCTTGATCGTCAGATCCCAGGTGCCCGCCCGCACCTGGACCTTGAGGCGGCCGTCCTGCTCGACCCTCGCCGGGATGGGCGAATCGATGGAGACCAGCTTGAAGCCCTCCGGGAGCAGCTTGCCCAAGACCACCTCGCGGGCCTTGCCCGCGGCCTCAAGCGTGATGTGGGTCCGCAGATAGAGCGGGATGTCGTCGTCGACGAGGCGATTGACGCGGACGTCGAGGCGCTCTTCCCCGCCCTCTTGGGCCGAGTCTTTCTCCAGCCAAAGCAGGCCGTTGTCGTCCCACTGCGGGAAGTCGACCGGGGCCCCCTTCACGCTGAGCTTGAGCAGGCCCACCGTCGGAGGGATTTGAAAGCTCTCCGGAATGGCGTCCCAGGCGAAGGTGCCGGCGAGGCTGTGGGGACCCTTCTTCAGAAAGACGCTCGGCACCTCGCCGCGCAGCACGACCGCGGCGGGCTGGCCGTCGACCCGCAGGCCTTGCGGCCAGCGCTTCTCGTCGCCGGGCAGGGGCACCCAATCGTCTTTATAAAGCATCCATTGCTGGCTGAAGGCCCCCTGCCGCTCGTCGATGCTCAGGTCCAGCCGGGAGGCCCAACCGCAGACGCGTTGGTCGCCGGCGGCGTTCAAGAAGGGACAGCGCTGCTCCTCGTGGTCGCGCAGGGCCCACTCGATCCAGGGCCGCAGCGTGTCGGGCACCTGTTCGGGGCTCATCGGGGCGGCTTGGGATTTTGCACAAAAGAAAATTAAACTAAAGAGGGCTAGGAAAATCCGGGAAATCGGTCGAGGCATGGGTCCTCCAGCTGTTCAAGCGTCCCGAAACGTGGGACCATTAGGTGACCATTAGGTAGGAAGGAGGACGGAAAGGTACTTATTTTGGTCTAAAAAGTCTTCAAAATTCCTTGGACGCGGCGGGTAGAAAGTGCTTTACCTGCCTTAAGCCTACTCTATGAGACATCAACGCTATTCCCGCGGCGGTCGTCCGGACCGCCGGCATTCCGGCCCTCCGCAGCGTCACCACCCGCAGGGCCGCATGGGACGACCGGATCAACGAAAATCGGATGCTTTGACGGCCTTCATCGCGAAGACCTCGATCGATCCCTTCGAACGCCTGCGCCTCGAGATCGAGGGCGGCCCCCTGTCGATGCGCGTCTTCGATCTGGTCTGCCCCATCGGCAAGGGCCAACGCGGCCTGATCGTCGCTCCCCCCAAGGCGGGCAAGACCACCTTGCTCCAGGATCTTTGCAACGCGATCTCCAAGAACAACCCCGAGGTCAAGCTCTTCGCCCTCCTGGTCGAGGAGCGTCCCGAGGAAGTGACCGACTTCAAGCGCTCGGTCCCGGCCGAGATCCGCGCCTCCTCCTCCGACCACGACACCGATCATCACATCCAGACCGCCAACACCCTGCTGGAAGACGCGGTGGTCCTGGCCAACGAGGGCAAGGACGTCGTCATCGTCGTCGACTCGCTCACCCGCCTGGCGCGAGTGCACAACCGCGAGGCCCGCAGCGGCAAGACGCTCAGCGGCGGGGTCGACGCCAACGCCCTCGAGGTCCCGCGCCGTTTCTTCGGGGCCGCGCGAAAACTCGAGGAAGGCGGCTCGGTCACCATCCTCGCCACGGCGCTGATCAACACGGGCAGCCAGATGGACGAATACATCTTCCAAGAGTTCAAGGGCACCGGCAACATGGAGCTCGTGCTCTCGCGCCGCCTCGCCGAGCAGCGCATCTTTCCCGCCATCGACGTCCCGGCCTCCGGAACGCGCAAGGAAGAGAAGCTGCTCAGCCCCGAGGAATACGCGACCATGCAGAAGATCCGCAGCTTTCTCGCCGGCCTCAACCCCATCGACGCGGGCAAGAAGCTGCTCGAGACCCTCCAGCGCTATCCGCGCAACGCCGACCTGCTCAAGGCGGTGCAAGGCGGTTTACAGTAGCGGGGCCGGGTGCTTTAATGCGTCCATGGCCCGCCGCGAACAAATCGAAAGATTCTTGAGTTCCCCCGCCTTCGGCGTCGTCGGCGCCTCGCAAGACCGCAACAAATACGGCAACCGCGTGCTGCGCAAGTATCTCGAGCACGGCTATCGGGCCCATCCCGTCAACCCCCGCGAGCGGGAGATCGAGGGCCTCCCCTGCTTCGCCAGCGTCCTCGACCTGCCCCCGGAGGTCGCCAGCATCTCGATCATCACCCCGCCGCCGATCACCGAGGCGGTGGTCGGCCAGGCGATTCAAAAGGGGATCCGCAATATCTGGATGCAGCCGGGCGCGCAGAGCCCCGCGGCCATCCGCATGGCGGAGGAGAACGGACTCAACGTGATCGGGGACGGGACCTGTCTATTGGCGACCCTCGGGTAGGAGTAACTCCGCGACATGCCGGATCGGGCCCAGGTAGAAGGGGAAACGCTTGGCACTCAAGTCGCCGGTGATATGGAAGGCCGCGGCCTGATGCGCTTCCGCGAAAAAGGGGTCCTCGATGGGGCCGGAGATCCTGATTTTGTTCGCGGTCCAGGGATCGTGGTAAGTCCCCTCGGCCCGGGCGCGTCCCGACGCGAAAATTTTCTCTCGGTTCAAGATTCGGAAAATCTGCGGGTTGTGGGTATCGCGGATGTGGAAGCGTATCCCGCGCAACGCGGCCTGCGTGGCCAGCCAATCGATCACCACCGTCCCCGCCCCCGGCCGCATCCGGTCGGTCTCCAGGTTTTGCAGGTGTATCGCATCCTTTTCCAGATACACGACGGCGATGCCCTGACGGTCGCCCTCCTCGATCCGGAAGTTCAGGCGCAGCGTCCCCGGCGGCAGGCTCTCGTAGGCGGGCAAGCGCGCGCTCAGCCAGGAGGTCTTGAGGGACATCTCCCTCCCTTCGCGCTTGGCGATCACCGCCTCGGCGCCCTTGCGCAGCCAATGGGAAAGATCCGGCAGATGGAGCCTCGTAGGATGCGCCCCCTCGCGCGCGAGGACAATGGGAGTTCCTGCCGCTGAGCTGCGACAGGACCGCGCTGCTCAGGGCGAGGGCTCCGTTGCCGAGGCGTTGTCGCGCGGCTGCGCAGGACGAAGCGGGGTGACGGCCCGGCCAGCAGGCCAGCGAGCGGCGGCACTGCCGTGGGGAGGCGCTGGCGACGCTCATCGCGGGCCCTCCCGTCGCGGCCTCCGCCTCCTGGGCCCAAAGTGCGGTCGCCGCCCCGAGCAGCAAGGCCAGCGGAGTCGCGGGGGGAGGGAACCTCCCCGCGACCTAAGGCGTCGCGGATCAGGATCCGAACCTGGTCGACCATCATGCGGCGTTCGGGAGGCGCATTCCTCAAAATTTTTATCCTCAGGGCGGCTTTGCAATTCCCAGCCCCAAGTCCTGGCCGCGGCACGATCTCGCGGGAATATTCCAACTCAGACGCGGCGGGCCTGAAGAGGTGGGCGCTGAGCAGGCGCAGGAAGACCGGCGCGCGCCTTGGCGGATGAAGGCCTCGCCCGGCTCCTTGAGACGGAGCAAGGCCTCGAGGTTGCCGGCCATGGCATCCACCGCGATCTCCAATTCCGGTTTCGAGAGGTGCCGCAGCTCGCCGCGCAGGTGGGTTAAGGCCTGCCGGACCCGCTTCGAATTTTCACCGGGGAGTTTTTCCAGCTCCGCCAGGGCGGCGAGGGCTTGGCGGAGCTGCGGGCTAGGCTCCTTTGCGGGCTGGACCTCGGTGGCCGCGGCCGCTCGGGCGGACTTTTCCTGCTTCGCCGCTTGTCCCGCATCTTCGAGGCCGGCCTTCACGGGACTCTTGGGCTTCGCCGCCTTGGCAGGACGAGCGGGCGACGGCGGCTCGAATCCCTCTTTCTTCCCTGCCGATGCCAACGCCGGACCAGTCGGCATCGGCAAGGCCGGCGCAAAACGACTGTATTCGAAATAATGCCCTTCCCCCGTCCGGCTCATCGCGAGCAAAAGTCCGCCCTGAGCGTCGGAGAGCCGCCAATGGACGGAAGAGGCCTTGTCGACCTCGAAAAGCAATTCCTGGGCGGTCTCCGGGAAGACTCGGATTTTCAAGCGATCCGCCGCGAGCCACTCGGCCTGCCGCTCGGGTCGGTGGGCCTCCTCCATCGTCAGCTCGTTGTAGCGCGGCGTGGGCGCATGGAGGTCTTGCACCAAGGCCTTCTCCTTCGCATCCCAAGCGTAAAGCCTCGAGACCAGGTTCCTGACCATGCCGGCCAAAGTCGAGATAATTCACCGGCGTCGGGCGCTCCCCGTGGGCGGCGGCCCGCGATCCCAGAGCAGGACGCGTGGGAAGTTTTGGCTTTGGCCGAAGCATGAGTTGCCAGAGCCGCTGTGGTGTCTGCAGGCGCCGATCATGCCCAGAGGTGCCTGGCTGGCCGGAATCTTTGGCTGAGAAAATTTGCGCAAAGCTTAACTTCCCCTGCATCGCACGCGGCCCTTTTTGAGCAGGGATTTAATTCTTCGAAGCTGTGCAGGGATGGTGAAGCCATCCTCCAGCGAATACATCAGGTGAATCATCCCCCGGGTCATCGCGGTCTCGCGCGTGGCCAAGTCCAGCAGGATGCTGCCGCGGGAGAGCTTCGTCTCGATTTGCCGGACGTTGAGAAAGGTCTCCGCCCGCGCGCCGCCTCCCTCCGCGCGGGCTTGGGAGAGCATGGGGCGGGAGTCGAGGGGATTCGGGCCAAGTGCGAAATCGGGCTTTAACCGGCCCCCGCCCGCAACGGCCAGGGCGGACGAGAAAATTCGCGGATCGCCGCGCGAGGCCTGAGCTGCCTGCAAATCGAGGCCGGCCTCTAGGGCCTTGAAGCGGCGCCCGAAAAGGGCGCCGGCCAGGCGACCGCCGACGTGAAAATGAACGAGGGTGGCGAGGGCGTCGCCGACGCGGACCGCGTTGGAAGCAGCGGACCGCCAACCCAGGGATTCCTCGAGCCGATGGGCGAGGAGGATGCCGCCGAACATCGCCGCTTGCGGCGCGAGGTTCCGCGTCGCCCCGGCGAGAGCCCCCTCGCCCGCCGCCCAACGGCGCAGGCCCGCCCGCGTCAAGCCTCCCGCGCCCTTCAAGGCGCCCAGGGTCAAGGCCCCGGCGGCCCCATCGCGGGCCCAGGCCTGCGGGCTTAAGTCGACCGGCTCGCCGAGCAAGGCCGCTCCGCCCTTCCCCACCGCGGTGAAGGCCAGGGTCTCGACGCCGAAGCCGGCCAAGGCGCCGCCCGCGCGCAGTCCGAGACCGCGGGTAAAAAATCCCGCCGGCGACAACGCCAGCCGGCTTAAGGTCGCCGCGCGCGTCAGGCGGAAGGCCAGGCCCGCGGCGCCCATCGCCAAGATCGAAGACGGATGCGTCGCGTCCTTGGCGAGGCGGCGGAGAAGAAATTCCGCGCGCGGGCCGAAAGCGCCTTTGCCTTGGAGCGCGTCCAGGTGCCGTTGGGCGTGCCCTCGTAGAGGCCGTTCTTGCTTGTCCCCCGTCAAGGGCGAAACGGCCCCGGCGACGACGGCGTATAACTCCGCCGCCGCCTCCAGTCGGTCTTCCGCCTCCAGACGCCGCGCGAGATTCAAGACCCCGGCCGCGAACAAGGAGGCATCGCCCTCGCGGGCCAAGGCCCCTAGCTCCGCCAACGCGGCCCGGCCGAATTTCGCCTCGTTTTCAGGAGTGGAAGGAAGAACAGGCCGATCGGCGCGCAGCGGCGCCCGGCCCGAAAAATCGCCTCGATAGGAACCCGTCTTCATGTGCCCCGGAACGACGGCCTCGCCACCGGCCGCCTAACTATTTGAAACTAGGAAAATATGAGTTTGTTGGAACGGGGATACTTCGGAGGGAGGGGAAAATAGTTGTCCGACTTTGACCAGGTAGGAGAAAGGTTTCGAAATACACCTATGGATGAGCCCCGCGCTCCCTTCCACATACTGTAAAAAAATCCGAAGTTTACTAATAATTTTAATAAAATTAAATAGTTATGATTTATTCCGTCAACTCCATAAACGGCGTACATTTATTGACCATGTTCGTTAGATTAACAAAACCCTTAGAAAACCGGCGCTATTTCCTATCGGTAGTTACTTCATTTAAAAGGTAACGCCGGATTTTCTCAAATTCAAACCAAGCTTTGCCAAGGCCCCCTCGACCTCTTGTAGGGCCGCCTCGTCGAAGCCCTGGATGCCTCGAAGTTGATCCCCTTGGAATTGGACCAATTGGCCGATAAAGCGAATATTGGCGTTTTCAAGGGTGGCGCGCACCTCGGGCTTTAAAAAGAGCTGCGACAAAGATTGATACATCAAATCCTTTGAGGAGACTTCCCGATTGTCGAGGCGCTTCTCTTCCTGAGGAGATCCCCAGTTGGGAATTCTCATGCCCAAATGCAAGCCGAGTTTGCCCAACACTTCCTGAACCTGACTCAAGGATTTTTTCCCAAAGCTTTTTATTCGCAATAATGCCTCAGGCGTAAACTGCACCAGTTCGCCTATTAATTTTATATTGATAAGCTGAAAACCAATAGCCGCGCGCACCGGAAGCCGAAGTTGATCCACCGATTGATAGAGTATCGGGCTAATCGACTCAGAAGCTGCTGTGACGGCCGGGATTTGGATGCTTGCGGGTTTAGGCTTGGATATCTTCCCCCCTTCTGGAATTTTGGTACCCAGTTTGAAGCCATGCTCTTGCAGAGCTAATTTAATTTGATCGACGGATTTCTTTCCCATGAACGGGATTTCCATTAATTCTGATTCACTGAATTGCACCAACTCCCCAATTAACCGGATATTAGCGGCCTCAAGGCGCGTTCTCACCAATCCCATAAGTTGAAGACTTCCCAGAGAGTCAAAAAAATCAAGCCTTTCAACAAATCGCTCCTGAAGCAATCGGCCCAGCTGCAAAATTTTAAAATCGGGAATATTTGGAAGACCGGGTATTTGCATCCCCAACTTCAACCCCATTCGCGCCAAAGCTCGATCCACTTCTCTGGCGAAATAATCATATCTTTCAACTTTTTCACGAGGCACCGCAACCAATTCGCCAATTGTTGCGATAGCGGCCTCCGATAGGATTTCCTTGGTTACATCGCCGACTTTTAAATTATTCACCGATTCCAAGATTCGCTGCTCCACCTGACCAACTTCCGGCATCATCACGCCGGATGCCACCGCCAGCCCTTTGATCTTGGCATCTTCGGCAACCAGCGACGTAAAACTTTGAACGAATCGTCCCTCCCATGAAGGGACCCCCAACCTTCTGGCCTTAAGATTTATCTCCCCCAATTCAAGGAAGGTGGGCAATATGCCGAGACAGAACTCCCCCAACCTTTCCGTTTTCATCGAAAGGGAATTCGACAACCGCACGATGTCCCCCGCTTCTGCCGCAAGCGCCAGGAAGCTTTCTTGCCATGGCCTGGAGAAATCCGGCCTGGAAGCGCTATCTTCCAAAAGATGGTAGGCAGGAAAAGGACCAAACTTCAGGTTCATCGAGCCAAGCAATTGATTGACTTGAGCCCGATCGTTCCTCGGGACATACCTCTCCCCATGCTGCACTAAATCGCCGACCGTCCGAATACCTCCTCCTAGCAGCTTTTTCCTGAGCTCGTGGGATATGCCCAAAGTCGAGATAGGATTCATGAACACATTGACATGAGTGAGGTGCCGACGAATCAACCAGTCCGCATAATCCTGGATCAACCCTTTCACTTGTCGGACGATATCCGAAAGCGATTGGACGCCCGCACTGACCCAATCCGGATTTCCCGCGTTTTTTCTCAAAAGTTGGGTCATGGGTGGCTTGAGGCCCAGAAATTGATTGTCAAAAATGAGTTTAAAAATCGGGCTTTGAATCGTGTCCCGGAATGCAGCCGCTTCTTTCTTTGCCGTTTCAAGGAACGCTTGGGGAAACTCCATGCCCCCCGTCACTTTATCGATTCGCCGCAGGACCGCGCGAAAATTCTTCTCCTGAATATTGGACCGTTGCGGAACCGTTTTTCGGTATTGATATCCAAGGATTTTCTCCAAACTCGCGGCGTCGTCGTCGATCCCATGTTGGTTTTTAGACCAAGCGGCGAGCTTGGCATCCAGGCCCTTCAGCGACTTCTCCGTGCCGGAGAGGATCTCCTCCACCACGCCGCGCCAGGACGAAACCCACAACTCCATCGTTTTTTCCCGGCCCCCCATCTGCCCCGACAGCACCTCGGCCGTGGCCCAGTCGGTCGGCAAGGCCCCCAAGGCGAAGCCCCCCACGATCTCCTGGGGCAATCCGGTCGCCTCGGACATTTTCGCGATCCCCCCGACCGCCTCTAGAGCCGACTCCATGGCCTGCCGCCACTGCATCGCCATGGGAACTTCCGCGAAGAGAGGGGATATTTCCTTTCGCTCGATTTTCTGATTTTTTTCCTCGGCTAGATTTTTTTTCAGCCTTGCTTCTCGAATCTTGCCTTTTCCGTCCTGGGTCGTGAATTTCCCCCCCTGCGGGTAATCCACAAAACCGAGTATCTTTGCCAGGTTCGCGAACTGACTCGCCTTGGACCAGGCTACTTCGAACACATACAGAGGGGCCTGATCCTTTTCCGGAGAAGTCCCCCAGGCCCTGCCCGTTCGCTGCGAAAACAACTCCGCGCTGGTCGTCTGGTAGGTATGGAATACGGCCTCGGTCTCTCCGCCCCGGAAGCCGCGAGAGAGCTTTCTCACCGAGATCATGGCCCCTCCGCCCCGCAACCACGCAGCCAGCCCTTTCTCGACGGCAGAGTCCGCCATGCCCTCGCCGGAGTGGACGAAATGGACGGGGTGATCCTTGTAACCCTTGGCTTCCAAGGCCTCCTTCAACAGGCGGCCGTGCTTAATCGTCGGGACGAAGATGAGGTTTTTCCCGAACCTCCCATAAAACTTCTCATGGTAGAGATCCGCCAAGACCGCCGCGTTCTCCCGGGTCGCCTTCCACCAAATCATCTTCTCCCCGCCCGCCCCGCTTTCTTTTTGGCTGGAAATGGCGACCTCCATCCTTTCGCCCTTCATCTCTCGGATCCAGCCCGCCTCAATCGCGCTCAATAGCTCATAATGGGCGCTGGTGTGGTATCCCTCCAATCCGAAGCCCGTCCCCGAAAAACCTATCACCAGACCCTGTCCTTCCTTAGGCCGGAAGGAAGGCCCTTGCTCACCCCTCACCTCTTCGCCCAATCCGAAATGAGCGTAGATCCGACGGATGCTGCGCGACCTGGTGAAAAAGGCCTCGTCGTTGATGAGAACCGTCCTGGGGGATACGGGGTAGTCCTTCAGATTTTTGGCCAAGGCCAAATAACTCGCCACCGTGATGGGTCGGGGGTCCTTGACCGCTCCGTCGAATCGCCCAATCTCCTCGGCCGAAAATCCTCGCACCAGATCCTGGATCAATTGAGACGTAATGACTTTAGAAGAGCTCAAAATGATAAACTGGGTGTCCTCGCCCCATTGCTTCTGCAACATGCGAATCATCGGCCCGATCAAGTGGCTCTTGCCGGTTTGCATCGGAGAGGCCAGGGCCAGCCAGGGGGAAACTTTCCCGACGAAGTCTCTCTCGAGGGCATTTAGCATCTCTACTTGGTAATCCCGCAATTCACCGGCCTTCGATTCAGCCATCTGCACCAACATGGCGTTATTCAGCACCGATTCGGATCGGGTCGCGAACCGAGGAGAAGTTACATTGCCCGCACCGGCGCGGAGCCGGTACCGCTCGAGGTCTTCGCGGATATCCAATCGGGGAATAGCGCTGAACTTTTGGGGCTGGGAAGCCTGGTTGGGAGATGCAAAGGCATTGGATTTACCCTGTTGATAGTAGATCTCCGCCCGTTGACCTAAGGATGTTTCAAAATTTTTCAAGCCCGGCGCCAAGAAATGCGCTCCCTTAATCCCGACATGCAGGCTCATCAGGGTGGAAACCGTATCGAGGAAGCTGGTCGCTCGGTCCATCGGCGCCCTAAGCCCTACGATCTCCTCGGCCCTGTGGCCCAGCATCATGCCCATGCCGGCGGCGATTTGAGGGACAGCGCCATGAATGAGCTTTTCCATCCCCGAAAGCGGGGCGAGCTCGGACCTAGCCCTGAGTCGATAGAGGGCCTGCCCCCCCACAAAACCCATACCCTTCAAGGCGCCCAGGGTGATAGCGGCGGAGGCCAGATCGTGGGGAATACCTGTTTCGCGCTTCTCTCCGCACATCGCCAACAAGGCCCGGCTACCCAGGGCGAAGGTGGGCACCTCGACCGCGAATCCCAGGGAACTCGAGGCCAGCCTGGCCCCAAAACCTCGCGTTAAAGCCCCGGCTGGGGCCTTGACCATGCGACTCAAGGCCCAGGCCCGGCCGGCGCTGAAGGCTAGGGAACCGGCGACCATGGGGACAATGGTGCGATAATCCGTCGCTTGCTTAGTCAATTGCGAGAGCAAAAATTCACTGCGATAACCTGCATGACCCTGACCCGATATGGCTTCCAACTCTATCTGCGCTTGGGTCGAGACCACGCTTGGCACGCTGGCCAGCATCCCCAATACCGCGGTGGCTTGAGGAAGGCGCTGCTGAGCCCTTTGGCGGAGCGCGATCTCCAAGGCACCCTGGCGAAACAAGTGCTCATCGGTTTCTAGGGATAAGGCGGCAAGCTCGGCGATCAGTGCGGAGCCAACCTTTTCATGAAGCCGGGTTTTAATAGCGGTGGTCAGATTCTCCAAGGCATTGGCAAACCCCTCCCCTGAACGAATCTTCGCCGCCATCGCGGCAAAATCAGACTCCGCCATACCGCCAGCAATACCGACTTGTAGCATCAAAGCGAAGGCCTCGGATTGAGACTGAAAAACGGCAGCAGGATCGAACTCTGCCGAAGCCTGCCTCGAAACAACGGAGGAAAGACGGACATTTTGCATAAGCACCCCCATGCCGCGAACAGAAAACGTCGCCTCAGAGCTTGGTCCTGCGCGGGAAGGTCATTCAGATTATTCTGGGGATTTGCGCGAAAAGCGCCGGCAAATAGGAGTGCTTACGTGCCCCGAGCCCCTTTTTTAGATACAGAAGGCTTATCGAAGGTAGATCGAGTTTGTTGCTTGTGCAATGGAGATGCGTTCCATGGAGTTACACGTAGCTTGTTTGAAAACTACGTATAACTCAGCCGAAATTACGGGATGCAAAGCCTGCATCGCAAACCGCGAAGACCGGTCGCCGGAGCGGAATTTCAATTCAATTAATCGGATTAATTAATACTATTTAACCGATTCCTAAAGATTAGCCTAAGGCCCCGGGACAAAGCCCCCCAAGGAGGTTGAACTCGCGGAGATCATCCGAGTCGTCCGCGTGATCTGCAGCGCCGCCTTCGGAAACACCCCCAGATAAAAGGCCCCCGCGATCATCAGGGCGAGCAGCAGCTTGAGGCTCGGCGCGGTGCGGGGAACTTGCAGGGCCTTTTCCTTGGAGTGGAAGTACATCCTCACGATCGGCCCCAGGTAATAGTAGAGCGAGACCGCGCTGGCCAGAATGCCGCCGATCGCCAGGGGATAGAGGCCGACCTCGATGGCCTGGCTGAAGAGGTAATACTTCGCCAAAAAGCCCGCCGTCGGCGGGACGCCGGCCAGCGAGATCAAGAAGACGCTCAAGGCCGCCGCCAGGACCGGGTGTCTCTCGCTCAGGCCGTCGAGCTGCTGGATCTCGTTCACCTCTTCGCCGCGGCTGGAAAGCACGCTCAGCACCGCGAAGACGCCCAAGGTGAGCAGGCTGTAGACCATCAGGTAGAACAGGATAGGACTTAAGGCCTCGCCGCGGAATCCCTCGGCGCCCAGCAGGGTCGCGACGCCCAAGAGCAGGTAGCCCGCGTGGGCGATGGAGCTGTAGGCCATGATGCGCTTCAGGTGGCGCTGGCGCAGGGCGACCAGGTTGCCGACCAGCATCGTCGCGAAGGAGAGCATCACGACCCAGCGCTGCAAGGGCAGCTCGGCCTGGGGCAGGAGGGCCTGCACCGCGCGGACCAGGGCGCCGAAGGCGGCGACCTTCACCCCCGTCGCCATGAAGCCGGTGACCGGCATCGGCGCGCCGTCATAGGCGTCGGGCGCCCAGAAGTGGAAGGGCACCGCGCCCACCTTGAAGGCGAAGCCCAAGAGGATCAAGAGCGCCCCCAGCTTGAAGATCGTGCCCATCCCGGGATCTGCGAAGAGATGCGGGAGGCGCGCCAGGTCCAAGGTGCCGGTCGCGCCGTAGAGAAAGGAAATCCCCAGCAGGAGAAAGGCGGTGGCCACCGAGCCCAGCAGGAAATACTTGAAGGTCGCCTCCCCCGAACGCGGATCGTAGCGCCGCAGTCCCGCCAGGGCGTAGAGCGAGAGGCTCATGATCTCGAGGCCCAGGACGAAGACCAAGAGCTGCGTCGTCATCACCATCGTGACCATCCCGAAGGCGGCGAAGAGCAGCAGCGAGAAAAACTCGGGAATGGCCTCGGATTGGGAGAGCCAATAAGGATAGGCGATCAGGACGGTCGCAAAGCCGATCAACGAGATCAAGATGCCGAGAAACAGGGAGAAGGGATCGACGACCAAAAGATCCAAGGCCTGCGTATGCCCCAATTCCCATTGATAATAGAAGCCCTGCGCGCTCAGCAGGAAGGTCACGGCCGCCAGGACCGCGGTCAGCCTGGCCTGGTGCCGCGCGGGAAAGACCGCCGTGAACAGCGAGGCCAGCGAGCCGATCAGTAAAGTCAAGGCGGGCCAGGCGGCATCCCAAAGTTGTCCGACGTCGAGGGTCATCGCGGCAGGCCTCCTCCCACCTGGATCTTGGCGGCCGACTCGACCCGCTGCAAGAGGGCCTCGGTGGCCGGCTCGATCTTTTGCAAGAAGTAATTCGGCTTTACGCCCATCCATACGATCAGGATCAGGAGCGGCAGCAGGCAAAGCACCTCGCGCTTGCCCAGGTCCTTCAGCCCTTCCATGTGCTTATTCTTGACCGGACCGAAGAAGACCCGCTCCACCATCCACAGCATGTAGACGGCCGCGAAGATCACCGACAGGGTCGAGATCATCGCCGCCCGCGGCAGGACGCTGAAGCTGCCGGAGAGGATCAGGAACTCGCCGACGAAGCCGTTGGTCCCCGGCAGGGCGATGGACGAGAAGGTGACGATCAAAAAGATGACCGTGAAGACCGGCACCAGCTTGGCGATGCCGCCGTAGTCGACGATCTTGCGGGTGTGCGTCCGGTCATAGATCATCCCCACCAAGAGGAAGAGCGCCCCGGTGGAGACGCCGTGGTTGAGCATCTGATAGACCGCCCCCGTCACCGCCTGGGGCGTGAGCGCCATCAGGCCCAGCATGACGAAGCCCAGGTGCGAGACCGAGGAGTACGCCACCAGCTTCTTAATATCCTTCTGCACCATCGCGACCAGGGCCCCGTAGACGATGCCGATCACCGCCAGCATCACCAAGAGCGGCCGCGCCGCCTCCAGCCCCTCGGGGAAGAGCGGCATGGCGAAGCGCACGAAACCGTAGGTCCCCATCTTGAGCAGGACCCCCGCCAGGATCACGCTGCCCGCGGTAGGCGCCTCGACGTGGGCGTCGGGCAGCCAAGTGTGCAGAGGGAACATCGGCACCTTGATCGCGAAGGAGAGCGCGAAGGCGGAGAAGAGGATGAGCTGGGTCTTGGCGTTCAGGCTCAACTCCAGCCAGCGATCCAGGGAGAAACTTTCGCCGGCCTGGTAATAAAGGTAGATCATCGCCAGCAGCATCAGGACCGAGCCCACCATCGTGAAGAGAAAGAACTTGATCGCCGCGTAGATGCGCCGTTGCCCGCCGTAGATCCCGATCAGGAAATACATCGGGATCAGCATCGCCTCCCAAAAGATATAGAAGAGGAAGACGTCGAGGGCGCAGAAGGCCCCGATCATCCCGGCCTCGAGGGTGAGCAGGAAGAAATAGTATTTCTTTTGCTGCTCCGCGATCGAGCCCATCGAGAAGAGCACGGTGATCGGCATCAACAGGGTGGTGAGCAGGATCAGCCAAAGGGAGAAGCCGTCGATCCCGACGTGGTAGGCGATGCCCAATTCCGGCAGCCAGTCGTAGCGCTCGGCGAAGCGGTAACCCGCCGCGTCGCCGTAGTGATAGACCAGGTGCAGCGAAAGGGCGAAGGTGGCCAGGCTCACCAAGAGCGCCCAGGCGCGGATCAGCCCCGTCTTTTCCTTGGGAAAGAGCAAGACCCCCGCCCCGCCGAGCAGCGGGACCGAGATGAGCAGGCTCAAGATGTGGGACCCGATCCAGGCCATCATTTATCGCACCACCATGAAGAAGATGAATCCGCCCACGCCGAGCAGGAAGTAAAAGACATAGTTGTTGGCCAGGCCGCCCTGCAGGACGCTGACCAGGCTCCCCATCCAGGAGGCGAAGCGCGCCGAGCCGTTGACCAAGAGGCCGTCGATCAGGCCCTGGTCCATGTCCTGCGCGAGGAAACGGTCGCTGAAGGCGCGAAGGGGGCGCACGATCGCGAAATCGTAAAACTCGTCGACGTAGAACTTCTCGCGCAGCAGGCGATAAAGGAAGCGCGACTTCTCCGCCAGGGTCTTCGGCAGATTCGGAAACTTGAGGTAGAGCAGCGTCGCCAGCAGGGCCGAGGCCGCCGCCAGGGCCGCGGAGGCGAAGGCCAGGTTGCGCTCCAGGACCTCGGCGCCGGCTTCCGCCGCGTGCGCCTCCAGGCCCAGCCAAGTCGCGATCCAGTTGTGCCCGCCCAGGGCGTGCGGCACGCCCAGGAAGCCCCCCGCCGCCGAGAGGATCGCCAAGACGATCAAGACCGAGGTCATGCTGAAGGGCGACTCGTGCAGGTGGTGTTTGGCGTGCTCCGTCAGGCGTTCCTTCCCCAGGAAGGTCAGGGTGAAGAGCCTAAACATGTAGAAGCTGGTCAGGGCCGCGGTGACCATCCCCAGGATCCAGAGATTCGTGTGGCCGCGGTGGTAGGCCTGCCAGAGGATCTCGTCCTTCGAGAAGAAGCCCGCGAAGGGAGGGATGCCCGCGATCGCCAGGGTGGCGACGAGGAAGGTGAAGAAGGTGATCGGCATCGCCTTGCGCAGGCCGCCCATCTTTTGGATGTCCTGCTCGCCGCTCAGGGCGTGGATCACGGAGCCGGAGCCCAGGAAGAGGCAGGCCTTGAAGAAGGCGTGGGTCATGACGTGGAAGATCCCCGCGCTGTAGGCCCCGACGCCGACGGCCAGGAACATATAGCCCAGCTGGGAGACGGTCGAATAGGCCAGGACCTTCTTGATGTCGTTCTGTACCAGGCCGATCAGGGCCGCGAAGAGCGCGGTGCAGGCGCCCACCGTCGCGACGATCTCAAGGGTCGCGGGCGCCAGGTCGAAGAGGAAGAAGAGCCGCGCCACCATGTAGACGCCGGCCGTGACCATGGTGGCCGCGTGGATCAGGGCCGAGACCGGCGTCGGACCGGCCATCGCGTCGGGCAGCCAGACGTAGAGCGGGATCTGGGCCGACTTGCCGGTGGCGCCGATGAAGAGAAAAAGGCAGATCAGCGGGGCGACCGTGGCCAGGGCCGGGGCGTACTGCTTGAGGACGCCGAAATTGAGGATGGGCATCGCGTGCGGGAGCAGCGGCACCAAGGTCGCCAGGATCATGAAGATCCCGATCAAAAATCCGAAGTCGCCGATGCGGTTGACGACGAAGGCCTTCTTCCCGGCGTAGGCCTTGACCGGGTCCTCGAACCAGAAGCCGATCAAAAGATAAGAGCAGAGCCCCACGCCCTCCCAGCCGACGAAGAGCAAAAGCAGGTCGTCGGCCAAGACCAGGATCAGCATCGCGGTCAAAAACAGGTTGAGATAGGCGAAGTAGCGGGCGTAGCCGGGATCGCCCTTCATGTAGCCGACGGAATAGAGGTGGATCAGGCTGCCGACGCCGCTGACGATCAGGACCATGATCGTGGAGAGGCGGTCGAGGGCGAGGCTGGCCTCGATTTGCAAGTTGCCGACGGCGATCCAGCTGAAGAGGTTCTCGCCGAGCGGCTTTTCGGCGCCCTTCAGGAAGGGCAGGCCCAGGTAGAGGGCCACGGCGAAGGCGGCCGTCGGCAGCAGGACGCCGATCAGGCTGACCAGGGCCTCGTCCGCGGGCTTGCCGCGCCGGGCGGCGCGCAGCGCCAGGGCCCCGTTGATCAGGGCGCCCAGCAGCGGAAACAGGATGATGTAGCTAAGACGCACGCGTTTCGTCCCTTAAGGTGTTGAGCGCCGTGGTCTGCACCGTGGCGCGGCGGCGGAAGACCAAGACGACGATGGCCAGGCCCACGGCGGCCTCGGCCGCGGCCAGCACGATCACGAAAAACGCCGCCAGCTGTCCGTCGAGGTTGCCCCAATGCCGCGCGAAGGCGACGAAGGAGAGGTTCACGGCGTTCAGCATCAGCTCGATCGACATGAAGATGATCAAGGCGTTGCGGCGCAGCACGACCCCGGCGAAGCCCAGCACGAAGAGGGCGGCGGATAGAACTAGGTAGTGGTGGATCGTGATCATAGTCTTCATAGGGGCGGGTCCCCGTGCCCGCCCGACGGCCGCGGGGCAGGCACGGGGGCCTGCCCCTACAGCTTTCTTTTCGCCAGTAAGACCGCGCCAATCAGGGCGACGGTCAAGAGGATCCCCGCCAACTCGAAGGGGATCACATAGCTCGTAAACAACTCCCGCCCCAGTCCGTAGACCGAGCCGAAACCCTCGGGCAGGACCGCGACGCCCAACTTGGGGCGCGTCACCAGGTAGCCCAGGGAAAGAAAGAGGCCCAGGCTGACCAGGCCCAAGAGGAATTTTCCGCCCAGGCCGTAGCCCCGCTCGTGCAGCTCGTCGTCCTGCAGGTTGAGCAGCATGATGATGAAGATGAACAGCACCAGGATGGCCCCGGCGTAGGTCAAGACCTGGATCACGCCCAAAAAGTCCGCCTGCAGGGTCACGAAGAGCCCCGCGAGCGAGATCAGGGTCACCACCAGCGAGAGCGCCGAGTACACGGGGTGACGGAAGCTGATCACCCCGGTGGCGGAGATCACCGCCAGGGCGGCCAAGGCGTAAAATAAGATCGTGAAGCCGTTCATAGATATAAAAATTCGCCCAAATATCGTTTCGTCCCCGTAGGGGCCGTTCGCGAACGGCCCCTACGGCCGCAGCAAAAACGCCATCGCAGGAAAATTACCACCAAAGGTAAATCCCCGCCGTCACCACGACGTTCAGCAAGGCCAGAGGCAGCATCACCCTCCAGCCCAGGTTCATCAGCTGGTCGTAGCGGAAACGCGGCAGGGTCCAACGTACCCAGATGAAGACCCAGCAGAAAAACAAAATCTTCAGCAAAAAGACGCCGAACTGGAAGGCCGCCGCGGCGGCCTGGGAGCCGGTCTCGCCCAGAGCGAGAGGCCCCAGCAGGACCTGCCCCACCACCAGCGCCATCCCGACCAGGATCGCCGGAATGCCAAGCACCTTGGTCTCGCGGTCGCGGGCATCATGGTAGACCACCTTCGGCTTGCGGCGCGCCAAAAACCAGCCCGCCAGGATCGAAAAGACCCCGATGCCTAAGACCGAATAATAGAGGATGGGCGTCGCGTGGGCCCGCAGCGTCTCGGTGGAGACGAAGGGCACCTGCCAGCCGCCGAAGAAGAGCGTCGCCATCAGGGCGGAGGCGACGATCATGTTGGCGTACTCGGCCATGAAGAAGAGCGCGAACTTCAGCGAGCTGTACTCGACGTGGTAGCCGGCGACCAGCTCGGCCTCGGCCTCGGGCAGGTCGAAGGGCAGGCGGTTGGTCTCGGCGAAGGCGGAGACGACGAAGAGGATGCAGCCCAGCGGCTGGCGGATCGCGTTCCAGGAGAGCGGATTGGCGCCCTGGTTTTGGACGATGGCGTTCAGCTCGAGGCTCCCGGCCAGGATCAGGACGCCCACCACCGAAAGGCCCAAGGTCAATTCGTAGGAGATCATCTGCGCCGAGGAGCGCAGGCCGCCCAGGAGGGAGTACTTGTTGTTGCTCCCCCAGCCCGCCAGCATGATCCCGTAGACGCCCATCGAGGCGATCGCGAAGATATAGAGGATGCCGACGTTGAGGTCGACCGCCTGCAGGGTGAAGGGGCTCCCCTTCCAATCGAGCGGCGCGGCCCATGGGATGACGGCGAAGGTCATGCAGGCCACGGCCATCGCGAGAAAGGGCGCCAGGGTGTAGACGAACTTGTTCACCTGGCTGGGGACGATGTCCTCCTTGAAGACCAGCTTCACCACGTCCGCCAGGCTGTGGATCAGGCCGCCCAGGCGCAGGCCCAGGATGGAGGCGCGGTTGGGCCCGCGACGGTCCTGGATGTAGGCGGCCCCCTTGCGCTCGAGCCAGATCAGGAAGGGCAGGATCTGCATGATCACGAGGAAGGGGATCAGGATTTTTAAAATAATAACTATCATTCCGTATTAGGACGCTTGTATTCGCCTGCATGAGGCCAAAGAAAAAAATTCTACGCGACTTTCGTAGGGGCAGGCCCCCGTGCCTGCCCCGCGGCCGTCGGGCGGGCACGGGGGCCCGCCCCTACAATATTTTTCCAAGAGGTCCCAGGTCCGCGTATTTCAATCCGAAGGACTCTTCCAACAGGCTTTCCGCGCCCGGGATCTTCAAATCCTTCCCCATCGCCCGGGCGATCTCCGCGATCCACCGCCAGGCGGGCTTGACCGCCCCTTCCGGCTCCAAGGACTTGTCGAATTTCTGCACCCGGTTTTGGAAGTTGGTGAAGCTCCCCTCCTGCTCGGCGAAGGTCGCGGCGGGGAGGACGACGTCGGCGTAGTCGGCGGTCTCGCTTTGGTTGCTGGCGAGCAACACCAGAAGCAGCGGTTCTTCCGATTTCAGCCGCGCCAAGTCGGACTTGCCCAGGCCCTCGAGGGCCAGCACCACCTTGGCCTGGGTCCCGCCGCGGAAGGGCTGGAAACCCAGCCGCTCGACGCCCGCGCGGTTGGGGTTCTTGTCGGCCTTCATCAAAAAGTCGTCCGCGTAAGGGTTGTCGACCTCGTGGGCGGAGTACTGCAGATCCTTCACGCCCAGGGCCTCGGCCAGCTTTTTCAGCGCCGCGTTGTTCTCGTTGGACTCGTAGGCCGAACCGACGAAGACCGCGTCCTCGGGCGCCAGGCGCTGCAAGGCGCCCGCGATCTCGGCCAAGGCGCTCGCCGCGGGGACGCCCTCGACCTTGTCGCCCTCGTGGACGCTGGGGCGGTAGAGGCGTCCCTCGTTGATGAAGTCGTAGGAAAGCCGTCCCTCGTCGCAGGTCCAGCACTGGTTGACCGCCTCGTTCTCCCGAGGCAGGTAGCGGTAGACCTTGCCGTCGTGGTGGTTGATCTGGATGTTGCAGCCGGTGGAGCAGCCCGTGCAGATCGAGGGCGTGCTCTTCAGGAACCACACGCGGCACTGGAAGCGGAAGGGCTTGCTGGTCAGCGCCCCGACCGGGCAGATGTCGACGGTGTTGAGCGAATACTTGTTGTCGAGCCGCTTGCCGGGAAAGGTGGTCAGGGTCGAGCGATCGCCGCGCTGGGTGACGCAGAGGTCGCCCGTCTTGGTGACCTCGTCGCAGAAGCGGACGCAGCGCGTGCACAGGATGCAGCGTTCGTCGTCGAGCATGACATAGGGACCCAGATCGACCTTCTTCGGCTTCTTGACCTTCTGCTCGCGGAAGTTGGAGTCCGCCAGCGTGTGGTCCATGTAGTACTGCTGCAGCTTGCACTCGCCCGCCTGGTCGCAGACGGGGCAGTCGATCGGGTGGTTGATCAGGATGAATTCGAGGACGTTCTTTTGCAGGGCCTTGACCTTCTCGGTCTGGGTATGAACGACCATGCCCTCGGTCGCGACGGTGTTGCAGGAGATCGCCGGCTTCGGCATCTTCTCGATGTCGACCAGGCACATGCGGCAGTTGCCCGCGATGCTCAGCTTGGGGTGGTAGCAGAAGTGCGGGATCTCGATGCCGTGCTGGCGCGCGGCCTCGAAGACGCTGGTACCGTCTTTCACCGTGATTTGTTTTCCGTCGATCGTGATATTCGGCATAGGCTCTGTAGGGGCGAACACAAGGTTCGCCCCTACATCTTTATATAAGCTTCAAACTCTTTTCGAAACTTCTTCAAATAACTCTGAATCGGCATCGCCAGCGCGTCGGCCAGCACGCAGATCGTCTTGCCCATCATGTGGTCCGCGTTCTTCTCGAGTTGCTCGAGGTCGCCCGGCCTCCCCTCCCCCGCCAGCATGCGCTTCAGGATCTTGTGCGACCAGCCCGTGCCCTCGCGGCAGGGGCTGCACTGGCCGCAGGACTCGTGGGAGTAGAAGTGCGCCAAGTTCGTCAGGGCCTTCACCATGTCCACCGTCTCGTCCATGACGATGACGCCGCCCGAGCCGAGCATCGAGCCCTTGGCCGCCAGGGCCTCGTAGTCCAGCGTGACCTCCTCGGCCTCGGCGGCGGTGAGGACGGGCACCGAGGACCCTCCGGGGATGACGGCCTTGAGCGCCTTGCCGTCCCGCATCCCGCCGCAATCCTCGTAGATCAATTTCTTCAGCGGGTAGCCCAGCGGCACCTCGTAGTTGCCGGGGCGCTGCACGTGGCCGCTGACGCTGAACAGCTTCGTGCCGGGGCTCTTCTCGGTGCCGAATTTGCGGTAGCCCGCCGCGCCCTGCTCGAGGATGTAAGGCAGAGCCGCGATGGTCTCGACGTTGTTGATGACCGTCGGACAGCCGAACAACCCGACCACCGCCGGAAAGGGCGGCTTGAGCCGCGGCATCCCGCGCTTGCCCTCCAGCGACTCCATCAGCGCGGTCTCCTCGCCGCAGATGTAGGCGCCGGCGCCGCGGTGGACGAAGACGTCCAGATCGTAGCCGCTGCCCTGGATGTTTTTCCCCAGGTAGCCCTTGGCGTAGGCCTCCCGCACCGCCGCCTCGATGCGATGGTAGGGGAAGACGAACTCCCCGCGGATGTAGATGTAGGCGGTGTGCGAGCGGATCGCGAAGCAGCAGATGATGATGCCCTCGATCAGGCGGTGCGGGTCGAGCTCGAGGATGTAGCGGTCCTTGAAGGTGCCCGGCTCGCTCTCGTCGGCGTTGACGCAGAGGTATTTCGGCTTGGGGTTGTCCTGGGGCACGAAGCTCCACTTCATGCCGGTCGGGAAGCCCGCGCCGCCGCGGCCGCGCAGGCCGGACTGCTTCACCTCCTCCACCACGTCCTTGGGCTGCATGGCGAAGAGCTTCTTCAGCGCGCCGTAGCCGCCCGTCGACTCGTAGACCGCGAGGGTATGGGAGTCTTGCAGGCCGAAATTTTTGGTCAGGATCTTTTCCATCAGGTCATTTCAGGGACGCGATCAACGCCTCCAGTTTTTCCGCCGTCAAATTCTCGTGATAATCGTCGTTCAGCTGCAGCATCGGCCCGGTCCCGCAGGAGCCCAGGCACTCGACCTCGGTCAGCGTGTAGCGCCCGTCGGCGCTGGTCTCGCCCAGCTTGACGCCGAGCTTCTTCTGCAAATGCTCGGTGACGCTCTCCGCGCCCACCAGCTGGCAGGGCAAGGTGCGGCAGACCTGGAAGTGGTACTTCCCCACCGGCTTCAGGTTGAACATCGTGTAGAAGGTCGCCACCTCGTAGACCTTTGCCGGCGAAAGATCGAGCAATTTACCCACGTACTCCATCGCCTCGTGCGAGATCCAACCGGCCTGGCGCTGCACCAGCCACAGGGCCGGGAGCATGGCGGCGCGCTTGACGGGATACCTTTTTAAGATCTCCTCGAATTGGCGCCTGTGCTCGCTTGTAAATTCAAAAGCCATATACGGATTCAAGTACCTAAGTGCCTGAGTGTCCAAGTGCCTAAGTTTCTTTCGCCTAAGCCCGTTTATTCGCGGTTTCCGCACCTAAAAACTTAGACACTTAGGCACTCAGGCACTTCGACACTTATATCTACCTATCCAACTCCCCGGCGATGATGTTCAAATTTCCCAAAATCGCGATCGCGTCCGCCAGCATCTTCCCCTCGACCATCTTCGGATAGGCCTGGAAGATGGGAAAGCAGGGCGGCCGGCACTTCACGCGGTAGGGCGTGCCGCTGCCGTCGCTCACGATGTAAAAGCCCAGCTCCCCGTTGGCCGCCTCGGTGTAGCTGTAGACCTCGCCCGCCGGCGGGCGGATGCCCTCGTAGATCAGCTTGAAGTGGTTCATCAGGGCCTCGATGTTGGTGTAGACCTCGACCTTGGGCGGCAGGGCCACCCGCTTGTCGTCGGTCATGACCGGGCCCGGCTTGAGGCGCTCCATCGCCTGCTCGATGATCCGCGCGCTCTGCCGCATCTCCTCGAAGCGCACCATGATGCGGTCGTAGCAGTCGCCGTGCTCGCCGACCACCAGCTCGAAGTCGTAGGTCTCGTAGCCGTAGTAGGGCTGGGCCTTGCGCAGGTCCAGGGCCACGCCGGTCGCGCGCAGGCAGGGGCCGGTGAAGCCGTGCTGGATCGCGTCTTCCTTGCCGATCGGGCCGACGCCCACGGTGCGGTTGAGGAAGATCTTATTGGTGTTGAGCAGGCCGGTGACGTCTTGGACCGCCTTGTGCAGGTCTTTCAGGCAGGCTTTCATTTCGTCGGCGAAGCCGGGATAGAGGTCGCGCATCAGGCCGCCGATCCGGGTGTAGGCGGTGGTCAGGCGCGCGCCGCAGAGCTTCTCGATGATGTTGTAGAACTTCTCGCGGGCGTTGAAGTAATACCAAAAGTTGGTCAGGGCCCCGATGTCGACCAGGTTGGTGCCCACGCAGACCAGGTGGTCGATGATGCGGTTCATCTCGCAGACGATGACGCGGATCGTCTGCGCGCGCTCGGGGATCTCGAGGCCCAGCAGTTCCTCCACCGCCTTGCAGTAACCGACGTTGTTCATCATCGCGCTGACGTAGTTGAGGCGGTCGGTGTAGGGGATGACCTGGGTCCAGGTGCTGTTCTCGGCGTGCTTCTCGAAACCGCGGTGCAGGTAGCCGAACTCGGCGGCCGCGCGCTTGATCGTCTCGCCGTCCATCTCGCAGAACAGGCGCAGCGTCCCGTGCATGGTGGGGTGCGAGGGGCCGAGGTTCAGGTACACCGGCTTCGGCTTGAGGGCATCGGTTTTCTCGGCGGCGACGCTCACAGGCTCTCCTCGATCTTGGGAATCTTCTGCCGGCGCTCGGTCGGGTAGTCCTTGCGCAGCGGATGGCCCTCGAACTCCTCGAAGAGCAGGATGCGCTTCAGGTTGGGATGGCCCTCGAATTTGATCCCGTACATGTCCCAGACCTCGCGCTCGGCCCAGTCGGCGCTGGCCCAGAGGCCGACCATGCTGGGGAGGCTCTCGCCCTCCTCCACCCGCACCTTGACGCGGAGGCGGTGGTTGGTGGCCGAGGAGTAAAGGAGATAGACCACCTCGAAGCGCGGCTTCTGCCCCAGGTAATCCACGCCGACGACGTCCATCAGGAAGTCGAACCGAAGCCGCGGGTCCTCCTTGCAGGCCTTGAGCACCTTGCGGAGGTTTTCGCGGCGCACCTGGGCGACCACCTGCCCTCGCTCGAGGGAGGCTTCGGGGCTGATGGATTGTATCGCTTCGAGGACCATTTGCTTCGGGGCTCGCGCTCGTCGCCCCGTCCTTGCTATGGGGCGAACGAGAGGTCCGCCCCGACGTTCATACCGTCGGCACCTTCGAGGAATATAAAATTTCCGGCGCCGCGCGCTTCACATCTTTGGCCACCTCGCCCCGCGCCTGGGCGTCGATCTTCTCTTGCAGCTTCACGATGGACAACAGGATCTGTTCGGGCCGCGGCGGGCAGCCCGGCACGTAGACGTCGACCGGGATCACTTCGTCGATGCCCTGCAACACCGCGTAATTATCGTAAAACCCGCCGCAGGTCGCGCAGGCGCCGACCGCGATCACGTACTTGGGCTCGCACATCTGCTCGTAGATCTTCTTTAAAATCGCCGCCTGCTTGTAGTTGATCGTCCCCAATACCAAGAGCAGGTCGGACTGCCGCGGGGAAAACCGCACCAGTTCGGCGCCGAAGCGCGAGATGTCGAAGACCGCCGAGACCGCGCCCATGAACTCGATCGCGCAGCAGGCCGTGCCGAAGGGCATGGGCCAGAGGCTGTACTTCCGCCCCCAGGCGATCACCTCGCTCAGCTTGGTGGTCAATATGTTGTTTTCTCCGGTCGCGGCCATGACGAAGGACAACCTTTAGACAAAACCTATTTTTCCCAATCCAAGGCCCCCCGCTTCCATTCGTAGAGGAGGCCTAAGCCCAAGATCAAGAGGAAGAGGCCCATCGCCCCGAAGGCGAAAAACCCGGTCCCCGCGGCCTTGAATTCTTTCAGCAAGACCGCCCAGGGAAAGAGGAACACCACCTCGACGTCGAAGAGCAGAAAGATCATCGCGACGAGGAAAAACTTCACCGAGAAGCGGTTGCGCGCGTTGCCGGTCGGCGGAACCCCGCACTCGTAGACATCCAGCTTGCTCGCGGTCGGCTTTTTGGGCCCGAAACTGGCGGAGAGGACGAGAAAGGCCCCGGCGAAGCCCAATCCCAACAACAGGACAAAGAGCAGGGGCAGATAGGAATGAAAGGGGACTTCCATAAGGATTTTAAGTAGTTCCGGGCCTTCGCCTATTGCAGCCCTCCCCCGAAGTCAAGGTTAAACCGGGGCAAAATATCGTTGGAAAGGCCGCAAATTTCGCTCGGCAAAGCCCAGAACCTTCCTTACACTAAGTCCCTGTTTTTAGCCAAAAATCTCTTTTAAAGAAAGGGGATCCCCATGAAGCGGTCCTTCAGCCTGGTCTTGAGCCTCTTGGCCCTCGCAACCCTTGCCCTCACCTTCGCCCCCGAGGCCCAGGCCTTGATCTGCGCCCCCGGCGACAAGGCCGAAGTCCTCTGGAAGGGACGTTGGTACCCCGCCACGGTCCGGCGCGCCAAGGGCAACAGCTGTTACATCCACTACGACGGCTACAACAACTCTTGGGACGAATGGGTGGGGCCGGGGCGCATTCGCGTCTTGGGCGGCTCACCCGCCACGGCCGTCGTGGCCCCCGGCCTTTTCCAGGTGGGGGATCCGGTCTCGGTGCTCTGGGGGGACAAGTGGTGGCCGGCGCGGGTCCTCAAGAAGAAAGGCGACCGCTTGTACATCCACTACGATGGGTACGGAAATAATTGGAACGAGTGGGTCGGGCCGAATCGCTACCGGGCGCCTTAGTTTTTATGACACCTCCGATCTGACGCACTCTTGGGGTTTCTTTGCCCGCTCCCTTGAGCCGGGGACATACCCTCTGTACTTTTTTGGTTCGGCCTCAAGCCGGCCGAACCAAAGGTTGGAAAGCCCCTAATATTGGAGGCTTCAAGGTGAGGGGCTTTCCAAAACCCGTTCCGAGGGTATGTCCCCGGCTCAGGGGAGCTACCGCTGCAGCAAAATAGGGAAAATTATAACAAGGAATTGATTTCATTAGGCTATTTTATAGCATAATTTACAGATTGATTTTCACTTATGATATAATTATTAGTATATTTAATGGAAGGCCTCTTAAAATCTCCCCTGATTCCCGAGGTCCTGCAATTCGTTCAAAAAGTCACCCAGTTTCGCACGGAATGGAAGACCCAGGCCGACACGGAGCGAGATTTCTATGCCTCGCTTCAGAAGACGGTGATCATCACTTCCGCGGGCGCCTCGACTCGCATTGAAGGGGCCAAGCTCTCCGACGAAGAGATCCTCAAGCGGCTTTCGGGGCTCAAGATTCGGACCATACGCGACCGCGACGAGGCGGAGGTCGCCGGGTATATCGATTGCAAAAAATATATCTTCGACCATCATCAGGATCTCACCCTAACGGAACACACGATTCGCTCCCTTCACCAAATGATGATGGCCTATCTTCCGGAATCCATCTTCCCCCTGAACCAGCGGGGGGCTTATAAAAACATCGCCAATTCGGTGATTCGCATCGACCACGAAACCGGCGAACAAGAAACCCTGTTTGAAACAACCCCGCCGGGCCCCCAGACGGAGGCCGCCATGCGGGAGTTAGTTCGAGATTACGGGGAATATATTCAAAATCCGAACTATGCCGACCTCGAGGTCGTTGCCGCATTCATTGTCTCCTTTTTAGCCATCCACCCCTTTCGCGACGGAAACGGAAGAATCAGCCGCCTTTTGACGGACCTCTGTCTGCTGAAATCGGGATATGACTTCTGCATGTACTCCTCGAACGAAAAGATCATCGAAGACAGCAAGGAACAATATTACATCGCCCTTCGCCAAACACAGGCCACGTTAAAAACCCAATCTGACTTGAATCCGTGGTTTCTATACTTCCTGAAGGTGCTGGATAAGCAAACGCAATTCTTGCGCGACAAGATCAAACCCAAAGCGCCGGGGACGCTGACTAAGTTGGAGCAACAGGTTTTCGACCTGATCCGGGACCATCAACCGGTCAGCATTGGATTTTTGGAAAGGGAATCCAAGATCAAGCGAGTGACATTGAAAAGCATTCTAGCGAGATTGAAAGAGAGAGGTCAGCTCGTCATGGTCGGGGAACGTAAGACGGCTCATTACCGATTAAAATAAAGTGAGAGGCGTCTCCCGAATTTAAAGCAGCAAATCGGCGGAGGATTGGGAGATCAAGGCCAACGACTTCCAGAACAGCCCGAAGACCAGCGTCGCCGCGGCCAGCCCCATCAGGACCTGCGAGAGGCCGCGCGAGCCGGCCGCCAGCGTGCGCTCGTCGGCGGGATCGTCGAAGAACATGAACTTGGCGACGCGGGCGTAGTAGTAAAGGCTGACCACGCTGTTGAGGACGCCGATCAGGGCCAGGACGTAGAGCTTGGCCTCGAGGACCGCCGCGAAGAGGTAGAATTTGCCGACGAAGCCGATGAAGGGCGGCAGGCCGGTCAGCGAGAAGAGGAACATCGCCATCGCCAGCGAGACGAAGAGCGCCCAGCGGCCGCGCTTGGCCAGGCCCTTGAAGCCTTCGATGTCCTCGGTGCCCAGCTCGTTCTGCACCAGGATCGCGACGCCGAAGGCGCCGAAGTTCATAATTAGGTAGGTGATCAGGTAGAACAGAACGGCCTGGATGCCCTGGACGTTCATCGCCGCCGCGGCCATCAGCATGTAGCCCGCGTGGGCTATGGAGGAATAGGCGAGGAACCGCTTGACGTTCTTCTGCTGGATCGCCAGCAGATTGCCCAAGACCATCGTCGCAATCGCGAAGAGCGAGAGCAGGTCGGAGATGTCCAAAAACTTCAGCGGGATGAACTCGCCCCCCTGCGGCTGGGTCAGCGCCGTGTAGATGAAGCGCAAGACGATCGCGAAGCCGGCGGCCTTCGGGCCCACCGAGAGGAAGGCGGTGACCGGGGTCGGGGCGCCCTCGTAGACGTCCGGCGCCCACATGTGGAAGGGCACCGCCGAGATCTTGTAGCCGAAGCCGGCGAAGGCCATCAGCAGGCCGACGAAGAGGGTCGCGCGCTCGGCCGGGTTGGCCTCGAGGAAGTGGCGGATCTGCATGGCGTCGAGGGTGCCGGTCACGCCGAAGATCAGCGAAAGCCCGTAGATCATGATGCCGCTCGCCGTCGCCCCGTAGAGGACGTACTTGAGCGCCGCCTCGGCGCTCTTCCGCGAGTTGGGCAGGTAGCCGACCATGATGTAGGAGAGGATGCTGACCAATTCCATCGCCAGATAGATCATCAGCAAATTGTTGGAAGCGGCCAGCATGGGCATGCCGATCACGATGCCGAGCAGGATGGCCCAGTACTCCGCCCTCGCCTCGGCGAGCTCCTTCGCCTTGAGGCTGAAGTAGATCGTCACCAGGCCCGCGACGGCGCCGAAGATGCGGAAGAAATTGGTGAAAGGGTCGATCACGATCATGCCGTGAAAGGCGGCCGCCTTCGGGAAGTCCCAAGAGTAGACCGTCAGGCCGATGTATCCCGCCAAGCCCAAGGCCGCCAGGATCGGCGCCAACAGGCGTTTCTCGCTCCAGGCCTTCGGCAGGTCGACCAGGAAGATCAGGACGAAGACCGCCGTGAGCAGGAACTCGGGGAGGAAATACCAGAGGCTGGCGATGTTATCTAAGGCTTGCATGAGGCGATCACAGTCCCAATACGGATGCGACCTTGGCGCCGTAGGGCACCAGGGCTTCGTTGATTCCCTTCAAGGACACCGACATCATGTTGATCACGGGCTTCGGATAGACGCCCAAGATCAAGACGATGACCGCCAAGGGCAAGAGGCAGAGGGCCTCGCGGCGGTTGATATCCGGATAATCCTTGTACTTCTCGTTGAGCGGCCCCAGGAAGACCCGCTGCAAGGTCCACAGCATGTAGGCCGCGGTCAGGACCACGCTGGTCACGGCGATCGCGGTCAGCATCGGCCAATTCTTGAAGGAACCCAGGAAGACCAAGGCCTCGCTGATGAAACCGGAGAGGCCGGGTAACCCTAAGGCCGCGAAGAAGGCGATGGTCGTCCACACCGCGTACTTGGGCATCGCGGTGGCCAGGCCGCCGAAACCCTCGATCTCGCGGTGGTGGGCGCGGTCGTAGATGATGCCGACGATCAAGAACAGCATCGCGGTGATCGTGCCGTGGTTGAACATCTGCAGGACGCCGCCGGTGATCCCCTCGGTCGTGAAGCTGGCGATGCCCAAGAGCACGAAGCCCATGTGGCTGACCGAGGAATAGGCGATCAGCTTTTTGAAGTCCTTCTGCGCCATCGCGCAGAGCGCTCCGTAAATAATGTTGATCACGCCCAGGACGGCGATCCACTTGACCAGCTCGACGGTGATGTCGGGGAAGAGCTGGTAGTTGAAGCGCAGCATGCCGTAGGTGCCCAACTTCAGCAGGATGCCGGCCAGGATGACCGAGATGGCGGTGGGCGCCTCGACGTGGGCGTCGGGCAGCCAGGTATGGAACGGAAACACCGGCACCTTGATCGCGAAGGCGATGAAGAGCCCCACCCAGCAGGCCATGCGGACGCCGTGGGCGCTCAAGGGCCCCAGGTGCAGCTTGGGATCTTGCAGGGCGATCAGATTGAAGGTGTTGCCCTCGCTGTAGAGGTAGAAGGCGATCATCACCAAAAGCATCAAGACCGATCCGGCCAGGGTATAGAGGAAAAACTTGATCGCGGCGTACTCGCGGCGAGGCCCGCCCCAGATGCCGATCAGGAAGTACATCGGCAGCAGCATGATTTCCCAGAAGATGAAGAAGAGGAAGAAGTCGAGGGCCAGGAAGGTCCCCATCATGCCGGTCTCGAGGAGGAGGAAGAGCGTGAAGTAGCCCTTCACCTGCTTCTCGATGTTGAAGCTGGCGACGATGCAGATGGTGCTGATCAGGGCGGTCAGGATGACCATGGTCACCGAGATTCCGTCGACGCCCATGTAGTATTGGATGTTGAAGGGCTTGATCCAGTCGATGGGGCCTTCGGCGAATTGCATGGCCTTGGTGGTGCGGTCGAACTCGAGGTAGAGCTTCACCGCCAATCCCAGCGCCGGCAGGGTCGCGAGCAGCGCCACCCACTTGACGAGGCTCTCTTTGGCCTTCGGGATGAGGGCGATCACCGGGATCCCCAACAGAGGGGTAAAGGTCAGCAAGGTCAAAATCGGAAAGTTCGGCATACCTTATCCTTTAAAACAATTTCCAAATCATCAGCACCAGGACGCCCGCCATCGCGACGTAGAGGTAATTTTGGATGCGTCCGGTTTGAATCTTGCGCAGCTGCCCGCCGGCCGCGATCGTCGTGTCGCTCACCAGGTTGACTGCCCCATCGACGAAGGTCTTGTCGAAGAAGCCGGAGATGGTCGAGAGGGCGCGGGTGCACTTGCCCAGAAAATTCACGAAGCCGTCGATCACGAGCTGGTCGAAGGCGGCCAGGATCTCGTTGAGCGCCAACAAGGGCCGCACGACGAGGGCCTGGTAGATCTCGTCGACGTAGTACTTGTTAAGGACCAGCTTGTAGAGCCGCGGGTACTTCTCGACGAAGCGCCGCGGGATCTCCTGGCGCTTGGTGTAGAGGTTGATCGCCAGGAAGATCGAGATACCGGCCACCGTCACCGAGAGGGCCATCAGGAAGTACTCGATGGCGTGCACCTCGTGGTGGGCCGCGGCCGCGCCGTGCGCGCCGGCGAAGACGGGCTGAAGCCAATGCTCGAAGAAGTTGGGGATGTGCGCGAAGTGCCCCAAGGCGTAGGGGATGCCGATCAGGCCGCCGACCACCGAGAGGAAGGCCAGGACCACCAGGGCGAAGAGCATCGACTTGGGCGACTCGTGCGGGTGGTGGGCGTGGTGGCCGTGCGCGTCGGGGGCGTCATGCGCGTCGTGCGGCTCTTCCTCGTCGTCGTGGTGCAGGTCGTGGGCCGCCGCCTCGGCCGCGGGGATCTCGTGGGCCCGCGCGCCCAGCTCGCCGAAGAAGGTCATCGAAACCGCGCGGAACATATAGAAGGCCGTCCCCATCGCGCCCAAGAGCCCCAGGCCCCAAAGCACGTAGTACCAGGGCTGGGCGCCGCCGCGTTCGAAGGCCTTCCAGAGGATCTCGTCCTTGCTGAAGAAGCCCGCGAAGGGGAAGATCCCCGCGATCGCGATCGTCGCCAAGAGGAAGGTCCAGTAGGTGACCGGCATGTATTTGCGCAGTCCGCCCATGCGCCGCATGTCCTGCTCGTGGTGCATGCCCAGGATCACCGAGCCCGAACCGAGAAAGAGGCAGGCCTTGAAAAAGGCGTGGGTCATCAGGTGGAAGATGCCGGTGACGTAGGCCCCGGTGCCCATGCCGAGAAACATGTAGCCCAGCTGCGAGACCGTCGAATAGGCCAGGACCTTCTTGATGTCGTTCTGCGCGAAGCCGATGGTGGCCGCGAAGATCGCGGTCAGCGCCCCGACGGTGGCGACAACGATCAGGGCCTCGGGCGCCAGGGTGTAGACGAAGTTCATCCGGCCGATCATGTAGATGCCGGCGGTGACCATGGTGGCCGCGTGGATCAGGGCCGAGACCGGCGTCGGGCCGGCCATGGCGTCGGGCAACCAGACATACAGCGGGATCTGCGCCGACTTGCCGGTGGCGCCGATGAAGAGCAGGATGCCGACCACGACCAGGACCGGGAAGCCGGCGAACTGGACGTTCTGCAGGCTGTGGACGTGCTGGCCGATTTCCTTGAAGCTGACCGTCGCGTGCCCCTCGCTGAACAAGGCCCAGAACAAGAGCGCCACGCCGACCATGAAGGCGAAGTCGCCGATTCGGTTGACGACGAAGGCCTTCATCCCCGCCACCGCGTTGGGCGTGTGGGTGTACCAGAAGCCGATCAACAGATAAGAGCAGAGCCCCACGCCCTCCCAACCGATGAAGAGCATGAAGATGTTGTCGCCCATCACCAAGAGGAGCATCGCGAAGCAGAACAGGTTGAGGTAGGTGAAGAAGCGCGGGTAGCTGGGATCTTCGGCCATGTAGCCCGTCGAGTAGACGTGGATCAAGAAACCGACGCCGGTGATGATCAGCATCATGACCGAGCTCAAGGGGTCGATCAGGAAGGCCGCGTCGGCCTTCAGGTTGCCGGAGGCGAGCCAGGTATATAGGTAGCGCGTGACCGAGCGCTCCTCGGCCGGCAGCCCCATCAAGTTGTAGAAGACGCCGAGGGCGAAGACGAAGGCGACGAAGATGGCCAGACAGGCGATAAAGCCGGAGAATTTTTTCGACTTGGCGTAGGGCAAGCCCAGAAAAATCCCCAGGCCGTTGATCAGGAAGCCCACCAGGGGGGCCAGCGGGATCACCCAGGAATATTGTAGGAAGAAAGGCAGCAAGCTCATCCCCTCATCTCATCGACGGAAGTCGCGTCGATCGTGTTGAAATTGCGGAAGATCATCAGGCCGATGGCCAGCGCCACCGCGGCCTCGGCGGCGGCCAAGACGATGACGAAGAGCGCGTAGACCGAGCCCTCCACGACCTTGTTGCCGAAGTAGCCGAAGGCGACCATGTTGAGGGCGGCGGCGTTGAGCACGAGCTCGGTGCCCAGCAGGATGCCCAGCGCGTTGCGGCGGGTGACCACCGTGTAGATCCCCAGTGCGAAGACGATGGCGCCGACCATCAGGAAGTGCTGCAAGGCGATCATTTGACCTCCCGGCGCGCGGCGGCCACGGCGCCCACTAGGGCGGCCAAGAGCAGGATCGAGATCAGCTCGAAGGGAAGCAGATACTCTTTCAAAAGCGTTTGGCCGATCGCGGCGGTGGTCGGCTGGGCCTGGGGCGCCTCGACGACGAACCAGGTGGTGCCGTAAATCAGCTTGCCCAAGAGGACCAGCAGGAGCAGCAAGGCCGGGACGGCGATCTTCACCGAGATCATCGGGTTGGAGAGCTTCACGTCGCCGATGCCGGCGGTCATGAGGACGGCGAAGAGGTAGAGCACCAGGATGCCGCCGACGTAGACCAGGATTTGGATGATGCCGACGAAGTCGGCGCCCAAGAGGATCATCAGGCCCGCGATGCCGGCGAAGGCCCCCAGCAGGGAAAAGGCCGAGTAGACCAGGTTCCGCGAGAAGGCGATCAGGGCGCAGGCCGTGATCGTGAGGGCCGAGAGGCCGGTGAAGACTAGGGGTTCGATAGGGCTCATTTTAGGTATCGGTTCAAATTTCTTAATTAAAACAACTACCTGCTGTATCCAGCTAGCATAGGAGGCGGACGCTAATTACGTAGGCTAGGCTCCCAAGTCAAGCGGAACGGCCACCTTGCGGGAGGCCGTTAAAATCCTAAACTTTCGCTTCGTCGCAATCCCCGTCGGGGCCGTTCGCGAACGGCCCCGACGGGGGCCGCTAAAACCGCGATTTCAGAAATTTTCGTCGAAGGCAGCAGGAAAACCTAATCAACCTAATTCAGGGTCGTCCCCTCCGGCGCCGCCTCCGCCTCGTCGCCCTTGTCCTTCTTCGGCGGCTTGTAGGGCACCACGTAATCACCCTCCGGCACGAAGTGCGAGACCATCTCCTCCAACGAGTAGGAGGCGCGCTCGAATTCTGGAATAAAGTGAATCGCCCCCGTCGGGCAGGGCTCGGTGCAGAGGCCGCAGTACATGCACTTCGCCATGTCGATGTCGAAACCCGACATGGCGCGGCCCTTCGGCGAGTCCTTCGCGACCGTGATCTTGATGCAGTCGATGGGGCAGGCGTTCTCGCACATGAGACAGGCGGTGCAGATGTCCATCTCGACCTTCAGCCAGCTGCGGGAGCGCTCGGGCATGAGCTCGCTCACCGGGCGCGGCGTCTTGTCGGGGTATTGGATCGTCACCGGCTTGCGCACCATGTGGCTGAGCGTGATCGTCAGGCCTTCGAAGATGGAGGTGGCCGCCTGCCGGATGTTTTGAAAGTACTGACTGACCGCCGATTGCGACATAAATCTCAAACTCCGCTAGACGAAGGGGTTCAGCTGGACCTCGGCGCGGGAGACGCGGATCTGCCAGAGCACCCGATAGAAATAGTAAACCGTGATCACCGCCGCCAGGGCCGTGAGAATATAACGCATCATCGGCGCGCCCTGCGGGAAAAGCATCATCCAGATCGCGGTCCCGATGACGCAGACGAAGCCGATCGGGACGAGATACTTCCAGCACAGGCTCATCAGTTGGTCCATGCGGATGCGCGGCAGCGTCCAACGCAGCTGGATGACCAGGAAGATGATGACGAGGCATTTGATCTGGAAGAAGAACAGCTGCACAACCTGGGTGAGCCAGACGCCCACCGAGCCCGTCGCCGCGGCGAGGCCCGCGGGGATCTGCCAACCGCCGAGGAACAACGTCGTCAGGATCGCCGCCATGACGTAGAGGTTGGCCCACTCGGCGAAGAAGAAGAACACGAAGCGCATCCCCGAATACTCGGTGTTGTAGCCGCTGACCAGTTCGCTCTCCGCCTCGGGCAGGTCGAAGGGGGCGCGGTTGCCTTCGGCGACCAGGGCGGTGAAGAGGATGAAGAAGGCGATCAGGCAGAAGGGATTGTCGAAGAGGAACCACTGCCAGGGGTGCGGGCCCTGGCGCGAGATGATCTCCTGCATCGAGAGGCTGCCGGCCAGCAGCAGCACCGTGAGGGCCGCCAGGCCCGCGGGGATCTCGTAGCTGATGACCTGGGCCGCGGCGCGCATCCCGCCCAGCATCGACCATTTGCTGCCCGAGCCCCAGCCCGCCATGACCAGGCCGACGACGGTGAGCGAGGAGGTCGCGAAGATGTAGAGGACGCCGACGTTCAGGTCGGCGACGATCAGCTTGCTGGCGAAGGGCAAGGCGACGAAGGTCGTGAACATGCCCAAGAAAACCAGGTAGGGCGCAATCACGAAAAGCGGCTTGTCGGCGTCCTTCGGGATCAGGTCTTCCTTGAGCAGGCTCTTAATACCGTCGGCCAGGAACTGCAAAATTCCCTGCGGGCCGACGCGGTTAGGGCCGATGCGGTCCTGCATGCGGCCGGCGATGCGGCGCTCGATGAAGCTCAGGATGCCGGCAAAGGGCGAGACGAAGAGCATCAGCACGACCGCGGCGATGCCGAACTGGACCAAGGCCTGCACGACCCAGAGCGGGGCACCGTAGAGGTAGTTTTCGTGAAGATATGTTGCCAGCTGTTCCATGTTAATCGTTTCGTTACTTTCGTTCCGTCGCCATCTCCGTAGGGGCCGTTCGCGAACGGCCCCTACAGCCGCCGCAAAGACTACCCAATATCCGACGCCTACCGATCAATCTCCGGCGCCACGACGTCGAGGCTCGCGATCAAGGTCACCAAGTCCGCGATCATCATCCCGCGGCTGACCTTCTGGATGATCGACATCCCCGTGAACGAGCCCGTCCGGATCCGCAGCCGAAAGGCCTTCGGTCCGCCGTCGCTGATCAAATAATATCCGATGTCGCCGCGCGAGGACTCGGTGCGCACGTAGGCCTCGCCCGCGGGCGGCTTGAGCACCTTGGGCATTTTGGCCAGGATGTCCCCCTCGGGGATGCGCGCGAAGCACTGGCGCAGGATCTTGATCGACTCGCGGATCTCGCGGACGCGCACGATGTAGCGGTCGAAGCTGTCGCCGACGGTGCCCTGCTCGCCGCGACCGACGATGACGTTAAAATCCAGCTCGGGATAAATCGAGTAGGGCATGTCGCGGCGCAGGTCGAAGTCGACGCCGGAGGCGCGCAGGTTGGGCCCGACCAGGTTGTAGGCGATCGCGTCCTCGCGGCTGATGACGCCCACGTTGGCCAGACGCTCGACGAAGATTTTGTTGCCGGTGACCAGGCGCTCGAACTCGTCCCATTGCGGCTCGAACTGGTCCAGCCAGGCCAGGGAGGCCTCGCTGAAGCCCGGCGGCATGTCGTAGGAAACGCCGCCGATGCGCACGTAATTGTAGGTGAGGCGCTGGCCGCAGAGGGCCTCCATCAGGTCGTTGACCTTCTCGCGCTCCTTGAGGGCGTGGATGAAGGGCGTGGCCGCGCCGACGTCCATGGCCAGGGCGCCGACCGAAAGCAGGTGCGAGATGATGCGGTTGAACTCGGCGGCGATGACGCGCAGGTATTCGGCGCGCTTCGGCACCTCCAGCCCCAGCAGCTTCTCGACGACCATCGCGTAGCCCTGGTTGGCGTTCATCGCCGAAAGGTAGTCCGCGCGGTCGGTGTAGGGCATGAAGCCGTTGTAGTCGCAGATCTCGCCGATCTTCTCGATGGAGCGGTGCAGATAGCCGACGTCGGGCAGGGCCTCGCTCATCACCTCGCCGTCGGTCTTCACCACGAAGCGGATGACGCCGTGGGTGGAGGGATGCTGCGGGCCCATATTGAGCAGCATTTCTTGGGTTTGAATCGCCATCGAAAAATCCTAATTACGAATTCAGCAACGACGGCCGCGTCGTCGCCATGCCGTGGTAATCCTCTTGCTCTTTGTAATCCTTGCGCAGCGGGTACCCCACCCAGTCGTCCGGCAACATGATGCGGCGCAGGTCGGAGTGCCCGTCGAAGATCACGCCGACTAAGTCGAAGGCCTCGCGCTCCTGCCAGTTGGCGGTGGGATACACCCCCTCGACGGTGGGCACGTGGGCGTTGGCCTTGGGCACCCGCACCTTGAGGGTCAAGGAATGCCGCTTGGGATACGAAAACAAATGGTAGACCACGTCGAGGTCATCGGGCGGCGCGTCGACGCCGGTCAGGTTGCTCAGGCAGTCGAAGGCCAGCATCGCGTCGTCGCGGCAGAAGGCGAGGATCTCGGCGATCTTCGCCGCGGGCACGGTGAGGAAGGGATCCCCCGCTCGGTCGGTCGTGGGGACCGAGCCCTCAAACTTCTCCTGCAAAACTTTGGCGATCTCGTCGAAAGTCATCGTCTTCCTTCAGCTCGCGCGGCGCGCGAACTTTTCTTTCATCATTTTTTCTTGGATCTTGAGCAGCCCCTGCGTGAGGGCTTCGGGCCGCGGCGGGCAGCCCGGCACGTAGACGTCGACCGGGATGATCTTGTCGACGCCCTTCACCACTGAGTAGGCCAGCTGGAACAAGCCGCCGCAATTCGCGCAGCTGCCCATCGAGATCACGTACTTGGGCTCGGGCATCTGCTCGTAGAGGATCTTGGTGCGCAGGGCCATCTTGTAGGTGAGCGTGCCGGCGACGATCATCAGGTCGGACTGGCGGGGGGTGGCGCGAAACACCGCGCCGAAGCGGTCCAAATCGGAGCGGGGTCCGCCGGTCTGCATCAGCTCGATGCCACAGCAGGCCAGGCCGAACAGGAGGTACCACACCGAAGAGGCCCGCGCCCAATTGAGGACGTCGTCGACCTTGGTGGTCACGATGTTGTCGGGCAATTGCCCTTTCAGGGTCGGAAACATACCGAATCACTCCGTCTTTCGGACCCGGTTCCGCGAGGCGGGCTCTAGCTGGCCTGGCCGCGGATCAGGGTCGCCGTTTCGGGCGTCGCCTTGCGCAAACGCTCGTCGGGCACCACATTCTTAAACCATTTCAAGTCGCCTTTGACCCAAACGTAGAGAAGTCCGACGAACAGAATCAAGGCGAAAATCAGGATTTCGACGAGGGTCAGCCAGCCCTCGCCCTTGGCCACGGCGTCGCGGAAGGTCACGGCCACCGGATAGACGAAGGCGATCTCGACGCTGAAAATGACGAAGGTGATAGCGACCAGGTAATAACGGAGGTTGTAGTTGATCCAGGCCCCTTGGACGGGGATCTCGCCGCATTCGTAGATGAGCTCTTTTTCGGGGGTGGGAAAGGAGGGGCGCAGCAGGCGGCTGAGCAGCAGGCTCACCCCGACGAAGCCCGCGCCGACGAGGATAAACACCAAGACATTCGCAAAGTTAAATATCATATCCATTCACCCGCAAAAAGGCGCCGGAGCTATAAGATAGGCCTCCGGACGCGTCAAGAAAATATGGGAAAAACGCCTAGGATTTTAGGGGAAATGTGTAAGGAGAGGAACGGGCGCGGGAGGCTCAGTTGAGCTTGCCCTTCACGAACTTCTCGATCTCGAGCATGCTGTCGTTGTACAGGCCTTGGAATTGGACGGCCACGCCGTGGCGATCGTTATTTTCGCTGCGCAGGATCTCGGCGCTCATCTTGACGGGGTTTTTGCGGTTGGGGAGGTGGATGACGACATCAAGCTTGTGCTGGTCGCCCAGCTTGTCGGGATCGATGAGGAGGAACATACCGCCGCAGCTGATATTGGAGCTGGTGGTCTGCACCGTCTCGCTGCCCAGCTCGAGATCGACGGGCAGTTCCGCGTCCACTCGGCGAAAAATTCTCTTCTCGATGTAATTCACGAATCCCTCGAACAAGCGTCACCCTGAATTCTAAACTCCCGGCCGGCGCGGCGCCAGTGGTTTACGGGGAAAAATCCTCGAAAATGATCTTTCGCCTTTCGCCACCGCGTCCGCGACGGGGGAATTTCGCTTCATGCCTGGAAAAGAACCGGAACCTTCGCACCAGCCTCTAGTGAATTATCCACAAGCCTGTCAACATCTTAAAATAACGCCCCGCGTTGCCGCAGGGCCTGTACGAATAATGACTAAGTGCGTTAGATCATTCGCCTTTTGAAATGACTTATTTTTTCGCGGCGCGCCCTCGCAAGGCCTCCTGCCCAGAAAATCGGCGCCTCCGCTTCCTTGACATCGCGAAAGACAAAAACCGATAATCGCGGGACATGCAGGAATACGTCTCGATCACCCGCTTGCAAGACTACATCGGCCGTAAGGTCGAGATCATCGCCTTCGAAATCTCCTATATGGGCGTTTTGACGCATGTCGATTACGACAGCGGGACGCTGAAGATCGTGGACGGCGAGGACTTCGCGATCCTCGAGATCGAGCGGGTGGAATCGTTCAGCTTGATCGAATGAGGAAGGGCCGCGCTACTGCAGGCCGATATTGGTGACCTGGATGTCACGCTTCCGGGTGAAATCCGAGATCTTGTAGAAAAGCTCGTCTTCCTCGCGCTGCGAGGACTTCAAATCCGAAATGATGCTCTTGGCGACGTTGGTGATGGAGACCTTCGAGCCCGTCCCCTGCGGCGTCACCTTGACGGCGATGCGGTAGTAGGCGCCGACGGTGCCGAAGTCGCGGCGGCCGAAGACCAGGACGTAATGCGAGTCGGCGGTGGTGGGCTGCCAATAGGTTTCAAGGGTGAGGGCCTTTTCGTCGACCTCCTTGAGGGAGTAGCCGCGGAACACCAGGGCCTCTTTGGCGGCGCGAAAGGCCGCTTCGGGCGGAACCGAGTAATACTTCACGACGGCCTCGGCCTCTTGGATGGTGCCGTAGAGGGCCGGCTTGCTACAGGCGGCGAAGGCGACGCAGAACAACAGGGCGATGCGGGCGACGTTAACGAGTTTCATGGTTCCTCCCTCTGCGATAGATTAGCACGAGCAGCGCCGCGATGAGAAGGATTGCGCTGATGAATTGCGAAGTGCTGAGCCAACCCCGCAGCACGAATCCCCGCTCGGCGTCTCCGCGCAAGGCCTCGACGGCGATGCGCACAAACGCGTAAGTGATTAAGTATAGAAGAAGAATTTGCCCGTCAAACGCTTTCTTGCGGCTGCGCCAAGCAAGGAAGGCGAAGATCAAAAACTCCGCCGCCGACTCGATCAGCTGCACCGGGTACAGCGGGATGCCCGCCGGGGCCAGGCCTTCCGGGCGCTCCGGGAAAACCACCGCGTACCAGGCGTGGGGGTCGCAGGTGCGGCCGTGGCAGCAGCCCGCCAGGAAGCAGCCGATGCGCCCGAAAGCGTGGCCCAGGGCGACGCCCGGCATGAAGACGTCCGCGACCTTCCAGAAATTCAGTCGATGCCGCTTGAGGTAGAACCAGGCGACGAGGATGCAGGCGATCAGACCGCCGTAGAAGACCAGGCCGCCTTCCCAGACGCGGAAGGCCGCCAGCGGGTGCTCGGCGTAGTAGCGCCAGTCGACCGCGATGAAGACGAGCCGCGAGCCGACGATGGCCGCGATCATCAGCCAGAAGGCCAGGTCGACCATCGCCGCCACCGGGATGCCGTCGCGTTTCGACTGGTAGCGGATCCAGGCCAAGGCGGCGAGGAAGCCGACCGCCACCATCAGCCCGTAGGCGTGGACCTTGAGTCCGCCGGCGATCGGTATCTCGAATAGTATCGGATGCATGGCGGCAACATGGCCTCATGAATGAGTCTTTACAAGCGAATTTCTCCCTGCCAGACTGCCCGCGTGAAGCAGTTACGGCCATGGCTCCTGCTACCTCTCGTGCTGATCTGCCTCGGCGCCTGCCAAAACGGCGGATCGGATTCAGGTTCCCCGACGCCCTCCTCCAACCCTTCTTCCACCCCCTCCCCGAGCGTCGCGCCGGAACCGCGTTCTACATTCTTCAGCTTCGGGGATTGGGGCACGGGGACGCCGAGCCAATTCGAGGTCGCCGCCGCGGTCGAGGCCGATTGCGCAAGCCGGGGCTGCGATTTCGGCCTGCTCTTGGGGGACAACTTCTATCCGACCGGGGTCGGCTCCGTCGCCGACCCGCAGTGGCAGGACAAATTCGAAAATGTCTACGACGGCCTGGCGGGACCTTTTTATGCGGTGCTGGGCAACCACGACTACGACGGAAACGAGCAGGCCCAGGTCGATTACACCGCGGTGCAAAGCCGCTGGAAGCTGCCGGCCCGAGCTTATTCCGTGCGTATCCCCGAGAGTTCCGCCCAGCCGCTCTTGGAGATCTTCGTCATCGACAGCAACGCCTTCGGCCCCTCCGCGGCGGCCGCCTTGCAAAACGCCCTCGACGCCTCCAACGCCACTTGGAAGCTCCTGGCCCTGCACCATCCTATTTACAGCAACGGCCTCCACGGCGACGACTCGGCCGGCATCAACGCCCTGTTGGTTCCCGTGATCTGCAACCGCGTCGACGCGGTGTTGGCGGGCCACGACCACCTCTTCTCCCACCTCGAGGACCCGAACGACGGCTGCGCCTTCCGGCAATTCGTAATCGGCACGGGCGGCAAGGACCTCTACGCCACCAATTCGGACCCGAGGGCCGTCTTTTCGGAGTCAACTTTCGGCTTCGGGCGATTCGAAGTTGAAACTCACCGCCTCTACATGGAATTCCGACGTAGTGACGGGAGCCTCGCCTATTCTTTCGAAGCCAATAAATGACCGAACTAAAGTCCCCCAAACAGCACAAGCCCCTAGCCGGGGGCGATATGTCCCTAAGCGGGACCCTCGGAAAAGTCGATCACCTCAAGGCCTCCAATAATATCGACTTTTCCGCGGAGGCCGGCCCCCCGGCCTAAGGGGGGCCGGCCGTGTCCCGCTGGGACATATCGCCCCCGGCTAGGGGCGGACGTGGCAAAATAGAAAAGCCATTTAACTACGGTATAAAGGAAAAGAAGGATTAGAAGGGCGCGTCCAAGGTATCCGGCGGCACCAGCAAGGTAGGCCCCGGCGCATGGCGCAAGAGTTGGTGAGCCACCGACCCCATCCGCCGCGTCGGCGGCGCGCTGCGCCCGCGAGTGGAGAGGATCAAGAGCGCCCCGGCCTCCGCGCGAAGCAAGGTCTCGACCTCCTCGGTGGCATGACCGACGCGCAGCTCGCGGTCGACCTCGAGGCCTTGCAAGGGAAGCTCCGCGGCAAAGGCCTCGAAGGGCCCCTGCGCCATCTCCAAGATCTTCTCCTCGAGACTGACGGATTCCAAGAGACTGCGCGGCGGTAAAAAGCGCGTCTCCGCGACGTGCAACAGGACCACGGGCAAACCAAGGCGACGGGCCCAATCAAGCCCCACCAAAACCCCGCGCCGCGATCGCGGCGAAAGGTCGGTGGGCAGGACCACCTTGCGCAGGACGTCGGTCCCTTCCCCCCGCTCCACCCAAACCGGGATCGGCGAATGCGCCGTCAAGGACTCGGTCAGGCTGCCGAGGAAGAAGCGCTGTAGGGCGCTCTTGCCGTGGCCGCCCAGGACGATCAGCCCGGCGCCGCGTTCGTTGGCCTCGGCGATCAGGTCGCGGTCCGGCACCCCGACGCGCAGCTCGGTCTCGACGGAAAGTTCCTCCCCGAGCACCTCGCGGGTGAATTCGCCCAAGCGCCGCGACAGGCCCTCCTCCGTCTCGCCGAGCATCTCGAGCAGGGCGATCGGGTTGAGCGAGGCCTCGTAGGGATGCTCTTTCAGGACGTGGACGACGGCGAGGGGGGCGCCCCAGGCCCGCGCCAGGGACCCGGCGCGCTTCAGCGCGCGGCGGCTCGGCTCGGAGAAGTCGACCCCGACCAGGATGTTCTTCAAGACGGTCATAGGGGAATGATGACTCAGCTTCCCGCCCAAGGAAAGCGAAAGTCGCGTCATAAAATCGCGGGCCGAATTTTCGGGGAAATTATGACGCGGGCGACCATTCCCGCCCTCGGGGCCTATTGTGGCGCGGGTTTGCCGGACGTAGAATGAAACTGAAGGAGGAAATATGCGCAGACGATCCTTGACACGGGCCATGCTGGCCGGTTTCGTCGCCACGCTGGCGATGACCTTTTTGGGCTTCGCCGCCGGCCGCCTCGGGATGCCCTTTTTGAATTGGGCCAAGACCCTCGGGCAGTCGACGGGCGGGGCGATGGCCGGTTACTTCCTCTTCTTCGTCGGGGGCGTCCTGCTGGCCATGATCTATGTGATGCTGTTCCACGAGCGGCTTCCGGGATCCTCCTGGAAGCGCGGCCTGTTTTTCGCCTTCGTGATGTGGCTGGCCACCGGGGCGGCCTTGGCGCCGCTCTTCGGGATGGGCTTCTTCATGGGGAGCGTGGTGATGGCGCTGGGTACCTTGATGACCTACATGCTCTACGGCGGGGTCTTGGGCTACCTCTACGATGCCTAGACACTTTCCTCCGGCAAGGCTTTGTTGTAGGACAGCCGAAGGGAGGTAAGGATGAAGCCCAAGCACGCGGCCGTGGTGTTGATCGCCCACGGCAGCCGTCTCGAAGCCGCCAACGAGGAGGTTCGCCGCCTCGCCGAACGGCTCTCGGAGCGACTGGGGCAAACCGTCATCCCCGCCTTCCTGGAACTGGCCTCCCCCGGCATCCCCGAGGGCATCGACGAGGCCCTGCGGAGCAATCCCAGCGAGATCAAAGTCCTCCCCTATTTTTTGACGCAGGGCCGGCACGTCCAAGAGGATATCCCCAAGCTCCTCGCCGACAAGGCCCGGGCCTATCCCGAGACGCCGATCCGGCTCCTGACCTACCTCGGCGCGGAAGACGCGGTCCTCGAATTGTTGGCGGAAATTTCCCGAAAATAAGGTCAATAATACGGCGGGCCTACGCGGACCGCGTCTTGGCTGGGCGTCCCGGCGCCGGGAGGCGGGTAATACCCCGGTCCCATCATCGGGCGGCGGATGGCCTTCACCTCTTGGCGAATCTCGTCCATTACCAAGAGGTATTTGGCCTGCTGCATCGGCGTCAGCATGGGCCGGATCTCGTTGAACATCTGGTCGTCGACCTGGTCGAGCTGGCTGCGGGTCGCGGTCAGCTTCTGGAGTAGGGACTGCACCTGGGCCTCGTTGCCGCCGCCGGAGGCGGCGCGCAGCTGGGCGGTGAGCTCGCGCTGCTGCCGCTTCAGGCCCAAGCGCTGCTGCTGGTATTTTCGCATGATCTGGGCGAGCTGCTGGGATTGCGAGGGATTGAGCCCCAGCTCGCTGTTGAGCCGCTGGATGATGAGGCCTTGGATGCGCTCGCGCTTGTAGTCTTCGGGGGCGCCGACGGGCCCCTGGGCCCGTAGGGATATCGGGAGCGCCAGCCATACCAGCAGGGCGAGGAGGAGGGTCCGCTTAGGCTTCATGTTGTCTCCTGGAGCTCGTTTCGTTCAGGCGTTGCAGGAGCCGGTCGAGTTCCGGCCCCGAGAGTTCGTCCCAGTCTCCGCTCTCCTCGGGGAGATCCCCCTCGTCCCCTTGCTGGAGCCGCTGCTCGATGTTGGTGGCGAGGCGCTCCAGCTGTTCGGGGCTTAAATCCTCGAGGCCCAGGCCGGGCTCGGGGTCCAACACCCCTTCTTCCTCGGACAGAAACTGCAGGGCCTCCCGCCACTCGGGCTCGGCGATCTTTGAGGCGTCACGGAATCGGGAAAAACCAATGAACAATAAAACCACCGCCGCTGCAAGCGCTAAGGAAGGGACCCACCAACGGCGCGGGGACCGGCTTGCCCGGCCTTCCTCGGCGATCTGCCGCGCGATGCCCCGCGCCTGGGCCTGGAAGAAGAGGTCTCCCGGGTCCGGCAGGCTCAGTTCTTTGAGCTCTTCGTTGAGGGCCAAATAAGATTGGAATTCGGCGCGGCAGGCGGGGCAGGCCTCGAGGTGGCGGGCGAGGTCGCGATCTTCCTCCCCTTCCGGTGCGAAGGCCGCCAGTCGGTCGCGAAATGGCTCACATGGGTTCATGGTGCACCTTTTTCTGAATCCAGTCCCTCAGACTCTTCATGGCGTGGTGAAAGTTAACTTTTACGGCCGTTTCCGTGCTCTTGAGGGCCTTGGCAATGTCCTTGAAGGGCATCTCTTGGTAGATCCGGAGGGCCACGACCTCCTTTTGACGCGGGGGGAGGCGCTCCAGGGCCGCTTCGAGGTGGGCCTTTTGGTAGGCGCGCTCCTCGGCGGCCTGCCGCTCCTCGAAGCCCCCGTCGGAGATCCGGTCGCTCAGCTCCTCGGTGGGGCGCTTGGTCTTCATCAATTCGGTGCGGCAGAGGTTGATGGCGATGGCGCAGAGCCAGGTCTTGAAGGAGGACTCGAAGCGAAACCCGGCCAGTGCCCGATAGGCCTTGACGAAGGTCTTTTGGGTGACGTCGTCGGCGTCCTCCGGGACCCGGAGCATGCGCAGGGCAAGATAATAGACGGGCCGCTGGTACCGCTTGACCAGGCGGTTGAAGGCCTCCGTACTCCCGGCGAGCACCGCCTCGATGTCCTTGCGATCTTCTGCAGCGTCCAAATGGATACCTATCCGCCTTCCCGGCGCAAGCTCAATACGTTCCCGGTATGAAACAGGATCCTTCAAAAAACTCAATGATTTTGGCTTGCCTCGGCCATCGAGGCCCGGCTAATACCGACGCCATGAGCCACACCCCCAACCGCCTTGAGGACCACTGGAACCGAATTCGGCCGCGGATCCTTCAAGAGTGGGACCTCCTGACCGAGGAAGACCTGGACCGCAGCGGGATGCAGTTCGACCGGATCGTCGCCCTGATCCGCCGCCGCTACGGGGGGCGCACCGAGATAATCCAAGAGGCGGCCATCCGGGACGCCCTCAACCGCATCCTGGCCTCCCTGGAGGATTGAAACCCGAACCCTCCAGGCCACCGACAATTTATTTGACGGAAACCGGCGTCGAACGTATCCTGTAAATACGCAAAATCACCATCCTATTCCGAGATGAGCCTATGAAAAAATCGATCTTTTCCCTGGCCTTGTTAAGCTTTGTCCTCCTCCCGGCGCTCAGCCATGCCGACGGCTACGTCGAGGAGGGTTCCCAATCCCGGCGCGGCCACCGCCGCGCCGCCGTCAAGGCCGAAGAGCCGGTGCCGGCCGCCCCGACCTGCGTCTCCAAGTCGCCCGGCCGCAAGATCGAATTGGTCTCCTTCAACCCCAAGCAGCCCGCCGGAAAGATCGTCGGCTCCATCCAAGAATGCGTCAGCACTATGTACGACGTGCTGCGGCTGCTCGCCGGCCCCAACGTGATCAACCTGAAGTACCCCGAAGAGAAAGAGCAGTGGGGCTACCTCTGGCTCTGGAGCTACCAGCTGCAAAACCCCATCGAGGACAGCATCATCCTGATGGACAACTCGGGCAAACGAATCAAGAAGGGTAAAAACCCCGTCGAGCTCTACATCACCTTCAACGAGCACGACATCGTGGACAGCGTCGAGATGGACCTGATCAAGAAGAAGGGCAACTACGTCCTGTTCCCTTAAGCCTTTCGCTCAATCGAAAATCAAGACCACCTCTTCGAGAGGGGCGAGATTATCCAACACGAAGTCCGGCCGCGCGGCCTCGAGCGTCGCGCGCGGCGTGGAGCCGGTCGCCACCGCCACGGTGGTCAGCCCGAGACGTCGCCCGCAGTCGATGTCGTGCAAGGTGTCCCCGACCAAAATAATTTCCTCGTTGGAGAGGTGCCGGCCCAGCAGCGTGCGCCCGCGCTCGATCGCGGTGCGCGTCAACTCGAGGCGTTGGCCGTGGTCGGAACCGTAGCCGCCGAACTGAAAATACCGGTGCAAGCCGCCGTGCCGCAATTTCTGATGGGCGGTGCTTTCGAAATTGCCGGTCGCCAGGCCAAGCAGACCGATGCGGCGCTCGGAGAGAAAATCCAGCAGCTCGATCACGCCGGGCAGCAAACGGAAACGCCGCGAGCGGGGCAGACATTCCTCCATCGCGCGGGCGTAGGACGCCGCGATCCGCTCCATTTCCTCCGGGCTCGGGCGACGCCCGAGGTTCTTCTCGAAGAGCTCGACGATCAGAGACGGATCGGTGCGGCCGTCGGGGTGGATGTCCCGCCAGGCGCCCTCCACGCCGTAGTGCTCCTGAAAGACCCGGTCGAAGGCCTCCTTCCCCGCCCCACCCGTCATCAGGAGGGTGCCGTCGATGTCGAAGACGATAAGCTTACGCATAGAAAAACCGAGGCCTTTATAATATTATTTTCAAAAACCCGTAACCTCAAAAAGGCCGTCGTCCCAAGACCGCCTTCTGATAGTGCTGTCGCTTATGCCTGCAAAACCCCTAGTCGGCGTCATCGGCGTCGCCGAGGCCAACGAAAACGAGCGCCAAATGGCCTTCGAGGTCGGGAAGCTCATCGGCGCGATGGGACTCAGCCTGGTCTGCGGAGGCCTCGGCGGGGTCATGGAAGAGGCCAGCCGCGGCTGCCACCTGGCGGGCGGTACCGTGATCGGCATCCTGCCCGGCGGCGAGAAGGAGGCGGCCAACGACTACGTCACCTACGCCATCCCCACCAACCTCGGGCACTCGCGCAACATGCTGATCGCCCACGCCGCCGACCTGCTCATCGCCATCGGCACGGGTTACGGCACCTTGAGCGAGGTCGCCATCGCCCTGAAGCTGGGTAAAAAGGTCTTAAGCCTTCGCTCTTGGGACGTCCAGGGCGTCAGCCCCTGCCAAGGGCTCACCGAGATCCAGACGGCCCTGGCGGAATTCTTCGGGGATCTCTCGACTAAGTCCCTGTTATTTCAAGAAAAATAGCTTCAGTTTCCGGTCGGGAAAAATCGCCTCCGGCGCGCAACTAAGCCGCTCCCCTGCCGAGAAGGGAATCCGTATCCATCGGATTTTTCAGGGGAACACGGGGGTGGACCCCTTGGGCACAACCGCATGAGCGGGGGCATCAAATACCGCTTAACACCCAGGGAGCGCGCGCTGTTCGCCGAGCAACTCGGCCTATTCGAAGCGCTGCGCGACCGACTCAAGCCGAACGGCATCGACGCCAAGCTGGACGATGCCGAGCTGGAGGTCTCCGTCGAGGAGGGTCCGCAAGGGCCCGAGTTCACCCTGCAAATTCCCTTCGACACCGACTTGGTCCCGCAGAACGGCCGCCTCTACGTCAAGGACGCCTTCCATCTGTCCAAGGCGGCGGACCGCATCCTCTCGTTCGAGCGCTCCCTGCGCCAAGACCTCAACACGAACAAACGCATCGGCTACTGGGTGAGCGTCGCGCGCAAGGACCACCCCGGCGCCAAGATCACCGCCCACGCCGAGCACCTCCGCCGTTTCCTCGAGGACTTGGACAAGCTCCCCAAGCCCGCCGCCGACGCCCCTCCACTGCAGCGCTTTCTCGGCGGCGTGCTGAGCCGCCTGCACCGACCCTTTCCCGAGGGCAACGAGGCCTTGGTCCGAAAAAATTTCGCGGTCTTCAGCCCGGTCCTGGAAAAGACCGTGCCCTTCGGGGTCCGGATGAAATTCGGCGATCCGCAATCCGGCCTCGTCCTGCGCCGCGAGGGCGACAAGATTTTTCTAAGCGTCCAGGTCGTCATGGACAGCGACTCCAAACCCGGCCTGGAGGCCGAGAAGAACGGGCGCATGTTCCTGATCGACAGCTACGAGGTCGACCCGACCAGCGGCCGAATCCTAAACACCGGCCGCGAGCTCGTGCCCAGCGAGGTGCCCGGCGAAGATTTCGACCAGGCCTACGCCGCGGTCAAAGACAGCCCGCCTCCCTCCAAGGATTCACTCGAGTTGCAGGCCTTGGTGGCGGGATGGCTGAAAGACCTGCTCCCCGCGCAGGCGCCGGTCCACCCGGGTCCCGCGGCCGCGCCCGTCGTCGCCGAGGCGCCTCAAGACCCCGCCGGAAAAATCCTGTATGCCCTCTACCGTTTCACCGAGCGGGACGAAGAGGCCGGAAAGAGATTTTTCGAAACCCTGGCCCGGCGGAGCACCTCAACCCCCTTGACCGGGGTCCTCGCGGTGCCGGAGCTCGATCGCGCCGCCCTGCACGATGCGCTGGCGGCGGCGATCGGCGGAGACGCGGCAAAGTCCGAGGCCGCGATCGCGGCCTGGCTGGGCGAAAACGGCCTGCAGGCGCCGACACGCGCCCTGCTGCAGGCGCTCGCGCAGTATTCCCGAGGCGAGTGGGAGCCCGCGCGGCGGAGCCTGACCCCTCTCCTCGCCGCCAGCCCCTTCGCCCGACAAGTCCATCGGGCGATCGAGATTCGGTCGGGGCATGCGCCGCGCGCCCTGGCCGCGGAGATCCTGAAGACCGCCGCCGCGGAGCGCATCGAGCAGGCCAACCGTCACGACCAAGCCTGGTTCACGGCCCTCTCCGACGGACTTGCCGGAAAGGCCTCCGCCGACCACGAACAACGTCGCCTGGCGGTACTCTCTTTCTTCAAGAGTCTCGACGCGACGCTCGGCGACCACGCCGGCGACCTTGCCTCCGCCCTGGAGGCGACGCCCGCGCAAGGGAGCTACGAGCAGGAAGTCAAGGACTTCCTGCTCGGCGACCCGACCCTTCGACAGCTCACCGCCCTGCTCGACGAGCCCGACGCGGGGCTGCGGGAAAGCGGCCTGCTGGTCCTCGCCCGCGGCGCGCTCTTGGGCAAGGCCAAGCTGCCCGCCACCGCGAAGCGCATCGCCGAATCGCTCGCGCCCGGCCTCGACGGCGCGCAGGACCTGAAAAATTGGTTCTCGGGAAAGGCCGACCTGGGACAGAAGGTCGAGATGCTGCTGCCCGTCTTCGCCGAGGAGGTCTTGGCGCCGCGCACCCTGTTCAGCATGGCGGCCGCGGGGGCCCTCGGGCAGATCGCGAAGGCGGCCTTCTTCGCGCGCGCCGGCTATCAGACGCGCCGGCTGCGCTGGGCCGCGGAGGCCGTCTCCGTCGGCGTCGAGGCGCCCGCCTTCGTCCTCACGGAAAAGTTGATCGTCAGCGCCACCGAGAGCCCCGAGGGACAATGGGGCAAGCTGCCGCGCGACACGGTCGGCGCGCTCTTGGCCTTCGGCACCCTGCGCGGCGCCGGCATCGCCTCGCGGCGCTTCAACCGCTATCTCGCCGACTCGAAGGGCCTCGAGGCCTGGGCGGAGGGGCGCAGCCGCATCGCCTTGGCCGAACGCTGGCAGCCGGCCGTGGCAGACTTCGCCAAGGCCGAGGGCCGAGGCGCCTGGCTGCGCCGCATCAGCGGCAAGACCGCCGTGCCGGCCCTGGAGTATCTCGGCACCACCGGAGTTCCCCGCGCCTGGGCGAAGCGCGCCCTGCCGCATGTCGGAGCCCATGCCTTGGGCCTCGGCGGCCTCATGGCGGCCAACAGCCTGACCCGCCTGCTCGGCCTGCGCGACGCCTCCCAGCAAGGCTACGCCGCCGACTTGGTCGACGACTTCCTGATGTACGGGCACTTCCTCGTGGCCGGGCACATCGCCGGGCGCCTCGGCCGCGGCGACATCGACGCGCGAATCGCCTATCTCGAGGCCCAGCCCCTGCAGGCCAAGCCGGCCAAGGCAAAATCGCCCGCGAAGGCGGCGGAGAAGACCGAGACCCGCGATTCGGATCCCGCCTCGACGCCTCCCGAATCGAAGCCCGGCGAGACGCCGCCGAAGGTCGACGTCCCGCCGGAGATCAAAGAATTCGGCAGAAACCTCCTGCGGTGGCTGAAAGAAGACCTGCCCCAGGTCGGCAGGCTCGCCCTCGAATGGTATCAAGCCCGGCGCGCGCCTCCGGGCCCGGCGGGAAAAAACTCCGCGCCGCCGCCCGCGACCCCAGAGACGGAGGGGTCCCCGCCGCCCCGGACGAGCGCGCCGGAAATCGCGGCCGCCAAGACTTCCTCCCAGCCGCCGGCGATCCCGGATGGCAAGGCCGCCCCGGTGCCTCCGGCCCCCCGCGCGGCCCTCCTCGAGCCCGCCCCCGAGGCGGTGAATTTCCGGCGCATCGAGAGCGAGCCGCCGTCGCGCGGCAAGGGCGAGGAACACAAGGTCCTCGTCGAGGTCTTGGGCCGGGAAGAGGAGCTTCGCTTCCGCGACAAGGAGACCCGCAAGCAGCTCGTCTTCGAGTCCGTGCTCGGCCGCGAGGACGTCCAGAGCCCGCCGCAGGCGGTGGGGATCGACTTCGGCTTTTCCAGCACGGAGGGAGGAATCGCGCCGCGGCACGCCAAGATCCGCGTCGAGGTGACCTACGAGACCAAGGTCGAGGTCCAGACCGACAAGGGCCGGGGCAAGATCCGAGTACCCCTCGCCTCGGCCAAGGAATGGAAATTCACCCTCGAGGATTTGGGGAGCCCCGGGGGCACTTACCTCAACGGCGAGCGCGTGTCGAAGCCGGTTCCGCTCAAGGACCAAGACCGCATCCGCCTGGGCGAGAACGGCGTCGAGCTGCGCCTGCGGCTCGACCGCGCGGAGCCGAAGGCCTTCCTGATCCGCCCCGGCATCCCGCTTGCGGAAGGCCGCAGCGAGTGGATCCTCGGGCGCGAGCACGCGGGGGCCGAGGCGCCCGATATCCGCTTCCCGATCTCCGACCGCGACTTAAGCCGGCGGCACGCGCGCATCGTCCGCGACGAGGACGGCCACTACTTCGTTCAAGACCTGAGCTGGAACGGCACCCGCGTCAACCTGCGGCGCATCCACGGCAGCCAAGAGCTGCGCGACGGCGACAGCCTCCAGCTGGGCAACGGCACGGAGCTGATCTTCGCCTTGCCGGCCGGCGCCAAGGCGGCGGAGCCGCGGGGCCCGATGGCCGTGCCGCCGCATCCGAACGCGGCGACCCCGCCGCCGGAGCAGGCCAAGGTCCACCCCGCCTACCGGCACTTAAGCCCCGAGGCCCTCGAGGCCCACTTCGCCAAGCTCGGCACCGAAGAGGCGGACTTTTCGGCCTTCCGCGCCGGGGAGCTCGCCCTGCCCGACGGTCGCCATGTCCTGCTCAGCTCGCTGAACACCGGCTGGGCGGTCGGGCACCAAGGGGAGGCGCCGGCGAACGTCCAGTCCCTGCAATTCACCTTCCCGCCCGGGGCGACGCAAAATCCGGCCCTGATCTACCTGGACGGCGCGGGGCGCTTCATCCTGAGGGGGATGCGCCCGGAGAGTTCGCTCTCGATCCAAACCCGGGCCGAAAGATTCTTCCCTCTCAACGGCGAGCCGAAGAAGCCCTCGGCGCGCAAACAGGCCGTCTCCGGATGGACGGTCCTGGAGGGAGGGGAAAGGATCTATCTCGGGGAAAATTTCCATTTCGATTTTTGGCCGAACGCGCCGAAATCGCCCTACGAGCGCCCGACCGCGGTCTCCGGCGAATTCGGGTCCGTCGAGGTGAAACAAAATCCCTTTGCGAGCCCCGAAGCGCCTCCTCCTCCGGAAAAACCGAGCTCCCTAGTCTTCCTGGACGGCAAGCTCCAGCTTCCGCTGAACAAGGCGGTGCGAATCAGCTCGCGCGCCGATGTCACCGAGTTGCTGCTCCGCGACGAGACCGCCAAGTCCGAGGTCGAGATCCTGGTGCCGGAATCGGTCGCCAAGCTGCAGGAGACCCGCTTCTTCCAGGAAGACGGCGTCTGGAAGATCCGCTCCGAGGGCGGCGAGGGCGTTCCGCTCGTCCTCAACGGCATGCGCCTGCCCGAGCGGATCACCCTGGACCTGCTGCCAGACACCACACTGGAAATCGGCGATCTGAAGATCCAGATCCGACTGCCTTGACGCGGCGTCCCTCGAATTAACGCTCTAAGGCGCTCCGGCTTCCGTGCTAAGCTGAAGCCAGCCCTATGGACTTCAGCCACTTCTCGGCCCTGACCTTCTTCGGCGCGATCGCAATCTTCATCTACGGCATCCGCCTGACCCGCGCGGGGGTCCAGCTGCTCACCGGGGACCGGCTGCGTACCATCCTGGCCTCGCTTACCGAGAATCGCTTCCTCGCCCTCGGCGTCGGCGCCGTCGTCACCCTCATCTTGCAGAGCTCCAGCGCCACCACCATCAACCTGGTCGGCTTCGTCGCCTCCGGGGCGATGACCTTGACGCAGGCGATGGGCGTCATGCTCGGCGCCGACATCGGCACCACCTTCGTCGTCATGCTGTTGGCGGTCAAGGGCATCGCCACCTACTCCCTGCTCCTGCTGGTCGCGGGCCTGGTGGTCGACATCCTGCGCCGCGGCAAGCGCGGCCGCTACGTCAGCATGATCCTGATGGGCTTCGGCTTCGTCTTCTTCGGCATGAAGCTGATCATCGCGGTCACGGGCTCGCTGCAGGAGGACCCGCTGCTGCGGGAGATCTTCGCCTTCCTCGCCGACCGCCCGTGGCTGACGATGGCGGCGGGACTGGCCTTCACCGTCGCCGTGCAGAACAGCGCGGCGCCCATCGGCCTGGCCATCGCCCTGGCCTTCTCGGGCCTGTTCACCCTGGAGACCGCCCTGCCGATCGTGCTGGGCGCCAACGTCGGGGCCTGCTCGGGATCCATCCTCGCCAGCCTGGGCTCCAACGCCGCCGGCAAGCGGGTGGCGCTGGCCCACTTCCTCTTCAAGGCGAGCGGCGCCGTCGCCGCAATGCTGTTGCTCAAGCCCTTCGCGCAGTCGGTGACATGGTTCGCCACGCAGCTGCACGGCTCTTTTCCCGTCAGCGGGCAGATCGCGATCGCCCATCTCGCGTTCAACGTCTGCCTGGTGATCGTCTTCCTCCCGCTGCTCAAGCCCGCGGCCTGGCTCATCCAAAAGCTGCTGCCGGACCCGCGCAAAGGCTAGGAGGAGAAGTTCCGGCCGCGCTACCTCGACCCCAAGTCGCTCGAGACCCCCAGCCTCGCCTTCGCCAACGTGCGCCGCGAGATGCTCCGCATGCTCGACCTCGACCTGGGGATGTTTTCCGACTGCCTCGCCGTCTTCGAGAAAAACGACCGCGTGCTCCTCGAGGCCATCCAAAGCGAGGACGACCAAGTCGACCTGCTCAACCGCGAGATCAAGTTCTTCCTCGCCCGGCTCTCCCTCGAGCAATTGAGCCCGGAGCAGGGCGAGATGGAATTGCGGCTGATCGAGATGACCGGGATCCTCGAGGAGATCGGGGACATCATCAACCGCGCGGTCCTGGAGCTGGCGGAGAAGAAGATCCGCACCGGCCGGAAGTTTTCCGAAGAGGGCTGGGCGGAGCTCAAGGACTTCCACGCCCGCATCGTCGAGAACTTCCAGATCGCGGCGGGCTCGCTGGCGACGGAGGACGAGACCCTGGCCCGGAAGCTCTTGCGCCACAACGAGCAGCTGGTCCAGGTGGAGAAGGAATACCAGCAGGCCCACCTGAACCGCCTGCACTTAGGCCGCAAAGAAAGCCTCGAGACCAGCTCCATCCATCTCGACCTGCTGGCCAACCTCTACCGGATCAACTTCCTAATCGCGAAGCTGATCCGCAAGGCCTATCCGGGGATCCTGGATTGAAAGCCGTCCTGCGCGAGGCGATTCGTGGGGAGCCATTCCCCCGGAATTCCCCGCCCGAGGAATCGAGGGCGCATTTTTTGGGGAGAAGTCCCCCCGCGAGCCGGACCCGGCTTGGTCGAGCGATTGGATAAAAAAATATATTATTTCAAATACTTACGTAATTAATGCAAAATCCCTTTTCCTGGCACATGACTTGCTTTTAAGATTCGGCGAAGGCAAGGGGGCTCTCCTCTCTCCACTCCATCCCCAGCCCAAATCGAAATTCGGCACTCCAAGAAAAATCGTTTCCTCGCGTCCCGCGCGAGCGAAGGGGGAATCATGTCGAATACGATTCAGGGGCTTAATTCCAACCAAGAATATTATTTGGACGATTACGGAGTCGGCACCGCGGATTACTCCGATTGGGACCAGGCTTATGAGAACTGCGCCGAAGGCTCCTGCGCCCAGGACCAGTACCTGAACGAGGGCCAGGGCCCCTCCACTCAAGGCCCCGCTCCCTCCGTGGACGGCATCGGCGACTGGGAAGGCGCCCCGGAGGGCCCCGAATCCGAGACCGCGGAGTTCAAGCAACAGTGCCAGGCCCTGCTCGAAATCATCCAGGAGAGCGATAATTTAAGCCCCGAGCAGAAGCAGGAATACGCCGAGAAGCTCGCGAAACTGCAGAGTTCCGCCGACCTGCACCCGGCCTCCCTCGACATGTATCAGGAACAATTGGATGCCATGCGGGAGGGCTACGAGCTCTCCAACGCCCATTCGCCTCTGGCCAACGAGCTCGCCGAGCGCTACGGCCAGGACCCGGCCGCCGTCGAGGAGCTGGCGAAGAAATACGGCCTCGACCTTAAGAATCTCCCGCGGCCCGCGGACGAGTCCGTCCTGAAATTCCTAGGCGAGCTGGATCCCTCCGTGGGCGAGTCCCTCCAGGGTGCGAAGAGGGCCGTCGAGGACAAGCTGAAGAAGGACGCCGAGATGGTCCAAAAGGCGAAGGACCGCAACGCCATGGCCGTGTTGAGCAACAAGGACATGGACGACACCGACCTCTCCGCTTACGAATACCTGCTCCAGGCCCAGACCGGCGCCGATCCCGCCTCGATCGACATGAATGAAAAGATCGCCGCCTTCCAGGGCCAGGTCGAGACGGCCTTGGGCGCCCTCTACGGCGAGGGAAGCGTCTCGTTGGAGGCCGACCTGATGGCGCAGGCCTTCGAGCTGAACGTCCCCCGCCTGCCGGACGAGGCCCCGGAATTGGTCCCGATGGCCTGGGACGGCAAGGGCACGAAGAGCGGGGGAAATTACGACAAGATGGAGTGGCCGGCCTGGGTCTACGAGTACCCGAAGCTCGAGTACAACGGGAAGGCCAAGGACTAGGTATCGATGGGGTTGCCAGAGGGGAGGGCCCGCCTCGGGGGTGGCGGGCCCTTTTTTTATCCGGAGGCAATCTCCTGCTGACAAAGGCGGCGCTTCCCCTTAGGCTTGTATAAGAGAAAAAAATTACCGACCAGGCAACCTGGCCGGGTTCGCGGCCCGATATTAAGGATCAAGGACGATCGTTTTGGGGGAAAGGAATAGCCTCCCGTGGGAGATTTCGATAATAATCCAGTAAATTCAAGCACTTTTACCTCCTACGAGGACCCCAACCTCGGGATCTCCATCGACCCGGGCGCTTCCGTCTCGCTCCCGGCCGAGCCGGTCGTCGACCTGACCTCGACCTCCGCCGGTTCCAGCGGCGGCGATGCCTATTCCACTCCGCTTCGCCTCCCCCGGCACCTCTCGCCCCACGACAGTATCCGCGTCTCGGACGGCTCCGGCGGCTCGAGGACCCTGGAAATCATCGAATTAATCCGCGAGGCCCGCAGCAATCCCACCGCCCGCCAACAACTGATGACCCTGGCGAGCGCGGCGGCCTCCGACCCCAGCCTGCTCAACCAGTGCTACGTCTCCAATGAAGAAAATTTGATCCCGATGCTGGCCCAGCTGGGCTCTTCCGACCCGGTCGCCCGTCGGGAAGGCGCCCTCTCGCTGCGCCAATTCATCCTGAGCCATCCCGAAGACCGGACCTTGCAGCAGGGCCTGCTGGCCACGGTCGCCGACGTCGCCCGCAGCGACCGCAACAACGTCGAGGCCCGCGAATTGCTGGTCTCGGTGGCCCGCGACAGCTCGCCGCAGAACGCCGGCCTGCGCAATTGGATGCAAGGGCAGGCGCAGATCGCGCCTCTGTGCAACGCCAGCTCTTCGTCGCCGGTCGTCGCCAACTCGAACGCCTCTTCGATCGCCCCCGCCCGCTCCGGAGACGCGCTCGCGCTCAGCCTCGGCCAGGGCGGAGCGAGCGCGGTCGTCGCCGCAATGAGCTCTCTGGCGCCCGGCGCCGTAGTGCCCGCCGCCGTCGCCTCCCTCGCGCTCAACACGGGCGCCGCCGAACAGCTCGTGGCGCTGATCGAACAGCGCACCGCCGGCACCCCGCTGGAGGGCGTGCCCACCGAAGGGATCGTGAGTTTCGTGCAACAACATGGGGCGCTCCCGACCGGCACCTTCGAAGACCTGCTTCGCCTGCGTATCCTCGCGGACGCGCTCCCGCTCACCGGCTTCACCGGCAATCTCTTCGGCACCTCCACCTCGGTGGCGACCCTCTTGGCCGAGGACATCCGCCGGGTCCTGAACCGCGACGCCGGCTGGGCCTCCGACGCTGCTCCGCTCGGCGGAAGCACGGCCTTGGCCGGTGGTTCCGTGGAAGGGCATGGCGCCGCGCCGCTTGCGCCCGCCGACGGCCGCGCCCCGGTTCCGGTCGCCCACGCCCCGACCGTCGTCCCGAACGCCGCGTCCAACGGCGGTAACGGCGGCAACGCACTGGCTTTCTTCGTCCCCGCCCTGCTCACCAGCCTCTCCGGCATGCAGGGCCTGACCTCCAACCCGAGCAGCCTCGGGCCCACCCCGCTGGCCACCCTGGCGCTGGGCCTGAGCGGCCGCAGTACCTACCACGTCGACGGCCCCACCGCGATCGACGAGGACGGCCATCAGGGCTTCGGCGGCGGCTCGCAGGGCGGCGGCTCGAACCACGAGGGCGGCGAAGGCCGCGAGGAGCGCCGCGAGGCGCCGGATTCCTACCTGGCTTGATTCGCGGCCAGATTTCCCATTGACCCCCGCAGCCCCGCGCAGCTAGTCGTTAAGGCTTATGGAGCCTCAGGCGATTATCGTTAAGGGTGCCCGCCAGCACAATCTCAAGAACATCGACGTCCACATCCCGCGCAACCGGCTGGTGGTGATCACCGGCCTCTCCGGCTCGGGCAAGTCCTCGCTCGCCTTCGACACGCTTTACGCCGAGGGACAGCGGCGCTACGTCGAGTCGCTCTCCGCCTACGCGCGCCAGTTCCTCGAGCAAATGGGCAAGCCGGACGTCGACACCATCGAAGGGCTCTCGCCCGCCATCTCCATCGAGCAGAAGACGATCAGCCACAACCCGCGCTCCACGGTCGGCACCGTCACCGAGATCTACGACTACTTCCGCCTGCTCTTCGCCCGGGTCGGCACGCCCACCTGCTACCAGTGCGGGAAAGAGATCCGCGCCCAGACCGTCACTCAGATGGTCGATCACTTGATGAAGCTGCCGGAGGGCACCAAGATGCACCTGCTGGCCCCGCTGATCCGCGGCCGCAAGGGCGAGTACGGGCAGATGCTCCAGGGCCTGCGCGGCAAGGGCTTCGTTCGCGTCAAGATCGACGGGCAGACCCACCTTTTGGAAGAGGTCCCCGCACTGGACAAGAAGAAGAAGCACGACATCGACCTCTTCGTCGACCGCCTGGTGGTCAACGCGGGCGTGAAGACCCGGCTCGCGGACTCGCTGGAGACGGCGCTCAAGTTCGGGGAAGGAATCGCGAAGGTGGAGTTCCTCCCGGAAGGCGCGAAGCCCGCGGCCGCCCCGCTCCTGTTCAGCGAGAAGTTCGCCTGCATCGAATGCGGGATCAGCTTCGCCGAGATCTCGCCGCGCCTGTTCAGCTTCAACAACCCCTTCGGCGCCTGCCCGGAGTGCAAGGGGCTGGGCAGCAAGATGTTCTTCGACCCGACCCTGGTCGTGCCCAACCCGCACCTCACGATCGAAGAGGGCGCGATCGCGCCGTGGTACTCGAAGACCTCGACCTACTACCCCAACATCCTGAACGCCGTCGCCCAGCACTTCAAGTTCCGCACCGACATTCCCTACGAAAAGCTGGCCAAAAAGCACCAGGACATCCTGCTCCACGGCGCGGGCGACGAGGAGATCCGTTTCACCTACGAACGCAACGGACGCAAGCAGCACTACACCGCGAGCTTCGAGGGCGTGCTGGCGAATCTGAAGCGCCGCTACGGCGAGACCGACAGCGACTGGATGCGCCAAGAGCTGGAAAAGTACATGGCCTTCCAGGATTGCGAGCTCTGCGGCGGCAGCCGGCTGAAGAAAGAGGCGACGGCGGTCAAGATCAACGGCAAGGCCATCCACGAGATCACCTCGCTCTCGGTCAAGCAGTGCCTCGAGGCGCTCGGCAAGCTGAAACTGGGCAAGAAAGAGATGCAGATCGCCGAGCGCATCCTGAAGGAGCTGAACGAGCGCCTCACCTTTCTGCACAACGTCGGCCTCGACTACCTCTCGCTGGACCGCCGCAGCGGCACGCTTTCCGGGGGCGAGGGCCAGCGCATTCGGCTGGCGACCCAGATCGGCTCTTCCCTGGTCGGCGTCCTCTACATCCTGGACGAGCCCAGCATCGGCCTGCACCAGCGCGATAATACGAAGCTGCTGGAGACGCTCAAGCGGCTGCGCGACCTGGGTAACACGGTGCTCGTCGTCGAGCACGACGAGGAGACCATCCTCGAGTCCGACTACGTCATCGACATGGGCCCCGGGGCGGGCGTCGAGGGCGGCTACCTGGTCGCCCACGGGACACCGGGCCAGATCATGGCGGATCCGGCCTCGGTGACGGGGGAGTTTCTTTGCGGAAAAAAATCGATCCCGCTTCCCGAACAACGCCGCAAGGGCAGCGGCGATAAGTTGAGCATCCTTGGCTGCTCGGCCAACAACCTAAAGGACTTGAACGTCGATATCCCGCTGGGCACCCTGACCTGCATCACGGGCGTCTCCGGCTCCGGCAAATCGACGCTGATCAACGACACCCTCTACAAGGCCCTGGCCCAGAAGCTGAACCAGAGCCGCGAGGTCCCCGGCAAATACAAGGAATTGAAGGGCCTCGAGCACATCGACAAGGTCATCAACATCGACCAGACCCCGATCGGCCGCACCCCGCGCAGCAACCCGGCGACCTACACGGGGCTCTTCACGTTGATCCGCGACCTCTTCGCCGAGCTGAACGAGTCGAAGATGCGCGGCTACAAACCGGGCCGCTTCTCCTTCAACGTGAAGGGCGGACGCTGCGAGGCCTGCGAGGGCGACGGGATGATCAAGATCGAGATGCACTTCCTGCCCGACATCTACGTCGAGTGCGAGGAATGCAAGGGCCTGCGCTACAACCGCGAGACCCTCGAGGTGCAGTACAAGGGCAAATCGATCGCCGAGGTCCTCAAGATGTCGGCCGCGCAGGGGATGGAGTTCTTCGCCAACATCCCGACGGTCAAGCGCAAGCTCAAGACCCTGGTCGACGTGGGCTTAGGCTACATCGAGCTCGGCCAATCGGCGACGACGCTCTCCGGCGGCGAGGCCCAGCGCATCAAGCTGTCCCGCGAGCTGAGCAAGGTCTCGACGGGCCGCACCTTCTATATTTTGGACGAGCCCACCACCGGCCTGCACTTCGCCGACATCCATTGTTTGTTGGAAGTGCTCCAACGCCTCGTCGAGGGCGGCAACACGGCGGTGGTGATCGAGCACAACCTCGACGTCATCAAGACCTCCGACCACATCATCGACCTGGGCCCCGAGGGCGGCGACGAGGGCGGCGCGATCGTGGCGACCGGCACGCCGGAGCAGATCGCTGCCAATTCCAAAAGCTATACCGGGCAGTACCTCAAGAAGGTATTGGAGAAAGAATCCGCTCGGAAAACTGGGAAGCGAAGCCGAGCCGCGAGTTAAAGCGGGATTTCGGTCGACGTGCCCGGGGAAATCGTCCTCGACAAGGTCGCCCAAGGCTGGGAAGATAAAACCGGCTCCTCGGCGAAGCAGGAGGAATCGAACCGCATGACTTCCTTCCGAAAATACTTGTCCTACACCGTCCTCGGTTCCGTCCTTGCTTTCACGGCCGTGGACGGCTTCACAGCCGCCCTTTCCTTCGAAAACATCCCGCAGTACCCCGGCTCGACGCGGCTCTGCGACGAGCACGTCGCCGGCGAGAAAATGCACATTCAGTGGAAAAGCTTCGCGAGCGGCGATTCCGTCGCGGCCGTGACGGAGTTTTTCGAAAAGAAGCTTGGCGCCGCCTCCGCCCAAGAAGCGCATGCCTCCCGAAAAATCGTTCCTCCAGAAAACTCCCTTGTGACGATTACGATCTACCCGAGACAAAGCGAGGGACATTTTCCCTCCTGCGCCCAGAAACCGGATCCCGCCGCGAAGTCGGTCATCTTGATTTCCCAGGCCGTCCGCAAACCTTGATTTAGGCAAACACCCCTAGGGGTCAACGCCACCCAGAGCCATCCCTGGCATCATGGGGCTCCCAAACCACCGAGCGCAGCATCGGAACCTTGGCCTGCTTCTTGAAATCGTCGGCGAACTCGTGCGCCGCCCCGAAGATCAGGGCCGCCTTCGCGCCGGGGGCTTTTTGCAGCAGGTTCAGGACCTCCCGCACGGCCATCGTCTCTCGGGCGTCGAAGACCTCCGGGACGTTTTTCTCCAGTTGGATGATCCAACCAAGGTCCTTCACCGCCTCGTCGGGATCCAGGGCCTCGCGGCCGGTCCCCTGATAGAGCCGGCGATAATTTTCCTCGGCCTCCTCTCGAGTCCAGGTCTTGTGAAGGAATACCTCGTCGCGAAGCGCGGCGTAGATCATGCCCGCCCCCTCCTCCAACAATAGTTTGCGCTGGCTCATGCTGAGTTCCCGCGGAACCCCCGCGGGAAACACGTTGCGAATCAACTGAAAGGGCCCGGGACGCGGGTGGAATTTGGAGCGCGGCGGATAATCCTCGGTCAGAGATTCCAAAAAGACGTGATTGGGTTTCTCCCCCTCGAGCTCGTCCAGGATGTGACGCTGGTAATCGACGACTTCTCGCGCCTCCGCGGAGCTCAGGCCGGGGAAATCGTGAATTTGCCGGATATAGAGGACCCTTCCCGCGGAATCGTTGCCGTTGATCTCCAATTTTTCCCGCCGAACCCACTGCGCGACGCCCTGCAGGCTCTCCTCGGGCCTCGAACGGCAGGCGGTCAACAATCCCGCCGCGGCGGGCAAGATCGTGCTGCGGGTCAGGGGCGCCAGGCCGCTTAAGCCACGCTGCATCCGGGAGGCCGCGCTCAGCGCCCAATGACCAAGGCGGCTCGCGCCGATCCTCATAAAAACGCCGCCCGCCGCCAAGGGAAGCCAAAGGCTTGGCTCGGCCAAGCTTCGGGCGCCGTCCTCCAACCAACGCTCCGCGCGCAGACCCCACGGCGCCTCGCGGCCCAAGAGATGTTGCCGGGCGCGCCTTTGGACGAAAGGCGTCGTGCTGTCGCCGAGCTTGATATAGAGGGAGCGCGCCGTTTCGCGGAATCCGGCCGAATCTAAACGATGCGCGAAGCTCAGGAGGCCTCGATCGCGCAGTTCGGGATCGGTCTCTCGGAGTAGATTTTCGTATTCCGCGTTTAGGGCCGTCGATCGGACGCCTAGCGGCGAGGCGCTTGCCTTCATGTAACCCCCTTAAGCCCTATTCGCGTGGAGATAGGCTGTTATCGGCCCGCCGGCCCAAAGGTTGCCGGGCGGCTTGCCTTTGCCGGCCGGGCGGTCTAAGGCCGATACAGACCGGAAGGGGGGGACCATGGCCGTTCCGAAAACTGCGCGTTTCTTTTTATACCTGTTGCCGATCTTGCTCGCCTCGGCCTGCGGCTCGGGAGGAAGCACCAGTGGAGCCCAGACCCAGAATACCGGGGGCTCCGGAGCCGCCAACGGCGGCGGCAGCGTGGGCGACTGCGCCATATTCCCGCCGGACAACCCCTGGAACCGCGACGTCTCCCAGGACCCCGTCGACCCCAACTCCGACGCCTACATCGCCCACATGAACGGCGACTCCGAGAACCTCCACCCCGACTTCGGCAGCAACCCCGACTACGGCATTCCCTACACGACCGTGAAGGGCGACCAGCCCAAGGTCCCGGTCTCCTTCAGCGAGGCCGACGAGAGCGACCCAGGGCCCTACCCTATTCCCCCGAACGCCCCCGTCGAAGCCGGGGGCGACCGACACGTCTTGGTCTTGGATACGGACAACTGCATTCTGTACGAAATGTTTGCGGCCGAATATGTCGGGCCGGGTTGGGAGGCCTTCTCCGGGGCCATCTTCAATTTGAATTCCAATGCCTTACGTCCCGACACCTGGACCTCGGCCGACGCCGCCGGACTGCCCATCCTGCCGGGTCTGGTCCGCTACGACGAGGCCGTCACCCAAGGGGAAATCCGCCACGCCCTCCGCTTCACGGTCGCCTCGACCCAACGGGCCTTCATCCACCCCGCCACCCACCAGGCCGGGGACACCGCGGATCCGGACGCGCCGCCCATGGGCCTGAGGGTCCGGCTGAAGGCCGATTTCGACACCTCCGGCTTCACTGGGGCCTCCCGGGTGGTGCTGGAGGCCCTCAAGAAGTACGGGATGTTCGTGGCCGACAACGGCAGCGACTGGTTTATCTCGGGGACGACCGACGCCCGTTGGGACGACGAGGACCTCGAGCAGCTCAAGTCCGTCCCCGGAAACGCCTTCGAGGTCGTCCAAACCGGGGCCCTGCATTACTAATTGCCAGGTTTTTGGACTCATGATAGTTTTTACATTGCATTCTGACCCTAATGAGTTGCTGGATTGGCAGTCGACCCACCTGTTTTTCGGGCCTACCGTTTCTTTCCTAGCCCCATTCAGAGAAAGATGCCGAACCAAAACCCCTTTTTTTCATAAAGGAGCTCTCTAATGAGCAAGAAACTCTATGTGGGCAGTCTTCCCTACTCGGTCGACGACGCTCAATTGAATGAACTGGCCGCCCCCTACGGCGCGGTCCTTTCCGCGAAGGTCATCAAAGACAAATTTTCGGGCCAATCCAAAGGCTTCGGTTTCGTCGAGATGGAAAACGACGGCGAGGCCGAGGCGGCGATCAACGCCCTCAACGGCAAGGAAGTCGGCGGCCGCACCCTGAAGGTGAACGAAGCCCGCCCGATGGCCCCCCGCAGCGGCGGCGGCGGTGGTGGCGGTTTCGGCGGCGGCGGTGGTGGCGGCGGCGGTGGCCGACGCTTCGGCGGCGGCGGCGGTGGTGGCGGCGGCGGTCGCGATCGCGGTCCCCGCGGCGGCGGTGGCGGCGGTCGCTGGTAGGCCCAAACGCGTTTCTGCAAAACCCGTCCCGTTCCGCGGGGCGGGTTTTTTTTATGCCTTAAGATGAACCCATGCTGACCCTCCTCGTCATCGCCATCCTTGCCTACGGGCTCTTGGCCTATTTTTTTCTGCCCTTCTTCTGGAGACACTACGGGGCTCAGCCCGCGATGTCCGCCTCCCCCGCGGTGACGCGGACCAAGGAGGGCATCGCGGGCGATCCACTCAACGTCGGCCTGATCGGCGACGAAGCCGAGCTGCAGCGGGCGATGGCCGAGGCGGGATGGCTCCCGGCCGATCCCCTGCGCCTGCACAGTCTTTGGGACATGGCCAAGACCCTGGCCTTGAAGGAACCCTACCCGCAGGCCCCTGTCAGCCATCTCTATCTGTTCGGCCGCAAAGAGGACCTCGCCTTCGAGAAGGCCGCGGGCCCAACCTTGAAGCGACGACACCACGTCCGCTTTTGGCGGGCCGACGCCTTAGGCGTCCCCGGGCGCCCCTTCTGGATCGGCGCCGCGACCTTCGACGTCAGCTTGGGCCTCAGCCGCTACACCGGCCAGATCCTCCACCACATCGCCCCCGACGTGGACGCCGAGCGCGACCGCCTGATCGCCGACCTGCAGGCGGCGGGCCGCCTGGAGTCCCTGCACTCGGTCTCGGGCGTGGGACCGACGCTGAACGGGCGCAACGGCGAGGGGGATTGGTATTACTCCGACGGCGACGTGGCGATCGGCGTCTTGAGCCCGGCGGCGGAACGGGAGTCCGTCGCGCCGAGCCTCGTTCCCCCGCCGCCTGCGGTCGCCGTAAAAAACCGCCTTTGGGCGGGCCTGCGCTTCCTGTTGGCCAAGCTTCGCAGAAGACCGCGCGGCGACTAATTTTCCTTGCCTCGGAAGGGGGGTTTTTGGATAAGGGACGCGGCTTTTGAAGGAACAAAAGGGATGGAATTATGAGAATTTTGATCACGGGCGCCGGCGGTCTGGTGGGGTCCGCGCTCAGCGCCCGCCTGAGCGCCCAAGGCCACAGCATCAGCCGCCTCGTCCGCCGCAAGGCCAACGCCGCCAAGGGCGAGGCCTACTGGAATCCGGAGGGCGGCAGCGTCGACAAGACCGGTCTCGCCGACCTGAAGCCCGAGGTGGTCGTGAACCTCGCCGGCGAAAACATCGCCTCCGGCCGCTGGAACGACGAGCGCAAGCGCAAGATCCGCGACAGCCGCGTCCACGGCACGCGAGCGCTGGCCGATACGCTGGCGCATCTCGAAATAAAGCCTAAGGCCTTCCTCTGCGCCTCCGCCGTCGGTTTCTACGGGTCCCGCGGCGACGAGCCGCTCACCGAAGAGAGCCGTCCCGGCGAAGGATTTTTAGCGGAGATCTGCCAAGAGTGGGAAGAGGCCTCCGAACTCGCCGCCAAGGCCGGCATCCGCACCGCCAACCTGCGCCTCGGCGTCGTGCTCAGCCCGGAGGGCGGAGCGCTCAAGAAGATGCTGCTCCCTTTCAAACTCGGGGTCGGCGGCGTGATCGGCAGCGGCCGACAATACTGGAGCTGGATCGCCTTGGACGACGTCGTCAACGCCTTCGAGTTCGCCATCCAAAACGAGACGCTGCGCGGCCCAATCAACGTCGTTGCGCCGGATCCCGTCACCAACAAAGAATTCACCAAGACCCTCGGCCGGGTGCTGTGGCGCCCGACCTGCTTTCCCCTGCCCGCCTCCACCGCGCGGATGCTGATCGGCGAGATGGCCGACGCGCTCTTGCTGTCCAGTGCCCGAGTCGTGCCGGCGAAGCTGGAAAAGGCGGGGTTTAAGTTTCAATATCCGGGGTTGAGGGAAGCCCTGAAGCATCTGTTGTAGGGGCGAACCTCGTGTTCGCCCCCGGCACCGGGTCGGCCTTTTTATTCACTTCGGAAAAATCTCCAATCACCGCAGGGGAGGGCGAACACGAGGTTCGCCCCTACAAGTCCCATGACCACGGCGCTCAACCCCATCGAGCAAACCTACCGCCGCCTCACCTCGGCCGGAAAGAAGATCCTCCGCCTCTACGCCGGCAACCCCAACGACCAAGGCTTCCAATTCCCCGGCGAGATCCTCGAAAAGGCCTATCGCGATTACTTCCAGAGGCAAGACTACCGCCCCCACCCCAAGGGCCTGCCGCAGGCGCGCGCGGCCATCGCCGGCTACTACGCCGGACAGGGCGCCGCGCTGGACCCCGAGCACCTGGTCCTCACCTCCGGCACCAGCGAGTCCTTCTTCCACCTCTTCTCGCTGCTCGCCGGGCCGGGCGACAACCTGCTCGCGCCCGTCCCCGCCTACCCGCTCTTCGAGGCCATCGCCGAGCTGGCCCGGGTGGAGCTGCGCCACTACGCCCTGCGCGAGGACCGCGCCTGGGCCCTCGACTTCGAGGACCTCGAGCGCCGCGCCGACGCCCGCAGCCGCGCGGTGATCCTGGTCTCACCCAATAACCCCACGGGCGCCGTCGCCTCCCCGGAGGAGGTCGCGCGGTTGGTCGCCTGGACCAACGCAAAAAACCTCCCGCTGATCTGCGACGAGGTCTTTTCCGAATTTTACTTCGGCCCCGGCGCCTTCCCGCGACCCATGGCCCTGGAAAGGCCCAAACTCTGCTTCACCCTGAACGGCCTCTCCAAGATGTTCGCCCTCCCCGGCCTCAAGCTCAGCTGGATCGCGCTGAGCGGCGAGGCCGCGCGGGTCGCGCCGGCCTTGGACCGACTCGAGACGATTGCGGACACCTTCCTCTCCTGCCACATCCCCATCCAGGAGGCCCTGCCCGCCCTCTTCGCCGAGGGGGCCCCCTTCCTGGCGGATTATCGCCGCGAGGTCCGCCGTCGCCGCGACCTGGCCGTCGCCTTGTTGCAGGAGGAATCGGCCCTGCGCTTCGTCCCGCCCCAGGGCGGCTTCTACCTCACCCTCTCGGTGGCCAAAAAAATGCCCTTCGACGAGGAGGGCTTGGTGATCCGCCTGATGGAGGAAGAAGGCGTCTTCCTCCACCCCGGCTACTTCTACGACGACGAGTCCGGCACCCACCTCGTCCTCTCCTTCCTGTCCCGTGAGCCCGAGCTGCGCGCCGGCATCGCGGCCCTGCGGCGCTTTATCCACAGATATTGAAATGGCAAGTCCCTATCCTCACTTAGACACTTCGACACCTCGACACTCCGGCACTTGGCTGTTGACGCCCCCCGGTAAATTGCCTAGTCCTAGGCGCAGGAGATCCCGTTCATGGAGACCCTGTCCTCTCCTCCCCCCAAAGTGACGCTCGAGGCCGTTATCCGCGATCCTTACGACCTCGCGGTCGCCACCGCGCGCACCTGCTACTCGGCCAAGGGGGTGATCCGGGTGCCCGACGTCAACAAGGACGAAAAGGCCCGCGCTCTGCGCGACAAGATCGCCGCCAGCACGCGCGAGGCGGGCCACCTGACCACGCGGCAGCACGCGCACTTCGTCTTTTCGCTCGAGAACGTCTCGCGGCAATTCATTTGGTCCTTCCTGCACTCGCACCCCTACTACAACAGCGAGCAGGTCTCGCAGCGCTACGTGCGGGTCGCGCGCGGGCACTACACCGTCCCGCCGCTGGACGAGGCCCAGCGCCGAGTCTACGAAGACGCCGTCGCCGCGCAGATGGGCGACTACGAGAAATTGATCGAGCTGCTCTTGCCCCGCGTGAAGGAAGAGTATTTTCAGATCTTCCCGGTGCGGCAAAAGTACCTCGACCGCTACGAGCCGGTCCTGAAGAAAAAGGCCTACGAGGTCGCGCGCTACGTCCTGCCGGTAGCGACCCACGCCTACCTCTACCACACCGTCTCCGCCTTGACGCTGATGCGCTACCACCGCCTGATGGACTGCTACGACACGCCCTGGGAGCAGCGTCAGGTCGTCGCGCAGATGGTCGCGGCCGTCCTCGAGCTCGACCCCGAGTTCGCCCGCGAGCTCTCCGACCCGCTGCCGCCCGAGCAGACGCCGGAATACCGGTGGATGCAGGCCTTCCAAGACAAGACGCCGGTGCACGAAAATTATCTGCGCGAGTTCGACGCCTCGCTCGAGGGGCGCTACGCCGCCCTGGTCGACTACAAGGCCCATGCCCCGCAGACCCTGGCGCAGTCGGTGCGCTCGGTCTTGGGCGTCACGCGGGCCCAGCTCTCCGACGAGCAGGCCATCGAGGCCGTCTTGAACCCCGCGCAAAACCGCTTTTTGGCCGACACGCTCAACGTCAACACCCTCTCCAAGCTCTCGCGGACGCTGTTCCACGTGCACTACACCTTCCGCAAGAAGATCAGCCACACGGCCGACTCCCAGGACCAGCGCCACCGCATGACGCCGGCCTCGCGGCCCCTGCTCGAGGCGCACTACACCGGGCGCCCCGACTACATCGTTCCCCTGCTGATCCGCGAGAACGAGGCCGCGCTCGAGCTCTACCGCGCCTCGATGGACGCGAGCTTCGCGGCGATCGACCGCCTGCTCGACATGGGCCTCAAGAAAGAATTCGCGCTCTACCTGCTCCCCAACGCCTTTCCGATCCGCTTCGAAGAATCGGGGGATCTGCTCAACCTGCACCACAAGTGGCACACCCGTGCGTGCTACACGGCGCAGGAGGAGATCTTCTACGCGACGATGGACGAGCTGAAGGCCGTGAAAAATGTGCATCCCTCCTTGGTACGCCACATCCTGGCCCCCTGTTACATCCGCAAGCACGCGGGCGTGAAGCCGATCTGCCCCGAGGGCGAGCGCTTCTGCGGGGTCAAGGTGTGGGAAAAAGAGATCGAAGATTACCGCCGGGTCCTGTGATTTTTTCATGGAAAACGCCAAGGACAACGTCAACAACCTCGTCGAGATCTCCTCGAAAAAATTCCTCGCCGGCTGCCTGATCGTCGCGGTCGGGATCTACTTTTTGGGCCGCAGCGTGGCCCTGCCGCCCAGTTTGGTCGCCGTCGAGGTCTTCCTCACCGTCATCAGCCTCTTCGTCTTCGGCTCGATCCGCTACCGGATCGACAAGAACGCCATCACCTACGGCGCGGGGCTGGTCATCTTCGCCACCTTCTGGAACCTCTGGTGGCCGGACTCGCACCTGCGCCAGGGCCTGCAAGCCGAGGGCGGCTCCGCGCTGATCGCCTTTCTCAAGCACTGGCTGCTCAGCCTCCACGGCCTGAACGAGCTGATCCACGCCGACACCATGCTCTTCATCCTGGGCCTGACCCTCTTCGTCGCGGCCATCGCCCAGACCCGGCTGCTCGAGACGATCAGCTTCTCCGTGCTGCAAAAGAACCGCGGCAAGGTCGCGCCGACCATCGCCATCCTCACCGCCATCGTCGCCTTCGCTTCCGGCATCCTCGACGGCGTCTCGATGATCGGCCTGATGATCCGCGTCATGGTGCTCATCCTGTTTCTAGCGAAGGTGAAGGACGATGCCGTGCTCTACGCGGTGATGGTCTCCACCATCGTGACGACCGTCTGCGGGATGTGGCTGGCCTACGGCGAGCCGCCCAACCTGATCATGAAGGCCAACCTACACCCGCACTTGGACAATGCCTTCTTTCTGCGCTACTGCCTGCCGGTCGCGGTCGGCAGCTACCTGATCGTCTACTTCAACGTGCGCAAGCGCCTGAAGGGCAAGGTGGTCGACACGCAAAAGCTCGACATCCTCGACCTGCACACCGCCGACGTGCGCTTCTTGCAGGCCCTGCGGCACGGACAGGTCCTGATCGCCGCCGAGTTCGTCGACTTCCACAAGGACATCCTCGGCGACAAGCATCCCGCGATCGACCGCCGCCTCCACGAGGGCGAGCCCCTGGGAGCGGCCCTGATCCGCGAGGGCGTTCCGGCCGAGGCGCGCAAGAAATTGTTGGGGCTCTACGTCGCGGAAAACCTCGCCGAGGACCTGGACCTCCATTACCAGCACGAGGTCGCGGGTCATCACGACAGGAAAGACGCCAGCGCCCGCCATATCCAGGGCGTCCTGCGCTCCATGCGTCAACAACGCGTCAAGACCCAGTGGATCGGGGCCCTGGCCTTCATCCCCTTCGTCGCCTTCCTGGTCTGGCACGCGATCGACCACGACTTCCCGCTCTTCTACGCCTCCTTCGCCGGCTTCGCGGTCGCCTTCGCGGGGATCTACCGCCTCACCCGGATGCGGCGCCTGGCCCTGCACGACGCCAAGCACGAGTACATGGAGTACCTCTTCCTCCTGCCGCTCTTCTTCTCCATCACCCTGCTGCAAAAGACCGGCTTCTTCGCCCAGCTCTCCGAGCTCCTGCACGCGGGCATCCGCTCGCTGGGCGTGCCGACCCTAGCTTATCTCCAATTCACCGGGGCGGCCTTCCTCTCGGCCATCCTCGACAACAACATCGTCGCCGACTTCGCCAGCCGGGCCCTGCACGGGCTCGAGTTGGGCGTCCTCTACCTCTTTGCCATGGCCCAGATCGCGGGCTACGCCGCGGGCGGTTGCTGGACCCACATCGGCTCGGCCCAGTCGGTGGTGGCCTACGCCTTCATCCGCCGGGAGGTCGACGAGGGCTTCACGCCTTTTGCCTGGATTAAGGCGATGACTCCGATTATTATCGAGATCTTCCTATTGATGACGGTGGTCATTTACGGGGAGGCATGGCTTTCGCATGGATGATCGCAAACATCCGGACAATCCAAACGAGGAGGAAAACATGTCGGCCAATTCCCGACGCGCCTTTCTAATGAGCCTGGTGATTCCCTTCACGGTGAGCGCCTGCGGGCCAAAAAACGAGTCCGAGCAGGTCGCCAAACAATTCATGGAGGCCTACTACGTCAAGATGGACACCAAATCCGCCTCCGAGATGAGCAGCGGCCTGGCCGCCGACAAGCTGAAACAGCAGCTGGCCCTGCTCCAGGGCGTGGCCCCCGACCCCGCCTCCGACAAGCCCCAAGTCGACGTCCGCCTGGCCAGCACCCCGCCGGCGGGTGCGGCCGACGAGGCGAGCTACATCTTCGAGGTACACTCCAATGCCCAGGACATCGGCGGCCGCAAGGTCTTTGTGAAGGTCCGCCAAGAGGGCGGCAAGTGGAGGGTGAGCCAGTTCACCGAGGAATTCCAAGGCATGCCGCAGGCCCCCTCGCCCCCGGCGCCCTAACCCGAGAAAATTTTGGCCAAAGAAAAACCCCGTTCCGATTCGGAACGGGGTTTTTTTCTTTGCCGGACGGCAAACTATCAGGTTGTTGACAAACTACCTTATTCCGGCCGGATTTAATCCGGCCTCCATTTACCGCCCAAAAATCCTTCGGATTTTCGGGACCCGCCAATCCGCCTGCGGCGGCTTGGCCCCACAACCGGTGGTTTGTCAACAGACTGCTATTTCTTCTTCTTGCCCTTCGCGGGGGCCTCGGCCGTGGCCGTGCTGGGCGCGGGCAGGAGGGCCTGGCCGGAGGGCTGGGCGCCGTACATGGCGGCGAGCATGGCGGCGGCCTTCGACTTCACCTCGGCGTTGGGCGAGCTGCTGGCCAGGGCGTCCAAGCCGACCTTCAGCTCGTTATCCTTGGGATTGTCGCCGAACAGTTCCATACCCTTTAGGGCGTTGAGGTACTGCTCGGGATCCAGGCCGCCGATCTTCACGTAAGACGCGGGTCCCGCGGGATAGGGGATGATCTGCTCGTTGTAGGTGAAGGCGATCATCTTTGCGTGCCCGATCGCCTGTTCTTCCTTGGTGGTGTAGAAGAGCTTGACCTCGACGACGCCGCCCTTCTTGAATTGCTTCTTGAGGTCCTTAGGGAGAAAGACGGGGAGCTTGAGCCCGTTGACGAAGTGATCGTAGACGACGTTCCGATAGGGATTTTCGACCACTTCGATCGGGAGGATGGTCAGGCGGTAGAAGTCCTTGGACTTGCCTTCGTTCTCCATCGATTCCATCGCGACGTAGACGCCGCGGATGAAGAACTCGGGGCTCTTGCCGCGATCAGGCGGGTCCACCGCCTCCCACTTCAGCAGGCGAGCCTCCTTGACCGTGGGCGCGTCGGGATCGGAAGATATCTTGGCGTTGTCGCCCGTGGCGGGCGCGGCCTTCGCAGCTCCGGCCCTCTTCTTCTTCGCGGCCTGGGCGTCGTGGAAAGACGCCGACCCCGCTAGCAAAGCGCCGACCGCCAAAAAGGTTAAAGACTTTTTCCAAAGACTCATAGATTTTTCTCCTTTGAATTAAGCAACGGCTGATGAATGTAGGCTACGCGCCAGCCCAAACGCGAGGCCTAAAATGAACCGCCCCTGAAATACGCCCTTCTATACTTGGTTTAGGGCCGGAGTCAAAGGACTTCCCAAGGGCTTAAGCCCCCGATTCCCCAGAAAAAAGGGATTGCATGGGGCCGGGGGCGGTGTTTAGGATCCCCCCGCTTTTGAACACTTTTAGCAGGCCGTTGACAAACTAACTTGTTCCGGCCGGAGTGAATCCGGCCTCCACAAGACCGCCCAAAAATCCTTCGGATTTTCGGGGCCCGCCAATCCGCCTTCGGCGGCTTGGCCCGACAACCTGTGGTTTGTCAACAGGCTCTCAGGAGTCACGACATGGGGAAGGTCCTCATCCTGCAAAACGCCCCGCTCTTCACCGCCGGCAGCTTCGAAGCCGAACTGAAGCGCCGCGAAATCCCTTACGAATACCGCAAGGTTTACGAGGGCGCCAAGAACCTCCCGGCCCCCGACCAGGCCAAGCAATATTCCGGCGTCATCGCCTTGGGCGGCCCGCTCAAGCTGAAGGTCGACCGGGCTGAAAAGGTCGAATGGCTCAACAAAGAGCTCTCCTTCCTGCGCGCCTGCCTCGAGGCGCACCTCCCGGTGTTGGGCGTCGGCCAAGGCGGCAATCTGCTCTGCCAGGCCCAAGGCGGCTGGGTGGCCCGGGCGCCGCAGACCGAGCTCGGCTGGATCACCGCCGAGATCTACCCCGACTACTCCCGCAACAGCGTGATTTACGGCGAGATCGAAGAGAAAAAAATTCCCGTCTTCTGCTGGTACGACACCTTCAACGGCTTTCCGCCGCAGGGCTACTGGTACGTCACCAGCCCCAACTGCCGCTACCAATCGACCGGAATCAACGGCAATTGCTACCTCTTCAACTTCCATCCGGAGGTCACCGAAGAGCTGGCCGCCTCCTGGGTCAAGGAATACGGCGCGGAGCTGCCCAACAAGGAGTACGGCGCCAAGCTGCTCGAAGAGACCCGGGCCAACCTGGACTTTACCTTGCGCCTCTCGCGCCGGATCATGCACGGCTTCGAATCTTTCCTGAAATAATCGAAAGAAATTTCCCGAGGCTCGGCGGGATATCGAGAAACCCACGGCGATTGGATCCAGCCGTCATCCGTTTTTCGACTGTCTGTTAGAAGGCCCGGCGCAGGAAGGGATTTTGGCGCTTTTCCTCGCCGATGGTGGTCTCGGGCCCGTGCCCCGGATGCACGACCGCGTCGTCCCCCATCCCCATCAGCTTGTCTTTGATCGAGCGCAGGAGCGTCGGCATGTCCCCGCCCCAGAGGTCGGTGCGCCCGATGCTGCCCATGAATAGCGTATCTCCGGTAAAGACCTGGGGACCCGCCTCGGTGGGCACGTAGAAGCTGACGCTGCCCGGCGTGTGACCGGGCGTATGCAGGACTTCCATCTTGTAATTCCCGAAACTCAGGACGTCGCGATCCTCGATCCACTGCGTGACGGCGGGGACCGTGAAGCTCGGCAGGCGGAAGAGCGCCGCCTGCATGGCGACGTTGTCGTAGAGAAAGGCGTCCTCGCGGTGCAGACAGACCTCGGCGCGGGTCGCATGATGCAGGCCCTCGGTCGCGCCGACGTGGTCCAGGTGGGCGTGGGTGTGGACGAGGTATTTCGGCTTCCAGCCCTGCTCCCGGAGCTCTCGGAGGATGCGCTCCGCCTCGGCGCCGGGGTCGACGACGATCGCCTCTTTCGTGGTCTCGCAGGCGAGGATGCTGCAATTGCATTGAAAGGGCCCGAGGGCCATCTTTTCGATGAGCATGGTCGGGTCCTAAACTCGACTAGCGAGGCTGTCAACCGGCGATCATTCCGATGGGCAGGCCGCGGGCCCTGGCCTATAATCGCCGCGCAATGGCCAAGGACCTCCGACAACCCGAACCGATCCACAACCTCTGGGGCCGTCCGCCCAGTCCGCTCGACCCTATCTTCTCGCCCACCGCGATCGCCGTGATCGGCGCCACCGAGCGCCAGGGAAGCGTCGGCCGCGCCCTTTTGGAAAATCTGAGCCGGGGCTTTCGGGGCACGGTTTATCCCGTCAACCCGAAACGCTCGGAGATCCTGGGGCAAAAGACCTATCCCTCGCTCGCCTCTCTGCCCGGCCCGGTCGACCTGGCCCTGATCGCCACGCCGGCCGGCACCGTCCACGACCTCGTCGCCGAATGCGTCGCCGCCGACGTGCGCGGGGCGATTATCCTCTCGGCGGGCTTCCGCGAGACGGGTCCCGCGGGGGCCGAACTAGAGAGGCGCGTGCTGGCGGAGGCCCGGCGCGGCGGACTTCGCCTGGTCGGCCCCAACTGCTTAGGCCTGATGCGACCCTCCACCGGCCTCAACGCCACCTTCGCCTCGCGCCTCGCGCTGCCGGGCAAGGTGGCCCTGATCAGCCAGAGCGGCGCGCTCTGCACCTCCATCTTGGATTGGAGCCTGAAGGAAAGGGTGGGCTTCAGCGGCTTCGTCTCCATCGGCTCGATGCTGGACCTGGGCTGGGGGGACTTCATCGACTACTTCAGCGACGACCCCGAGACGCAGAGCCTACTGATCTACATGGAATCGATCGGCGACGCCTCCGCCTTCCTCTCGGCGGCGCGCGAGGCGGCGCTGAAAAAACCGATCATCGTTCTGAAAGCCGGCGCCAGCCCCGCCGCGGCCCACGCCGCCGCCTCGCACACCGGCGCCCTCACCGGCAGCGACGAGGTCCTGGACGCCGCCTTTCGGCGCGTCGGCGTCCTGCGCGTGCGGCGCATCGCCGAGCTATTCCTGATGGCGGAGACGTTGGCCAAGCAGCCGCGCCCCGCCGGCCCGCGCCTCGCCATCGTGACCAACGCGGGCGGGCCCGGCGTCCTCGCAACCGACGCCCTGGCCTCGGTCGGCGGCGAGCTGGCCGACCTGGCGCCGGAGACCTTTGGGAAGCTGAACGCCTTCCTGCCCCCGCACTGGAGCCGCGGCAATCCCGTGGATTTATTAGGCGACGCGGATCCCGAGCGCTACCGGCGCGGCGTCGCCGCGGTGCTGCAAGATCCCGGCGTGGACGGCGTGCTGGCGGTCCTCACGCCGCAGCAGATGAGCGAGCCGACCCGGACGGCCGAGGCGCTGGCGGAAATCGGGGACCGCCAGGGCAAGCCCCTGCTGGCGAGCTGGATGGGGGGCGAGGAGGTCGAAGCCGGCATCGAGGTCTTCAATGAAGGCGGGATCCCGACCTTCCCCTACCCGGACACGGCGGCCCAGGTCTTTCATTATATGTGGCAGTACAGCGCCCACCTGAAGAATCTCTACGAGACGCCCAGCCTCCCGCCGGGGGACGGCGCCGGCGCGCCCGACCGCGAGGCGGCCCGCGCCCTGCTGGAGCGAGCGCGCGCGGAGGGGCGGACCCTGCTCGACGAGGCCGAGTCCAAGGCCCTGCTCGCGGCCTATCACATCCCCACCGTCCCTACGCGTATCGCCCGCGACGAGGAGGAAGCCGTCGCGATCGCCGAGTCGCTGGGCTTTCCCGTCGTACTGAAAATCTTTTCCCGCAGCGTCACGCACAAGAGCGACGTCGGCGGGGTCCAGCTGAACCTACTCGACGCGGTCGCGGTGCGCGAGGCCTTTCGCAAGATCGCCGCCAACGTCGCCGACCGCGTGGGGCCGAAGGCCTTCGAGGGCGTCACCGTGCAGCCGATGGTGGAGACGCGGGGCTACGAGCTCATCCTGGGCTCGAGCTGCGACCCGCAGTTCGGGCCGGTCATGCTGTTCGGCGCCGGCGGGACGCTCGTGGAGGTATTTCGCGACCGGGCCCTGGCGCTGCCGCCGCTGACCACGACGCTGGCGCGGGCGCTGATGTCGCAGACCCGCATCCACCGCGCCCTGCTCGGGGTGCGCGGCCGGCCCCCGGTCGACCGGAAGGCCCTGGAGGGCCTCTTGGTCGACTTCAGCCGGCTCCTCGTCGAGCAGCCTTGGATCCGCGAGCTCGACATCAACCCCCTCTTGGTCTCGGAAGACGGGATACTGGCGCTCGACGCCCGGGTACTGCTGCACGAGCCGGATCGAGACCCCTCCACCCTACCGCGCGCGGCGATCCGGCCTTATCCGCACCAATACACCTGGGATTATCGAACGCGGGACGGGGCCCCCGTTCGGCTGCGCCCGATCCGCCCGGAAGACGAGCCCCTGGTCGTCGCCTTCCAGGAGGCTCTCTCGCCCGAGAGCGTCTTCTCGCGCTACTTCAGCACGCCCAACCTGCAGGAGCGCACCCGCCACGACCGCCTCGCCCAACTCTGCTTCATCGACTACGCGCGGCAGATGGTCTTGGCGGCGGAGGCGCGCGACACCGTGGGCCAAACCTCGATCGTGGGCATCGGGCACCTGATTCGCATGCGCGGCGCGGAAGGCAGCGAGTTCGCCCTGTTGCTCTCCGACGCCTACCAGCGCCGCGGCCTCGGCACTGAGATGCTGCAACGCTTGATAGAAATCGCCCGCGCCGAGCGCTGGGGGCCGGTGACGGCGGTGATGCTGCCGGAGAACCGCGCCATGCAGGAGATCTGCCAAAGGCTGGGCTTCGAGCTGGCCTATTCGGCGAAGGACGGGTTTTATCAGGCGCGACTCGTCCTGGATTCCTGAAAAAAGACTGATTTCCGTCATGGGCGCCGTGCGCCGATTCGTCCATGCTGAACGGAAACCGATCCCGGAAAGGAGCCCCATGCCCACCAAGAAAAAAACCAAGCTCGCCCCGAAAAAACTGGGCGACGACCGCAACGAGATCGCCGTCAAGCCCCGCAAGCTCAAGGGCAACTTCAAGGAATCGCGCGACATCCGCGAGGATCGCGGGACCCGGCAGACGAAGATGGGCCGCCGCAAGTGAGGGACTAGGCCCCGCCGGCGCCGGAAGTGACCGAAAAGATGCGCGCCGCCGCGCGCGACTGGAACAAGGCGAGCCTGATCCGAAGGACGCGGAGTTTCGCGAAGGAACCGCTTATTCTTTGTAAAATGAGCCGCGCTGAGCGATATTAGCCGCGTGCTGAAACTTCTCAAAAGGGAAACGCGGAACCTTATCCGCGCCTTCCTCCACCCCGCCTTTTTTTACCTCGTCGTCCTCGGCAACAGCATACTCGTGGCCGCGACGCTTGTGGTGTATCACTTCGAAAAAGGCGTCAACCCCCACATGAAGACCTACTTCGACAGCCTGTGGTGGGGCGTCACGACCATCACCACCGTGGGCTTCGGCGACACCGTCCCGATCACGGCGCCGGGCCGATGGATCGGCATCGGACTCATGTACACCGGCACGGTGCTCTTCATCAGCTTCACCGGCATGCTGGTCACGCATTGGCTGAGAGAAGAAGTGGAAAAAGAGCTGACTCCCCTGGAGAAGGAAATGCTCCAGGAACTGAAGGCTCAAGTCCAAATCGAAAAATCTTTGCGCCGGATCGAGGAACGCCTCGAGCGCCTCGAGAAGAAATAATCTTCTCTAATGATGCGCCTCGTGCTCGGCTTTTCCCGGCCCCGCCTCCGTCGGCATTGACTCGCCGCCCATCTTGCCCTGCATTTTTTCCATCATCGGGCACTTCATCATGCCGCCGCCGTGACCCATGCCCGGCATGCCCTGCGCGGCGGCCTTGACCTCGAAGTGGCCCGCCTCGCGGTAGCGCCACGCGTAATAGAGGGTGCAAGCCATCGTCAGGACCGCGGCGACCATCACGAAGGCTCCCGCGACCTTTCCGAGCGCCCGTCCCGCCGCCTCGCGACCCTCCCAAACCCAGAGGGCCGCGCCGGCCGCGAAGGCCAGCAGCTCCAGGGAAAACGCCGAATCCACCATGAATATCATATCGCTAACCTCCCGCTCTCCCGTCGCAGGGACTGGAGAGTGAATTAAGTTTACTCCCGAGGCCCGGAAAAAAAATGAGTTTCGTCAGGCCTGAAGCCGGCGCCGCGCGAGCCACTTCCGCAGCTCTTCCGCCCACAGCACCAGGCTTCCCGCCGCGCCGATCAGCAGGGCCTCGGACCAGGGGAGCGCCACGGTGTGAAAGAGGGTTTGAATCGGCCCCAGGAATATCACGGCCATCTGCAGCAAATTTCCCAGGATCAAGCCGCCCCAGAGCCAGTAATCCTCCAAGGTCTTCTTGTCGAAGGCCGAGCGTCTTTCCGAGAGACAATTGACCGCATTGAACCATTGGCAAACGACCAACAGGGTGAAGACCCCAGTGCGAACCTGCTCAAACGGGGTCCCGGCCTGCAGCTTCAGGTAGTAATAAATCAAAGTTGACGAAGACATCGCGAGGACCATGAACAACATCCTTCGCAACATTTCCGGGGGCAAAATCGGCGCCCGGCGGGGATTGGGCTTCGAGGCCATCTCGTTGCCTTCCGGAGGCGTCATGACCAGGGGAATGGTCATCATTCCGTCCGTCACCAAGTTGACCCAGAGGATCTGCACCGCGGCAAGGGGCAAGGGCCACCCCAGCACCAGGGAGAAAAACAAGATGACGATTTCGGAGAGGCTCGTGGAAAACAAATACAGCAAGGTCTTCCGGATATTCCGGAAGACCAAGCGGCCTTCCTCCACGGCATGGATGATGGTCGCGAAGTTGTCGTCGGTCAGGACAATCTTGGCCGCCGCCTTCGCCACCTCCGTCCCGGTGAGACCCATCGCCACCCCGACGTCGGCCTGCGCCAGCGCGGGGGCGTCGTTGACGCCGTCGCCGGTCATCGCCACCACCGCGTCGCGGGCCTGCCAGGCCTGGACGATGCGCAGCTTTTGGGCGGGATATACGCGGGCGTAGACCGAAATGCGCTCGAGCCGCTCGCGGAACTCTTCTTCGGCAAGCGCCTCCAGCTCCCGGCCGTCGAGGGCGAGGTCGCCGTCGCGCGCGATGTCCAACTCCCTCGCGATCGCCAGCCCGGTGGCCTTGTGGTCGCCCGTTACCATGATCGGGCGGATCCCGGCCGAGCGACAAAGCGCCACCGCCTGCCGCGCCTCGGGACGCGGCGGGTCCATTTGACCCGATAAGCCCAGAAAGCGCGCCTTGCCGCGCAAGGATTCCAGGCCGGCTCGCAAGTCCGCAGCGTCTCCGATTACCTCGGCAAAGGCCAGCAAACGCAGCGCCCGGTCGGCCAAGAGGGCTCCTTCCCGCAAAATACGTTGCCTGGCGGCGTCGTCCAAAGGCAAAGATTCTCCGGAAGGCCCCCGATAGCTCCCACAAAACTCCAGAAGCACCTCCGGCGCGCCCTTGATATAGATCACCTTCCCGGAGGGGCCCTCATGCAACGTCGCCATCATCTTGATATCGGAGTCGAAGGGCACTTCCTGCCGGCGGGGGTATTCCGACTCGACCGCCTCCCTCCAGAGACCCGCCTTCGCCGCCAGACTGAGCAAGGAGCCCTCGGTGGGATCGCCCGAGATGCCCCATCGCGGCTGGCCGGGACCGGGAGGCAGGAGACGCGCATCGTTGCAAAGCAAGGCAGCCAAGAGCAGCTCTCTCACCTCGGGCGCCTCCTCCAACATCAGCGTGCGTCCGCCGCAGCGTATCTCCCCCTCGGGGGCGTAACCGGAGCCGCCGATCTCCCAGGATTCTCCCCCTGCCGTGTAGAGCGTCACCACGGTCATCTCGTTCTTGGTGAGGGTCCCCGTTTTATCGCTGCACACCACATTGGTCGAACCCAGGGTCTCCACCGCGGAGAGCTGGCGGATGATGGCGCCCCTCCTCGCCATGCGCTGCATCCCGACGGCGAGGGCGACCGTCATGGCCACCGGCAATCCCTCCGGCACCATCGAGACGACTTGGCTGACGCCCACCATGAAGATTTCCTCGAACCCCATGCGATGCAGCCAACCCAGGCCCACGATGGCGGACAATAATACCGGCGCGGCGTAAAGCAGCCAGCGACCGACTTGGGCGATGCGGACCTCCAAGGGGGTCTTGGGCTCCTCGGCGGACTCGGTGAGCGTGGCGATCTTTCCGGCCTCGGTGTTCAGGCCCGTTGCGACCACGAGGGCCCGGCCGCGGCCGGCGGCGACGTGGGTCCCCGCGAAGACCATGTTCCGGCGCTCCGCCGGCAAGGTGTCCGGCGGCAATGAGTCCGCCGTTTTTTCCACCGGCAAGGATTCGCCGGTGAGGGCCGCCTCGCTGGTCTGCAACCCAAACACCGATAGCAAGCGCGCGTCGGCGCCGATCGCGTCTCCGGAGGCCAGCAATAGGATATCTCCGGGCACCAGCTCGGAGCTCTCGAGGAAAACCTCCCTCTCACCCCGCAGCACCTTAACCCGAAGCGCCCCCAAGCGTCGCAGAGACTCCATGGAGCGCTCGGCGCGAGACTCTTGGATGCTCCCGATCAAAGCGTTGAGGCACAACACGCCGAGAATCACCGCGGCGTCGACCCTCTCACCGAGGGCAAAGGCCAACACGGCGGCGGTAAAGAGAAGATAGATCAGCGGGCTGCGGAACTGGCCAAGAATCACCCTCCAGAGGCCGCGAGTCGCCTTTCCAGGGAGCACGTTCCTGCCGTACTTTTCACGGGCGCGGCGTACCCCTTCGTCATCGAGCCCGCGTTCGGGATCGACATGAAACTGGGAGAGCAATTTTTCGACAGACAATGCATGCCAGGAATTTTGCATCTTCATCTCGCTATCGGGGACATCATTGAAAAACCTAAGAATGTTCCAGCATTTCCGGTTGCCCAAACTTCGCAACAATTTCAAAAAAAATTTACGGAAAGCAAATCGCTCGATAGCACAGCCACCGAATTATCGACGGCCTTGTCAAAAAAGGACGTCAGGGATTGAGCCGGGAGACCTGCCAAGACTTGCCGCGAAGCCGATAGAGGATGCGGTCGTGGAGGCGATTAGGACGCCCCTGCCAAAACTCGACTTCCTGCGGCAGGAGCCGAAATCCGCTCCAATGCGGCGGTCGGGGCACCTCCCGGCCGCGGAATTTTTTACGATAGGCCACAAAGCGGCGGTCGAGCTCGGCACGGTTTTTCAAGACCTCGCTCTGATGCGAGGCCCAGGCGCCGATCTGGCTTAGGCGCGGCCGCGTGCGGAAATAGGCGTCAGCCTCTTCCTCGGTGACCGCGTCGACCTCGCCAACCACCCGCACTTGGCGCTCGAGCGGCTCCCAGAAGAAGGTCAGGGCCGCCTTGGGATAGACGAGCAAGGACTGTCCCTTCAGCGACTTGAAATTAGTGTAGAAGACGAAGCCCTCCGGGCCGAAGCCCTTCAAGAGCAGCATCCGCCCCGCGGGAAAGCCGTCGGGGCTCAAGGTCGAGACGCACATCGCGTCGGGCTGGAGGATCTTGCGGCATTTCCCCGCCTCCGCGAACCAGCGGGCGAAGAGGGCCAAGGGATCGGCGGGCAGGTTTTTTTCCGTCAGGGGCTTCATAACATCTCGCTTAGGGCTGTGGACAAACTCTCGCACAAGTCGATCCGGTTGCTGGGATGCGGCACGGTATTGCAGGTGACGACCGCCGCGGGTCCGGCCGCGGACAAATCCTCATAAGCGCGCCCCGCGAAGATTGCGTGGACGCCGACGCAGACCGGCGCCGGCCACCCCTGCGACTTCAGCTGGCGCAGGGTCTCGAGCATCGTCCCGGCGGTCGAGATGATGTCGTCGACCAGCACGGGGGTGAAGCCGCGCCAGGCCTCGACCCGCGGGAGGCGCAGCTCGACTTGCCGGTCGCCGAGCCGGCGCTTCTCGGCCACCGCGTAGGGCGCCCCCGCCAGGGCGGCGACCCGCGAGACCCATTGGTCGCTCTCGGCGTCGGGCCCAAGGAAGACGGGCCGCTCGACCTCGCCGCGCACCCAGGCCGCGATCTCGGGCGCGGCGGTCAGGACGCGCGAGGGGATCGCGTAAATCTCGTCCAGCGAGCGGTAGCGGTGCAGGTGCGGGTCGACGGTCAGCAGGGCGTCGAAGTGCGCTGAGAGCAGTTTGGCGAAATATCGCGACGTCACGCCCTCTCCCTCTTGAAACCGAGCGTCTTGGCGCAGATAGGCCAGGTAAGGCGCGACCAGGACGATCTTTTTCGCCCCCAGCTCGCGAGCCGTCGCCGCCCACCACAGCAGCGGCGCCAGCTTGTCGTCGGGGCGGTCCAGGCTGGCGCAAAGGACCGCCGTCCTGCCCCTCAGCTCCGAAAGGATGCGTAAATAGGACTCGCCGTCGGGGAAACGGCGCCATTCGAAGCGCCCCGCCTCGCCGGACAGCGAGGCCTGCAGGCGCAGCGCGAGGCCTTCCTGCCCCGGCCAGGAAAAAATCATCGGTTTATCCTCGGTCATGCCCCACGAAATTGCGGCCAAGGCCAAGCGAAACACAAGGCTTTTTTGAAAGATATGACGCGGGTCATGTTTTACAAATCCGAAAGGGGGAAAATGGAAAAAAATTCCAGAGGACGGCCCGGCTATGGTAAAGGGAGCTCGATGAAAAAATCCTCTTCCAAAAAACGCATCCTCTGGTCCTTCAACCCCTTTCAAAACGACCCCAAGGTCCTGAAAAACGCCGTGGCCCTGTTGAAGCTGCTGTCGCGGCAAAGCGGCCTTAAGGTCGAACCGGTCTACGTCGTGAGCCCCGCCGAGGTGAACGTCGTCCTCGAGTTCAGCGTCCCCGCCAAGGACCGCTACCAGGCCGTCGCCAAGCTGGAGTGCGAGAAGGTCTTGAAGAAAATTCAATTCCCCGGCCTGCTCCCGCCCACCGTCCTGGTCGAAAACCAGGTCCGACTCAGCGCCAGCGCCAAGGCCCTCGCGGCCTACGCCCAAAAGACCGGGGCCTACGCGATCGTGATCGGGACCCACGGCAAGAGCGGCCTGGGCCGGGCGCTGCTCGGCAGCTTCGCCGAGACCCTGCTCTATCACGCCACGAGCCCCGTGCTGCTGGTCAACCCCCACCTGCGCGCGCCCCAGGCCCTGAAGCACTTCCTCTTCGCCAGCGACTTCAGCGCGGCCTCGCGCCGGGTCTTCGGCGATTTCTGCGCCTTTCTCAAGGTCTTGAAGGCCAAGGCCACCCTCTTTCATATCGTGCCCAAGCCCTTCCCCTGGGCCTCGCCCGCCACGGCCTACCTGCTGGGCACCCAGACCCTGAACGAGGCGCAGTACCTCCGCGAGGTCGCCCGGGAAAACTTGGACAAGGCCGAGGAATTCCAAAAGGCGGCCAAAAAAGCGGGGGTCCCCTGCGAGATCCGCCTCGAGACCAGCGACGAGGACGTCGCCGCGGCCATCCTCAAGCGGGCCAAGGCCCTGAAGGCCGACGGCGTGGGCCTCGCCGCCCAGACCGGCCGCTGGGAGACCGCGCTGCTCGGCAGCACCTCGCGCGGCCTGCTCCGCGAGGGGCGAATTCCGGTTTGGGTCCTGCGTGCCTCGTGATACGATTCCGGCGGGGTGACCACGCGTGCCTGAGCTGATCCTCCGACAAGTCGGCATCGACACTTATCACGAGAACATCGCCTATCTGCCGATCGGCTGCGAGATCTGCCGCAGCCAGGGCTTCGGCGCCCTCTCCAAGATCGAGGTACATTATGGCGGCCGCAGCATCCTCGCCACGCTGAACATGACCGAGAACGGCCTCGTCTCCGGCGGCGAGATCGGCCTGAGCCACGCCGCCTTCCGCCGCCTCGGCGCCCCCGAAGGGGCCCGCGTCTCGCTTTCTCACCCCAATCCCCTGCTCTCCTTCGACTTCGTCCGCCACAAGCTGGAGGGCGGGCACCTGGACAAGAGCCAGTTTTTAGCCATCCTGAGCGACATCGTCGCCTACCGCTATTCCAACATCGAGCTGACCGCCTTCGTGATCGCCTGCTACCATCAGAGCCTCAGCGAGCCCGAGATCGGCTACCTGACCGAGGCGATGATCGAGACCGGCGAGCGCATCGACTGGGGCCTGCCGCTGGTCCTGGACAAACACTGCATCGGCGGCATCCCCGGCAACCGCACGACGATGATCGTGGTGCCCATCGTCGCGGCCTTCGGCCTGCCCATCCCCAAGACCTCCTCGCGCGCCATCACCTCGCCCTCGGGCACAGCCGACACCATGGAGACCCTTACCAACGTGCGCCTCGGCTTGGACGAGATGCGCGCGGTGGTCGCCGCGGAGGGCGCCTGCATCGCCTGGGGCGGTTCGGTGGCCCTGGCGCCGGCGGACGACATCCTGATCAGCGTCGAGCGGCCCCTCAACCTCGACTCGGAGGGGCAGATGATCGCCTCCATCCTCTCGAAGAAGCGCTCCGCCGGCTCCACGCACCTGCTGCTCGACATCCCGATCGGGCCCACCGCCAAGGTGCATTCCACGGAGGAAGCGGAGCGCCTGAAAAAACGCTTCGAGCGGATCGGCGCGCGGGTCGGCCTGCAGATGCGCGTCGTCTTCACCGACGGCCTCCAGCCCGTCGGGCGCGGCATCGGCCCCGCCCTCGAGGCCCTCGACGTCTTGCAGGTCTTGCAAAGGAAGCCCGGGCACCCCGAAGACCTGCGGGAAAAATCCCTCTCCCTGGCCGGGGAGCTGCTCGAGTTCAGCGGGAAGGTCGCCGCGGGCGAGGGACTGGACCGGGCGCGGGAGATCCTCGACAGCGGGCAGGCCTGGGAAAAATTCCAAGGCATCGCCCGGCGGCAGGGCGGCCTGAAAGAGCCTCGGCCGGCCCGGCACTCCGCGCCGGTCTTGAGCCCGTCGTCCGGTCGCATCGGGGCCATCCACAACCAGAAGATCGCCCGGGTGGCTAAGTTGGCCGGCGCGCCCCAGGACCCCGGGGCCGGCGTCTTTTTGGAAAAGAAGCTCGGCGACGCGGTCGCCTCCGGCGAGGTCCTGTTCCGCGTCTTCGCCGAGACGGAGGAGGAGCTGCGCTTCGCGCTCCAATACGTCGCGGCCAACCCCGACTTGTTCACGATCGGAGGCTGATCCCCCATGTTTCGCGGCGTCACCCGCAACGTCTACCTGCTCGGCCTGCTCAGCCTGTTCAACGACTTCAGCGCGGACATGGTGACGCCGCTCTTGCCCGCCTATCTGGCCACCCTGGGCCTGGGCGCGGGTTTTTTGGGCGTCATGGAGGGCGTCGCCAACGCCCTCTCCCACGTCACCGCCCTGCTCTCGGGCTGGCTGGACGACCGGAAGCACCGCAGCAAGCGAATCGCGGTCAGCGGCTACGCCCTCTGCGCCTTCGCGCGGCCCCTGATCGCGATCCCCATCCCGGCGGTGATCCTGGCGGTGCGCTTCCTCGACCGGATCGGCAAGGGGATCCGCACCGCGCCGCGCGACCACCTGCTCACCGACTCCCTCGAGAAGCGGCACTGGGGCAAGGCCTTCGGGATCCAGCGGGCCCTCGACCACACCGGCGCCCTGCTCGGGCCGCCTCTGGCGGCGCTGCTGCTGAAGTTCTACGGCCTCTCCTATTCCCAGCTCTTCCTGATCGCCGCCGTTCCCGCCGTCGTGTCGATCCTGATCGTGCCGCTGTGGATCAAGGAAAGGCAGGCGCAGGAGCCGGAGAGCCGGCCGCGCCTCGCCTGGAAGAACCTGCCGAAGCCGCTGAAGCGCTACATCCTGATCATCTTCCTGGTGGCCTTCAGCACGCCCAGCGAGCTCTTCCTCATCATGAAGCTGCAGAGCCTGGGCCTGCCCGCCTACCAGCAGCCGCTCGCCTGGGGCCTGCTCACGCTCTGCACCCTGCTTGCCGCCTTCCTGGGCGGCGTCCTAGCCGACCGCTGGAGCCAGCGCCGCACCATCGCGCTGGGTTGGACGCTTTTTTCGCTGGTCTTCTTCGCCTTCGCCTTCAACGGGCATCTGACTTGGTCCTGGGTCTTGATCGGGATCTACGGCTTTCAGGCGGGCCTAGTCGAGGCCTCGGAGCGGGCCTATCCCGCCAGCGTGGTGCCCGCGGAGATCCGCGCCACCGCGATGGGCTGGTATTATTTCGCCTATGGATTGGGGCTGCTGCCGGCCTCGGTGCTGTTTGGTTTCCTCTGGTCGCACTTTTCGCCGAAGGTCGCCTTCGCCAGCTACGCGGCGATGACCCTTATGGTCATCCCCTTGCTGACCTTGCTGCCGACCCACCGCGAGGCTGGGGAAAAGGGACGACGCCCTTACGAAGCGGCGCTGCGATAAAATTTGCTTTAACCTTGGGAACAATGATAACGATTTAACCTAAGCTTTCGAAAAAAGGAGCTTCCTGTGCGCACTCTCCTCACGGCCCTTTCCCTTTCCGCAATCCTGTTAAGCGTCGGCGCCGAGGCCGCGGCAACGCAACCGATGGCCCATCCCGCGGCGACCCGTTCCACCATCGGCCTCAAGCAGTACATGTCCAAGTTCGGCAGCATGCTGGCGGGCCTGGAGATCATCCAGCTGAAGGAGAAAAAGCCTGATTGGGCGGCCATCGACATCTCGATCAAGGAGTTGAGCGAGACGCTCGCGGAGATGCAGAAGGCGGACAAGGACAACGCCTACAAAGAATTCACCGACGTCTTGGCCGCGGGAATGGTCGAGCTGAAAGACAAGGCCGCCAAGCGCGACAAGACCTTTTTCCGCTCGCTCGACAAGATCAGCGAGTCCTGCTTCAAATGCCACGCCGCCCACCGGCCGGGGGATTATTTGATTCCCGAGAAGGGCAGCGATAAGCTGTCGAAGGATACCGGCAAATAAATGGTAGGGGCGAACCTTGTGTTCGCCCTTGTGCACGGATGGGGAGGGCGAACACAAGGTTCGCCCTTACAGCTATCGATTGATCGCGATCCGGCCGGAAAAGCCGTCGTGGTAGCCGTGGAAGTACTGGATGCGGTCGTCGCCGAAGCGCCAGCAGTAGTAGCCCTCGCCGTTGTCGAAATCGACCAGCCAGATGCCCTTGGGCTGGCAACCCAGCTTCATGATCTTCTCGCTCCAGTGATTGAGGACGCCGGCGATCTCCTGCTCGATGGCCTTCCACTTATCGGGCTCGTGCTGGTGGTGCTTGAGCTTCTCCTCGAGGACGAGGAATTGATCGACCGCCTCCTTCGTGATCTTGCGGATCACCGGCAGCAAGCCTTCCGCCTGCTCGAGCGTGAATTTCTGGCGCTGGAAGATCTTGACGACGTCGCCCATAAACCGAGTTTATCCCAAATCAGTCGAGGGCGTCCAGCCGCGATCACTTGTAGATCGCCAGGCGCTCGACCACTTCGCCCTTTTCGATGTGCCGATCTAAAATCTCCCGCGCGTCGGCCTCGTTCTCGACATGATACCAAACTCCCTCGGGGTAGACGACCACGGTGGGACCGAATTCGCAGTGATCGAGACAGCCGGCCGCGTTGGCGCGCACCTTATCCTTCAGGCCGCGCCGCTTGACCTCTTCCTTGAAGAACTCGCGGATCTTCCCGGAACCGCGGGCGGTGCAGCAGCCGCGCGGATCGTCGGGCTTGCGCTCGTTGGTGCAGATGAAGATATGGCGCTCGAACTTGGGCATGGAAAGCTCCTCAAGGCATCTTAGCCGCAATCCCCAGGGCGTGGAAGGCCTTCCGCCGCTCCTCGCACTTGTTGCAGGCGCCGCAGGGCTCGGTGCCCCGGGGGCGGATGCAGGAAAAAGTTAAGGCATAAGGAAAATTCGGGTGCCGCGCGACGACCTCGGCCTTGGAAAGCTCTCGAAACGGCGCCTCGATCGTGAGGGGGCGCGGCAGGCCGAGGCGGCAGGTCTCTTGAAAGCTGGCAAAGAAGGCCGCCTGCCCGTCGCCGAAGGGGTTGGCGCTCAAGACGCCGATCCAGATCTCCCCCAGCGACCGCGCCTGGGCGTAGACCGCCGCCTGGGTCAGCAACATCAGATTGCGCGCGGGCAGGTAGACCGCCTCGTCGCGCGAGGCGGCGTCCGGCACGTCCGAGCCGGTGAAGGCCCAGTGCCCCGGAAACAGCTCACCGAGCGGCGTGCGCAGGACCGCGAGCTCCCGCAGGCGGGGATGGGCCAGGGCCGCGAGCAGGCGCCGCAGCCAGTGCAGCTCGGCCTCTTCCCAGACGAAACCCGTCGCGACGTAGAGCGGAAAGACCTCTCTGCCGCGATCCAAGCCCTCTTGAATCAGGACCGCGCTGTCCAGGCCGCCGCTGACCAGGACGCAGAGCCTCGCGGCCTCGGAATTTTGCTCGGGAAGAACGGTCATTTCCGAGGGCTAACACAGCCTCGACGAGACGGGCAAGCGCGGCCGAGCCGGGCCCATTGCCCGCTTGACTCGCCTCCGGGGCTGCGCGTAACGTCGGGCGATGCAAGTGAAGGGATGCACCGTCTTGATCACCGGCGCGGCCAAGCGCGTCGGCCGCGTCATCGCCCTGACCCTCGCGGCGGCCGGCGCGGACATCCTCATCCATTACAACCGCTCCGACAAGGACGCGAAGGCCCTGCAGGCCCTGATCCGGAAAAAATTCAAAAAGACGCCGGGGCTGCTGCGCGGCGATCTCGCCAAATTCTCCGAATTGAAACGCCTGGCCGAGGAGGCCTGGAAGCTCCGCAAGAAGGTCGACGTCCTCGTCAACAACGCCTCCACTTTTTATCCGACGCCGCTCGGCAAGGTGAGCGAGGCCCAGTGGGAAGACCTCTTCAACGTCAACGCCCGCGCGCCCTTTTTCCTAAGCGAGGCCCTGGGGCTCAAGATGAAGAAGCGCGGCAAGGGCAAGATCGTCAACATCGCGGATTGGGCGGCATTGCAGCCCTACACGCAGTACGTCCCCTACTGCGCCAGCAAGGCGGCCCTGGTCGCCGTCAGCCAGGGCTTGGCGCGGACCCTGGCCCCCGAGGTGCAGATCAACACCATCCTGCCCGGCCCGGTGATGTGGCCCGACGACCTGAGCGCGGCGGTGATGAAGAGCGTGATCCGCAACACGCCGCTCAAGCGCATCGGCACGCCGCAGGACATCGCCAACGCGGCAAAATTTCTCATCGAAGGCAGCGATTTTATGACCGGCTCGCTCGTCCACGTCGACGGCGGGCGGCACATCGACTAGAGGAAACCATGTATCGAGTCGTCAAAGAATTGAGTTTTTGCTACGGCCACCGCTTGCTGGACTACCAGGGCAAATGCGCCCACCCCCACGGCCACAACGGCCGCGTCGAGATCGAGTTCGGAACCGAAAAACTCGACCATCGCGGCATGGTGATCGACTTCGTCGACATCAAGGCCGAGGTGAAGCGCTTCCTCGACGAGGAGCTCGACCACAAGATGCTGCTGCGCCGGGACGATCCCTTGACAAAAATCCTTCAAGACCTCCGCGAGCCGGTCTTCGTGATGGAGCAAAACCCCACCGCCGAGAACATCGCCCGCGTCATCTTCGACTACGCCCAGGGACGCGGGTTGCCGGTCCTCTCGGTCCGGCTGTGGGAGACCGAGTCTTCTTACGCGGAATACCGTCCCGAAAGGAAATAGCCATGCCCCTCAAATTCACCCAGGACGACCTGGAAGTTTTTTCCATCCCCGACTTCGCCAAGCGGATGGCCGGGCTCAAGGCGAAGATCCGCCCCAAGCTCGAGGCCTTGGGCGAAGAGCTGGGCCCCGCGCTGATGACCGCCTTCAAACAGGAGTTTTTCGCCCACACCGCCAAGCATATGCGCCGTACGGTGAACCCTCCCGACGAGACCTGGGTCGCCTTAGGTCCCGAGTCGCGCGGCTATAAGGCCTACGTCTACCTCGCATTTTGCATCGGCAAGGCCGGGGCCCAGGCGCGGGTGGTGATGAAGGACGAGTCCGCCAACCGCCCGATGCGCCGCCAACGCGGCTGGCTGAGCGCCACGCCGCCGACTTCAAGGGCCTGGCGGACTGCACCAAGCACGGTAAGGATTACCGCCCCGCGAAACTCGCCTCGCTCGAGGCATTCCTCGCCGAGACCGGCCGGCGCCTGCAGGATGTCAAGTCCGCCCTCTTCGACGTCGGCGTCGAGCTGAAGCCGCTCAGCGGCTCGCTGACTCAGGACATCTTAAAGGCCTGGGACAGGCTCTATCCCTTCTATGAATGCGGGCTGAAGAAAGGGGTGAAGTTCCGATGAAGATCTACACGAAGAAGGGCGACCAGGGGCAGACCTTCCTCTTCGGCGGCGGTCCCTATCCCAAGGACAACGAGAGGATCGAGGCCTACGGCAGCGTCGACGAGCTGAACAGCGTCCTCGGCTGCGCCTTAACCGAGCTCGAGGACCCGTCCTTGGCCGCTGCCCTGACCGAGGCCCAAAGGCAGCTCTTCATCGTCGGTGCCGAGCTGGCCGCGGTGAACCCGTCGCCCGAGATGATCGCGGGCTTCATCCAGGATCGGCACGTCAAGGCCCTCGAGCAGCAGATCGACGCCTGGGAAGGCGAGCTCGAGCCCTTGAAGCAATTCATCCTGCCCGGCGGCGCGAAGGCAGCGGCGCTCCTCCACCTGGCCCGCACCGTCTGCCGCCGCGCGGAGCGGCAAGTCGTGACCGTCTCTCACGACCAGGCGGTCCGTCCCGAGCTGCTCGTCTATTTAAACCGCCTCTCCGACTGGCTCTTCGTCCTCGCCCGCCTGGTCAACCGCCGCGCCAAGGTCGACGATGTCCTGTGGGAGGGAATTTTAAAATAGGTCCAGCGATCGATTATTTATCCTTTTTTTTCTCGGGTTTGGGATGCACTTCGGCGGGTTTACGGAAGACCTTGGTCTGCCGGATCAACATCTCTCCCCTCGGCGCTTCCATAACCTTCATCAATAAAACACCGTTTTTGGGATCTTTCTTGATTTCTTCCAGGATCTGCCTGAGCCGTTCCCCGTGAAGAATCTCAGTCTCTCTGACTTTTAAAACCCGGGCCTCCTCCAAGACGACGAATGTTTTTTTGGCGCTCTCCGGGGGATACTTATCGGCCACCTTCTTTTCCACCGGCGGCTTCGGGACGGCTCTCGGTGTCGGAGCGGGGCTTCGCTTCGACACTAAGCCGAGCTTTTCCTTCAAGGCCCGCTGAGCCTTTTCATGCGCCGCGTTAGCCTCTACCACCTTCTGTTGGGCGGCCTTGGCCGCGGCGCTATCGGGTCCCTGCTCCTGTTTAGCCTTGGCCAAGGCGGCCTCCGCCCGTCGCAAGGCATAACCGGCTTCACGATAGGCCAGCTCGACGGCTTGGAGCTCCGGGGAGGCCGGAGGCGGCGTCGGGGGTTTGGGCTGAATGGGAACAGGACGAGGAGGAGACATGGGTTTTCCTTTCGGAATGGGCCCAAGCCTTCAGGCGGTATTTTCGACCCGAAAAATCCTTAGTTGCTTATCGACCCATAATATCCATGATAAGGGTGGTCTAACCTCATGAGATAATTACTTTACCCATGGAAAAACCCCATTCTCTCCCAACCCTCGCCCGCCGCTTGGGCTTCTTCGCCCTGATCGTCTACGGGATCGGCGACATCCTCGGCGCGGGAATTTACGCCCTCGTTGGAAAGGTGATCGGCATCTCGGGGGCGGCGGCCTGGGCGACCTTCCTGATCGCCGCGCTGGCCGCGGTGCTCACGGGCTTGAGCTACGCCGAGCTCAGCGCCCGCTTCCCGGTGGCGGGCGGGGCGGCCGCCTTCGTGCGACGCGCCTTCCCCGGCAAACTGCCCGCCACCCTGATCGGCGTCTTCGTCCTCGGCACCGGCCTCGTCTCGGCCGCGACCGTCACCACCGCCTTCGCGGGCTACCTCCAGCAACTGATTCCCTTTCCCGAATGGCCGGCGCAAATTTTATTGGTCGGCGCGATGAGCTTCTTGAGCTTCTGGGGGATTCAGGAATCCTCGCGGGTGAACTTCGTTCTCACCGCCGTCGAGGTCGGCGGACTGTTCGCCGTCATCGCCTTGGGCTTTCTGATGATGAACAGCGAGGCCGCCCAAAACTTTGTCGCGGCGGCGCGCGGAGATTTCGAATGGGCGGCCGTCCTGGGCGGGGTCACGGTCGCCTTTTACGCCTACATCGGCTTCGAGGACTTGAGCAACCTGGCGGAGGAGGCGAAGGACCCCAAACGCGACCTGCCCCGCGCCATCCTGATCGCCATCTCCGTCTCCACCGTCATCTACATCCTGGTGACGCTGGCGCTTCTGATCCACGTGCCCAAAGGCGAGATCGCCGCCTCCAAGACCCCGCTCCTCTTGGTCTTCGAGAAGGCGGGGTTGGCCCGCGTCGCGGACTACTTCGCGGTGGTCGCCATCCTCGCCATCACGAATACCGGCCTCATCAACCTCATCATGGCCTCGCGGCTCATGTACGGGATGGCGCAGGAAGACTTGCTGCCGAAGATGCTGGCCTCCGTCCACGCCGGACGGCGCACCCCATGGTTGGGCGTCCTGGCGGCGGGCGGAGCGGTCTTGCTGCTCGTCTTCACCGGCAGCCTCAAGGTCCTCGCCCAGACCACCAGCTTCCTGATCCTGATCGTTTTTTTATTGGTGCACTTGAGCCTGTTGAAGCTGCGCTGGCAGCGGCACCCGCACGAGGGGATCCAGTTTCCGTCCCTCATCCCCTTTTGCGGCATCCTGCTCTGCGCCGTCCTGCTCGCCAACTTCGGCTGGGAGGTGGCGGCGCGCAGCGGGGTCTTGCTGGGCTTGGGATTTTTGGTCTGGGCATTGCAACGCTACATCCACGCTCGGAAGGCGTAGAAAAATTGCTCCCGCAGCCTCGCCCAGCGGGAACGGCGCTGCCACTCCTCCAAACGGATTTCGCGGGATTGCGCCAGATCGGCCTCGAATTGGCGGGCAAGGATGTCCGCGGCCTCGACGTCCACCCCGACCAGATTGACCTCCAAGTTGTGCAAGAAGCTCAGGTGGTCGATGTTGGCGCTGCCCACTGTGAACCAACGCCCGTCGACGACGGCGCTCTTGGCGTGGAGGATGTGCGGCTGGTACTCGAAGATCCTCGCGCCGGCCTTCAGTAGTTTGGCGTAGACCGCCTCCGAGGCCCATTTCGCGACGCGCACGTCGCTGACTCCCGCGGTCAGGATGCGCACCTGCAAGCCCCGCCTCGCCGCCTTGCGCAGGGCGCGGAGCATGCCGAGGTCGGGTACGAAGTAAGAGTTGGTGATGTCGATGCGCTCGCGGGCGCCCAGGATGGCACGCAGGTATTCATGCCGTATCAGCCCCATCCGCCGCATCCCGTAGCTCGGCACAATGTGCAGGCCGCTGAGCGCCTCGCCCCGCCTCTGCCGGCGACGTCGCGCCAGTTCCCGCAGCTCGGGGTACCGTTTTTGCCATTCGAGCTCGAACTGACCCTGCAGCTCGGCGATCAGCTCGGGCTCCTCGAGTCGCACCCCGGTATCGCGCCAATCGACGTCCATCAGATTGAAGCCGCCTAAGAATCCTACCTGGCCGTCCGCCAGGAGGACCTTGCGATGGTTGCGGCGACGCAGGTTTCTCGGCAGGGGAAGGGCGGGGTTGTACTCCTGCAAGAGGACCCCGTTCTCCTCCAGCAGGATCCAGAGCTGCTCGGCCGTGCCCTTGCATCCGATGCTGTCATAGAGCACCCGGACGCGCAGTCCCTCCTGGGCCTTGCGCGCCAGCCGTTCGGCGAAGTCCCAACCCACCGCGTCGCTCGCGAAGATATACATCTCGAGGTCGATCGACCGCTTAGCCTCGGCGATCGCCCGCCTCAGCGCCTCGTAATAATTGGGACCGTCGAAATAGAATTCCAAAGCGACCTTCGATTATAAATAGGACCATTGGGAAAAGGCGGCGGCCTGGCCGCAGTCGCGCCCTGCCGCGTCCCGGACGTTCCAGACCCGGGCCCCGTCGATCCGGAAGCGCCGGCCGCCCTTGGAGATGCGGAGGCCGGAGTAATCGTCGATGCAGCCGCGTTCAGAAACCTGGGCCAGCAGGCGGGCGCGCTCCTCGCGATTGGGCTCCTCGGCGGTGAGCCGCGAGGGGGTGCGGGTGAATTCCTCCCAGTCCATTTCCCAAAGCTCCAGGGCCTTGCGGTTGCCGTAATTCAGGACGGGGGCCGGCCCCGGGCCGTGGGCCACCACCGCGAAGGGGGCCGCGTCGAGGCGCCGTCGCCAGGCCTCGGGACCGCCCTCCCTATCGACCAGTTCCTCGCCGAACCAGCGCCGGTAGCTGTCGAGCAGGGCCTCGAGGTTCACGGGGAGCCTCGCGATTCCACGACCACCCATAGATCGTCCCCCTCGATCTCCACGGGAAAGCTGCGCACCGTGAGATCCGGGGTCGCGTGGCCGCAGTGCCCGATCTTCACGCAGTGCCCGTCGCGGATGTCGAATTGCCAATTATGCGAGGTGCACATCACCGTGTAGCGGGAGACGAGCTGCGACTTGGAGAGCGGGTAGTCGGCGTGCGGACAGGCGTCCTTGATCGCGTAATACTCGTCGTCGACGCGGAACAGGGCGATGGTGAAGCGGTCGAGCGGGATCGCCCTGGCCTTGCCGGAAGGGATCTCGCCCTTCTTGCCGGCATAGACGCGCCCGCCCTCGACCCGAGCGCGGAGCTTTTTCGGCACGTAGTCCACGCCGAAGGCGCCGTGGCCGATCAGGATGTCGCTCTGCGGGTCTTTTTCGGGGGTTTTCTTGTCCATAGCGCCAGCGAAAAGCATTTTGATCTTTGCAGAGCAAAGGGGCAAAATCAAACAAGTATCGGAAAATGGGAAGCAAAACGCCAGTGATTCGTTTCCGGAAAGGCTTATATGCGGTATTAGCTCTTGGCGCTTTCCTGTCCCTTGCCTGCCTGACCCAATGCCGATGCCCGCGAGGTGAACCCATGAATCTCATCTTCCCCGGCGCCGACCGTCACCCCGAGGCCCCGCGCTTCGGAACCCCCTTGAGCTTAAGCCTTGCCAACGGCCGCTCGCTCTACCTCTTGATCGACAAGGAGATCGACCCCGCCCAGGCCAAGGCCGTCGTCCTGTATTTTCACGGCAACGCCGAGCTGGTCGAGGACCTCGACTACGTCCTGCCCTTCTTTCGCCGCGAGGCCTGGGTCACGGTGCTGGTGGAATTCCCTGGCTTCGGCCACCACCCCGGCAAGCCCGGGGAGGCCGCCTTCTACCAGGCGGCCCTCGACGCCTACGACCAGGTGACGCGGGAAATATTCCCCGGCCTGCCCGTGATCGCGGCGGGCTGGTCCCTAGGGACGCCGGTGGCGACCTATCTGGCCGCCAAGCGGGAGACGGCCCATTTATTGTTGATTTCGGGGATGACCTCGATGCTGGAGGTGGCGCAGGGTCTCTACCCGATGACGCCGGATTTTTATTTCAAGGACGCGGTCTTCGACACGCGGGAATACTGGCCGCAGGTCCGCGAGCCGGTCACCCTGATCCACGGCGACGAGGACGAGCTGGTGCCCGTGGCGATGAGCCGGGACATGAAGAAATTCTGGGGCGAGCAGGCGCGGCTGGTAGAGGTGCCGGAGGCGGGGCACAACGACATCTATTTACGGGGCGCCGAGACGATAAGGCGGGAACTGGAGAGGATCGCCGCCACCGTGAATCGCGGCGCCGACCCCTCCTGAGCCGCGAGGGCTACAGCGGCACGTTGAGCTGAAGCTTCGCCGCCTCCGACATCCGGTCGGGGCCCCAGGGCGGCTCCCACACCAGGTCGACCTTGACCTCGCCGATCCCCTCGATCGCCTGAATCTTCGACTGCACTTCGCCGGGCAGGGATCCGGCGACGGGGCACATCGGGGAGGTCAGCGTCATCTGGATCCCGACGTTCCTGTTGTCGTCGATGTCGATCTTGTAGATCAGACCCAGCTCGTAGATGTTGACCGGGATCTCCGGGTCGTAGCAGGTGGCGAGGACGTCCAACACCTTCTGCTCGAGCAAAGTCTTATCGATGGGGGTTGTGCTGCTCATCGCCGGCCTCCTCCGCTTCGGTCGAGACGGTCTCGTCCTTCCCCTCCATCGCCGCGCGCAGGGTGTGCCAGGCGAGGCTCGCGCACTTGACGCGGGAGGGAAATTCGCAGACGCCGGAGAAGACCGCGAGCTTGCCCAGTCCCTCGGGGACGGTACCGTGCGGTTTCCCGGTGACCATTTGGTGAAATTTTTCGAAAATCTGCTCGGCCTCGGCCTTGGACTTGCCCTTCACCGCGCCCGTCATCATCGAGCTGGAGGCCTTCGAGATCGCGCAGCCCGAGCCGACGAAGGAGACGTCGTCGATCTTGTCGCCGTCCATCTTGAGGTAGACGGTGATCTGGTCGCCGCAGAGCGGGTTGTAGCCCTCGGCGTGACGGTTGGCCCCCTCCAACTTCTTGTAGTTGCGGGGCTGCTTGTTGTGGTCGAGGATGACCTCTTGGTAGAGTTCTGAGAGTTCCGACATATTGTTGTAGGGGCGAACCTGGGGCCCCACCGAACGCCACCGGTCCGAGTGAGGTGGGGGGTCGCCCTCCCCATCCGTGCACGGGGGCGAACACAAGGTTCGCCCCTACGAGTTAACCGAATACTGAATTTACCTTGCGCAAGGCCTTCGCCAAAACGTCCAATTCTTCCTTCGTATTGTAAAAGGCCATCGAGGCGCGCGCCGTCGCCGGCAGGCCCAGGCGCTTCATCAAGGGCATGTTGCAGTGATGCCCCGTACGGATCGCGACGCCTTCCAAATCCAAGACCGTCCCGATGTCGTGGGGATGGATGTCCTCCATCACGAAGGACAGGACGCTCGCCTTTTCCTTCGCCGTCCCGACGAGGCGCAGGCCGGGAATCTCTTGAAGCAGGCCCGTGCCGTACTCGAGGAGCGTATGCTCGTAGGCGGCCGCGCCGCCGAAACAGATGCTGTTCAGGTAATCCACCGCCGCGCCCAGGCCGATCGTTCCGGCGATGTTGGGCGTGCCCGCCTCGAACTTGTAGGGGATGACGTTGTAGGTCGTCTTCTCGAAGGTCACCGCGCTGATCATGTCGCCGCCGCCTTGGTAGGGCGGCATCTTCTCGAGCAGGGCCGCCTTGGCGTAGAGCACGCCGATCCCGGTGGGACCGAAGAGCTTGTGCCCGGAGAAGACGAAGAAGTCGCAGTCCAGGGCCTGCACGTCGACCTTGAGGTGCGGCACCGACTGGGCGCCGTCGATCAGGACCGGCACGCCCCGCGTGTGGGCCTTCTCGATCATCCATTTGATCGGGTTGATCGTGCCGAGGCCGTTGGAGACGTGGTTGACGGCCAGGATTTTGGTCTTTTCGGAGAGCAATTTTTCGAACTCGTCGAGCAAGAGCTCGCCCGCGTCGTTGATGGGAATCACCTTCAAGACGGCGCCGGTCCGCTCGCAGAGCATCTGCCAGGGCACGATGTTGGAGTGGTGCTCGAGGTTGCTGATCAGGATCTCGTCGCCGGCCTTGAAATTTTTCAGTCCGTAGGTCATCGCGACCAGGTTGATCGCCTCGGTGGCGCCGCGCACGAAGACGATCTCGCGCGCCTCGCGCGCGTTGAGGAAGTGCTGGATCTTGCTGCGGGCGTGCTCGTACTCCTCGGTGGCCTTCTCGCTCAGCACGTGGACGCCGCGGTGGATGTTGGCGTTCTCCCGCTCGTAGTAGCGCTGGACGCGGTCGATGACGAGCTGGGGCTTCTGGCTGGTGGCCGCGTTGTCGAGGTAGACGAGCGGCTTGCCCTGGACGCTGGTGGCCAGGATCGGAAAATCCTTGCGGATCCGGTGGACGTCCCAGCCCAGGGCCGGGGCCGCGGGGGCGGCGATCGGTTGGGGCGCGGCCTGGCTCATGCGGCGGCCTCCTTCCCCGGCATCAGGCGGGCGAAGATCCATTGCTGAAGGCGCTCGCGCAGCGGCTCCTGGCGCATCAGGGCGACGACGTCGCTGGCGAAGGCGTAGGTCAAAATGCTGCGCGCCAGGGCGGCGTCGATGCCGCGCGAGCGCAGGTAGAAGACCTGGTTGGCGTCGAGACGCCCGATGGTGGCGCCGTGGTTGCACTTCACGTCGTTGGCGTAGATCTCGAGCAGCGGCTTGGTGTTGATCAGCGCGTCGTCCGAGAGGATCAAATTCTTGTTGCTCTGCTGCGAGCTGGTCTTCTGCGCGTCGGGCCGCACCAGGATGCGGCCGTTGAAGACGCCCTGCGACTTCCCGTCGAGGATGCCCTTGTAGAGCTCGGCGCTCGTGCAGTGCGGCTTGGCGTGGTCGATAGTGGTATGGTTGTCGACGTGCTGGCTCCCCGAGACCATGTAGAGCCCGTTCAAGGTCGCGCCCGCGCCCTCAGCGTCCAAGACGGTGCCCAGGTCGTTGCGGGCCAGGGCGGCGCCCAACGAGAGGGAATGCGAGGTGTACTGGCTGTCGCGGGACTGGCGGACGCCGATCGAGGCGATGTGAAAGGCGGCCTCGCTCTCGCCCTGTAGCTTGATGTGCTCGATCGCGGCGCCCTCGCCGGCGGCGATCTCGGTCACCGCGTTGGTGAAATAGGTCCCTTGGCCGACATAGGTCTCGATCAGCGTGGCCTGGGACTGGGCCTCGGCCACCACCAGGACCCGCGGGTGCGAGACGACGGCCGTGCCGTTGCCGTGGGAGACGAAGAGCAGCTGGATCGGCTGCGGGAGCACCGTCCCGCGCGGCAAAAAAAGATAGGCGCCGTTCTGCAAGAAGGCGTCGTTCAGCGCGACGAAGGCGCGGCCCTGGCCCTCGACCTGCCGGCCCAGATGGGCCTCGAGGCTCGCGGCGTCCTCCTGGACGGCCTGGGCCAGGCTCTTGCAGCGCACGCCGGCGGGCAAGCCGCTCAGGTCCGACAGGGCGGGATGGAAATGCCCGTTGAGGAAGACCAGCCTCGGCCCGGGCAGGACGCAGAAGGCCATGCGGTGCATCTCCTCGAGGGTGAAGCGCGCGACCTCCTTGTCGCCGCCCAGCTGGAACTCGCGCGAGGCGATGGGCTCGACGGAGGTGTACTTCCACTCCTCCATGCGGCGATTCGGAAAACCGAGGGCCGAAAAACGCTCCATGCCGGCTTTTCTCCGCTCGCGGAGGAAGGCCGGGACCTTGGGGTCCAGCGAGCGCTCGTAGGCTTGTTGGTAGGAAGCGAGCATGGCTTAGGCCCCCACCGCCTTGGCGTCCTTGTCCACGACCCAGCCGTAGCCGCGCTCCTCGAGGTGCTTGGCGAGCTCTTTGTCCCCGGAGGTGAGGATCTTGCCCCCGGAGAGGACGTGGACGAAGTCCGGTTCGATGTAGTCCAAAAGCCGCTGGTAGTGCGTGACCAGGACGAAGGCGCGATTCGGGCTGCGCAGGGCATTCACGCCGTTGGCGACGATCTTGAGCGAGTCGATGTCGAGGCCCGAGTCGGTCTCGTCGAGCAGGCCCAGCTTGGGGTCGAGCATCGCCATTTGTAAAATTTCATTGCGCTTCTTCTCGCCGCCCGAGAAGCCCTCGTTGACGCCGCGGTTGAGGAAGCCCGGGTCCATCTCGAGGAGCTTCATCTTCTCTTTGACGAGCGCGAGAAAGTCCATCGCATCCAGCTCTTCGAGGCCGCGATGCTTGCGCACGGCGTTGAGCGCCGTCTTGAGGAAGTGGGCGTTGGTGACGCCGGGGATCTCGATGGGGTACTGAAAGGCCAGGAAGATCCCGGCGCGGGCGCGTTCTTCGACGTCGAGGTCGAGCAGGTTCTTGCCTTCATAGCGCACCTCCCCGGAGGTCACCTCGTAGTTGTCGCGCCCGGCGAGGACGTTGGCCAGGGTGCTCTTGCCCGAGCCGTTGGGGCCCATGATCGCGTGCACCTCGCCGGCGTTGACCGTGAGGTTGATCCCCTTGAGGATCTCCTTGTCCTCGACCTTGGCGTGGAGGTTTTTGATTTCGAGCAATGGCATAATTTCCTCTTGCGGGGGTTCGCCCCAAAATTTAACCGACGGATCCTTCCAGGCTGACGCTCAGCAACTTCTGCGCCTCGACGGCGAACTCCATCGGCAATTCCTTGAAGACCTGCTTGCAAAAGCCGTTGACGATCATGTTGACCGCGTCCTCCTCCGAGATGCCGCGCTGCTTGCAGTAGAAGAGCTGGTCCTCGCCGATCTTGGAGGTGGTCGCCTCGTGCTCCATTTGGGCGGAGCTGTTCTTGATTTCGATGTAGGGGAAGGTGTGCGCGCCGCACTTGTCGCCCATCAGGAGCGAGTCGCACTGCGAGTAGTTGCGCGCGCCCTCGGCGCCCTTGTTGATCTTGACCAGGCCGCGGTAGGTGTTTTGCCCGTGGCCCGCCGAGATGCCCTTCGAGACGATGGTGCTGCGGGTGTTCTTCCCGATGTGGATCATCTTCGTGCCGGTGTCGGCCTGCTGGTAGTTGTTGGTCACGGCCACCGAGTAGAACTCGCCCACCGAGTTGTCGCCCTGCAGGATGCAGCTGGGATACTTCCAGGTGATCGCCGAGCCGGTCTCGACCTGGGTCCAGGAGATCTTGCTGTTCTTCCCCGCGCACTTCCCGCGCTTGGTGACGAAGTTGTAGATGCCGCCCTTCCCTTCCTTGTCGCCGGGGTACCAGTTTTGCACCGTCGAGTACTTGATCTGCGCGTCGCCCAGGGCGACCAGCTCGACCACTGCGGCGTGCAGCTGGTTCTCGTCGCGCATCGGGGCGGTGCAGCCCTCGAGGTAGCTGACGTAGGAGCCCTCGTCGGCGACGATCAGCGTGCGCTCGAACTGCCCCGTCTCGGAGGCGTTGATGCGGAAATAGGTGGAGAGCTCCATCGGGCAGCGCACGCCCTTCGGGATGTAGACGAAGGAGCCGTCGCTGAACACGGCCGAATTGAGCGTGGCGAAATAGTTGTCGCTGTAGGGGACCACCGAGCCCAGGTATTTCTTCACCAAGTCGGGATGCTCCAACACCGCCTCGGAAAAAGAACAGAAGATGATCCCCATCTCTTTGAGCTTGCCCTTGAAGGTGGTGCCGACCGAGACCGAGTCGAAGACCGCGTCGACCGCGACGCCGGTCAGGCGCTCCTGCTCGGCGAGCGAGATGCCCAGCTTGTTGAAGGTCTCGCGGATCTCGGGGTCGACCTCGTCGAGGCTCTTCGGCTTCGCCTTCTGCTTGGGCGCGGAGTAGTAGTAGATGTCGTTGTAGTCGATCTTCGGGTAATGCACGTTCTGCCAGGTCGGCTCCTGCATGGTCAGCCAATGCCGGTAGGCGCGCAGCCGCCACTCGAGCATGAAGGGGGGCTCGTTCTTCTTGGCCGAGATCAGGCGGACGATGTCCTCGTTCAGCCCCTTCGGGATGCGGTCTTCCTCGATGGAGGTGACGAAGCCGTACTTGTATTCCTGCCCCGTGATTTCTTCGAGGGCCTGGTTGGTCTCGGTCATAGCGACTCCTGCAGGGCCGACTTGGCCTGCCTGCCGGCCAGGTCGGCGACTGTGGTCTGGGCCAGCAGGTTGTAGATCTTGTGGTTCAATTCGTAGAAGGGCCCCTTGATCAGGCAGCCGTCCCACTGCGGACAGGTGATCTTCTCGCCGTTGAAGCACTCGGCCACCGCGAAGGGGCCGTCGAAGATCTCGACGACGTGGGCCACCGTGATGTCGGCCGCCGGCTTGGCGAGGACGTAGCCGCCCTTGGTCCCCTGGAAGGCGCGGATCACCCCGTGGGCCGCCAGCCGCTGCATCACCTTGGCCAGCAGGGGATAGGGGATGTGGCAGGATTGGGAAATCTCGCGGGTGCTGGTGACCGGCAGCTCCTGGCCCTCCTTGCGGATCATGTGCTCGATGGCGAGCAGGGCGTATTCGGTTTTTTTGTTAAAATGCAGCACAATTACGACCGTTTAGATCCATGAAAACGAATTAAATATTTAAAAATAATATTAATAAATTCAAATAGTTAAATTGTTTTCTCTTGTGGATATTCTTCTATATAAGACTAAATTAGTCTTATATAGACCTCCTCCCCTTATAACGGCCGTCCGGCGCCCTGTCAACGGGGTCGACGCTTTTTTCCGTAGGCTTCCATGGAGGGACTTTTTAAAATGCCAGACCGCAGGCATGCCCCCCTCCGGGAAGGAAAGAGACAACCTTAGAACACCCTTCATGGAAGGAGACGTGCATGAAACCCAACGCCGCCTACCGCCCCAAGACCTTTCCCTTAAGCGGGCTGAGAGGCATCTCCGACAAGACCCTCGAGACGCACTTCAAGCTCTACGAGGGCTACGTGAAGCAGACCAACGAGCTGAACGAGAAGCTCTCCGAGCTTTTTCGGCGCGGCCGCGTCGACCAGGACAAATTCCCCGACTACTCCGAGCTGAAGCGGCGGCTGGGCTTCGAGTACAACGGCATGGTCCTGCACGAGTATTACTTCGAAAACCTCAAGCGGGACGCCGGCGGGGATCCGAATAAATCCTCGGCCTTTCACCGCCGCGCCGCGGCCTCCTTCGGCAAGTACGAGACTTGGAAGGCCGACTTCCTCGGCATCGGCAAGATGCGCGGCGTGGGCTGGGCGATCTGCTACGAAGACCCGGCGAGCGGCCGCCTCTCGAACCACTGGGTGACCCTCCACGAGACGGGAAACATCGCCGGCTTCCGGCCCATCCTGGTGATGGACGTCTGGGAACACGCCTATCTCTTCGACTACAAGCCCGCCGAGCGGACGAAGTACCTCGAGGCCTTCTTCGCCAACATCCACTGGGACGCGGTCGACAAGCGCCTCGGCCGGTCCAGAGGCCGCTAAACCGGAAAGGGAGGCGGTTTTTCGGCCTCCCGACCCGATCAATCGGCCATTGACAAAGCCTCGAAAAAAGGAAGAAAACCGGGCTTCCACCCCAAAGAAGGAAGCCGGATGCCCCTGACCGCCCGGGAAAAAGCCTTGTGCCTGGTGCCTTGCTTCAACGAGGCGGCCAACCTGCCGGAGCTGCTCGGCGAGCTGGAATCCCCCGCGCTGCGCGGGCGCTGCGACCTCCTCCTGCTGGACGACGGCTCCCGCGACGAGACTGCCGGGCTTTTGCAGGGCTCCGGTCACCCCGTGATCCGCCACCCCACCAATCTGGGCTACGGCGCCGCGATCAAGAGCGGCCTGCGCTACGCGCGCGACCAGGGCTACCGCCATCTCGTCGTCTTCCCCGGCGATCGGCAGCGCTCGATCGAGGACCTGCTGCGGCTGGTGCAAGAAATCGAAAGCGGCCCCATCGACTTGGTCGTCGGCAATAAATTGCACGCGCCGGTCTCGATCCCCTGGCGGCGCGCCCTCGGCAACCGCTTTTTCAGCCTCACGGCCCGCGCCCTCTGGCGGGCGCCCTTCCGCGACGTCCTCTCCGGCTTCAAGGCCTACCGCGTCGCCTCGGTGGCGCCCTTCCTCGAGCAGCTCCCCGACCGCTACGAGTTCGACCTGGTTTTCTCCCTGTACTGCGGCAAGCTGGGGCTGACCGTGCGCGAGATCCCCGTCTCGGTGCGCTACCACGCCCATTCCACCAAGATGACCAGCGAGGTGGGCGTCGGCCTGAAGATGCTCAAGGCCGCGCTGAAGAGCTTCTACGGCAAGGGCGGCAAGCCCGCCGTCGTCCCGCTAGGAGATTAGCCCCGCATGGCCCGCAAGCCCGCCTACGTCAAATTCGGACTGCTCGTGCTGATCCTGCCCGCGCTCTACGCGACGCTCACGGCGCTGGTCGAGTGGCGGCCCAAGACGCGGCGCTGGACCGGGATCGACTTCATCACCCAATTCGAGCGCCGGCTGAGTCCGCTGAAGGCGGCGCTGCGCGGCGAGGAGGCGGTCGGCTACCTGGGCGACCACTCCGACCCCAGCAACGGCGAGCTGCAGAAGAACTTCCAGCTCACGCAGTACGTCCTGGCGCCGGCCATCGTCACCGATCGCAGGCCGACCCGCTACGTCGTGAGCGTGCTGCCGTGGACGCCCCTGCTCGAGCAGGAGATGCTGCGGCAGGGCCTGATCTTGCGGAAGGACTTCGGCGAAGAGGTGCGGCTCTTCGAAAGGAAGGCGCCGTGAATCTGCCCTTGGCCCTCTACCCGCTCGTCGCGCTCTCGCTCGGCCTCTTCGCCGCCAACCTCTTCTGGCCCCGCGACGACCTGCGGCCCTCGTCCTTGGCCCTGCGCCTGAGCCTCGGCGTCGGCCTGGGCCTGGCCCTTCTCTCCTTCCTGATGTTTTTCTGGCTGCTGGCCGAGGGGCGCTGGAGCTCGCCCTTTAACTTATTGATGTGGGCCTCACTGGCCCTGGGGCCGGCGGCCTTCTGGCTGCGGCGGCCAGGCGCGGCGCCGGCGGCGGGCGGCGCGCCGGGTTCGGAAGAGTTCGCGCCCATCGCCCGAGCCTATTTCTTTCTCGCGCTGGCGGCCGCGCTGGTGGTCTTCGTCTTCTATTTTTGGAAAAATCCCCACGGCAACTGGGACGCCTGGTCGCACTGGAACCTGCGCGCCCGCTTCGTGTTTTGGGGGGGCGAGAAGTGGGCCAACGCCCTCCACCCCGACTACTGGAACCCGCTCAATTACCCGCTGCTGTGGCCGATGGCGGTCTCAGCCGGTTGGGGCTTCGTCGGCGCCGAGTCGCGCTGGATCCCGGGACTGACCGCGATGCTCTTCGCGCTGGGCACCGTCGTGCTGCTGACCTCCGCCCTCGCCCGGACGCGCGGCAAGACCCAGGGCTACTTGGCTGGGATCCTCCTGCTCGGCACGCCGTTTTTTCTCACCCACGGCGTCTCGCAGTACTCGGACATCCCGCTGGCCTTCTTCTTCCTCGCGACCTTCGCGGCCGCGGCCTGCCACGACGCCGAGGCCTCGGGCTCGCCGCGTTTCCTGATCCTCGCCGGGACGATGGCGGGGCTCGCGGCCTGGACGAAGAACGAGGGGCTGCTCTTCATCCTCTGCTTCTACGCCGCGCGCCTGGGCACGACGCTGCTGCGCGAGGGTTGGCGGCGCGCCACCTCCGAAGGACTCTGGTTGACGGTTGGCCTGCTGCCGGTCATGGCGGTGGTGCTCTACGTCAAGACACAGCTCTATTCGTCGCCGCGCACAATCTTCGAGACCCGCGGCGTCCTCTACAACTTCGCGAACTTCACCAACCTCGAACGCTACCGAAAGATCCTCTCGGCCTACTGGCACACCTTTTTCGGCTTCGGAAAGTGGGGCCTAAGCCTCACCCTGCTGATGATTCCCTACGCCTTGTGGATGGGACGGACCGAGGCCAGGGCCGCGCGCTCGCCGGCCGCCGCGACGCTCTTGACGCTGCTCTTGATGGCCTGCGGCTATTTCGCCGTCTACCTGGCGACGCCGCACAACCTTGACTGGCACATCGGCACCTCGGTTGACCGCCTGTTTCTTTGTATGTGGCCCGGATTTTTGTTCGGGTATTTTTTGAGCGTACGCACGCCGGAAGAGGCCGTCCAAGGCGCCGAGGACGGCGAGCGCGCCCCTTCCCTTCTCCCTCAGACTCATCCGTAGAACCGGCGCGTCAGTTCCTCATTGAGTCCTTTTGCTACCTTTTTAGAAAAAACTTAATAATTTCAATATTGATATTTTTTGATTTTCCTTGTAAGGACATTTTATCCGGATAATATTCCCTTATGAGAACTATTATTCAACGTCTTTTGGACCTGCAATTACCCCCCAAAAAATCAGCCTTTCTTTGGGGCCCTCGCAAAGTTGGAAAGAGTTTTTGGATCCGCCATCACCTGCCTAAAGCCAAGGTCATTGACCTCCTCCATACCGAGGTTTTCGCCGAATATGCCTCGCGCCCTTATCTGTTGCGGGAACGCTTCCAAGATCATCAAGGGATCCTAGTCATCGATGAGGTCCAAAAAATTCCCGCTCTGCTCGACGAAGTGCATTGGCTGATCGAAAATAAAGGGATTTCCTTCCTTCTCACCGGCTCAAGCGCACGAAAGTTAAAGCGAGGACACGCCAACCTATTGGGGGGAAGGGCTTGGCGTCGACAAATGCGGCCCCTGTCCTTGCTGGAAACCAACGGCTTCGACCTGGAAGCCGTGATGGTTTCCGGACTCTTGCCGCCGCACTTTCTTTCGCCCGCTCCCAAAGAGGAGCTGCGGGCCTATGTGGCGGATTACCTCAAAGAAGAAATCGCCGCGGAGGCACTCACCCAAAACATCCCGGCTTTCAGCGAATTCCTGCGCATCGCCGCGATCACCAGCAGCGAATTATTGAATTACGCCAACGTAGCGCGAGAGACGGGGGTTTCAGCCAAGGTCGTCCGCGGTTATTTCGACATCTTGGAAGACACCTATCTCGGATTCCGCGTGCCGCCTTGGACCAAGGCGAAAAATAGGCGCCTCATCGAAACCGAGAAATTTTATCTTTTCGACGTCGGAGTCGCCAATTTCTTGGCCCGACGTGAACCCAGACTCGGAAGCGCCGAATTCGGAAAATCCTTCGAGCATTACCTTTTGATGGAATTGATGGCGTTTCAGGCTTACCGCCACCCCGACATGGAGTTGCGATTTTGGCGGACGAGCACGGGGCAAGAAGTCGATTTCATTTTAGGCGAGATGGAAGTTGCCGTTGGAATCAAAGGGGCGGACCGAGTCCACGAAACCGATGTCCGCGCCTTGAAGGCGCTGCAAGAAGAATGGAAAGTGAAAAAGTGCTTCCTGGTTTCCCTGGAAAGGGAACCCCGCCGCTTGGCGAAAAATATCGGGGGAATTTTTTGGAGAGATTTCGTGGAGAAGCTATGGGGAGGGGGGATTTTATAAATTCTTCTGTTCCCCCAAACTCATCCATAGAACCGGCGCGTCAGACAGAACAGCGCGACGGTCAGGGCCATCGCGGCCGAATAGACGCAGACCGGCGCGATCCAGCGCCGCGGCCCCGCTCCCGCGGCGGGGCGATAGAGCAGCAAGAAGAAAAAGGGCGCCAAGGGAATCAGGTAGCGGCCCTGCCCGCCGCGGATCAACTCCGCGCCTTCCGGATTGTAGGTGAGCAAAAGCCCCAACCAGATCGCCGCGACTTCCGCCAGAAGCACCCCCGCGATCCAGGCCTGCTCCGCCGGTTTCAGACCTCGGCCCGGCTCCCGCTCGAGGAGGGCCGCGCCCAACAAGAGCAACCAATAGTAAACAATCAAGGCCCGCGGCAGGGCGGTGTCGAGGTGGCCCAGCCGGCCCACGAACTGCTCCAGATAATAAAGTCCATAGATGCGAAGCGTGTCGAGGCCCACCTCGAAAAAATGCACCGGATCCTGCAAGAGGGCCAAAAGCCTGGCCTCACCACCGGAGCGCGCCGCGTCCCCACCCGACCGGAGGGCATGAAGCATCAAGAATAAGTTCAGGCCCAGAAAAAGCGCCAAGCCGAGGAGGCGATTTCGCCGGGCGCCGAAGCGCTCCCAGGGAATCAGCAAAAACAACAGGGCATGCAGCCCGTAGGCGAACTTCGACAAAGTCAGCAAAAGCCCTAGGGCCATGGCCCCGCCGACGGCGGCAAGGGCCGGACCTTTCTCGGGGGCCAGCCACAGCCGCAAGAGCCCGGCGAAGAGGAGGAAGGCCAGGCCGTTGGTGACCGCGTCGGGCGAGAGCGAGGCGGCCTGTTGCAGCGAGATGGGCGTCAAAGCGAGGAGGAAGAGCAGCCAGGGCAGGATCGGCGCGCGGCGGATCGCCGCGTAGACCAGGGCCGCCCAGGCCAACAGGTTGAACAACCTTCCCAGGTAAAGAAGATAGAAGACCGGAAGCTCGAAGGCCCGCGCCAGGCCCATGCCGAGGGCCTGCGGCAGGTAGGGCCAAGCGGGATGCGCCAGGGCGGTCGCGTAGCCGATGAAGCGCGTCGCCTTAGGCTCGAGGGGCCGCTCGCGAAAGCGCAGGATTTCTTCCTTGGAGACCTTCACCGCGGGCTTCAGCGGCACATGCTGGAAGGCCGAGAAGAAATCGATCGCCGAGCCCGGGACGACGGCGCCGCGGCGGCCGTCCTCCAAGGTCTCCCCCCATTGGCCCGTCGAGACCTGATAGGCCCTGAGCAAGTGAAAGGGCTCGTCGGGGGCCTGGAAGGGAGGCAGCAAGGCGAGAAAGCCCAAGCCAAAGACCAAGGCGAAGAGGAGAAAGGCGGTCCCGGGTTTCAGCCAAGCGGGCATGCGCCAATATCGGCCGATTTCCGGGCGCCCGCAACAAATGATTGCCTAATCCGATACCCAGGTGCTATCCGGCCCTTCCGGATAAACGAAAGCTCCGCCTGTCTCTTCTGGCAAAATTGCCTGCGTCCCGTGGCTTGTCGCCCGCGTCAATCCCCGCATCGAGAGTCATTAGAGTTTTTCACCACGAATAGGAAAATATGACACAGACCTCCACGCCCGCGAACGGCTTCGCCGAGCTCGGCATCCCTTCCCAGCTCCTCCAGGCCCTCCAGCGGATGAAGATCACGACCCCCACCCCCATCCAGCACCAATCGATCCCGATCGGCCTGGAGGGAAAAGACATCCTCGGCATCGCCCAGACCGGCACCGGCAAGACCCTCGCCTTCGGCGTGCCGGTGCTGCACCGCCTCGACCGCTTCCCCGGCCGCGCGCTGATCCTGCTGCCGACCCGCGAGCTGGCGCTGCAGGTGCAAGAGTCGCTGGCCCCGCTGGGCCGCGTCTTCGGGCTGCACACGGCCTGCCTGATCGGGGGCGTCTCGATCCACGCCCAGATCCGCGACCTTTCTCGGAAGCCGCGCATCCTGATCGCGACGCCCGGACGCCTGATCGATTTGCTGGAGAACCGCCGCGTCCACCTGGACGACGTCGGTATCCTCGTCCTGGACGAGGCCGACCGGATGTTCGACATGGGCTTCGCGCCGCAGCTCAACCGCATCTTCAAGATGGTGCCGAAGCAGCGTCAGACCCTGCTGTTCTCCGCGACGATGTCGCCGGAGGTCCTGAAACTGGCCACCGCCGTGATGGCGATGCCGGTGCGCATCGAGGTCGCCCCGGCCGGCACGACCGCGAAGGACATCGAGCAGGAGATCTTCGTCATCTCCCGCGAGTCGAAGCTGTCGCTATTGGAGCGGCTGCTGCAGGACATCTCCGGGACGATGCTGGTCTTCCTGCGCACCAAGCACGGCGCGCGCAAGGTGGCGCACACGCTCAAGCTGATGGGCCACAAGGCGGCCGAGATCCACTCCAACCGCAGCCAGGCCCAGCGCCGCGACGCCTTGAGCGGCTTCAAGTCGGGAAAATATCGGGTGCTGGTCGCCACCGACATCGCGGCGCGCGGCATCGACGTCGACGGGATCGAGGCGGTGGTCAACTTCGACCTGCCGACCAACTCGGAGGACTACGTGCACCGCATCGGCCGCACCGGCCGCGCCGGGCGCAAGGGCCGCGCGATCTCCTTCGCCACTCCCGACCAAAAGGGCGAGATCCGATCGATCGAGCGCCTGATCCGCAAGCAGCTCACGGTGTCGCAGATGCCGGGCTTGGCGACGCAGGCGGCGCCGCGGCCCGAACTCGGCCCCGCCCAGTCCCCCAGGCAGGACAAAGAGAAGAATCGCCCCTACAAGCTGGGACCGAAGCGGCCGTTTCGGAGACGGCGCCGCAATCGAGGATCCGGCCGAGGCGGCAGAGTCGGCTGAGCGTTCCCCGGCCGGCGGCCCGTCAGGGCTCTTGAATCCAGGCCCGCAATTGTTCGTAGACTTCGTCATGGTGGGCCAATTCGCTGTGCGAAAGACCCTTGAGCACCTTGAAATGCTCGGCGGAAAAAGGGATGGTCTTGGATTTGCGAAAGCTCCGGCCCGCCGCGCTTCTCGAGGGAACCAGTCCGTCGCCGATATAATGCGCGAGAAAATGATCCGATTTTTTCGCCAGCGTCGCGGCGATTTGGTAATGGCTCACCCCTTCCAGCAAGGGGACCGGGTGGCTGTTGTCCCTCCAAAGCTCGTCGGCATGCCGGCCCTTCCAATCTTCGTCCAATAGATAGCCGTAGCGCAGGTCCTTGATGCCGGCGCTGCGCAAATTACCCAAGGCCGCGAGACCCATGGTCACGGGATTGGGAATCACCCTCAAGATCGCGCTGGTCAGGTTGCCGAGTTTTTCGAGATCGGTGCCGCGGTGGGGCGCGCCCAGGAGGAAGATTTTCTTCACCCGTTGAATCCAGGGCGCCCCCGCCTTTTTGGCGTAGTGACAGGCGCTGCGCACCACCAAACCGCCCATGCTATGCCCGATGAAGGTCAATTCCCGGACCGAGGCCCCTGCGGAGGCCCATTTTTCGGCGAGCAATTTGGCCAGCCTCCGGCCGTTGGTGGAGATGTGAAGCCCCGAGTTGTAGCGGAGGTAGAGCGGCGCATAGCCCAACTGTTCTCGAAGCAGGGAGCCGTAGTCGCGCGCGGGATCCTCGGGGAAGCTCCAGGTCGTCTCGGAATCGCAGAGGCCGTGGACCAACACGCACAATTTGTCGCCGCGAATGTCGCCCCGCAGGGACATGGGAATCGCGAACCGGCTCTTGTGCTTGGCGAGGGTGTCGCCGACGATGCCGTTCAGGACGGAAAGATACCGAGGCTTGCGCTCGACGAGCGATTGGATCCCTTGCCAAGAAAGCCCCGCGCCGACTTGAACCGCCTTGAGGAAAGATTGGAAGGCTTCGGCCATGGCCTAAGAGACCCGGTGGGGGCGCATTTGTCAATGGGTGGGTGGAATAGGAAAAACAAACGGCCGTTTTCTTTGATAGAAAACGGCCGTTTATTCGAAAGGCTCCGGCTGCAGGACTCGAACCTGCGACCTAGCGGTTAACAGCCGCTTGCTCTACCGACTGAGCTAAGCCGGAATGGAATTTCTCGGGCTTTTAAGCCCTGAAAAATTTAAGGAAAACCCTGCTATCGAATCTCCCCACCCCTGTCAATCTTCTGTTCCATAGGCATTATCGTTTAAAAATTTCCAAACATTCCAGCACAAATTAATTCGCGATTCCGCGACCTTGCCCTTGATTTTCCCGCGCATTTTTGGGACTCCACCCTTCCCATGAGCGAGACCGTCACCCTGAACCACAACCTCAGCCCCCACTTCCCCGACTTAAGCCGGGCCAAGGACTCCAAGGAGCTGAAAAAGCACCCAGTCTACCAGCGGGTCCAGTCCGAGATCGTGGCCGTCCTGCAGGGCTACGAAACCGGCTGCTTCGCGCCGCCCGCGGGGCCCAAGCCCGCTTACCGGGCCCTCACCTGGAACATCGAGCGCGGCATCGAGTTCGACGGCATCCTCCACACCCTCGGGCATCACCCCGTCCTCAAAGAGGCCGACATCCTCTTCATCCCCGAGACCGACATGGGCATGGTGCGCTCGGGCAACCGCAACGTCGCTAAAGAATTGGCCGAGGCCCTGCAGCTCAACTACTACTTCGTCCCGACCTACCTCAACCTCTGCAAGGGCAACGGCACCGAGGACCACTTCGAGGGCGACAACACCCTCGCCATCCACGGCAACGCCATCCTCTCGCGCTACCCGCTCAAGGACTTCCACCGCATCGTCCTGCACAACGCCAAGGACAAGATGAAGGGGAAGGAAAAACGCCTAGGCTCGCAACAGGCCCTGGCCTGCACCGTCGTCCTGCCGCAGGGCGAGGTCCGCGCGATCTGCGCCCACCTCGACGCGCACTCCAGCAAGCGGCACCGCCGCGACCAGATGCGCACCATCATGCGCTACTTGGACAAGCTACCGCCCCTGCCCTCGCTGTTCGGCGGCGACCTCAACACCACCACCTACAACTCGCGCAACGCCTTTTGGGCGATCTGGGGCTTTTGGGTGCGGGTCGCGATGGGCGTGCGCTACGTCATCGCCAACGTCTACCCCTACCCGGGCCGCCTCTTCGAGCGGCAGCTCTTCCAGACCTTCGAGAAGCACGGCTTCAATTATCTGGATTGGAACGAGCCCGGCGTCTGCACCCTGCACTACCACGTCGAGGACTTGAAGAAGATCAAGAACCTCCGCGACCTCGTACCCAACTGGTGCTTCAAATTCATCGACTGGGCCTGCGCCAAGAACGACGGCAAGTGCAGCTTCAAGATCGACTGGTTCGCGGCCAAGGATCTCAAGCTGGTGAAGTCGGAGCATTCCCCCAAGGTCGTCGGCAACCTCAAGCACAACGGCCGCGACTGCAGCGACCACGACGCCATCGTCGTCGACTTCCAATTGTAGTCGGATTTTTCGTTAAGCGGTCACTTTGACCGTCTCGGCCAGGTGGGTCTTGAGCGAATCCGCGATCTCGAACTTCCCGCTCTGCGCGCAGGTCTTCACCCACTCGCAAACCGAATGGATCTTGTCCGGATCCGAGATCTTCTTGAGCAGAACGCCCGTCTCGCGGTCGTCGACCTGCACGCAGTAGTAATTCTCGCAGAGGTTGAAACAATTCTGCCGCTGGAACACCGGCATCAGGTCGGCGCCCAAGCCCTGAAGCCGCTCGCGGTAGGCCTGCTCGACGCTGTCGGTGGTGGCGAAGATCCCCTCACCGTAATTATCGCGGACGCAGGTGTTGCACAGGGTGATTTGCAGCTTTTTCGGGGTCATAATGGTTCTCCGTCAGGAATCGCTGCCGCCTCCTTAGAACGAAAACCTCGCTTTGAAAAGTCCGAATTATTTTATTGGATGGAAGGCGGGCGTTTAAGCTATGAAGAATGTTCCAAAGGAGGCGCCGATGATTTCTAAAAACTCCCTGATTCCCCTGGTTTTGCTGCTCACCTTCAGCACCGCCTGTTTCGGCGAAAAGAAGAAAGCCGCGGCCCCCGCCGCCCCGGCGCCCGTCGAGGCCAAGGCCGAAAAGACCGAGGCCGCGCCCGTCCCGGCCCCGGCCGCAGCCCCCAAACTCGCCACCCCGGTCGACGCCGTGAAGGGCTTCTTCGACGCCGTCTCCAAAGAGCAGTACGACGTGGCCTGGGCCAGCCTGACCAAAACCAGCCAGGACAAGTTCGTCACGATGGTGGCCGAGGACGAAAAGCTCGACCCCGCCAAGGTCCGCGACCTCTTCGTGCAAAACCAAATGCCGATCCGCATCGGCTTCTGGCGCAGTTTTCGCAATTCCTCCAAGCTCGACATCGTCGCGCCGGGCGCCTCCTACAAGGTGCTGAACGAGGGCCCCGAGCTGGCCGAGGTCGAGATGACCTCCGGCGACGTCGTCCTCAAGTCCAAGGCCCTCAAGGAAGACGGCCAGTGGAAAATGGGCTACGTCGAGACCTTCCTGCCTTAATTTACGGTTTGCGGTATTTCGCGGCCTTGTCCAGCGAGGCACGAATCATGCGGGCCCGCGTCTCGTCGAAGACCAGCGGCGCCGATTCGCGCGCCTTCCAATAATGGCTGCGATGCTCGCGGTTGAATTCGGACACATAGTCCTTGGCCAGGGCCAGCCACTTCTCCACCTCGTCGCCATGGCCCTGACTCGCCTGCTCCGCCGCGCGACGGAAGTTGTCCTCGACGCCCGCGACCAAGGCCGTCTCGAGGATGCGGTCGCAGCGCGGCTCGTCGACCGAAAATTGAAAGCGGTATTTTTGATTCGCCTCCCGCACCTGGTCGCGGATGTAGGCGAGGATGTTCCGCGTCACCTTGGCGTTGCCGAGGGCGGCCTGCTCTTCGGCGCGAAGGTATTCCTTCTCCAGGCCCTCGCCGTAGACCTGCAAGGCCAGGGCCTCCACCTCGCGGGGATCGGGGTATAAGTGGATTCCTAAGTTCGATTGAGCCTCATGGGCGTAATGCTCGGCCAGGTTCAGCCCGATCAGGGCGCCCTGCAGGTCGACCGCCTTCGCCTGCGCGCGGGCTTGATCCATCCAGCCCTCGATGGTCTTGCGATAGGCCCGCTCGAGAATCCGGCCGGCGCGTCCGCCGTCGTAGGCGCTTAAGGCAAATTCCTTCCTCAAGTCCTCGGAGAGTCCATAAACCTCGTCCAAAGCGGATTTCACCAAGTCGGCCGAGTCGGCCCTCGCGGAGAGCTTTTCGGCCGCCTCCATACCGCGGCGGACGGCGATTTGCAGGGCCTGGCGCCGCTGCGCCCGCGCGCGGGCGGCATCGAAGGGCAGGCCGAGGCCCTTGGCCAGACGCTCGGCCTGCGCGTTGGCGGATTGGCTTCGGTCGACCTCGCCCCGCGCCGCCGTCTCGCGGGCCTCCGTCAGGGCGGAGGCGTAGGCCTCGACCTTGGCGAGGCTTAAGCCCCGCCACGACGGGGCGCGGATCTCGCCCAAGATCGCTTGCAGGGCCCGCGCCTGCTCGGGTCCGGATAAAGGCCGCCCCGCCTCGTCGCGGACGCGGTCGACGGCGGGGTCGTAGCGGTCGTTTTGATTGAGATCTTGGATGAAAAGGCGTCCGATCCGAAGTTCGTTGGCCATGCGCTCCCCCGTCCCAAGCCCGGCCGTCTTTATCGGTGGGAATTTCCCGGAGTTGTGGGAAGGCGCTCAGCGGATATTTTCGTTGTAGACGCGGATCTTCTCGATGCGGCTGCGGTCGGGGGCGTAGAAATACTCGACGATGTAGTCCTCGGTGTAGCGCCCCTCGAAGCCGCCGTTCGGCGGGGCGCAGGGGTCGCTGCCGGTGGGGATGTTTTGCCGGTGGGTGGGCGGACGCGTCCCCGCGATCGGGGCCGCCTGGACGGCCAGGGCCTCGGCCTGGGACTTGCCGATCGGCGCCTGCGGGACGAATTCGACCATGGCGACCATCTTCGTGTCCACTTGGTAGACGGGATGGAAGAAGGCCGCCGTCACCTGCATCCCCTTCCCGCTCATCGGCACGTAGCGCCGGTCCTTCAGGCAACCCGAGGCGCCCTTCGCGGGGGCCTGCGCCTGATAGCCCTGGGCCTGGGCCCATTGCGCGGCCTCGACCTCGCTGCTGCCGAGGATCTCGCGCGCCTCCGCCCGGGAGGCCGCGACCAACGTCGGCGCCGCCAACATACACAGGATAAATAGGAATTTCTTCGGGGTCATAGACTCGCCACGCGGGCAAAGGGCATTGTGCTACCGGCGACCCAGGCTTGCAAGGACTGTTCTTGGCCCGGCCGCAGGCGGCCGCGGGCGTCGAAGAGGCGGCGGATCTCGTTGTTCTCCGGAATCTCCAGGCCGTGCAGTTGGGCGGCGGCCTGTTGGAGGCGGTAGGCGTAGATCCTAAGGACGTGATCCCGGGCTTCCTCGCGGCTGGCGAGCACGCCGCGGAACTGCCGGTGCAGATAGGCCGCGGTCTCCTCGATGTCCGCGCCGGCGCGCAGCCGGCCGCGGCCCGCGCAGTGCTCGAGCTGGTCGAGCAGGTCGCGCTGCAGCGGCGTGAGCGCGATCTCCCGGCCGAAGACCTCGGCGGCGTTTCCGCCCAGGGCCGCGGGCAACCAAGCCAGCTCCTGCCGGATCGCGTCCCGCAACAGTGCGCTCTGGCGCTGGTCCTCGCGCTGGATCTCATTGCGTACCTCGTTGGAGGAGCCGAACAGGAATTCGTGGCTATCGATGTAGGCCGAGATCGAGGGCGCGAGCAGACGGGGGATATTGCGCCAGCTGAGGGCGCCGATCTCGCCGCGCTCCCGGCGCAGCTCGGCGGCGCGCAGGTCGGTGTACATCTCGTAGGTGGCATTTCCGCCCAGCTGCAGGCGGCGGATTCCGGTGAAGCCCAAGTCGCCGATGAAGCCCGCGGCGAAGGCGCGGCCGGCCAGTCGCATCGGCCGCGACTCGAGCAGGCGCAGGCTTTGGCTCGGCAGCGCGACCCGCGCGACGTCGGGCAGGAAGAAGGCCGCGGTCGGGGCGTAGCGCCGCAGCGCGGAGCCCTCGGGCATGCCGTCGGTCAGGCGCTCGGCGATGCGGCTGAAGATCAGGCCTTCTCCCATGTTCCAGGCGGCCCGCGGCAGCAGCGTCGCCAAGGAAAGCCCGCGCCGCAGCAGGGTGCGGCTGAAGCCGGCCTCCCAACCCAGGCCGCGCAGGGCGCTCTCGCTTAAGGCCCCCGCGTAGGAGGGCCGCTCGATAAAAGTCCACTGGCCCAGGCGCTCGCCGGCGATGCGTACCGTGCGCAGCGAGGCGAGGTGATAGGGCTGTCGCAGCAAGGCGTTGGCGGTGACCTGCCACATCCGATGCGTGCCCGCGCTCGCCGCGTGCGAGAGATAGACGACGAAGGCGAAGCGCAGCTCGCGCTGGCGCACCGGATCGAGCCCGGCGATGTCGGCCAAATGCTCGGCTCCGATCATGGCGGCAAGCCCCGTGGCAAGCGGCGGGCCGCCGCGCAGCACCCGCTCGCGCAGCGCGCGAAGGCCGTCGCGGTTTCCCTCCGCCCATTGCCGGCCGGGCTCGCTTTGCAGCCAGCGATCGAGATTCTCGATGGTCAAGCCCTCGGAAGCCAGGCGCTCGAGTTGGGAGAATTGCGAGACGCCCTGGGCCGCGCCCAACAAGGATTCGGCCCGCTCCGGGGAAATCCGGTATTGCCGCATCAGGGAATAAAGACGCGGCAACGAGAGAAAGTTCGTACGCACGGTCCGGCGCCCCTCGACGTTCTCGACCACCTTCGGCTCGAAATCGGGCACCTGATTGTAGACCAGCTGCTGGTCGCTGATCATCGGCGTCTCTCCGCGCACCAGCCAGCTGGCGCGGGCGAGCCGCACCGCCAAGGAATTGGGCGCGGCCAGCTGGTTGATCGTGAAATTGGGGGCGTGGACGGTGAAGGTGGAGCGCGGCGGAACGACGTCGCCGTTCTGCTGGGAAGGCACGAGGATCGGCTCGTTCGCCGGCGGCACCCGCGTCTCGGCGGTCGCGTTCCCCATGCGGATTTGAAAGTCTTGATAGGTGCGGATCAAGTCCCAGGCCAGGCTGTCGGGCACGGTCGCTCGCACCTCGATCTTCTCCCCGGGGTTGACCAGCCACTGCCGCCTCGCCGAGAGGGTCCAGAGCCGGCTGCGCGGCCCGACGAGATTGAAACCGATCTTAGTGAGCAGGCCGCGGGCGATGTATTCGGTCAGCGCCAGGACGCCGCGCGGGCCCGGCGGCAGGACGACGACCTTGGTCTCGCCCCAGGCGCCCGGCACCCCGCCGACGAAGGCGAGGATGCGATTGGGCGTGACCGTCACTTCCGAGCCCTTCATCGTCTCGCGCTCGATCTCGCGGCCGTCGAGGGTGCTGCGGGTGAGCGTGACGTCGATGCCGACCAATCCGTAGCGGTTGGCGATGGCGTGCGGGATTAGGCGCAGATAGCTCAGCAGCCCCTGGTTGAACATGCCCTCGGGATTTGCGGCACGATTGCGCTGCCGCAGGCCGAAGAGATAGCCGGAAGCGAGAAAGCCCATCGAGTGCGTGCCCGCCTCGGCCCCGTCGACGATCGGAAAGCGGAAGGCCAGCTCGACCGAGCGGGAGATGAAGCGAGGTAGGTCGCGGAGGTCGCTGGGCGCCCGCACCTGGACGGCGTTGTCGGCCGCAGTGCCCTTTTTTACCAGGACGAAGATGGCGCGGCCGCTCGGCGGCTCGACGCCGGGGGCGATCTCGTGTCCGGGCGCGAAGGAGGTGCCCGAGGCGCGCAGGGCCTCGCCGACCGTCTCGCCGATGGTGCCGTCGCCGCCGACCGGCAGGACGAAGATCTTTTGTCCTCCCCTGAGGGCCTCGCCGACCGCGTTGCGGATGCGCTCCCGCCGGGCCTCGAGGTCGGGGACCGTCTCGACGGGGATGACGTGCGCCCCCGAGCCCCGCAAGATCTCCAACAATTGGGGAAGCTCGCCGCCGACGCGCCCGTCTCGGGCAGCGGGGTTGAAGACCACGACGATGGTCTGACCGGACAAGGTGTTGCGCCGGGGGCGCAGGATCGCGGACAGGGAAGGCAGCCGCCGGCGCGGGGCCGCTGGCCGAGCTTCTTCGCCGGAAGCGGCCTCGGCGCCGCCCGTAAGATTCGCCTCCATGGGGGGATTCGAACCCGATCCGATCCGTCCGGGGGGAGTCATGCGTCCATCCTTGAAAATGCGGGTTGTGGCTTAACGGGGCCGTATCGTCAAGGGGGGAAGGAAGTTGCGCTCAACCTTTGGAAAGCGGCAGGTCCCGCGTCAGCTCGGAAAAATCCGCCTCGAAGCCGGCGGGGGAAGCCGAAAAACCCTCCGGATAACGCACCCGCACCGTCGTATGGATGCCGCCCCGCACGTAAAAATCGGCCAAGAGCTCCATCCGCCGCGGCTTCACCGCCGCGACCAAGTCGTCGAGGATGCGGTTGGTCACCGCCTCGTGGAAGGCCCCCTCGTTGCGGTAGGACCAGAGGTAGAGCTTGAGCGATTTCAGCTCCACACAGGTCCGGTCCGGTATGTAGCTGATATGCAGGGTCGCGAAGTCCGGCTGCCCGGTCTTGGGACAGAGACAGGTGAACTCGGGACAGTCGAACTTGATCTCGTAGTCGCGGTCGGGATTCGGGTTGGGAAAGGTGTCGAGCTGTTTCGAGGCTTGGCTGGGCATGGATGCTCCTAAAAGTCGGTCTTCAGGAATTTGAGAAAGGCCGCCTTGGTGATCTGCTTGGCCTTGAGGGCCTTGAGCAGGTTCATCATCCTTTCGCGCTGCTCGTCCGTGGTCAAGCCCGAGATCTTCTGCTTGATCAATTCTTTCTCCTCCGGCGTGAAATAAACGCCGGTCGCCGCGACGTTGGGCGGCGGCACCGACACGATCGGGCCGCTCTTGATCGTCTCGCGGGTCAGCGGGACGTCGCGCACGCCGCCGTCGCGGCTCTGCACCGTCAGGACGACCTGGGTGCCGAGCGGCCCGCGGATCTTCTCGGCCAGCTGCTGAAGCGTCAGGCCCGTGACGTCGCCCCCGTCGATCTTCAGCAGACGGTCGCCGCGGCGGACCTTGGCCTTGTCGGCCGGAGACTTATAGCTGACCGAAAAAATCAGGACGCTCTGGGGATTTTGGGGGTCGAAGTCGAGCAGGACGCCGACGCCGCCGAAGACTTCGGCGGCCCGCGCCGCGCTCGGAGCCCCGGGCGGCGGCGCCAGGCTCAGGGACATTCCTAGAACTAAAATCGCCGCGGTCCACAGGAGGCGTCGCATGCGCTTTAAGGGAATTTTCGCTTCGGAATCCATCTTCATTCGGAATGACCCCATGCCGATTCGCTTTGTTAACCCAAGGAAGATTTTAACCACTATGGCAAAAACATGCCATTATCATTCAGTTTTTCCAAGGCACCCCGGCCTTCGGTCCCTCCACGTCCCCGCGAAAAAACCGGGGAGGCGCGGTCCTCAACATCTCCCAATTTCCCTTTGGAATCAAAAAATTCCCGCCTTGGTTCCGAATCCCTGGCGCGCGGCATCTTTTTTTTGCATATTTAAAAAACTTGTGGAATATAGCGGCTCCACTTGTTTGACCTTAATTTTAAACGGGTTTTTTCATTATGTCCGAGATCAAAGCAGGCCTGAAAGACGTCGTCGTCGCCAAGAGCGAGGTGTGCTCCATCGACGGGGACAAGGGCGAACTCATCTACGCCGGCATCAACATCCACGAGTTGGCCGAGCACGCGACCTTCGAGGAGGTCGTCTACCTCCTCCTGCACCGGCGTCTGCCCAACCAGGCCCAGCTGGCCGAGCTCGACAAGGCGCTCAAGTCCCAGCGGACCATCCCCGACGGGGTCCTGCAGCTGCTGCGCATGCTGCCCAAGACGACCGAGCCGATGGACGCCCTGCGCACCGCGGTCTCCGCGCTCTCCTCCTACGACCCCAATCCCGAGGACAACTCGATCGAGGCCAGCCAGGCCCGGGTGCTGCGGCTCATCGCCCAGATGCCGACCATCGTCGCCGCCTTCCAGCGGATCCGCAGCGGGCAGGACCTGATCGCGCCCAAGGCCGCGCTCAGCCAGGCCGCCAACTTCCTCTACATGCTCTCCGGAAAAGAGCCGGATCCGACCAGCGCCCGCGTCTTCGACATCGCGCTGATCCTGCACGCCGACCACGGCTTCAACGCCTCCACCTTCGCCGCTCGGGTGACCGCCAGCACGCTCTCCGACGTCTACAGCGCGATCACCTCGGCGATCGGCACCTTGAAGGGCCCGCTGCACGGCGGCGCAAACCAGCGCGTCATGGAGATGCTGCTCGAGATCGGCGACAAAGACCCCATCGCCTACGTCAAGGACCTGCTCGGCCGGCACGAGAAGATCATGGGCTTCGGCCACCGCGTCTACCGCACCGAGGACCCGCGCGCGACGCACCTGCGCAAGATGAGCCAGCAGCTCAGCCTCGCCACCGGCAACCTCAAGTGGTACGAGATCTCGAAGAAGATCGAAGACTTCATGATCGCCGAGAAGAAGATCAATGCGAACGTCGACTTCTACTCCGCCTCGGTCTACTACACCTTGGGCATCCCCACCGATCTCTTCACCCTGCTCTTCGCGATGAGCCGCATCTCGGGCTGGGGCGCCCACGTCCTCGAGCAATACGCCGACAACCGGCTGATCCGCCCACGCGAGGACTACGTCGGACCCAAAGACCAGCACTGGGTCCCCATCGCGCAACGTCCGTAAAACCTCCATTATTTCGTGCACTTGAATCCCTGCGGCTTTGGGGATGGCCTTTCTTTTTCCCCTCATGTAACCTTTTTTCCAAGGTGTTCGTCCGAGAGGATGAAGCGGGGGTCCTTAGCCTATTGCGGAGGGAAATCATGAAAAAATTACTCTTAAGTTTGAGCCTGTTCGCGGCGGTATTCGCCACCTTCAGCTTGGCCGCGCCGAGCACCCGGGCCCTCGACACCGTGGTCGTCGGACAACGTCCCTATGGTTACGGCTACGGTTACTACGGCGGCTATGGCCCCTATCCTTACGCCGGCTACGTCCCCTATCCCGGCCCTTACGCGGGTTATGTCCCGGGCGCGGTCCCACCGGTGGGTCCTTACTACTACTCGCCCAATCCGGCCCTGCAGCAACCTTACAACAGCGCCGGCAATCCCTTTTATCTCTACGACCAAGCGCAGCGGGTGCAGGCCGGACGGCAGCCCTTCTACCCGGTCAACCCGGTGAACAACGATTATTACTATTAGCATTCCAAGTGACGCGTGAATTTCAAGCCTCCGTTCGCAAGCGAGCGGGGGCTTTTTTCTTCCCGTTGCATCCCTCCGGCATCCGTTCTAAGCAGCGCCCATGTCGCTCTTCGCCTTCGAAGGCCGCATCCACGCTCCCGAATTCCGCGAGGGCCTGACCTGGTTCAACGTCGCCGCCCCGCTGCGCCTGAAGGACCTGCGCGGCCGCCTGGTCCTGCTCGACTTCTGGACCTACTGCTGCATCAACTGCCTGCACGTCCTGCCGGACCTGAAGTTCCTCGAGCATCGCTTCGCGAACCAACTGACGGTGATCGGCGTCCACTCGCCGAAATTTCCCAACGAGAAGGTCGACGAGAACGTTCGCCAGGCCATCGCGCGCCACGGCATCGAGCACCCCGTCGTAAACGACCCGGACTTGAGCCAGTGGCGGCAGTTCGGGATCCGCGCCTGGCCGACTTTGGCCCTGATCGATCCGGAGGGAATCGCCGTCGCGCTGGCCCCCGGCGAGGGCAACCTCGAGGCCCTGGACGAATTGATCGCCGAGCTGATCGAGATCTTTCGGCAGAAGGGCAGCCTGAAGGAAGGTCCGGGGCCGCAGGCGC
>JASOAK010000004.1:0-125053 GCA_048499175.1 bacterium
CCCATTCCCCGTACACTTGCGGGTAGAGGCGCCATGCATCTTAAGATGATACAATTCGCATTCGGCCTTGGAACAACGCTGTGCGTCGCCGGCCTTTCCGCCCAAGACGGCCTCTTCCCCATCCACGCCCCGCCCTACACCCGCGTCCAGGCGGAGGGCGGCACGCTACAAGGCGACCCGCGCAAGGGGGAATACCTCCTGCGCCTCCCGGACTCGCCCGAGGCCAACTCCAAGGTCCAGGCCAAGGGTCCCTTCGGCGGCAGCCTCACCGAGGAAATATCCGCCGCCCGCAAGGACAAGGCGATTCGCTTCGGCTCCGGCGTGATCTCCAACCGCGATCCCAATCCCTCCGCCCTCGCGGTGCTGCCCGCTCTGTGTCCGCGGCTGCGGGTCGCGGAGACGGAACAGGACGGAAAACCGGACGGAGGCTACCGCTTCGTCTACCGGGGCGCAGAGGACGCCCTGAATCAGCGCCCCGTCTTCCAAATGCAAGATCCCGACGCGCTGGAGGGCGAACAGGCCAAGACCGTCTCGGCCATGGACGGGCGCAACGTCCTGCTGCTCAAGAAGGTCCGCGTCACCTACGACTACGAGGACTCCAACATCGTCGACTACGAGAGCTACGACCCCAAGACGGGACTCCGCGAAACGCTGCACGAAGGCATGGGCGGCTTTTACGCGAACTTCCACTACGCCGTCGTGCCCTACGCGCCGGAGATCCCCGACCTGCCGCGCCAGGTCCTGCTGAGCCTCGCCCAAGGGCGGCTGCGCGCGATCGGCCGCGAGGCGCTGCGCCCGGCGCTCCGCGTCCACGCCTTCCTGCCCGGCCCCTTCCTCAGCAAGCGGGACTGGAACTACCCGCTCTGCGAATGGGGCGACACGGAATACCAGGCCCCCGACCAAAGCCTCGAGTACGAGGACCTCGCCCTCTGGGACTGGGATTATCCGGTGACGAACCGCGAACGCGTCCTGCTCATCGTCTGGGAAGAAGATGAAGAAGGAGAATGGATCCGGCAGGGCCGCATCCCGCCGAACCACTTGATGGACGACTTGGTCGGCGTCTTCGAGATCCGCCGGGAAGACACCCGGCGGGCGAAGACCTTCCGCTCGCCGCGGGGGGATTTCGAGATCACCGTGGAGACGGGGCACCTGGCCGGCGATCTCGCCCGCCAACCTTAAGCCGACGGAGGCAGTCCCCGTTTGCCGCAACACGTCAATCGCGGGAAAAATATCGCTCCCCTTCACAACCCGGCTATGGTCTAGAGGCGATAACGAAGCTAACATGGGGGCACAGCTTTTCACTTAGGAGTCCCATGTTTCGGTCCCGTTTTGTCCCGTTCTTTAGAACCGCCTTGTTCGCAATCTCGCTGGCCGCCGGCCAATTGCCGGGCCTCCTCGCCGAGGCCACGACGCCCGCGCCGCCGACCCTTCCCTCCGAGCAATGCCAGGTCATCCTGAAATATGAAGGCCTCTGCGGCAACTCCCGGCCCAATCCCTGCCTGAGCAAGCCGGGCGTGGATTACTTCGGAAACCTCGCGCAGCAAAAGACCTGGGACAACTACTACTGGCTCTGCGTCAACACCACCGGCGACGTAGCCCAACGCTATAGCCACGAATGCATCCAGAAGCTCGGCATCGGCGCCGCCTGCACCTCGACGGTCCCGGCTCTGGTGGAATATAAAGCGGTCACCACCCTCCGCGCGGAAGCCCAAGTCCTTCGCGACGAGCCCAAATACGAGGCCGTCACCCAAGTCAGCGCGACCTACTGCATGATGCTCGCGAGCACCGGCGAGACCATCCGGGCTTATCACCAAGCCTGCGGCGACGTGCCGGCCGCCCAATGCTCGAGGCCCGAAGCCCCTATCGCCGCCTTCCAGACGGCCTGCGGCACGAAGAAGCCCTGCGAATGCGTGAAGGGCTACGGCTGCCGCGCGGATTACTGCCCGGCCGCGACGAGCCCGGCGCCGCCTTCCGAAGCGGCGCCTCCCGCCGAACCGGCCCCGCCCCCCGCGCCCGGCGAAGCGGCGCCCGGAGGCGGCGGCGCAAGCGGGGAGCTTCCCGCTCCCGCGCCCGGCTTGCAGGCCGGCGGCGACAATTTCCTCCTCGGCGCGCCCGAAGGGCCTGCTCCCGAGAAGTCCGGCGGCGCCGCGGCGTCCGGCAAGACGGCGGGATGCGCGCTGCGGCCCGGCGCGGAGGCCCGCGTCGATCTTTTCTCGCTGCTGTGGCTTGTGGGGATAGTGATTCCGATCCTGGGGTTCCGGGGGCCTTATTTTTTCAGATCCTTGAGCCGGCGGTAGAACGAGCTCCGGCTCATCCCCAGCCGCTCGGCGGCCAGGCGCTTGTTGCCGCGGCACTCCGCGAGGGTCGCCTCGATCTCCTCGACCCCCGGCATGAAATCCGCCTCGGTCAGCCCGTAGCGGCGGATCTTTTCGAACAGCGTGCGCCGGTGGATTTTCAGCTCGCGCGCGGCCTCGATGCGATTCCCCAAATGCTTGCGCAGCGTCGCGACGATGGAGCGCTTCTCCATCAGCTCGCGCACCGCCGCCAAATCCGCCACGTGCGAGGCCGGCAGGGGCGCGTCGGCCTCGCGCGGGGCGGCTTGGGCGGTGCGCCACTGCGACAGCTCCTGCTCGAGGCGGCGGATCCGCTCTTTCAAGGCGCGGTTTTCCGCCCGCAGGCGCTCGAGGTCTGCGGATTCTTGCGGCGCGGGAGGAACCGCGATCGCCGGCGGGGGAGACGATTCGGGGACGAATGGGGGAGCGACCTTCGCTTCCATGGCCGGCGGCGGCTGGATAGACTCGGGAGGCGGCGCGGGCGGCTTTGCCGCGGCTCGCGGTGCCGGCGCGGGTTTCGGGGCGACCGGCGCCGCCGCGGGAGGCAGCTGCGAAAAATCCGGCCGCAAGGCCTTCGCCCGCGCCTCCAAGGCGGCCGCCTCGGCCTCGCGCCCCCAAAGCCGCGCGGCGCGGGCCAGCCACTCGCAGCTCTCGGCGGGCGGCCAAAGCAGGTCGCGGAACGGCGCCTCGGTCTCCGCCCAGGCGGCAAGCGCTCCTTCCCACTCCGCGGCCTCGGAGGGCGGAGTCCGCGGCGCCTGGCCCGCCGCCGCCAGCTCGACCATCGCCAATAACCGCGGCGGCCCTCCTGGCTTCGGGCGCGCACCTTCAAGACCCGAAGCTCGCGGCCCAAGTTGTCTTGGCGAAATCGCCCCTGCGCAAGGTACAGGCGCAGCTCTGCGCCGAGGCCCAGATCAAGCGGCAGGTCCTTCTGCGCGCTGATCCGCGACTTGCCTCGGTAAAAAGCTTTTCGCGGCCTCGAAGCGGCCCAGGCGCAGGCGGTCAGGGCGGCGGCGAGGTCCAAACCCGCGGGATCGCGCGGCTCCTTCGCCGCCGTCAAGTCTTGCAGGATCTCCCAGGCCTCTTCCGCGCGGCCGTGACTGCCCAGCAACTCCGCCAGGCCCAAGCCGGCGGCCTCGCGCAAGGGCGACGCCTCCGATTCGCGCAGCAGGCGCCAGGCCTCCGCGTATTCCCGCAGGGCCAGCGTCGCGTCGAGGCGCGCCGCGGCCGCAGCGGCCTTCTCGAGGTGGAGCTCGGCGGCCAACTCCGGGTCTTGGTTGCCTTGCAGGGCCGCCTCCGCGCGGCTTAAGGCCGAGTCGCTGGCCTCCGCCTCGCCGGCGCCGACATGGAGGCGCAGCTCCGAGAGGGCGGCGAAGGCCTTGAGCCTGGGGTCGGGACGCGAGGCCAGACTTGCCTCCATCTCGCGAAACGCCCGCTGCGCCGCCGTCTCGTCGCCGCCTCGGCGCGCCGATTCCGCGCGCAGATACGCGATCCATCCGGGGTAGGCTTCGCACAAGGCGCCGGGCGCCGACTCGATCAGGTCGCGACCGCGGGGGTCCCCCGCCTGCAGCAGGTCGAAGGCCGCGCGGAAATAAAGCGTCGCCTGTCGCCGCGACACCCGCTCGTAAATCCAATCGGCGATCGGCGCCGCGGCCGCCGGCGAGGCCTCGGCCCCGGGAATCTCGGCCAAGGCGGCGCGCGTGTCCGCGGGACGCGCGCGGGGATCGGCTTGCAGAAGTTTGCGCAGAAGCTCGTTCAAGGGCGAAGAGGTCTTCGGAACCAGCGCCGCGACGCGGCCGCCGAGGTGGAGATCTATCCAAGCCCCGATGTCGTGGATCCGCTCGAAGACCTTGGGGCTGCGCTGCAGCAGAATCAGACAGGCAAGGGCGTAGAGATCGGCGCGGGCGTCGAGCGGCGCGTCCTGAAAAAATTCCGGCGCAACGGCGACGAGATTGGCGGGGTGCATCCGAAATCCCAGCGGCAAGTCGGGAAACAGCGCGAGGTCGGCGAGGACGAGGCGTTCTCCTCCCTCTCCGTCCGGCGTCAAAACCCAGGAGTGCCGATTTTGCGCCAAGTGGCAGAGCCCCGCATCATGATGGCGGGCGAGTGTCTCCAGCGCCTGCCGCAGCCACAGCAGATAGACCTCGTCGCGTTGGGTCTCGGCCACCTCCGACAGCGGCCGGCCGGAGATGCGCTCGCGGACCAACAGGCCTTGGTCGCCGAAGGCGATCCACTCCGGCGCCTCGCCGCGCGCCGCCTCCTCGAAGGCCTGCAGCGCCTCGAGCTGGCGCACCAAACCGACGTCCTCGCGGAGCCCGGGACTCCACAGGGCCTGCACCCAAACCTCGCGCCGGCGCTCCTGATCCTCCGCGGCCCACAGAGTGAAAAGGGGGTCTTCGAAGAGCCGTCGGGGGTTTTGAAAACGGTCGGCAAATAGCTCGAAGCTCATGGCACCTCGGGTCCGTCAATGGGGCCTGGAGACATCATTATATAGGAGATTTCCGGGGGGCCCGACACACATTGTCAGGCCCCGAGGTCCTCAGATTAGCGATTCAAAGCGAAAATGCAATGATTTCAGGTTCCTGAATTGCCGTTCCCCCTCCTTTCCCTGGCATATCTCTTGCTTATTTTAGGCTTGGGTTAAGGGTAGGTACACTCCGGCGACGTGTGCCTTCTCATGAGACAGAGGCGGCACATGGTTCCACCGAAGGTGACAAATAACGAGAAGTCCTTTCTCGACTGGGCCCCCGGACAGGACGATTCGTCCGGCGACGCGCAGAATTGTTCCAGCTGCCATACCTCGCCTAAGCCCCCGGGAAATTTCGGTTTCCAAAACAAAGCCAATCCCTTTTTCTTGGATCGCGCCAAGAAATCGAAGTCGGTCTTAAGCCCGCAGGACGCCGCGGCTTTGAAGGCCTGGGTCGCCGGAACCTCCGCGCCGGCCGATCCCGCGAATCCACCCATCGCGAAATCCGCGCCCATCCAACCGATCGCCCCCACCGATGCCGCCAGCCTGGGCGACCACGCTAAGGAACTGGAACGTCAGGCGCGCCTCAGTCTGGATCCGGAAAAAAAAACGGCCTTCTTCCAAGCCGCCTTGGGGTTCCGCTTGCTGGCGGGAGACGCGAAGGGCACCGGAGCAGTCCTGGATGAGCTCGACGCCGGGTATAAGAAATCGAACCACGAAGCCGGGCAAAAATTGGTCGCGGCGACCCGCCTCTGGGTGGAAGGCAAGACCGACGAGGCCTTGAAGGCCTTCGTCGAGATGAAAAAATCCGCGCAAGGCTGCGGCTGGGCCTTCAACCAGCAATACGCCTCCCAGCGCTCCCTGCTTTTGCAGATAGTCGCCGGTGAGAAACTGCGGCAAAAGGATTACGCGGGCGCGAAGCCCCTGTTGCTCGAGGCCCTTCGACTTACCCCTTCGGATCAGTTCACTTCCAAGGTCTTAAAGTTGATGGCCCAGCACGGCGAGGCGGACTTGAAGGGACAGGCCGCCCATATCGAATCGCTGCAGGCGCAACGCGACCAACTGGCCACCCCTCCGGTTCGCTGCAATACCGGTTGTCACAGTGCGAATGACAGCAAGACCAATCTCAGTGATTTTACCGATTATGCCCCGTTGCTTAGGGATGACTCCGGCCAACCGAGATTCCGCGGCCCGGATCTGAGCGCGTATCGCCAACTGACCCATCTTTCCTATCAGGAGAAGGTGCGGCTGCATGACTTGGACCGGCAACTCGGCGAAGCTAGGACAAAGCACTTAAACAGCATCGAGGAAATCCGGACCCTCCTGTTCACGAAGACGTTGGACAACCCCGTGGACGGCGCGACGCCTCCGTCGACGAACGCCCCGATTTCCGGAGATACTCCGAGCAGCGGCTCTTACACTAAGCTTGTCGCCGTGAAGCCCGAGCGCCCCAAAAGGTATCTCTCCGACCTCGAGACCGAGATGCTCAAGGATGCGTCGGCCTTCACGGCCCCCGATCGTTCCCTGCCCTGGCACTTGGCGGGCGAGGCCTATCTAGCGAAAAATGATTACGCCAAGACGGTCTCGGCCCTCGAGGCGGCGGTCCGCGAAGATCCGAGCCACGTCGACGCGCAATTCTCCCTGGGCAAGGCCCGCTTCGCCACCGGCGACTTCAAGGGCTCGCGCGACGCCTATTCGGCGGCCTTAAGCTCCCATCCGCGGAATACGGTCGCCCTGCGCTTTCGCGCCGACGCCAACGCCCATTACGTCGCGAGCCTCGATCCCAAGAAGCACGCCGGCGAAATCGCCAAGGTCGAGGCCGAGATCGCCTCGGACCGCGCCCTGCTGCTGGCCCTGCTCAACGCCGGCGAGAAAGATAAGATCGCCGCGCTCGGCAAGCAGCTCGACTTGCTGCACGCGGGCGGCGAGGCGCCCCTCGAAACGCGCAAGGAAACCTTGGCGATGGTCGAGCTGATGGCCAAGCAATACCTCGCCCTGGCCGAGACCCCGCGCGCCAACGTCTCCGAGGCCGAGCTTGTCCGCAAGGAATTGAACGGCCTCGCGGCCAAGACCTTCGAATTGCTCGCGCGCTTCGCCAAGGACGATTCCGACCCCGAGATTAAAAAACGGGCGGGGCTTTACACGGGCTACGCCCTCTTGGCCGAGGGAAAGACCGACGAGGCGGTCCAGCACTTCGAGCTGCTGCTGCGCGGACCCTCCCTCGAGGCCGACAAGATCCGGCGTCTTGAGAAGAACAAGCTGCGCATGGTCAACCTGGCTGCCCTGGATGCTTGGGCAACAACAAGCGCGAAGGCGCGCAAGTCCAAGGCGAGGCCCAAAGCGGCATCCTGGGCAGCATTCTCGGCGGCCTCGAGCCCTGGGGACGCGACGACGGCAAGTGATTTCCGCGACGACACCCGGGCGCGCTAGCGGGCCAAGTCGTTTTCGTCGCCGGTTTTTCGTGCTCGCGCATCGAGTCGGCAAGGCCGACACCATCCTGCAGGCGATGGAGCAGATCGAGAAGGACGGCCCCGAGTCGATGAAGGCCGACGCGCGCTACCACATCAACTACGGGGACCAGGTGCTCACCGATTCCCTTAGGGCGCCTTTGGTTCATCTGGTCGACAAGTTCGCCGGAGCCGGGCGAGGCCGAGACCTCGCTGCGCAAGACCTGGGACCTGAACGGCAGAACTGGTGATCGAGACGCCCCACGCCTCTACACCCTGGTGAACTTCCTCGACAAAGAGGCCTGTTGGCCAACGGCACGGCCCGCGAGCACATGGACGCCCTCGAGTGGAAACAGCAGCTTCGGCCGCCTCGGCCTGCTTCATCACCGATGAGCCTCCGAACTTCGGCCGTCGATGTCTTTCTCATGTATGGCTCGATGATCGTAGGCAACCTGGCCAAGCTCGCGGCGCTTTCTAAGCTGGAGAAGGCGGGCGTGACCGGCTACAAGGCCATTGTCTCGCCGGAGCCGCGGAACCGGCGCGCCATGGGCACCACGCTCTTCGCCGGAAATTTGACCAAGGAGGCGATGGTCAAGGATCCGAGCAAGGTCTTCACCCCAGAGCACATGCTGAAGAGCTACGGCGCCACGCTGATCATGGTCGGTGGCCTGAAGGCCGCCGGCGCCCTGGGCGAGAGCCTCGCGCCTCGCGCCGCCTGAGCCTGGCCTCGTCACCGAGGGCGGAACAAAGCCTCACGGCAGGCGGCAAGGTCCTGGCCTGGTCCATCGGCCACGGCACCGGCCTGGCCGGCATGGTCGCCACCAGCCACGTCAACCAAGGCCTGGGCCTCACGCCGAAGCCCATCGGCGGCTGGAAGGAAGGCCTGTCCACGACGCCTCGGCTACGTCCAGTTCGCCGTGGCTCAGCGCGATGCCGACGCGGCCTTCTCGGGCAAGCTGAGCACGATCAGCAACAGCAGCACAGTGAGATCGCCGTCCGCGAGGCCATCCTCACTGGTGAAGTCCTATGCCGACGCTCCCGCTTCCGCGCCACGCGAAACGCCAAGGGCGAGATCGTCGATTCCCCTGGAAGCCCGCAAGCTCGTCGTCGGGATGCTGGTCGACGCCTCGCTCAACAAGGTCGGCTTCTTCCGGCGGCAAGCTCGCTGCTGGTCGAATCGCGGCAATTCGCCAAGGCCAACGAGTACCTCGCGGAATTCGACCTCCCCCCTGGAATACGGTAAATCCGGCCAGCTCTTTCGCCGTCGCGGCGAGGCCGCGCCGCACGCCGCCGCGGGCATCCCCGCCGGCAAGCCCAAGCCGGCGCCGAAGCCGACGGCGGGCGAGCTCTACGCGAAACAGCTCGCCGAGAAGGCTGCCGCTTGGATGGACAAGGCCGCGGAATGGCTCTTCGGTCCGCCGGGCGGCGGCTTCGGCGGCATGCAGCCGGCCTACGCGGGCGCCTACGGCGCCGCCAAGGTCCGAGCCCCGAAGGCGGAGCCCAAGAAGGGTCCCGACGTCGCCATGATGGCGGACGGCAGCGGCGGCTGGGGCGGCGGCGCGCACAAGTCCCTGGAAAAATTCGAGGGCACCTTAGTCGAGAAGGACATCTTCGACATATCCCACAACGGCACGCCGGAGAAAAATCCCAACGCCGTCCGAGTCGGCCTCGAGGGCAAGGAAGGCTTGAACAGCGTCGCCGAGGCCCTGAAGGGCGAAATCCCCGCCGAGCTGAAACGCGTCGAGGTCCTGATCGGGAAAGAGCTCGGACTAAACGATTTGGCCGGCCTGATCCGGACCGCCAAGGACAAGGGCCTGGACCTCTATCTCTACGACCCGGCGAACACGACCCAGCCGCGCTACCAGTTGGTGGGCAGGCGCTTCCTGGTCCCCGACGAGGCCGCGGCGAAGCGCCTCGCCGAGGACGCCCTGAAGAGCGGCCAAAACGTCGAGATCGCCTTCAGCGAAAACAGCAAGACGCTGGTCAAGATCGAGGGCGATAAGATCCAGATGAATTTCAAGGCAAAAGACAAGGGCGAACAGGTCGAGATGCTCGCGGGGGCGCTCAGCGTCGGCATCCAGGGCAAGCGGAATCTCACCCTGGAATGGGGCGGCCAGACCTTCAGCGTCCGCATCTCGGCCGGCCGCGTCGAGATCAAGGGCTCGGGCGGGGAAGCTCTCGTCTACGTCCCGGCAGGCGGCAACTACCGCGCCCGCCTGGAAATCCAATTGCCGAAGGGCGCCGATCCCGAGCGCGCCGCCGCCCTGCTGCGCGTCGCCGGAGACTTCGAGCCCGCCCAGCTGAAGGGGGCCAATGTCCTCGTCGAGGGGCTGGACTTGAGCCTGGGCGGCCCGGTCAAGGGCAACCTCTCCCAGCTGATCCAAAAATCCCTCTGGGGCGAGGTCGCCTCGCTTCAGGTCGGAAAGGGCAAGGACATCTTCCTCGACACCGCCGTCAAGGGCACGGGACTGGCCTACAGCTTCAGCACCAAGCTGCCCTTCGAGCAGGGCCACGGCTACCTGGCCGAGCACCTCGCCTTCGAATCGGCGAAGGCGCTGGGCGCCGCCGGTCCCGCGGACGCCAAGACGGCCCTGATGCAGCGCCACTTCCGCTCCGCCGCGCGGGAGGTTTTGGAGCAGCACCTGGCCGCCTCGCAACAGCTGCAAAAGCTGCGCGAAGCCGCGGCGAAGGGCGACTCCCGGGCCAACGCGAAAATCCCCGATCAAATCGCCAAGGTCGCCCAATTTCAGCCCTTCGTGGACGGCAATTACGGACTCACCTGGACCGCCGCGGCGGAGAAAATGGCGGACTTCGCCGCCAAACCCAAGCAGCGGGAGCAGCTGAACGAAGTGCTGGCGAAAATCCGCGACTTCTCGCAGCGCGACGCGAACGCCTTCCTCGAGTTCAAGCCCTTCGACGGCCGGGCCTATGCCGACAACGCCTTCGAAATGACGCGCCTCTTCGCGGAGGCGCGGGCCGACGCCTCGATCGACCTTCCCCAGGTCCTCAAACATGTCGACGCGCTCTTCGGAACCGAGGGCAAGGTCGAGGTCTACGGCGCCGGGGTCGGCATGGTGTACAAAGCGAAGATCTTGGGGGACAAGGCGGCGGAGAACGAATTCAACCGCTTCCTCAACATGAAGCGGGAGGCGGTCGCCTCCGGCGAGGGCTACCGCTTCTCCATCATTCCGGAAGACCGCACTCAAGGCGCCGCCTACGGCACCGATAAATTCACCAAGACCCCCGAGTGGGTCGTGGAAAAGCTCGACGCCGCCGGAAAGACCACCCAGCTGGCGGCGGTCGAGGTCACCACCCGGGACGGCAGCTTGACGAACGCCTTCGAGATCGAAAAGGCGATCGCCGACAAGGTCTTCCAGATCACGGGACACGAGTTCGGCAAATCCCACAATCAGGGCGACGGGCTCATCGTCCTGCGGCTCTACAAGGCCGCGGGCCGCGAGACGGCTTTGATGCAGATGGTGACCGACGCCCTGCGGACCGAGTACCGGCAAAACGCCTCGAAGGCGAGGGCCAAGGAAAAGATCCGCGTCATGGTGATTCTCGAGGACGGCTCCTTCCCCGGCGGGGCGAAGACGCGATGGCTGGATTACGATCGGGCGGGCAACTGGGTCGAACGCAACGCGGGCGGCGTCACGGAAGCGCCGGGCAGCACCTGGGCCGAACCCTTTCCCGCGGCGATGGGCTGGTAGGCCTACTCTTCGACCGGGAGTTCGGCGCGATCCGGGGTCCCGAGCTTGCTTAAGCCGAGACGATGGGCCAGCAGAAGGAAATCAGAACCGGGCAGCCCGCCCGCATTCATCGCCTCCGCGACCACCGCCGGTAAATCGCCGATCTTGCGATGCCACTCGCCGCGTTCCGCTTCGTCCAGCGGCCGAAATTTTTCGGGGAAGAAATTTTTTCCGTAGAGATGGTAGCTGTAGACCGTTCCTCGGGTGAGGTCCTCCCAATCCTCCTGGGAAAATTTATCGCGCGTCTTGGCGGCGAGCGCCGCCTTGAGATCGGGGTCGGAGGCCGCCGACGAATTCTTCGGAACCACGCCGAGCTCGACCAAGACGACCTTGGCCAAGGCGGGGTTGGTCGCCGCGTAGTAGTTGAGCAATCCGTAAAAATATCCCGGCAGGCCGCGCAGGCCGGCGCGGAAGGCTTCCGCCTCGCGCTCGGTCACGACGACGCCCAAGCGCTGGGCCCAATCGCGCCAAAACCGCTCGACCTTGGCCCCCTGGTGACCCGGGTCGAAGGCCGAGCCCAAGGTTTCGATCATGTCTTTTTCGGTCATCGGACGCCTCTCGCTTTTCGGGGCCGCGTCGTTGGCCTGCGCCATCGTGGGCACCTGCGATCTTAGCACCGCAACCGGGGCCCCGGCCAAGGGATTTTGGGACCGGTGCGCCTCCGCCAGCATCCCCGCCACCCGCTCCGCGACTTGGTGCGGATCCACGGCCGAGAAGCGCACGGCCTTCACCGCGGACTTGGCATCCGCGGGCGCCTGCAGGAAGGCGTGCAGGCCCAGGAGCACGCGATGCCTCGCGTCCGGCGAGGCCTCCCATTCCAGCAACAGCCGCTCGCGACGCGCGGCCTCGCCGCCCAGCTGCAATTCGATCAAGGAACTCAGGCCCTGGGCCATCGTCGAGTCCACGAAGCTGCGCCGCAGCTCCTGCGCAAAGGCCAGATCCGGCTTCACCCCTTGCAGCAGGCGCAGGGCCGCATAGGTCGCCACCCGCCAGGCCTCGCGCAGCTCGGGGCTCGCGTTGGAGCCCAGCGTCGTCAGCTCGCGCAGCGCGCGCGCCGGGTTGTGGCGGTTGGCCTCCAGGTAGGCCGGGGTCAGGACGCTGAACAGGGCGCTGGGCGAGATCTGGTTGACGAGCGAGCGGCCCGGCTGTCGGATGTAGCTGGCGCCCACGGCCAGCAGGTAGCTCTCCATGAGATTTTCGGCGCCCGGGGAATTCGCCGGGCCGAAGACCGCGAGGCCCTTGAGCACCGCCTCGACGGTCTCGGCGTCGCCGCGCTTGTCGAAGAGCGGCGCGTAGGCCGGCGGTCGGACCGAGCGACCGATGAACTCGGCGCCCCGCTGCACGGCTCGGATACCGTCCAGCGGCAAGGTGGCCGCGCCTTGCGACAGGGCCGCCAGACCCGGCAGCTCCCAGGCCGCGATGGCGTCGACCAGGGACTCGCGCAACCGCGCGTAGCGCGCATCGTCCAGTCGCGCGGGCGAACGGGCGACGCCCGGATCCTCCAGAATTTTTCGGAAGAGCCGCAAGGCCTCCAGGCTCCGCTCGAGCTTCTCGACCTTGAGGTCGAAGTCGGCGAAGGCCTTCGCGCGGGCCGCGGCATCGCCTTCCGGCGCGGCGGCCTCGCCGCGGGCGCGGAACTCGCGCAGGGAATTCAGGCTTAAGTCGAGGCGATGGATCGAGGCGCGGAGATTCCGGCGCAGGTCCTTCCATTCCGCGGGCGAGACGCCCGTACGGCGGCCCTGCTCGATCAGGACGGAGGTCTCCCAGATCGCCTGCACGGCGCTCAGTTCGCCGTTGTGGAAGCGCTCCTCGTAGCCCGCGCGAAAGGCGCGCCAGGCGGGGGACTCGGCGGAGGCCTTGACCGACCGCAAGGGGGTGACCTTGCCGTTCGCATGGGGATTTCCCGAAAAAGACAGGATCCGGAGGTCCGCGAGGGCGTTCTGCAGCTGGACCTCCTTGTTGATGAATTCCGTCACCTGGCGCAGGGCATCGCCCTCTCGGCGCGTCGGCACCGCATTCAAGATAACGTTGGCCATCCATTCCGGCGGAAAGGCCCCCTTGCCGTGCAGGGCTCCTTGCAGGGCTCCGGCCAGCGAGACCGTATCTTCCCGAACCGCCTCGGGCGCCTGGAGCGCCAGCTCGAGGGCGGCGCGCGGCTCGAAGGGATGCCGCAGGAAGGCCAAGAGGGCGTGGCCGACGGCGGCCAAGTCCCCCGACTCGCCCAGCTCGCGCCCGGCGATCACGGGATCGAGGGGATCGCGCCGCGCCAGGCGCCGGGCCCGCGCGACGATCGGCGAGGCCTGCGGCTCGATCGCCCACTCCGAGGGAAAGCCCTCCCCGTGCAGCGCCTTGCCTAGCCACCAGGCCGCGACGCGCGTGGCCTCGCGGGTCTCCGGCTCCATGAAGATCTCCAGCGCCCGGATTTTTTCGAAAAAGACGCGCGCGTCGCCGCGATAAGCGGCGAACAGCGTGGGCAGCTGCACGCCGACCCAGGTGCGGAAGGGATCTTGATAAGTCCCGCCCCAACGCAGCAGCTCCCGCGGCGAGACCTCGCGCGCGACCAGGTCCGGCATTTCTCCGCGGCCGGGATAGGCGCGGTGGATCAAGGTCTCGGCCGGATCCCACTCCCGGCCTTGGAAGTGCCTGAACTCGGCGAAGATCCACTCGGGGATCTCGTGGTCTTGGGCCCGGCCGGAGCCCCGTTCGAGCAGGTTCCAGGGATGGAGCTGGAATTCCCGAACGGTCCGCATCTCCTCCGGCGTGCCCCGATAGGCCTCCTTGACGCCGACTCCCTGCAAAACGCCCGCGAGCTTGGCGAAGAATATCTCCTCGCCCAGCGGCAGCCGACCCTCGGGCGCCCAGGACGGGGGATGCCCCGTGAAGTCCGCGATCCTCCCATGCAACCTGTCCAGCGCCTCGTGCATCGCCTGCGGCCGGCCCTCGGCGACCGCGCCCAGGATCTTTTGCGCCTCGGCGTGGACCTTGGCGGAGGCCTCCAGGAAGCGTTGGATCTCGGCGCGGCCCTTCACCACTTCCGCCTGCAGGGCCGGCGAGCCCGCGGCGAGCGGGATCCAGGCCTCGTGGCGGCGCGAGGCCTCGAGGTAGCGGTGCAGGAAGCGGTCGTAGGTCTCGAGGATCTCTTGGCGCAGGCCGGTCATCTCCGGCGCGGCGCCGCGGCCCTGGGCCGTGTGAATCAGGAAGGTCTGCACCCGCGCGCTCAGCGAGCGCAGGGCCGACACCGCCCCGGAAACGGCGTTCCTCTCGTCGCGCAGCTTCCGACGCACCTCCTCGGCGAAGACCTTGGGATCGTGGATTCGGGCCAGCTCCCGGGCCTCGGCCTCGGTGAGACGGCGCTCGCCGGGGGCCACCGGCCTCAGGTGGGGAACGGAGCCATTGCCGCGACGGTTGCCGTTGCCGTCGCCGTTCCGGTTCTCGCTCAGCAGGGGCGCGTTCATGATTTCCTGAAGCGAGACCCGCGGCCGGCCGGCCGGCGCGACGGCGAAGGCCGAAATCGCGCCGAAGTCCGCCCCGCCGGGGAAGCGCCGCGAGGCCTGACTCAGGCTCGCCGCGCGCAGGTCCAGCTCGCGTTGCCGGGCGGCGAAACCCGGGCCCAAGACCCGCTCGGCCAACCGGCCGCCGACGACGAATTGAAAATAAGTCGAGAGGCTGTCGGCGAACAGGGTCGCGCCGTCCAGGCGGGGCCTCAAGCCCAGCGACTCTTCCAGGCGGCGCGCCGTCACGATGCCGGCGAACATCCCGGCCTGCGGGATCGCCGTCTGAGCGAGGCGCGTGAGGGCGCCCATTTCCGGCGCAAGGACGGCGCGTGATGCCAGCCCTTGGACGGCCCGGGCGCTGAAAAAACCGCCTCCCTTCAGGCAAAACAGCGTCACGCCGGTGGCGGCCAGCTCATGCCCCAGCGTACCGCCGCTCCAATCTTGCGGATGGCCGCTCAGCTCGCGGCCCAGCTTGGAGGCGAAGACGAAGACGGGGACCTCGACGCCCAGTCCCGCGCCCGAGGCCAGCAGGCCCGCGGCGAGCGGCCGGGAAAAAAATCCCCGCGCGGGGCCGCCCGCCAGGCGCGACAAGACGCCGAGCCGCGCGGTCTTGTAGGCGAGGGAGCCCGCGCCGAAGCCCGCGATCATCCAAGGGTCGCTCGCCTCGCGGGCGAAGCGCCGAAGCAGGAATTCGAAGCGCGGGCCCCCGGCGCCTTGGCCGACGATCGCCAGCCGCTCCCCTTCGGCGCGGGCGCGCAGCTCGGGAAAGGCTTGGGCGAAAACCGCCTCGGACTCCGCGACCGCCCCGAAAAGCGCGTTGGCCGCCTCGAGACGCTCCTCGCGCTCGCAACGGCGGCCGAGGTTCAAGGCCTGGCGCAAAAACAACTCGGGATCGGTTTCCCGGGAAAGCTGATCCAGTTCGGAAAGGGCGGCCGAGCCGAGCCGAGCCGCGAGCCGCTCGCGAAATTCCGCGGGCTGGCGGGCGAGCAGCGCCTCGAAGGAGGCGGCGGGGTCGTGGCGCAGCGCCGCGGCCAAGGGGCCGGCGCCCGCCGTTTGGGACGGCGACGCGGCGACCGTATCGAGAAATTGGGCGATAAAAAGGCGCTGGGGGGAGGACGCGCCCCGGCCGAGTCCCTCGGAGCCGGGACGGCGCGAGTCGGCCTCCGGGCGCGGGCGCGCCGCCGACGGATGAGTCCCATCCGGAACCCTGTAGTGCCCCCACGACATGGTGTTTCCTAACTACTTGAAATTCATTACTTAATTAATTGTATTCGGACAAGATACTATCGTCGTTTTTCCCCTCGAGTTGCGTCGCCCCGGGAAGAAATTGATGGCCTAAAGCCGGCGGGGAACTTACAAATAAAAGGAATGAACCCGCAACGCCCGCCCCTCGACCAAGTCGCCGCCGAAATCGCGCTCTTAAGTCGAGAATTGAGTTTCACCGGGACCCTCCTCTACGAGGGTCTGGAAAGGCCGATGAACGCCCTCAAGGCGGGCCGCGCGCCGCGCGCCTTGGGCCTGGCGGATCAAGTGAAGGAAGCGGAGTCCCTGCGCGGCAGCGCCGCCGAGATCTTGGGCGAGCTGCGCCTGAAGTCGGCCGACTTCGCCCAATACGGCCGCGACTTCTCGGCGCCGGAATTCCCCGAACTCCTCCGCATGGCCGAGCGCGAGTGCGCCTTCTGGCAGGCCTTCTGCGAACGCAGCCAAATCCTCTTGAAAAAACTCGCCTTGATCGCCGACCTCGAAAAGCTCAGCCCGCTCGGCCGCGCGCCGATCCAGGACGCCTGGGACGAGGTCCGCGCCCTGGCCGCAGCCGCGGCGCCGTCGGAATAAGCGGACGACCCAAGCAAAACCCGCCACGCGCTCGGATCCGCCGGAATCGCCTGTCCTCGCCAACCACGAGGGCGTCGCTTCTGTTGGGTCTTTCCCTGCCTAGGGATTCGGCTTGGTCTCGGGCGGAAGGGCCCGGATCAGGAAGGTCTCGGCCTGTCCGCCGCCGGGCAGGAGGGCCTCGGGGATCGCCTTGCGCCCGTAGGCCGCGCCGAAGAGGCTGACCGCTATGCTGGGATGATAGCCGGGGGCGCCGACCTCGCGCGCGACCTGAAGCATCTCCGTCAAGCGCGCCCCGTCCCCGCCGGAACGGAGGAAGAGCAACAGGCCGCTCGCCAGATAGTCCGGCGCCGTGGCCTGGACGCCCAGCTGCTCGAGGCCGATGCGCAGGTCGCCCTGCGGATCGCGCAAGGCCCCGAGGGCGAGAAAGCGATCGTGGAAGGCCAAAGAGTCCGGCATCGTCTTAAGGAGCTCGACCAAATCGGGGGCGCGAGGGCCCTGCTGCACCAATAGATTGATCGCCTGGCCGGTCAACTGAATCGCGGCCCGGGTCTCCTCGCCCGGCCGGTAGACCTCGGAGATCCGCGACAGGCTTTCCTGCAGGTCGTGCGGATTCCAGGCACGGCGCGCGGCGAGCAGGATGCCCTCGTGCAATAATTCCAATTCGATGTCTTGGTGGCGGATCGACTCGGGGGCCATGCCGCGGAGGCGTTGGGTCACCGGGCTCTCCGGAAAGCGGGGCTCGGCGAGGAGGGCCAGGCCGAGGACCGCGCCGTGGCGGCGCTGGAGGATCTCCTCGGGGCTGGGGGCGCGGCGCAAGAGCCGGTTCAGGCCGGGAATGCGGTAGACGGTCCTCCCGTAAAAATCGTTCAGCGCGGTCTTCGCGCGGTCGAGCTGGCCGTAGAGCTCCTCGCTCCACCCGAAGTCACGCGCCTTCTGCAGGACTTCCTGCATCCGGCCCAGGGAGCTGGCGAAGGCGTTGCGCTGCGCCTCGTCGGCCTCGAGCTCGGCGCTCTTCTGCTCGACCACCTCCGGCTTGAGGGCCTCGTGGCCGCTGGCCGCGGTCCGGCGGAACAGGACCTTGAGCGTCTCGACGCTGCGCTGCAGGGAGGAGCCGTGCTCTTGGGCGGCCTGCAGCTCGATCTCGACCTCTTGGAGGCTTCTGGCGAAGGCCTCATCGTTGGCGAGGTCCGGCCGTTCGTTGAGCCGGGCGAGCAGGTCCTGGAGGCGCTTCGCGGCCTTGCCCAGGACCGTGTCGCGAGTCTCGGCGCGCGCGGTGTATTCGTCCAAATTCTTCTGGAGGAGCTCGAGGACGACCTCGCGTCGCGTCGGCGCCGCCTCGGGCTTGCCGTCGCGCCCGCCGCCCTCGCCGTCCGAGCTCATCAGCATCACGTGCTGGAGGCGCGGGTCGCGGGCGCGGGGACGGCCGCCGGCCCCGGCGAAGGCGAGTTGGGGAAGGAGGCCGAAGCCCTGATCCGGGCCCGAGGACCCCGCAATTTCGGAGGGGCGGAACCATCGGGCGGACTGCGGCAGGCCGCGTCGCCCCATCGCGGCGGCGAGCTCGGCGCCGCGGCCGTAGCGATGCCAACCGATCCAGCGCTCGAGGGTCAAGGGCCCCAGGCGCCCGTCGCGCAGGGCCCCTTCGAGCTCGCGGCTGACGCGGGGGTGAAGGGGATGCTCCGGAGGAAGCCGGGAAGACGCGAGCCATGCTTGCAGACGCCCCAGCGCCAAATGCCGGCGCTGCGCCTCGGCGACGCCGTGGAGCGGATGGAAGCCCAGGCGATGCAGCAAGTGGCCGGCGAGGCGCATGTGGCCCAAGGTCAGCAGGCTTTGCAGCCAGGGCTGGGAACCGGCGACGGGCTCCGGCTCGAGGCCGAGCGAGACGTTGAGCGAGTGGCCGACGCTCAAGGCGCTCAGCTCGACGCCCAGGCGCAGCGTCTCGAAGGTCGCTCGGCCGACGGGCGAGAGGGCGCCGGAGGCCTCGTTGAGGCCGGCGACGCGGCGCAGGCCGGGCGCGGCGAACTGCAGCCCGCTCCCCGCCGCGCGAAGCAGGCCGAAGCTCGTGTAGCCCGCGAGCAGCTCCCGGCGCAACTCCCCGCCCGCGAACACGCCCTCGCCGCCGACGAACCATTGGTTGCCGATGCGCCGGCTGAAGGTGAGCGTCGGGACCTCGACCGCGAGGGCCGCCCCCTCGGACGCGAGCCAGGTCCCCCAACCGAAGCGGCTGGAACGCGCCAGCACCGCCACGGTGGCGGCGCGCGCGGCGTAGATCGCGGTGCCGAAGGAGACGAGGCTCACGGGAGAGCAAAGCTCGCGCAGCAGGTGCGGCGCCTGATGCTCGACCTGCGCGAGCATCCCGCCGCCGCCGCTCATCAGGCTCAAGGCGCGCTCGGCCCGGCCGCGGGTGGCGGGGTGCGCCTGGGCGAGGCGCAGCAATTCCCGGGAAAAAGCGAGGTCCCGCCCGCGGCGCAAGTTGCGCTGCGCGAGGGCGAGCAGGGACTGGGAAAATAATTCGGGATCGGTCTCGCCGAGCAGGGCGCGAAACTCGTCTAAGGTCTCGCCGCCGGCGCGCGGACGCTCCGCCGCGAGGTTGCGGACCGTCTCGAGGTCGACGTCTCCGGAGGCGAGGATCCCTTCGAGGCGCCGCAGGTAGGCGCCCCACGGCTCGGCGGCGTCGGAGCGGGGGCGAAACAGGCCGGCGCTCCAGGCCCCCGCCGCGTGGCGCTGCCGCGCCTCCTCCTCGGCGGCGGCCAAGACCAAGAGGCCCAGGGCGGCCGAGGCGGAAATCGGCCGTTCCGCGGCGGTCTCGCCTCCCGCGCGGAGGACGGAAATATTTTGAAGCGCGGCGCTGAAGACAGGGCCGGGCCGGGTGGGGGTCATAGAAAAAACCCTGAGATTACGGAATTTTACTTATAATATCGGGACTTATCGCGGCCGAGGCGATTTTGTTGCGAAAAACGGCCAGGCGTCGGAGCCGGAGGGCCGTTTCATTTTCGGAGGCTTTTTCGCCCGAGGAAACGATTTTCGTCCCATCTTACCCGCCCTGAGGCGGCCAAGCTGCGGCCTGGGCCGCGTAATGTCAACGATTTCCGATTTTTTCCTCCCTGGCATCCGCTTTGCTTTGTCTCTGCGACGAACAACAACCTCTTCTCCATGAAAGGAGCTCACCCATGTCCCTCCAGAAAATCCTCGCCGCCCTGGCCCTGCCGGCGCTGGCGCTCTTCCTCGGCACCTTCACGCCGGCCTCCTCCGAGGCCAAGGCGGTCGAGGGGGTGGTCAACATCAACACCGCAACGCCGCAGGAGCTGACGATGCTGCCCGGCATCGGCAAGGCGAAGGCCGAGCAGATCGTGCAGCTGCGCCAGAGCAAACCCTTCACCTCGGTGGACGAGTTGAAGAACATCCCCGGCTTGGGCGCCAAGCGCATCGAGGCGATGCGGCCCCACGTCGTCACCGAGGGCGCCACCACCGCGAAGCGCGTCTCGGCCAAGAAGGACGCCGCCGCCCCCGCGGCCCCGGCGCCCGCCCCGGCCAACCCGCAGAGCTGATTCTCCCTCCCCCACACCCCCGGCGCGACGAGGAGCCCGCCTCGTCGCGCCTTCCATTTTTATGTTTGATTTTGACGAGAGCGAATTTCGCAGGAGGAACCTGAGAATTCCGGGATACGATTACACGCAGGACGGGGCGTATTTCGTTACGATTTGCGCGGAGGGGAAACGAAATCTATTTGGGCGGGTGTTCGACGAAAAAATGAAAACCAACTCCTTGGGCTTAATGATCGAGAAGGTCTGGAAAGAAATTCCCGATTTTTATCCAGGGGTTTATCTGGACCTATTTGTCGTCATGCCAAACCACCTGCACGGAATTGTTTGTATGAATGTAGGGGCGGCCCCCTGCGGCCGCCCTGCACCGAAACAGGCACCGGGGCCCGCCGCAATATTTTCCCTTCCCGATATCGTGCATCGATTCAAATCCTATACAACGAACGCTGCTCGACGATTATTCGTTGATGATGATGGAACACCTTTGCGACGCCTGTGGCAGCGAAACTATTACGAACATGTCATTCGCAATGACGAGTCGTTGCGGCGCATCCGTGAATATATTCAAAACAATCCTTTACGTTGGCACCTGGATCGGGAAAATCCGGGGAAAAACGGAAGAGATCCCTTCGATGCCTGGTTGGATTCTTTTAAATTGCGTCATAGGGTGAGTCGCTAGAGCCTTCCTTAGCCCAAGCTTAGCCCGGGAGGGCAGGCGCGGGGGCCTGCCCCTACAGATTTCACGCGGCAATCCGTCATTCCCGTCACAAACCTCCTTGACACCACGCCCCGGCCCGACTATCCGGCGGAAAATAGGGGTCCATTCCGGACCCGCTTGAGCCAAGGGAAGCCCTGTGCGGCCGCGAAGCTCGCGGTCAATTCAGGCACGGTCCCGCCACTGTGACGGAGTCACGGGCTCGCCGCTAGTCACTGACCCTCCTCCCCGGAGGGTCGGGAAGGCAAGGCGAAACCCGCCCCTCCCAAGTCAGGAGACCTGAACTCAAGCCGACCAACACCTGAGGCCCGACAGGGCGCATCTCTTCGCGGAAAGAGAGAGGGATTTCTTGAGACACGGCTTTTTCATCGGCCTCGCGCTGGGGTTCTCCTTTGGTTTCGCTCCCGCGGTCGCGCGCGCCCAGCCGGCGCTCCTCGCCGGCGGCGCCGAGATCGGCGAGGTGCTGGTGCGCGGCGAGGGAGAGTTCGAGAGCCCCGAGAAGCCCTCCGCCTTCGCCTCGGTCATCCGGCCCGACGACTACAGCGACGAGATGACCACCCTCCCGGAGCTGCTCTCCGAGCAGGTCGGCGTCTTCGTGCAAAGCTTCGGGGGACTGGGCCAGCTCTCCACCGTCAGCATCCGCGGCTCCACCGCCGAGCAGGTCTCGGTCTACGTCGACGGCATCAAGATCAACACCGCCCAGGGCGGCGCGGTCGACTTCTCGACGCTGCCGCTGGGCGCGGTCGACCGCGTCGAGGTGCTGCGCGGCGGCGCCTCCAGCCAGTTCGGCAGCGACGCGATCGGCGGCGTGATCAACATCGTCACCAAGAAGGCGCAGAAGAAATACTCCCTCGAGCTGAAATTCACCGAAGGCAGCTTCTTCACCATCCAGACCCACGAGGGCTTCTCCAAGCGCTTCGGCAAGGTCGGCCTGGTGCTCGACCACACTCACTTCAGCAGCGACGGAGACTTCACCTTCCTCTCCAGCGGCGTGCAGTTCGCCGGCGGCGGGGCGATCGGCGGCGGGAAGGAGTTCACCCGCCTGCACAACGGCTTCTTCAGCGAGGGTTTCCTCTCGCGCGTCGACGTCGACTTAAACGACAAGTGGCGGCTCCACTTCCTCAACGACTTCTTCGTCACCTCGCGCGACCAGCCGGGCACCGAGGTCGAGACCACCCAGCTTTTCCCCGCCAATCCGCTGGACGCCCACGAGCTCCTGTTCCGCGACGCCGCGGGCCTGCGCCTCACGGGCGAGGATCTCTGGGTCGAGGGCCTGGATTTCAGCGTCGCCCCCAACTACCGGATGGAGCGCAGCCACTTCACCGATGCGACCCCGGCCTTCGGCGGGCCCATCGACGTGACCTATTTCAATCAATCGGTCGGCTTCAAACCGAAGTGGGACTACCACCGCGACTTCGGGGCCCACGTCCACGACTTCACCCTGCTCTACGACTTCCGCTACGACCGCTTCAACGACGGTTCGCCGCTGCCGGGGGCCAAGCTCTCCGGCCTGCACACGCGGCGGACGAACGCTGTCTTCTTCCAGGACGAGATCCGTCTGCTGGACGACCGGCTCTTCTTCAACCCCTCGATCCGCTACGAGCACGCCAACGACTTCGGCGGCGACGTGGCCATGCACTTCGGGGTGGTCGGCCGGCCCGCCTCTTGGGTGGCGCTGAAGAGCAACGTGGAAAACTCCTTCCGCTACCCCAGCTTCAACGAACTCTACTTCCCCGACCAGGGCTTCATCCGCGGCAATCCGAATCTTCTGAAAGAAGAGGCGATCAACTTCGACGTCGGCGCGGTCTTCGAGCGGGGCTGGGCGCGCGGCGAGCTGAGCTACTTCCGCAACCGGATCGACAACTCCATCGTCTTCGTGCCGGTCAGCGCCTTCACCATCGCGCCGCTCAACACCGGTCCCGCCACCGCCCAGGGGATCGAGGCCTCGGTGAAGCTGACGCCGCTCAAATTTTTGGAATTCACCGGCAACTACACCTTCCTGCACGCCCAGCTGGACGGCTCGGGCAACCAGCTGCCGGGCCGGCCGCGGCACCTGGCCAACGGGCGCCTCGAGCTGACCTGGAAGTACGGCTCGGTGTTCGGCTCGGTGCAGTACATCGACAAACTGCCCATCGATTTCGCGAACACCAAGTTTTTGAGCCGACGCGCCTTAGTCGACGTGGGGGGGACCTTCAAGTGGAGGGACCGCTATTTCCTCACGCTCCAAGGCAAGAACGTCGGCAACGTCCAGACCTTCGACTCGGTCGGCTTCCCGCTGCCCCGGGCCAGCGTCTGGCTGTCGTTCGGATATAAAACATAGAAGGAGATGACCATGAAACGCCTCGCCACCCATACCCTCTTGCTATTGGCCCTCGCCGGCTTCGGCGCCGCCTGCGGCTCGGGCAACGTCCAGACCGGCCCCGGCAACCCCAATCCCGGCGGCTCGGGCGGCGACCTGACGACCGCCGAGTCCTTCGCCGCCGCGACGGCGGTGCTCAACGCCTTCAGCATCGGAGCGGACTTCCCGCCCGACCTAGTCATTCCCGACGTCGCCGGCATGGAATCCACCGGCTTCCTCGTCAGCTTCAGCCCGGCGGGCGTGGTGCCGATCGACCTGAGCTCCAATCCCCTGAAGGTCTCGACGCAGTTCGCCACCCTCGACGCGAGCACGATCCCCGAGGCGGCCTTCCCCAACCACGTCGAGATCTTGAGCCCGACGCAGGCCTTTCTGCTCGCGGGGAGCGGGGTGGTCTACTTCAACCCCACGACGGGCGTCGTCTTCCAGAGCCTCGATCTCACCGCTCCGGTCAACTTGACCGAGACCTTGGATTATTCTCGTCCGGGCGATTGCAACTTTGACACCGTTGACGAAAACTCCGCCGGCCCCGGCCCCTTCTCGCCCGGCTTCGCCGCGGACTTGGCCGTGCTCGGCGACCGCCTCTTCGTCTCGATGAGCAACGCCTGCTTCGACGCGAGCTTCTCCTCCTTCTACGTCCAGGGCCTAGTCCTCGTCTTCGACATCAACGACGGCGCGCCCTTCTTGACCCCCGCCGGCACGCCCTACATCGCGCTGAGCGGCTTCAACGCGACCGGCCTGACCGTCGCCAACGGCAAGCTGATCGCCACCAGCACCGGCGACACCGAGCTGGCCGGGAGCGTCACGACGCCGGAGACGCCCTCCATCCTGGACGAAATCGACCCTGGCACGCTGGAAATTACGCGCAGCCTGAACCTTGGCTTGGTCGCCGCGAATTTCCAGGCGATGGCCGTGACCGAGGAGGGGAACTCCGGCTTCATCGGATCCTCGGCCTTCAGCGAGGTCTACGAGATCGACCTGCAGAATTTCACTGCCAAGCGCGGCGCCGCGAATCCGATCGCGATTACCTCGAACGAGGACGATTACATCACCGACCAAGAAATCGCCTTCGGCGGCGAGATCCTCTTCGTCTCCAGCTTCAACCGCTCGGCGGTGAACGCGGTCGACCTGACGACGACCGCGCGCGACGTGGTCGGACACGCCTTGGACTTCGAATTCCCCGAGCCGGGCGTGACCGGCGCGGGACCGATGGCGGTTCGTCCGGGTGAACCGGGGACGGACTTCACCGGGCCGGATCTCTTCGTGCTGACGAGCTCACCGGGGACGATCTCGACGGCGACGACCTATTGATCTGTAGGGGCAGGCCCCCGTGCCTGCCCCGCGGCGGGCGGGCGCGGGGGCCTGCCCCTACCATATAAGATCCGCAGCGAATTTTACGACACGACGTCCGTAGGGGCCGTTCGCGCTTGTCCTCCGAAGGAGGGAACGGCCCCTACGGCAGGGATATGGCAAAACACCTTCGCTACCTAATGATACTGATCGCCGCGGGCCTTCTTGCCGCCTGCGGAAACGGCCTCGTCCCCGCGGCGCCCGGCCTACCGGACGCCGGCGGCGAACCCTTGCGCCTCTACCGCCGCAACGCCGCCGCGCCTCTCGAGCACATCCGAGAGGTCTATGCCGGCGAGACCGTCCCCTTGGAAGTCAGCGGCGTCGGCGAAAGCGAAACCGCCCTCTGGTTTTCTCTCGACACCACGCGAGGGATCTTTCGAAGGCCCGGTGAGCTGCACCTGCTGCGCGCGGGCAGCTTTCAGATCCAGGCGCGGGCCGGAGACCGCAGCGTCACCCTCCAGGTCGAGGTCGGCGCCACGCGTCCCCCTCCGCCCGAGGACCCGCCCCTAACGCCGCCCGAGGGAGAGAGCCCGGCACCGCAGGCGACGCCGACGCCCGACCCCGTTCCGGAGACGCCCAGTCCGTCTCCGCTCGCGACGCCCCTCGCGTCGCCCGGCCCCACGCCCAGCGCTGACCCCGTCGCCACGCCGAGTCCCGTGCCTTCACCCAGCGCGACTCCAAGCCCCAGCCCCGCGGCGACCGCGACGCCGCTCCCCACGCCCGTCGCCTCCGACCCCTTCGCCGACGCGGTGGTCTCTTTTCAGCCGGGGCCCGGCGCCGGCTTCGGCGCGGACCGCTTCCCAGATATCGTCCTCGGAGCTCCCAAGGGCGGCGGCCTCCAGCAAGGGGGCTTCGACGTCCTTTCCTTGGGGGCCGGAGGCAGCATCGTCTTGAAATCCGACGCCGCCATCCTCGACGGCCCCGGGGCCGACTTCATCGTCTTCGAGAATGCCTTCTACGCCGGCGGAAATCCCGCCGCGCCCTTCGCCGAACCCGGCGAGGTGGCCGTCAGCCAGGACGGTATCCAATTCTTCGTCTTCCCCTGCGCCAGCGGCAACCGCGCGGAGCTCTACCCCGGCTGCGCGGGCGTGCACCCCGTGCTGGCCAACGCCGAGCTCAACGCCGTCGACCCCACCGATCCGGCCGCGGCCGGCGGCGATGCCTTCGACTTGAGCGAACTCGGCCTGCCTTGGGCGCGCTTCCTCCGCATCCGCGACTTAAGCGACGGAGGAACGGGGACCTCCGCGGGATTCGATCTCGACGCCGTGAGCGTCGTTCATCAGTAATTTAAGGAGAAAACCATGAGCCAAGAAATCTGCATCGACCCCCGAACCTACTACTTCGAAACGCCCCAAGTCTGCGAGGCGCCCCATGACACCGCGTCCACGGCCGCACCCGCGGGTCCCGCGGCCGGAGACGCCTTCGTCTCGGCGCCGCCGCCCCCTCCTCCCGCCTCGCGCCCCTTCGCCCGTGATTCCGCGGCCTTCCGCACCGCCCTGCTCCGCGACGCCTTCGGCGACCTGCCGCGGCACGAGGCCCCGCGCTGGGACAGCCCCTTCGCCTACAGCCTCTGGGCGCTGTTTCCCGCCGCCTGCAACAGCCATCCCCCGCTCCACGACGATGCGGGCGGCGACTCCTCCGAGGGCGGCTTTGACGGCGGCGACGGCGAGACGCCGCCCCCCTTGAGTTTCACCGGCTTCGCGACCCACGACACAGCCCCCTGCGGGGCGGCCGGCATCGTCACCGATTTAGACGAGGGCCTCGGCGTCTGCGCGAACTACGCGAACAACGACCACCACCTCTTTTCCTGGGACCCCGCCCGCCCCGGCGCCGCGGCCTCGATCATCCCGCTCACTTGGGCCCCCGATCAGGTCCTGCGCGCCTCCGACGGCGAGATCTTCATCACGACGCACCAAAATCCCGGCCTGGCCGTCGTCCGCCCGGAAGAGGGCTCGGAGTCCCATCACCCCTTCCCCGCCTCCCTCCCGACCTCGGCCCTCTCTTCGCGCGGCCGAGCGCTCGGTGCGATCCGTCCCGCCTATCCGAAGGGTTTGGTCGAGATCGCCGACCAGGTCTTCATCGCGACCTCCAACTACGACGAGGCCCATGACGACTACCAACCCGGCACCGTCCTCGCCTTCCAGCGCGCGACCGGAAACTACGGCGTCCTGAGCACCTCGGGCTACAACCCCACCTCCGTCGGCGAGGCGAACGGACGCCTCCTCGTCGTGAGCAGCGGCGCGGTGGACCGCAACGGCCTCGCGACGACCGACGGGTTTTTGGACATCTTCGATCCCCTGAGCCACGACTTGGTCCGAGGCATCCCCTTGGGGCGCCGCGGCGCCGGGGTCTCCGGCGAGATCAGCCTCAGCCCCGACGGCGGCACCGCCTACCTGCCCACCGCGGACAACAGCGGGCGGATCCTGGCGGTGAACTTGAACACCGGTGCCTTGCGGGAGATCTCGATGGCGGCGGCCGGCGTCTCCGGCGCGCGGGTCTTCTTCCCCAGCCTTCAGGTCAGCGCGGACGGGCGCTACGGGGCGGTCGCGAACTTCAACGACGGAAAGATCTACCCCCTCGATCTTGCCAACGGGACCCCAAGCGCCCCACCGCTGGCCATCGACGGCGACACCGCCGACGGCGAGGGCCTGAGCGACGGCCTGAGGATCGGGGCGGATTACTTTCTCGGCATGGGGCCTCGGCTGCTACGGCTGCAAGCCGGTCTGTAGACAGGGACCTAGATCCTTGAAAATTCAAACATTTCATTTGAATTTTCAAGGATATGAATTATGCTGGAGGCATGGAGATTCTCCGGGAAAAAGCGCTCCTGCGGCTGAAGAAAAAACTCAAGACTTTCCCGGTGGTCGCGATCCTCGGGCCCCGGCAATGCGGCAAAACCACGCTGGCCAAGCAATTGGGCTGCCGGCACTTCTTCGATCTTGAAAATCCGAGGGACCTGGCCAGGCTCGACGAACCCCAGCTGGCCCTGGAACCTCTGCGGGGCCTCATCGGCATCGACGAAATCCAAAAAAAGGCCGATCTTTTCCCGTTACTTCGCTATTTGGTCGATCAAAAGAAAAAGCAAAAATTTCTGATCTTAGGCTCCGCCTCACGGGACCTGATCCAGCAAGGGGCCGAAACCCTGGCGGGCCGGATCTCCTTCGAATCCCTCTCAGGTTTTTCGCTGGAAGAAGTCGGCTTCCAGGCATTGCCGAAACTATGGGTCCGAGGCGGTTTTCCGCTTTCCTTCTTGGCGAAATCCGAGGCAGCCAGCGAGGCGTGGAGGGAGAGCTACATCCAAACCTTCCTGGAGCGGGATATCCCCCAGCTTGGGATTCAAATCCCGGCCGAGACCCTGCGCCGCTTTTGGATGATGATTTCCCACTATCACGGCCAAGTCTTGAATCTCTCCGAATTGGGGCGCTCCTTCGGCATCTCCGACATGACGGTGCGAAAATACCTTGGGATCCTGCAAGGGACCTTCATGATTCGGCTATTGCAGCCTTGGTTCCCCAACTTGGGAAAGCGACTCGTCAAAAGCCCCAAGCTTTACCTTCGCGATTCCGGACTATTTCACACCTTGCAATCGATAGGCTCGTTTCAGCAGCTCGAAGCCCACCCCAAATTAGGGGCTTCTTGGGAAGGCTTCGCCTTGGAACAGGCGATTCGGATGATCGGGGTGCCCGAGGAAAAGTGCTTTTTTTGGGCGACCCACGCCGGCGCCGAATTGGACCTGTTTTGGCAAGATCGTGGAAAAAATTGGGGCTTGGAAATCAAGTACCAAGGCGCGCCGACTTTCACGAAGTCGATGGGCGTCGCCCTGGAGGATTTGAAATTAAACCACCTATGGGTTTTGTATCCGGGGAAAGACAAATACCCGCTTCACAAAAAGGCGACGGCCCTTTCTTTGGAGGGTTTTGCGGCTGAGATCGGCCGCAAACATTAAGCCCCGCAGTAGGTAGGTAAGTCAGCATCCCGTTGACTCGAGGGCAGTCTCGAAACAAACTCCATTTGCCGTCGATAAAACCGAGGATGGGTTCACTGTGCCTAACTCGGGTTACCGGTGGAGGGGAATCTTGCTTCGAAGTCCAACTTGCCGCAACCCTTAACGAATATGATTTCTTGGAACATCCGCGGGAAGGCCTGCGGCCGGGAACGGTCTTGGTACACAAGCGCCGTGTCGACGGCCAAGGTCGGATCGATGTCTACCGAGCCGAATACGGCAGTCGGCGCTTGAGCCTCAGGGACATCGCCCAAGTCTCCGGCGGCCGAAGTCCCTATTTCTGGCATCACGTACCGATTCGCGACTTGAGCCTTAACGGCCTGCCTCTCGAAAGGACGAGCCGAAACGGAGAGGCGGTGGAAGGGATCTCTTTCGTCACGAGATTACCCTGATGCGACGCCTGTGGGAGATCACGGGCGGCTTCAGGGAAGGCGATGGCTTGCCGGCGTTTTTCTGTTGGAATGAAGCCTCCTAAGGCAGGGCCCGGAACATTCGAGAGGGTTTCCTTAGGGCCGTTTTTGCTCCCCTCCGAACCCTTTTTCGCCGGCCGCCGATAATAGAAATTGGCCGCCTGTGACGTTTGACGCAATGCAGCGTCAGACGGGTGCCCGCCGGTAACCTTTCGGTTACGGGCGCGGTTGACAAGGACGTACAGAAGGGTTATCCGCCCCTCACGCGGGGCGGTTCCAGGACGCGTCACAACAGGTGGGTGTGTGCTGTAATCTCAGGGTGTAACGGGCATTAAGCATGGCCTCCATCTTTATCTACAACCGAACCCGCGGCAAGTGCGTCGAGCTTTGCACGCCGCGCATCGCGGAAGAGGACATCGCCCAGCTCAAGTCGGCCCTCCCCAATAACCTCGAGGGCATCTCCTTCGCTTCCCCCATCGACTCTTTCGAAGACAAGACGGTGCCTGAGCTGCGCGTCGAGGACCGCGAGTCGCGCGTCGCCGAATACCTCAAGAGCATCGGCAACAAGCTCGAGCAGCTCCAGCAGATGCCCGGCGCGATCCGTTTCTACGACCTGGCCTTCCGCTTGAGCGGCTCCAGCGAGGTCCTGATGATGAAGGCCCGCGCGCTCAGCCAATATGGCCAGGCCGACCAGGCGACGCGCCTCCTGAACCGCGTGGCCGACAAGCACCCCGACGCCCCCGAGCCGCACTTCATGTACGGAAAACTGGCCCTAAGCCGGGCCGACTACGCCCAAGCCCAGGCCCACTTCGCAGCGGCGCAGGCCAGGCTGCGAGCGAGCAACGTCGAGCACAAACGCTTGGCCGAGATCTTGGCCGTCTACGAGCGTTTCGTCGCGATCTACCTCGACCGCGACCAGCTCTTCACCCGCGACTTGGAGCACGAGGCCTGTGTCGCCGAGATCCGCCGCCTGCGGCAGCGCGCCCAGGCCTTGATGCGGGATATCCACAGCCACAGCAGCGCGGAGATCCAGGGCATGGGCTTTTTCCTCGAGACTCAGGACAAAATTTTCGAAAAATGGCTGGATGAAATGGGTGCCCCGCGTGAGGAAAACCCGGCCTGACATGCGCGCGGCGCTCGGGCGGTGCCTCGCCGTCCTGTTGTTTCTCCTGCCCTCCCTCCCCGCCTTCGCCTATGCCCGCATCGTCTCGCTCAAGCCCAACCTGACCGAAATCCTTTTCGAGCTGGGCCTCGGCGCCCAAGTGGTCGGCGTCACGCAATGGTGCCGGCGCCCCGAGGCGGCGCAATCTCTGCCCAAGGTTGCGGACTACCTGAAGGCCTTTCCCGAGCCCATCCTGCGACTGAAGCCCGACCTTGTGATAGGCACGAAGGAAAACGGCTCGGAAAAGGAGATCCGCTTCCTGCTCGAGCGCGGCGTGGCCATACTCACTTTAGGGAGCGCGGCGAACAGCTCGCCCCAGGAGGTCGCGGCGCTGAAGGCGCGGGGCTTCGACGTCGACGCCCTCGGCTTCGCGGGCCTCGAGGAGACGATGCGCTCCATCGCGGCCTTAGGAGCCCTATTGGGAAAGGCCGAGGCCGCGCAGGCGACCGTCGCGAAAATGCGGGCGGATCTGGCCGCGCTGAAGGCCGAGGCGGAGCAGGTGGCGAAGCGACGCGTCCTCTACGTGGTCGGCTACCAGCCGCTCGTCGTGGCGGGGGGGGATAACTTCTTCGACGAGGCGGGGGCCTACATCGGCGCCGTCAACGTGGCGCGGGAGAGCCGACTGAAATACCCGTATTACACGACGGAATTGTTGATCCGCGCCGCACCCGACGTTATCCTCGATTTCGCGATGGGCTCGGAGGCCGGCGAGGCCGCGAAGCGGGGCCGGGCGGATTTTTGGAAGAGCTTTCCCTCGATCCCCGCCGTCAAGAACGGACAAATCCACGCCCTCGACATCGAGACGATGCGCGCGGCGCCCAGTCTCCCGGCGACGCTGCGCGAACTCTTCACGCTCCTGCACCCGAGGTCCCCATGAGCCAGCCCGCATCCCCCGCTCCCGGCGTCGTCAAGTGGTACCGGTTTTATTGCGTCGTCATGATCTTCGTCTATACCCTGACGCTGGCGCTCTCGGTCCTGGGGCTGGTCTTCGCCAAGCACTGGATGGTCGATCCGGATACGCCTCCCTGGCTGATGACCGGCTACCTGGTCTTTTTGGGCATGATGAGCCTGGCCCTGATCGGCGTCTTCGTGGCGACCTTCTTCCTGCCGCGCGTGCCCGGCGCCTGGCTCTACCACATCATCCTGATCTGCCTGGGCCTGAGCAGCCCCTGTTTCATCCCGATCTGCGTGCCGCTGCTGATCTACTGGCTCCAGCCGCCGGCCAAGGCCTATTTCGGCCGGGATTGAGGGGGAATATTTTTGGTTTGACGAATCGGGACATCCGGCTATGAAGCCGGCATGGCCGAATTGTTCACCGTCGAAAACCTCGTCGCCCTCCTCACCCTGACCAGCCTCGAGATCGTCCTGGGCATCGACAACATCGTCTTCATCGCCATTCTGACCGGGAAGCTCCCGGCGCACCAGCAGGGCAAGGCCCGGCAGATCGGACTTTTCCTGGCGATGGGCCTGCGGATCGCCCTGCTCTTGGGGATCAGCTGGGTGATGGGGCTGACCAAGCCGCTCTTCGAGGTCTTCGGCCACGGCTTCTCGGGGCGCGACCTGATCCTGCTGGTCGGCGGCCTCTTCCTCATCGCCAAGGCGACCTACGAGATCCACGACAAGCTGGAGGGCGCCGAGCATGTCGACAAGAAGGTCGCGGTGCGTTCCTTCAGCGCGGTGATTCTGCAGATCCTGGCGCTGGACATCATTTTCTCGCTGGACTCGGTCATCACGGCGGTCGGCATGGCCAAGCACATCGAGATCATGATCGCGGCGGTGGTGATCGCGGTGGGCGTGATGATCCTTTTCGCCGGCAAGGTGAGCCGCTTCATCGAGAAGCACCCGACCTTCAAGATGCTGGCCCTGGCCTTCCTGCTGCTGATCGGCGTCATGCTGACCGTCGAGGGCGTCGGCCAGCACATCAACAAGGGCTACATTTACTTCGCGATGGCCTTCTCGCTCTTCGTCGAGGTCCTCAACATGAAGCTGCACAAGCCCGGCAAGCCGGTGCAGCTGCGGGACGAGCCGAAGTTGGAAGAGGCTTAATTTCCCGGAAAAATACTCTTCTCATCCCCTCTGGAGCCGAGCGATCAAATCCCCCTCGAAAACCAGGGGCTGCCTGCGCAAGCCCAGCAGCAATCCCGCCACCGGCGCATGCAACTCCTCGCGGATCTTGCCCGTGAAACCGTCGTAGAGATAGCCGATCAGGTCGCCCGCCTTCAGCCAAGCTCCGACCTCCTGCTTCGAGACGAAGAATCCCGCCGTTTCGGTAATGACGCGAAAGGTCCGCTCGGGCCCGAAGTAATGTTGGTCTTCCTCGGGCTCGGCCAGGTCCCTCCCGGCCAAGACCCCCGCGCGATGCAAGAAATCGAGGATCGCCTGGAACATCCGTTCGCAATGGTGCAATTGCACGTCGCCCCGCCCGCCCGCCGCGCAGGGGATGAAGCTGCAGCCGCCTCCCGCTTCCACGCCTGGACTGGCTGACGGTCAAGACCTTTCGATGCGGCTCTCGACGACCGACGAAAATCCGAACCAGGCGGCGCGTTCGCGCTTTCGGCGGTAGGCTCGTAAAGACGCAGATGGGTAGCTCCTCGAACATCCATGCTTCCGGTGTGTGAATATCGATGCGCAAAGGCGCGGGGAGCGCCGCAGCACCGCCGAGGCGATGCGCTGCGTGGTCTCGCCCAAATCGTAACCGGGAAACATGCGGTTGATGTCGGTCTTGTCGAAGGGCCAAAGCCGCATCCGCGTGTTCACGACCCAAGACGTTGACGGCCGGCACGATCAGGACGCGCTTCTCGAGACGAATCCCCGGCAACCTGCCGGCCTGTACCTCGTGCAGATAATCGGCCAGGCGGGAGAGGACAAAGACGCCGTTCAATTCGTTGCCGTGCAGGCCTCCGACCAGGGCGACGGCGAAGCCCTGGGCGGGGTCCCCGATCTGATGGAAGGGGATGTCGAAGTCTTCCCGGCAGGGAGCGGTCATGTGCAAGAGCGAGGGGATCGTCATGTCGTGAGCTCCATCAGGCGGGCCATCAGCGAGCCCTCATAAACCAGCGGGTACTCGCGCAGCGTAAACAGGACGGCGTCGACTGGCGAGCGTACCTCGGACAGGACCTTGCCCTGGAAGGGCGAGACGATGCTGCCGAGCACCTGATCCTTTTTCACCGAGGTCCAATGCTCGACGTTTGGGACGAAAAGTCCCGAGGTGTCGGCGTTCAGGTAGTGGACGTTGTTATCGTCGGCCAAGAGCGGCCAGTGCGTCAGCGGCGGCAGCTGCAGATCGGAAGCCAAGACGCCCAAGTCCCGCCAGACGTGGAGGATGCCCGTGACCACCTGCTCGGTGAAGGCGGGCGTAATGCGCATCCCGACCCCCATCTCGACGACCAGGCAAGGAACCCCCGTGGCGTTGAGGCTGTGCGCGATGGTGGCCTCCAGGACCGTCATCGCCCCGTGCAGCCAGATCACGTCGAGGTTCATCTTGCGGGCCAGAGGGACGAGACGTTCCGAAAATTCTTGATTGATCCGCACCTGGGGAATCTCGCGCAGGTAGATGTTGCTGGCGTGCACGTCGACGACCAGGCTCGCCCCGGCCAGGTGTTCCATCGCGGCGGCGGCGATGCGCTGCGGAAAGAGCCCCCCGGGATTGCCGGGAAAATTCCGGTTGAGGTCGACGTCGTAGACGGGCACGAGGCGCTGGAGGGTGTCGAGGCCGAGCGGATTCATCGCGGGATAGAGCTCGACGCGGCCGAGCAGGGCCTCGGGATGCCGCACCGACAGTTCTTCCAGGAACCGGGCGAGTTGCCGGCAAAGATAGAGGCCCTCCAGCTCGTCGCCGTGGACGCCCGAGACGACGGCGACCTTGGGCCCCGAGCCCCCCGCGTAAACGCTGCGTTCGAGCTTCATCTGCTCCCGATAGGGCAGCTCGAGGGTAAGAACCGTCTCTTGGCGCATCTCGATCATCAGGCTTCGTCCCCGCAATCGCTCATTGCTGCTGCGCGACTCGCAGCTCCACCCGCGGCTCGCGGCCCGCCGCGCCGCCCTTGTAACAACCTCGATGGGGAGCGGCGTCCTGCGAATCGCGACCCACCGCTACCGGGAGATAGCCGTCGTTGGCAAGCAATTGCTGGCTGGGATCGAAGCCCTGCCAGCCGCGATCCGGCAGGTAAATCTCCGCCCAAGCGTGGGTGGCCGGCGCAATCTCGTCCGCGGCTTCCGGAGCGAGGTATTGGTAGCCCATCGCGTAACGGGCGGGCACCCCCCAGCTGCGCGCGATCGCGATCAACAAATGGGTGAAATCCTGGCAAACCCCCGCCCGCTTTTCGAATATCTCGAGAAGGGGACAGTGGACCGAGCTGGATCCCGGAAGGTAGGTGAAATGCTCCGAGATCCATGCCATCGCCTCCAGGCCTGCCTGAATCAGGTTTTGGCTAGGATCCCAAACCGGCCAGCGGAGCTTTTCCGGCAGGCGCTCCAGGGCGGGGACCGTGTCGCTGACCGAGAGGACGAAGTCGAGCATCCGCGGGTTCTCCCGCAAGGTCCGATCGAGGCGGCGGCGCTCCTCTTCGGGCGGGGCCGGAATGAAATCGAAGGGGTTGCCGAGGTGATTCTCGACCTCGGCCCGAAGGCGGATGCTCAGCGATTCATGCGCCGGCAAGATGTTGAAACAGTGAACCTGATTGCCGTAGGCGTCGACGTAGTGGGAGAGGCGGGCCTCGGGCTCGAGGTTGAGCTCGAAATTTTTGAGCGTTTGATAGCCTTCGGAACGCGGCAGCAGCCTCAGCTCGCCGGCCTGCTCGAAGACGGGCCGCTCGTACTCCAGAGTGGTATGATATTCGATCCGATACAGCATGCGGACTTCCTTCAATTCGTGAAAAAATCCCTCACCAACGCCTCGTGGAATCTCGATATCTTCTCCAAAAAATCCTTCAAGAACTCGTGCAGTCCCCGGTCGAAAAACACCTGCTGAATGCCGGTGTGCTCCCACTCCTCGAGCAGGGCGCTCATGATCTTGAAAGAGTCGTGCCGAACGCCCGAGGCGCCGAGACTCTGCAAGGCGCCCCAAAGCCGGTTGATGCAATAGCGCAGCGAGCGCGGGAATTCCCGCTCGAAGATGACGAACTCGGCCACGTCGACGGGTCGAAAGCCCGCGTGCACCTTGCGCCGGTAGGCCTCGAAGCCCGAGAGCGACTTGAGGAGGGCCGCCCACTGGTAGTAATCCAAGGCCGAGCCGACCATGGAGACGTCGGGGAGCAGCAAATGGTACTTGACGTCGAGGATGCGCGCGGTCATGTCGGCGCGCTCCAGGAAAGTGCCGATTTGGTAGAAGTCGAAAGCCTCCCCGCGCATCATCGTATTGAGGGCCAGTCCGTGAAACAGGGCCACCTCGTCGCGGACGAACTTGTGGAATTCCGGCCAGGCGCCGAGGGGGAGCTGCATGTTGAGCCGGCGGTCGATGCGGTGCCAGAAGTCGTTGAGGCTCTCCCACATCTCCTTGGAGAGCCGGTCGCGGACGATGCGCGCGTTCTCCCGCGCGAGCCGCAGGCAGTTGAGCACCGAGCTGGGATTCCCCGGCTCGCGGGTCAGAAAATCGATGGCGGTCTCGGCCCGGATCTCCACTCCGGGATGGAGGGCGGCGAAATTCGCCTCGTTGCCGGTGATGCTGAGCATCGGCCGCCACTGGGCCGTCTCCGGCAGGGCGTCCTCGGTTTCGACCATGTGGACCAGGTTGATCCCGATCAGCCGAGAGGTGCTGTTGGCGCGCTCGAGGTAGCGCGACATCCAGAATAAGTTGTCCGCGATGCGGCTCAGCATAATAAATTCACTCCGCCAAAACCCAGGTGTCCTTGCTGCCCCCGCCCTGCGAGGAATTCACCACCAGCGAACCCTTGCGCAAGGCGACCCGCGTCAGTCCTCCGGGGACGACCTCGATGTCGCGTCCGTAGATCACGTAGGGGCGGAGGTCGATGTGCCGGGCCTCGAGCTCGCCGTCCAGATAACAAAGGTGGCGGGAAATCGGGACCACCGGTTGGGCGATGTAATTGCGGGGGTTCTCGAGGATCCTGCGGCGAAATTCCTCGCGTTGCTCGCGGGTCGACGCCGGCCCGATCAGCATCCCGTAGCCGCCCGACTCGCTCACCGATTTCACGACCATTTTCTCGAGCTCGTCCAAGACCCGCTCGCGGTCGGCGGCGCGGGTCATGAGGAAGGTCGGGACGTTTTCGAGAATCGGCGCCTCGCCGAGGTAGTATCGAATCAACTGCGGAACGAAAGGGTAGATCGCCTTGTCGTCCGCGATGCCGCTGCCGGGCGCGTTGACGATGGCGACGTTGCCCGCGCGCCAGGCGTTGAGGATGCCCGCCACCCCGAGGGCCGAATCGGAGCGAAAACTCAGGGGGTCCAGAAAGTCGTCGTCGACCCGACGATAGACGACGTCGACCCGTCTTAACCCGCGCGTGGTCTTGAGATAGACGACGTCGTCTTTCACGACCATGTCGCGCCCCTCCGCCAGTTCGACGCCCATCTCCTTGGCCAGAAAGGTGTGCTCGTAATAGGCCGAATTGTAGATGCCCGGCGTCAGCACGACGATCTCGCACTCTCCCTTGCCTCGCGGCGAGACGTAGCGCAGGGCTTCGAGGAGGATCGAGGGGTAGTGCTCGACGCGCCGGACGCGATACTTGGAAAAGAATTCCGACAAAATATGGCGCTCGAGGATACGGTTCTCGATCATGTAGGAGACGCCGCTGGGGGTGCGCAGGTTGTCCTCCAGGACGAGGTAGCGTCCCCGTTCGTCCCGAACCAGGTCGATCCCCGCGACATGGGTGTAGATGTCGTGGGGCGGGACGATGTCCAAGACCTCCCGCCGAAAATCCCGACCCTGGTAGACGAGGGCCGGCGGGATCACGCCGTCTTTGAGGACGCGCTGCCGGTGGTAAATGTCCTTCAGGAACAGATTGAGCGCGCGGACGCGTTGCTTCAGGCCGCTCTCCAGGCCCCGCCACTCGGCGGCGGGAATGAGGCGGGGAATGACGTCGAAGGGCAAGACCCGTTCGATGCCCTTGTCTTCCTCGCTGTAGACCGTGAAGGTGACTCCCTCGGTGATCAAAGCCAAGTGCGCCTCGCGGCTTTTTTGGGCGAGGCCCGCCTGCCCGATGCGGCGGATATGCTCCCACAACAGCCGGTAGTGCTCGCGCGGCTCGAAATTGTCCTTGTAAAACTCGTGGAAAGAGCTTTCCGCGAGGGATTGTTCGGAGTTGGGCAACATGGTCCTTACCTACAGGCGGCCGAAAGCACCCACTCGCTGCACGCCGGCCGGTGAACGACCGGATTTTCAGGCTAGCACCGCGACGCTCGGGCTATCAACCCTAAAGCGCATAATAAAGTACGCAATCGGGCCCTTAGGCTTGACGATAATCCCCCAACACCGTTACAGAATCGCCGCTCACGAGGGAATCCAATGTCGGGGAATATCGCCAAGGCCCTGGGCCTTTTTTTCGTACTATCGCTCCACGCCTGCAGCGGAGGTACCGCAAGCCCTCCGGAGAACCCGGCGCCGCCGGCACAACCCAGCTTTACCTACATCGCCCTGGGCGACAGCCTGGCCGCCGGGGTGCAAGACGGCACCACCAACGAGCACACCCAGCCGCACAGCTACGCGGCGATCCTCGCCAAGCAGCTGGCCAAGGCCTACGGCGGCACGCTGACCATGCCCCTGCTCGCGGTCGACGGGCCGCGCAAAAACCCCGACAAGGTCCCCACCCTCCTCGGCATCTCCGGCGAGGACTCCGGAAGCCTCTATGAGACCAAGGCCACGGGCGAGCCGCTGACCTCCGCAAGCAGCCTCCACGACCGCACTTTAGCGCCGATCGCCTTTTCCGAATACCGCGGCGAAGCCACCAGCCAGCTCGACGCCGCCCTCTGGCTGGCCGAGAAGTGGAAGGACGCGGATCCCGCCACGCCCAAGATCATGACCCTTTGGCTCAACAACGACGTGCTGGGCTCGGTGGTCCAGATCGGCAACGAGAATTACACCGCCGCGGGCGTCGAGGCGGCGATGACGCCTCCGGAGGAATTCCGGGCGAATATGGATTTTGTCTTGGGGAAATTGGCCGCGACCGGCGCCGAGGTCTTCGTCGGCAACATCCCCGACATCACGCAGATCGCCTACCTGGTCTCGGGCGAGACGGTGAGACGCTGGACGAGCCTGTCCGTCCCCGCCAACCGCCTGCCGGAGGGCGCCCGGATGAGCCTGCCCGCCGCCTTGCGCATCTATACGGACTTCCTCGCGGGCCGCGAGTGGGAGGCGACGCTGGCGGAGCACCTGGTGGACAGCTCGGTCTTGACCGCCGAGGAGGCGGCGCCGATCCAGGCCCGCATCGCCGCCTTGAACCAAATTCTCGCCGAGCTGACGGCGAAACACTCCCTGCATCTCGTCGACCTGAACGCTTCCCTGCGAGCCCCGCAGACCGTCGAGGGCACGACCTATACCGCCGAGTGGGGCGCGGGCGGGTTCTTCTGCCTGGACGGCGTGCATTTCTCGCACAGCGGACACGCCCATACGGCGAATCTCTTTATCCGCGCGATCAACCAGGCCCTCGGCGCCGCGGTACCCGAAATCGAGGTCTCGCAGGTGCGCCTCGACGACCCCTACGTCGACGCCGACGGCGACGGATTCCCGCGCGGGCCGAGCTACGAGCCCGTCCGGCCCGTCGTGCAACTGCTCTTTCAATTTCGCGACGCGGACGACACGGATCCCGGGGTGGGGATTGTCGGGACGCCGGAGACCATTCAGGAAATGAAGGCGCTGGCGATCGCCCCTTGACTCCCCCGCGGGGATGGGCGAGTTTTCGCGGCATTGATCACGCTCCCCTTTTCCAAAAAGCCGACCCACCGCCAGCGCCACCGCGCCGCGCGCGAAACCAAGCGCCGCGACCGCGCCAAGCGCTTCAAGAGCCTGCGCGACCAGATCTATTGGGCGCGTTTCCTGGGCTACGTCGGACGCCATAAAAAGACGATCCTAGGCATCTCCGCCCTGATCGTCCTCGGCGGCGTCCTCGGCCTCGCCCTGCCCTTCCTGTCGCGGTTCGTCCTGGATTACATCGTCCCCAAACGGGACTACGCCCTGCTCAACTGGGTGATCCTCGGCGGACTCGGGATCTACCTGCTCCACGCCGTCCTCCGCTATTACGAGCAACGCTTGGTCACGACCTTCTCGATGGACCTGGTCACCGAGATCCGCCGCGACCTGTTCCGCTACCAGATGCGGCTGCCGCTCACCTATTTCGAAAACAACGCCGCCGGGAAGCTGGTCTCGAAGCTCACCTATAGCGTCATGATGATCAAGGTCTTGGTCGAGACCTTCGCCTACGTCTGCCTGCGCGAGTCGGTGAACATCCTTCTGCTCACGGTCGCCGCCACGATCATCGACTGGCGGCTGACGCTGATCCTCTCCGCGCTCGCGCCCTTCGTCGTCCTCTACATCCGCCGCCTCAACCGTTACATGGCCGAGGTGGCCTCCCAGCTGCAGACCAAGAACGACCAAATTCTGAAGATCCTCGACCGCGCCTACCACTCCGCCAAGCTCTTCCAGATCTTCGGCGGCGGGCTGCGCGAAGGCGACCGCTTCGAGGAGGTCTTGAATCAGGACAAGAAATTCCGAATCGAACGCACGATGGTCTATGCCGGCAACGCCATCCTGATCGGCTTCCTCGCCTCCGCCGTGCTGCTGGCGTCGCTGTGGTACGGCGGCCGACAAATTATCCAGGGGCAGCTGAGCCACGGCGAGGTCCTCGCCTATATGATCTGCCTGGGGCTGCTGTTTCGACCGCTCTCTCAGTTCGTCCGCGCGACGGCCTACCTGCAGGCGGGCCTGATCGGCATCCGGACCGTCTTTTCGATCTTCGAGAACACGACGCCCATTGCCGAGCCGGAACACCCCGTCGTGCCCGAGCGCCGCGAGGGCAAGGTCGAATTCCGGAGCGTCTGGTTCCAATACGCCCGCGGAATCGGCGGGCTGCGCAACGTCAGCTTCCGCGCCGAGCCGGGACAGAAGGTCTTGATCGTCGGCCAGAGCGGCGCCGGCAAGAGCACCTTGCTGAATTTATTGATGCGCCTCTACGACGGCAACCGCGGGAGCATCCTGATCGACGGGGTGAACATCCGCAAGATGCGTCTGGACGACCTGCGCGCCTATTTCAGCGTGGTGGCGCAGGACCAGTTGCACGTCGAGGATACCATCCTGGGCAACGTCTTCTTCGGCGAAATGGGGAGCAAGGGCCCCGACATGGAGGCCCAGCTCGAGAAGGCCCTCGACCTGGGGAGGCAGATGGAGCTCAACCGCTTCATCGCCTCGCTGGAGCGAAAATTCGGGCAGAAGGTCGGCGCGGAGGGCTTGGGCTATTCGCGCGGCGAGCTGCAGAAGCTCGCGCTGATGCGCGCCGCCGCCAAGGACGCGCCCATCGTCCTGATGGACGAGCCGACCGCCTCGCTGGACCACCGCTCGGAGCGCGGCGTCCTCAAGATCATCGCCGAGCATTTTCGAAAGAAGACGGTGCTGGTCATCTCGCACCGCCCGCTGCCGCAGCTGCGTCCCGACTGGGTCGTGGTCTTGAAGAAGGGCGCGGTGGAGGCCCAGGGCCGGCACGAGGACTTGATCGCCCGCTCGCCTTACTACCGCGAGCTGCTCGCGCAGGGCCGAGAGGAGCCTGTTCCCGCCCCCGCCCTCTGAGCAAACGCCGGCCCCTTCCTCAGTCGAACTTGATCTCCCCGTTCAGCGCCTGCCGCACGTAGCGCAGCTTACCCTTCAAGTTGGCCCATTTTCGCGCGAGGCCCTCTTTCTTCTCCCGCCCCTGAAGGAACATCTCGAAGTTCGTGCCGAAGTAGCGCCGCCAGCCCCGGTAGGGCGCCAGGCTGCGGCGGCGCAGGATGCGGTGGTAGGCTCCGGTCAGACTCTTGTAGCCCAGCTCGCGGAACCAGGCCTCGGGGATCAGCCGCCGGTTGCGCGGCGAGGGCCGGCGCAGGATGGCGAGGCGGATGCGGTCTTTGATGAAGGCGTCCATCCGGCGGAAGCTCAAGTCGTCGTCGACCACCGGGAAGGCGCGCACCCAGGGCAACTGCTTCAGGCCCAGGGTCGCGGCGAGGCCGGTGTTGATGTCGAGGATGATTTTCTTCAGCAGGGCCCGGCGCTCTTCGTCGGTCTTGTTGGGGTAGTCGCGGTAGCGGTCGACGACCAGCTGCTCGTAGGCCCACTGCTTGAAGCGCCCCATCGCGACGCCGCCGATGTGGATCTTCCCTTCGGCGAAGCGATAACCCAGGTATTCGAAGGCCTCGCCCGGCGCCTTGCGCAAAGTTTTATGCGGCGAGGAGCGGAGCGCATGTTCCGCCAAGACCTCGGCGATGCGGCGGCTCCCGGCCTCGAGCCGCGCCGGATCCGGATCCAGCAGCAGGATATCGTCGCCGTAGCGCAGGTAATGATGGTCGCCGCGGAACATCTCGCGGTCGAGCCGCCAGAGGTAGAAGTTGGCGAAAACGGTCGACAGGCTCGAGCCCGCCGGGATGCCGCGGACGGGCGAGACGAGATGCCCGTCCCAAAACTTCCGCTGGTGGACGAAGTGCCGCACCAGGCCCCGGACCTCGGGCTCGTCGGGCAGGACCTCGCGCAGCATGTCCAGCAGGCGACCTTGGTCGATGTTGTCGAAGTAATCCGCGATGTCGGTCTTGTAGACGAAGAGCCTGCCCGCGTGCGCCTGCAGCAGCTTGCGGACGCGGCGCGCGGCGGCGATGGTGCCGTAGGAGCGCCCGTTGCGGTAAGAAAATAGGTTCGGATAGTAGAGCCGCTCGAAGCGCTCGACCAAGGGCAGGGCCATCGCCTTCTGCACGACCTTGTCGCGCAGGGCCACCAGATAGATCTCGCGAAACTTCCCCGGCGTGTCCTTCGGCACCTTGCGCAGGATCTGCGGGTAAAAAGGCCGGTCTCCGGCAAGCAGAAAATCGCGGCAGGCCTTAAGCTGCGCCTCCAGGTCCCGATCGAAGTCGCGCAGGTCCACACCGTCGATCCCGGAGGCGAACTTCTTATAATGTTGGAGATAGGGGTCGTAGTGCTTTTCGCGGATCAGGCGGTAGGCCTCGCGAAGGTTTTCGGAAGAGACGATCTGAGCGAAGAGCTTACCCAAGGAGACCTTAAAAGGTGGTGAGGCCGGGATAGAAAAGCTTTTCCCCATCCCGGCCTTGGCCTGCGAACGCCGCTGGAACGTCGCCATCCTGCAAGCGACAAATTGGTTGGTTGGGTGGTTATTTATTACCACCCCACCACTCCCCCTAAGCCTTGCGGCGAAGGGGATGTGTAAGGACGACTCCGCCCCATGTCCGCGGGTGGGGCGAACCCCGATGCGAAGCCGCCTGGGTCATTGGACATCGCGGGCGGGCCAAAACCACCTCTTTCTCGCCCGCGTGTTCCAGCCTGCGTCTTTTCAACTTAGATCATATGATGGCCGAAAGGAAAGCTATTTCCGGCACATACCAAAACCCACCTAGCGCTTACGGTAGGTGGGTCGCGTCGGCCTGAAAAGCCAGGCGGAAGCTTTTGGCAGCCCCGCTATCCATCCTGGATGGACCGGAGGCTTTGCGTCCTCCGATTGCTCGGAGTTTGCCTTTTTCCGCCGGACGTCCGGACTCCCGTCAACGGCGTCCGACATTGAAAAGTGTAACGCCGCCCCCGTCTTGTGACAAGACGCATTTCGGGGTTTTTCCGAGACCGCGCGGGGCTTGGAAAAACCCCAAGGACATGCGAGAGATCCCCCGCCATGCCTATCCTGATCGCCGCCCAAAAAATCGCCAAATCCTACGGCGCCCGGTCCCTGTTCCGGGACTTGAGCTTCGGCATCGAGGAAGGCGAGCACGTCGGCCTGATCGGCCCCAACGGCGCCGGCAAGAGCACCCTGCTGGGCCTGCTCGCGGGCCGCGAGCGGCCCGACGCCGGCGAGATCTCCGCGCGCCGCGGCCTGCGCGTCGGCTGGCTCGCCCAAGTGCCCGCCTTCGCCGCCGAGGCGACGGTCGAGTCGGCGATCCTCGAGGCGCACCCGGATCCCGAGGACTGGGAGTTCCAGGCCGGGTTGCGGGAATGGCTCTCCAAGCTCTCGCTCGACGGCCGCGAAGGCGTCGGACCGGAGACGCGCGTCGCCGAGCTTTCCGGAGGCTGGAAGAAGCGCGTCGCCTTGGCCCGCGAGCTGGCGAAGCGCCCCGACCTCTTGCTGCTCGACGAGCCGACCAACCACCTCGACGTCGAGAGCATCCTCTGGCTGGAAGGCCTCCTCGCCAAGGCCCCCTTCGCCAGCTTGACCATCACCCACGACCGCCTCTTCCTCCAGCGCGTCGTCACCCGCATCCTCGAGCTGGACCCGGGCCTCCCGGAAGGGCTCCTGAGCGTGCCGGGAGATTACGCGGGTTACCTCGAAACCAAGGAACAACTCCGCGCCGCCCAGCAGCGCCGCGAGCTCGTCCTCAAGAACACTTTGCGCCGCGAGACGGAGTGGCTGCGCCGCGGCCCCAAGGCCCGCGGCACCAAGCAGCAGGCACGCATCCAGCGCGCCGGCGAGCTGGCCGAGGAACTGGGGCAGGTCGGCGCCCGCAACCGCGTCCGCGGCGTGGGCATCGACTTCGCCGCCGAGGAGAAGCGGCCGAAGAAACTGATCGAGGCGGAAGGCGTCGCGAAGTCCCTCGGCGGCAGGCCTCTCTTTTCCGGGTTGGATCTCCTCGTCACGCCGCAGAGCCGGATCGGCTTGCTCGGTCCGAACGGCTGCGGAAAATCCACCCTGCTGCGCGTCCTGCTCGGTCAAGAGCCGCCCGACGCGGGAAAGGTCCGCCACGCCGAAGCGCTGCGCGTCGCCTACTTCGAGCAGAACCGCGATGCCCTCGACCCCGGCCTCAGCCTGCTCAAGACGCTCTGCCCGACCGGCGACCACGTCGAGTACCGGGGGAATCCCGTCCACGTCCGCGGCTACCTCGACCGCTTCCTCTTCAACCCGGCGCAGATGGAGATGCCGGTGGGCCGCCTGAGCGGCGGCGAACAGAGCCGTCTGCTGATCGCCAAGCTGATGCTGCGTCCGGCGAACGTCCTGGTCTTGGACGAGCCGACCAACGATCTCGACATCGCAACCCTCGAAGTCCTGCAAAACTGCCTCGCGGAATTTCCCGGCGCGGTCCTGCTGGTGAGCCACGACCGCTACTTCCTCCACGAGATCGCCAATCGGATCCTAGCCTTCGGGCCTCCGGGGAGCTCGGCCGCGGGGCGGATCGTGGATTTCGCCTCGCTGGAGCAGTGGGAGGACTGGCACGCGGCCCTGGAATGGAACGCCTCCCCGGCACGCGGTGAGGCGGCCGCCGCCAAGCGCGAGGAAGGAGAGAAAAAGAAAAAGCTGAGCTACCTCGAGCAGCGGGAGTTCGACGGGATGGAGGCCAAGATCCACGAGGCGGAGGCGAAGGCCGCCGCCCTGCGCGCCGAGCTCGAATCGCCCGCCAACGCCATTCAGGCGGGGCTATTGCTGGAGTTGAGCGAAAAACTCGCCGCCGCGGAACGCGAGGTCGAGGCCCTCTACCGGCGTTGGGCGGAGCTTGAGGCTAAGGCCTAGGCGTATTGGCAGATCCCTGTAAATATAACTTGGCCCTACCATTCGAATCACCTTAAAAAAAACGAAGTCCCCCCGAAAAACTTACGATTTGCCCGGCACCAAGGGTGATGCTACGACTTCTCTATCCATGAACGCCGCGCCCCTCAGCTTTCGCCGCTTCGCCGCCGTCCTCTCCGGCCTGGCGCTCCTGCTCGCCGCGGCGGTCGCCCTAAGCCTCGCCTTCGGCGGCGGCCGGCTCGACTTGGCGGCGGCCTGGAGCGATCCCGCGAGCCCCGAGCACGACATCCTCTTCTACTCGCGCCTGCCCAGGATCCTGCTCGGCGTCATCGTCGGCTTCGCCCTCTCCAGCGGCGGCGTCGCCTTCCAGAGCCTGCTGCGCAACCCGATGGCCGACCCCTACATCCTGGGCGTCTCCGGCGGCGCCGCGCTCGGCAGCGTGGTCGCGGTCTCGCTCGGCTTGGCCTTCACCTGGGTCAGCTCGGTCGCCTTTGTCTCCGCCCTGGCTTCGCTGCTGCTGATCTACTGGATCGCGCAGACCAAGGGCCGCCTGCCCGTCTACACGCTGTTGCTCACCGGCGTCATCTTCAACGCCTTCAGCTTCGCGCTCATCATGTTCATCAACTCGCTGGTCAGCTTCGAGCAGGCGCACCGCATTTGGTACCTCATGGTCGGCTCGCTCGAGGCCGAGAGCTACGGGAAGATCGCGGTGACGGGAGCCTTCGTCCTGGCCGGATTCCTGCTGCTCTTCCTGCACGCGGGGAAGATGAACTTGATGGCCCTGGGCGACTCGAGCGCCCAATATCTGGGCCTCGACGTCGAGAAATTCCGCCGCCACATCTTCTTCGCCGCATCGTTGATGATCGGCGCGACGGTCAGCCTCTCGGGCCTGATCGGCTTCGTCGGCCTCTTCATCCCGCACATGGTGCGGCTCAGGCTCGGTTCCGACCACCGCCTGTTGCTGCCGGCCTCGGCCCTGTTCGGCGCCGCCTTCCTGGTCTTGGCCGACCTGGCCGCGCGCACGGTCTTAAGCGGCTCCGATTACCAGACGCAGATCCCCGTCGGCGTCCTCACCGCCCTGATCGGCGGCCCCTTCTTCGTTTACCTCGTGAAAAAACCCTCGAACCGAGGTGCCTGGTGACGACGGTCTACACGCTGGAAAACGTCTCCCTCTCCTATGACTCCCTGCCGGTGCTGCAGGACCTGGGCTTCGCGATCCGCGAGCGCGAGTTCGTCGGCGTCCTCGGGCCGAACGGTTGCGGCAAGACCACGCTGCTCAACCTCCTAGCCGGCGTCTTGAGGCCCACGGCGGGAGAGATCCGGCTCTTCGAGCGCGAGCTCCGCGACTACTCCCGCCGCGAGGCCGCGCGGATCGTCTCGGTACTGCCCCAGGAGACCTTCATCGAATTCCCCTTCACCGCCTTGGAGGTCGTCCTGATGGGGCGCGCGCCCTACCTGGGCCGCTTCCAATGGGAGAGCCCCCGCGACCTCGAGATCGCGCGCGAGGCGATGCGGCTCACCGACTGCCTGGGCTTCGCCGATCGCGATATCCGCCTGCTCTCCGGCGGCGAGCGCGAGCGCGTCCTGCTGGCCCGGGCCCTCGCCCAGGAGCCCAAGGTCCTACTGCTGGACGAGCCGACGACCCACCTGGACTTGCAGCACCAAGTCGAGATCTACAGCCTCCTGAAGCGCCTGCACGCCGAGCGCGACTTGACCCTCGTCGTGGTCCTCCACGACCTGAGCTTCGCGGCCACGGCCTGCGGACGCCTACTGCTTTTTGCGGAAGGCCGACTCAAGGCCGACGGAGAACCGGAAGCCGTGATGCGGCCCGAGATCCTGCGGGAGGTCTTCGGCACCGAGGTCTTGAGCGGCACCCATCCCGAAACCGGCAGGCCTTATTTTTTGCCCAAGCTGCCTTGAAATTTCGTCAAAGCATTGACGACCCCGGAATCTTTCTTTACTCTGAACCGGTGAAGACCAAAACCCTCGGCCATAGGATCGATCCGCCAAATCCGGAGCAAGAGGCTCGCATCCTGCAAAAGACCCTCAATCGCCTGAGAGGCCGCGCGCTCGTGCCCGGCGGAGTTTACCGCTTCAATACCTTCGAGGAAGCCGACCAATGGATGATCCGTCAAATCGCACATACTCACGCGCTCCGGAGCTCGAAGACCTCCTCAAACTCTGCCAAGCCTTGAATCAGTCCGGCGTGCGTTACCTGCTGATCGGAGGTTTTGCCGTCATCCTTCACGGTTTCGTCCGCGGCACGAAAGATATTGACCTGTTGTTGGACGCCTCCCCGGAAAATATTCAAAAGCTCAAGCAAGCCATGTCCTTCTTGCCGGACAATGCCGTCGCCCTGATCCAAGACGATGAAATCGAAAAATATGCCGTCGTGCGGGTCGCCGACGAAATCGTCGTCGACCTGATGGCCAAGGCCTGCGGAATCGGCTATGAAGAGGCCGCAAAGGGCATGGAATGGAAAGAAATCGAAGGGGTAAGGATTCCGCTGGCCAGCAAGCCCTTGCTGATCCGAATGAAAGACACGATCCGCCCTTCGGACAAAATGGACGTCGACTATCTGCGTTGGCGGATACAAGAGGAAATGTGATCCATGCGCCGACGCATCGCCCTCGCCGTGGCGGCCGCCGTTCTGTTACATGCCGCCCTTGCAATCTTCCTGGTTTGGCTTAGTGCTTTTCAGCAACACCGCGTCGCCACCTTGAGCGACGCCGGCGGGGTGGTGTGGTACAACCTGAATCCCGGCGGCGCGGGCAGCGGAGGCGCGGGCGGGCTGGGCGCGCCGCAGGCCGCGGATCCCCAGGCCGCAACCCCGAAATCCGAAGGAATGGCGCCGACGCCATCCAAGCCGGATAGAAAATCCGACGAGGCCTTGACGGAGCGGCCCGCCAAGGCGATCCCCGCGAAGCCGCCGCGTCTCAAGATCGTCCCCAAGCCGCCGATCGCCGAGGAAGGCGCGGAACGCCCTGCCGAAAAGGCCTCCCTCCCTCCCGGCTTGCCGGGACCCGGCGAAGGGGATTCCTCCGGCGCTAAGACCGGCCCCGGCGGCGGGGAGGGAGCGGGCCTGGGCGGCGGAGAAGGCGCCGGCAGCGGCGGCGGGAAGGGTCCCGGCGGGGTCGGCGCGCCGGGCAGCGGCGGGTCGGGGAGCGGCGGCGAGGCCTCGACGATCCTGGCGCGCATCCGGCAGAAGATCGCGCGGGCCAAGCGCTACCCGCGCCAGGCGCGCTCCGAGGAGTTGGAAGGAGTCGCGGGCCTGCAATTCGAAATCAATGCCGACGGCTCGGTCGCCTACGTCAACCTCACCAGCAGCAGCGGGCACCGCGTCCTGGACGAGGAGGCCGTAGCGACGGTGCGGCGCGCCGCGCCTTTTCCCTATTATGCGGGGCCGATCCGGTTTAGCCTGCGCTTCAGCTTGAAGGACAACCCGTAGGGGCGAACCTTGTGTTCGCCCCCGGTGGAAAATAAGCCGGATTTGGCTTTCGAGCGGCGTCCGTAGGGGCCGGCAAAGAAGCCAACCTTGCGAAATCGCTGCCATCGCCGGGCGAACACAAGGTTCGCCCCTACGAATGCGGTGTTGCCTTTTTTACCAATTTAGAACTTGAAACATGATCCGTTTTCCAAAACCTCTCGAAGACTTCCTCCTCCCCTTTCTCAAGCGCGAGTTCTACCGCGGCACGCGCCGAGCCTCCTTCGCCGAGCGGCCCTTCGGCGACGAGGACCTGCGCTTCTTCGCCAAAGGTGTTTCGCAGCTCTCCGAGCTCTTCACCTCCGACCGCGCCAACCTGCAGGCCGGCTACCTGAACCAGCCGCAGCTCCGCGCGGCCTATCTACTTTATTTTCTGCCGATCAATTACGCCAAGACCCGCTTCGTGCTGGAGAAAATCCCCGAAACATTCTGGCGGCGCGAAAAATTCCGCGTCCTCGACCTGGGCTGCGGGCCCGGCTCGGCCTCGCTGGCCTTCGCGAGGATGCTGGCCGAAAAGAATCCGAAGGCCGAGCTCGAGCTCGTCCTGGTCGAACAAAACGCCAATATCCTGAAGGACGCGCAGCGCCTCCTCGAGGCCGCCGCGCCCGCGCTCAAGCTCCAGGTCCGCGCCTTCCCGCTCTGGCTGCACGGCTTCCGCTTCCAGGGAAAATACGACTTGATCCTGATGAGCCACGTCCTGAACGAGCTGGTGCAGCTCTCGGCCCAGGAGCGCGCCGAGTGGCTCTTTCCGCGGCTCGACGAGCACCTCGCGGCGGACGGTATCGCCGCCCTCCTCGAGCCGGCGCTGCGACGCCCGACCCGCGAGCTGATGGCGCTGCGCGACCACCTCATCGAATCGGGCGAGCTGGGCGTGCTGGCGCCCTGTCTGCACAACGAGGTCTGCCCCATGCTCGCCGCGACCCGCGGCGACTGGTGCCACTTCTACGTGGATTGGGAGGAGCCAGAATACCTGCGGGAGCTCGACCGCCTGGTGAAGAACGACAACCGCTTCCTCAAGGTCGCCTACCTCCTGCTCGGCCGAAAGGAATCTTGGCAGGAGGCCCAACCCCAGGACCGCGAGCTGTTCCGCGTGGTAAGCAACCGCATGCAGACGCGCGGCAAGACCGAGGTCGTGCTCTGCGGCGCCCCCGGCCGGCTCAGCCTCTATCGCCTCGACCGCGAACGGCGCGCGGAAAACCAGGACCTCGATCAAGTCCGCCGTGGCGACGTGCTGCGGCTGCAAGGTTGGAAGAGCAAGGGCTTCAAGGTGTCGTGGACCCTGCGTCTGGACCCCAAATGGACGGTGAAGAAACTTCCCTAGCGACGGCGGCTCGCCCCTGAGCCTCGCGCCCGACCGGCGGAGGCCTTCGGCCGTCCGCCGGAGGGGCTTTTGATCCCGAGGGCCTCGGCGCGAAATCTCTCCTGCAAATTCTGAAAATCCTTCGGCGGCTTGGAGCGGAAGATCAGCTTCTTGTTGGTGAGCGGGTGGCGGAACTCGAGATAAGCCGCGTGCAACGCCTGGCGCGGCGCCGCGAGCTTGCCGCCGTAGAGCCGGTCGCCCACCACCGGGTGGCCCTGGCTGGCGAAGTGGACGCGCACCTGGTGGGTGCGCCCCGTCTCGAGCCGGGCCTCGACGAGCGTCGCTCCGGGGTAGCGCTCGAGGACGAAGAAATGCGTCTTCGCCCGGCCCTCCTTGGCGCCTCGGCTCAGCGCCTTCATCTTCTTCGCCTTCGCTTCCAGGTCCTTGACGATGGCCGCCTCGATCGTCCCTTCCGACTTCTTGAGCTGCCCCTCGACCAAGGCCAGGTAGCGCCGCCCCACCGTGTGCCGCTTGAACTGCTCGGAGAGCGCGTTGGCCGCGCGCGACAGGGTGTAGACCATGATCCCGCTCGTCTCGCGGTCGAGGCGGTGCATCAGGCCGACGTACGGGTGCTCGATCTCGGGGTGGGCGCGGCGCAGGTAATCGTTGATGTCGTCGACCAGGGTGGAGCTGAGCGTCTGGGCGCTGCGCTCGCAGGCGACGCCGGGCGGCTTCTCCACGACGAGCAGGTCCGGGTCCTCGTAGTAGACCTTGAGATAGCGCTTGCGGCGCGGGAGGCTCGCCTCGTTCGGGTCCTTCAAGGCCCAAGTCTCGCCCGCCTGCACCTTCCAGGAGCCGATGATCACCTTGCGGTCGCCCAGGAAGACCTTGCCCTCGTCGATGAGCTGCTTGGCCTTCTTGCGGCTGGCGCCCATCGCCTGGGCCAGAAATTGGTCGAGGCGCATCTCGTGCTGTTCGGGCTTGACCTTGAAGCTGTCCATGGCGGAAGGTATGGCACGGATGCCGCGCCGCCGCAAATCCCTAAAGTTGCTCTTCGTCGCCGACCCCTTGGCCGGATTCCATCCCCAGCGCGAGACGACGCTCTTCCTCATGCACGAGGCCCAGCGCCGCGGCCACCAGGTCTTCGCGACCACCCCCGAACGCCTGAGCAGCCGGGGCCGCGAGCCCGAGGCCTTCGCCGAGCGCCTCAAGATCCTCGGCATCGGCAAAAGCCCCTGGCACCGCGTCCTCGAGGGCCGGCGCCGCGAGCTGCGCGCCTTCGACGCCATTCTGCTGCGCAAGGACCCGCCCTTCGACCAGAACTACCTGCACCACCTCTACCTCCTCGAGCTTTTATCCGAACAGGTCTACATGATGAACCACCCGCGCGGCGTCCTCGAGGCCAACGAAAAGCTCCTGCCCCTGCACTTCCCCGACCTGATCCCGCCGACGCTGGTCAGCGCCGAGTTCGCGACCTTGAGCGAGTTCATCCGCGCGCAGCCGGACGGCGCGGTGATCAAGCCCATCAACAGCAGCGGCGGGCGCGGGATCTTCTACCTGCGCAACACCCGCACCGAAAATTTCAAGGTCGTCCTCGAGACCGCCACCGACGACTTCAGGCGCCACGTCATCGCGCAGCGCTTCCTCCCCGAGATCCGCAAGGGCGACAAGCGCGTGATGCTGCTGGGCACCGAGATCCTGGGCTCCTTCCTCCGCAAACCGGCCGAGGGCGAGCACCGCGCCAACCTCCACTCCGGGGGCTCGGCCCACCCCAGCCCCCTGACGGCCTCGGATCGCCGGATCGTCGCGGCCCTCCTCCCCAGCCTGCAGGGCCTGGGCCTCGACTTCGTGGGCCTGGACCTGATCGGAAACTACCTCACCGAGGTCAACGTCACCTCGCCGATGGGACTGGCCGAAATCAACGCGACCGGCGGCTCGCACAGCCAAAGAAAAGTCATTGATTTTATTGAGAAAAAATTAAACTGACCCCGCCAGCCCCACCCCTTTGACGCCCCGCGAATATTTCCCCGACAAGGCCCTCCAAAAGCCTCTTCGAATAGGCTAAATTTAGGGTTGCGCGCGTTGTAGGGCTTGCCCTATCAGGCCGTTGAAAAATTACTGCGAAAGGACGATGCCCGATGGCCGCCCGGAAGAAAAAACCGACCCGTAAAAAAACCGCCCGACGGGGGGCTAAGGGCGGCGGCGCGCGCAAGAAGCGCAGCAAGGCCGAGCTGGTCCTCAAGACCGAATTGTCCCCGCAGCTCCATTGGATTTACCCCTACCTGCGCAAGGCCAAGCTCAAGATGCCGAACCTGGTCCTGCCCCGGCGCATCCGTTCCTTCCGCCCGATCCGCAGCAAGATCATGCGGGTCCTGGGCAACGCCTATTTCGACAACCGCACCGTGGTCATCGCGACGCACACCCAGACCACCTACATGAACCGCAAGGGCGAGCTGAAGGTGAAGAAAATCGTCCGCCTCCCCAAGGCCAGGATCCTCGACACCCTGGCCCACGAGATCGCCCACTTCCAATACGCCGACCACGGCTACGAGCACGAAGAATTCACCCGCTCGATCTTCAAGACCTTCGGCCTCAAGGAAAAATGCCCGTACTGCAAGGGCACCGGCAAGGTCCAGCTCGAGGGGAAACCCTAGCGCGTGAAGCGAACCCTCACAGTCCCGCCCCTGCCCGCGCCCGAGCGTCTCGATAAATTTCTCATTCGCCAATTCCCCGAGAGCGGGCGCGGCTATTGGCGCGAGCGTCTCGAGGAAACCGTCAGGGTGGACGGTAAGAAGGCGGCGAAGGGGCGGATGCTTGCCGGAGGCGAAACGTTGGAGCTGAGCGAGCCGCCGCCGGCGGCCGACGCGGCCTTCGCGGCCAATCCCGATCTGTCGCTGAAGGTCCTCTTCGAGGACGAGCATCTCCTCGCCGTCGACAAGCCGGCCGACCTGCCCTGTCATCCTTTGAGAATCGGGGAGTCCCGCACCTTGGCCCAGGCCGTACTGGCGAGGTACCCCGCACAGCGCTCCTTGCGGCCGGCCCGCGAGGCCGGGCTGGTCTACCGCCTGGACAACGAGACCAGCGGCGTCGTCCTGTTCGCGCGCCATCCGGAGGCCCTGAAGGCCCTCCGCAGGCTCAGCCGCTCGGGGGGCATGTCGAAAATTTACCTGGCGCTGGTCGAGGGAAGCGTCTCCCAAGCGGGCGTCGTTCGGTTTCCCATCGCCCACCACCCGAAGAACCCCCGGAAAATGCTGGCCGTCACGCCGGAGCGGGAATCCGAGGGCCTCCGCGCCCGGCCCGCGGAGACGACCTTCGAGCCGGTCGCCGAGCACGGCGGCAGGACCCTCTTGCGCGTCGCAATCAAGGTCGGCAACCGCCACCAGATTCGCGTCCACCTGGCGGCCTTGGGCCACCCCATCGTCGGCGACGCGCTCTACGGCGCCGGGCCCCGGCGGGGCCTGTCGCGCCATTGGCTGCACGCCTCGGAGATCCGGTTCGAACATCCCTTTTTGGGAACCGCGATGGTCCTGGCATCGCCGATCCCCGAGGGCTTCGGCGGATCTCCGCGCTTGGCGAGACCGCGATCCATGACGTAGAATGTCTCCGAAGGGAGGCTGCATGATCACCAGTTCCGAATCGGGGACCAATATCGAGGAAATTTCCGAGGGTATTTTCCGGATCCACACGCCGGTGCCCCCTTCCCCATCGAGCGGGGGATTTTCCTTCAATCAGTTCCTCATCGTCGACGAGGCGCCTCTCCTCTTCCATTCCGGTCCCCGCCGGATGTTTCCCCTCGTGCGCGAGGCCGTCGCCAAGATCCTGCCCTTGGAACGCATGCGCTACTTTTCCTTCTCCCACTGCGAATCCGACGAATGCGGCTCGGTCAACGAGTTCCTGGCGCTTTGTCCCCAAGCCGTGCCGCTTTGCGGGGAGATAAACGCCATGATCAACGGCGATCTCTTCGACCGGCCTCCCAAGGTCCTGCAACACGGGGAAACTCTTTCCTTAGGAAAGCATCAGGTCCAATGGTTCGACGCGCCGCACCTTCCCCACGCCTGGGAATGCGGCTATCTGTTCGAAGACGCAACCAAGACCCTTCTGTGCGGGGACCTCTTCACTCAGGGAGGGGCCTACCATCCCCCCGTCACGGAATCGGATATCCTGGAACCCAGCGAGGCCTACCGCAAGCAGTTGGACTATTTTTCCCAAGCGAAGAACGTCGTCCAGCTCATGGCCCCGCTGGCCCAAACCCGGCCCACGACGCTGGCCTGCATGCACGGCAGCGCCTGGAAGGGAGACGGAGAAAAGCTGCTCACCGAGTTGGCCCGACGGCTTTCCGGCGATTAGCGAGAATCCTCGGCTTCCTCCCGGACGATCGAAGGGCCACGGAAAAGCCCCGGTATGGGACGACGCGTTAAAGATCTTCCTCGCCACCGGCCTCGCGAATCACGCTATAATCGGGAAATGCCCGAACCGAAACGATCCAAGCTCGCCTTGGTCCTCTCCGGCGGCGGCGCCCGCGGGGCCTACGAGGCCGGGGTGCTGCACTACATCCGCACCCGTCTGCCGACCGCGCAGCGCACGCGGCGCTTCGACGTCCAATGCGGGGCCTCGGTGGGCGCGATCAACACCTGCTTCATGGTGGCCACGGCCCACGACCACGAGATGCAGGCCCGCGAGATGCGGCGCCTCTGGGAGAACGTCCGCGACGAGAACATCTACCGCACCAACCTCAAGGCCCTGCTCTCCTTCATGACCAAGAGCTCGGCGGGCGTGGTGTGGAAATTCATCCGGGGCGGCGGACCCGGCTCGCCGCATTTCCCGGGCTTCCTCGACACCGAGCCCTTTTTGCCCTTCATCACCAACCTCTTTCCCTGGAAGATGATCACGAAGAACATCCAATCGGGCCTGATCCAGGCGCTCTCGATCACCGCCACCAACGTCTTCACCGGCCGGATGGAGCTCTTCCTCCAAAAAAACTCCGAGTGCGTCTACAACGGCGAGCACGTCGTCAACTACGTGAAGATCCGACCCGAGCACGCGCGGGCCTCGGCGGCGATCCCGGTAATCTTCCCGACCGTGCTGATCAACGGCGTCGCCTATACCGACGGCGGCCTGCGGTTGAACACGCCCCTCTCCCCCGCCATCCACCTCGGCGCGGACAAGATCTTGGTGATCGGCCTCAACCACCGCGCCCTGCCCGGCGAGAAGGTCCCGATGAGCGGGGAGCTGGGGCGGCAGGCGGCCTTGGGGCAGGTCCTGGGGCGCGTCATGAACTCCGTTTTCCTGGACAAGATCCAATACGACATCGAGCAGCTCGACCGGATCAACAAGATCATCGAATGGACCGAGGATCTCTACGGAAAGAATTACCTGGCGGACCTGAACAAGATGCTGGGCCGCAAGAAGGTCAAGGGCGACGTGGCCGACCGGGGCTTGAAGAAGATCCGCTACCTGCGCATCCGGCCCTCGCAGGACATCGGCGAGCTGTTCCGCTACTGTTTCAAGCACAAGGACCGCAAGCACCTCTCGACCTTCGAGAAGTTCCTGATCCGCTTCCTCGACGTCGACCCGGAGAGCGGCGTGGACTTCCTGTCCTACATCAGCTTCACGCCGGACTACCTCAAGCATCTCCTGGACCTGGGCTACGAGGACGCCCATCGGCACCATAATCAGTTGAAGGAATTCATGGAGGAGTAGTATATAGTGGGCGTCAGGAGGACCCCATGAAGAAAATCGAAGCGATCATCAAGCCCTTCAAGCTCGATCCCGTCAAAGAGGCCCTGCAGGCCGCCGGCGTCATGGGGCTCACCGTGACCGAGGTCAAAGGCTTCGGCCGGCAGAAGGGCCACACCGAACTCTACCGCGGCGCCGAGTACGTCGTGGATTTCCTGCCCAAGATCAAGCTGGACATCGTGGTCAACGACGCCGACGTCCCGAAGGTGATCGAGGCCATCGAGAAGGCCGCCAAGACCGGCCAGATCGGCGACGGCAAGATCTTCGTCTCGGCGATGGACCAAGTCGTCCGGATCCGCACGGGCGAAACCGGCGGCAACGCGATCTGAACCGCGCCGCTCACTGCGGCGCCGGCACCCAGCGAATCTCCATCTCCTCCCGGCCTTCCATGGCGCGACGCAGGGCCCCCATCAATTCGGGGTCGGCGCCCTCCTCTTCCAGGTAATCCAGGGTGTCGATGTTGAGGTAATAGTCCCGGTCCGAGTCGGCCTCTTCCTCGAGGTGATCCGCCAGAAAGCGGAATTGATCCTCGGTGATCTCGGCCACCAGCCGCTCGCGTTCCTTCTCGAAGAGCTTCACCATGGGAGACCTCCTTCGTTTCGGAGATTCTAACCTTCTCGGAAGGAGGAACAGAAGGGGGAATTTTTACTTTTCAGGGAAAAAGAGGGGCAGCCCCACGACCATTGCCAATCTCTGCATCCTGACAGAGGTCCGGGTCCATAGTCGGGCCTCGCCGTGGAGACCCGACGCCAAATCATGCGATCCCACGCAGGCCCGGAACTGAAAGACCGGCCCTCCGGCGCCCTGGCGGGGAAGTCCGCGATCGTATCCCGGGTAGCGACTAGATTCCACCCGGGATCGACCCTGTCCATCGCAAGTCAAAAACACCCTTTAAAGGCGGGCTCGCAGTTTCCGGGTTTATTTTCCTGAAAAACTTCCGCGCGAACCGGGGAGACAAGTGACGATGGATCCCTCTTGAATCAGGGACCTCGAGGGGCCCGCTGCGAAACGAATTTGGGCCGAAAAAATTCGATCCACAGGGAGGTGTGTCGACCAAGACCTTCTGGCCATCGGCGCATCTTCTTGAGATCTTTTGAGTCAATTTAAGGGCGTTGGACCCCTTGCAACTTCAAAAAAGACCTTCCACGCGTTTTTCGGATCGAAGACGCCGAGTGCCCATGACCACCACCTGGATGTGCGTGGGGGCCCCGCTCAACCGGACGGCCTCCTGATAATTTTCGAGGGAGGTTCATCGAGTTCTCATCCGGATCACCTCGATATCTTGTTCATACCTAAAATGTATGCCTGTCAATTTGTCCGCTCCCGGCGTGAAAAAAGGGCCGCGGGGCCCATGGTACCACGAGGTAGTCGCAGCCGGTGTTGACCCAAAATTAATGCGAATCGGCGCCCGCGTCGTGCGTCGCACCGAGGTGCTGGATTTGCACCGCGTTCGGGAAGTTGGATCACCTGGGCCGCTGCGCGTCCTCGCTCTGGACGCAAGAAGTCCCACGCCCCGCGAAACGCAGGAGGTCGTACTTTCGTGCCGATCAGGATCTGTTTCGAGTCCTCCCCTTCGTGGAAGTGGGGGGATGCTCACTCGTCTCGCGAAATCGTGCATCGAATGGAAGACCCCACTCAAGACCCCGGGTCGCGTGACGTGGGTGCCGCTCGCGCGTCCTTGGTCCAGGTGCCGGCCAGGTGGAAGCTCTCCGGGAACGACGACAGCCGCCGCCGTGGTCCCGCCCTCGTGGTTCTTGGATCGCCGCGCCCTCCCGCGCCGGGGCCAGGGTCAGCCTCGTAGGCGCAGTAGGCGTACCTTCGGGACCTCATTCTCGCCCAGCAGGTGGCTGATCAGGTCCGCCTGGAGTAGTCCTGGCTGGAGTTGATCTCGAGGGTCTGATCTAGGCCCGGTTGGCATTCGGGGTCCTCGCCGTCCGAGATCAGCTTGAAGGTCTTCCAGTTCACCTTCGCCTCCGTCAGCTTCACGGTGTAGCCCAGGAGTCGTTGACGAAGCTTCTTGTTGCCGTCCGCGTCGAGCGGGGCGTTCGCCGCTGGCGCAGGTGTTGGACGACGGAGAATTGCGGTCGCCGATCTCGGCCGGGCGCCGGGGTTGCTGTCGTCGATGAGCTGTTGCCGGTCAGCCGGCGAAGCGCGGCGCAGGAGAAACAGAGGTCGAGTTTGCAGTTTCCGGTTCGCCAAGCTCGGGCGATTCCCAGCAAGGTGAAGTTGAACCCCAAGCATCGCTGAGCAGCGAGGTCGGGTCTTGGACTGGGGCCACGCCTGGCCGACTTCCAAAGGTATCCGAAGCACGGGAGACGGGCAACCAGGGGTGATCGATGTCGTTCGCGCAGGGGTAGAGGGATGAGACCGGGGTGACGTAGGCCTTGGTCGAGCCGCTCGTGAACCCGTCGTCGCGGATGCTGGTCGAGCCCTGGAAGGCCACGAACAGATGCAGGGGGATCTTGCCCTTGATCACCGGGATGTTGGCGCCCACCTGGTAGTCGAGCGTGGGGCTCACCTGGTCCGCGGCCGCCAGCGTCGTGCCCACGGTGGTGTAGAAATCCACCGGGCCCAAGCCCGCCGTGTAGTTGAGGAATGGCGAGACCAGCACGTCGCCGGCGCCCAGCCCCTTGGCCTCGTCGCCGGTGGGGAAGGAGAAGCCGCCGCCGAGCGTGAGGTTCATCCGCGAGCTCGGCCGCGACCACAGCAGGCCCTTGAAGCTTAAGGCGACATCCCCGATCCCGTCCGAGCGCGGGAGGAATTTCTCCCGAATCGAGAGGAAGGGGCAGCCGCTCCGACGCTGAAAGCGGCGGTGCGCGGCCTCCCCCGCTGGTAGCGCAGGACCTCCCAGCCGTCGTCAGGGCGTCGACGTTAAGGTGAGACAAGGTTCGCGAAGGGGTTGTAAATTCCCTCCCCGCCGCCGTGGCCGGACACGTGGTGCGCCGCCGTTGCCGAGTCCCGTCGTGACGACGAGCGCGGCGCAGAGCAGCGCTGCAAAGGCGTTGCATAGCGATTCCTTTGGGACGGGGCTGAGGCGCTCGGCGATGATCATGTTCGAAAAAGAAATGGAGAGGGGCTTTTAAGCTGCCCGGGCGGAGGCGGATCGAGGCCGGCGGGAACGCCGACTAAGGCAAAGGCGTCGCCCAGCTCGAAACCGAGGACGGGGTTGAAAGACGACAAATCTTCTTGGGGAAGAAGGGCTCGCTGCGCTCAAGACCTCGCGGCGCTGCTGGCGCGAGTCGGGTTCACCGGGCAGGGCTTCTTCGTCGGCACGCGCCTCGACTGGGCCGACCGGCATGGCCGGCTTCGGCCATCGCGCCGTGGGCCTCGTGTCCCGCGTCCAGCTCCGCGTGGTGACCTTCGTGCCCGGAGTGGCCGGCAGGCCCGCCGTGATCCATGGCCTCGACCTTAGGACTAGGGCCCCTGGGCCGCTTCTTCAAGTCGCAGCCGTGGATGCATCGGCGCCCCGAGAGGTTACAGCCGCAGGCCTCGTGCTGTCCCATCGCCCAGGCATAGGAGTAGGGATAAGCCTGCCCGAAGCTGATCAGGCAGAAAAACAGGGCCACAAACCACTTGTGACGGAAGCTGGGCACCTCGGTGGCACTATGCGATCTGGGAAAAGCCTGTCAAGCCATTCAGATACTTGATGAAAAATCCCTATAAATGGGATCACCTCTATTGAGGAATGATACTCTTTAAAAATATTGAATATTTTTTTAGCTTGAGTATATCTTTTATAAGCTAATGGAGATTTTTCGCAGAAAAATAGCTATTTTCGTGGCGGTGGCGCTGCTTTCGTTTTCATTCGCCTCAATCGATCGGCATTCAAACCATGAACCTTGCGCAAAGTCCCCGGCTCATCATTGCTGCGTCCAATGCTGCCCTACTCATAACCTCGCGCCGCTCGCAGAAAATACAAAGGCTTTAGCAAGCTCAGCCTCCGAACGGAAAATTCTTTCCGATCTTGCCGATTATCATCCCGAAATTCACCTCAACCGGATTTACCGGCCTCCCATCGTTTAATTCCGTTTTTTTTTCATTTTATCCGATATACGCCGGCCTCTTCCAAGGTTTGGTCGGTGCGCGCATTTAACCTGATTTTCAACTAGGCAGGATTTTATGAAGATCCAACGGATATCGACGCCGAAATTTGCCGCCATGGCAACGGCGGCCTTATGGATTTTTGGCGGAACGACCCCGACTTTCGCCGACAACGTATGTCTTATTGAAGAAAGACAAGACATTCTGAACTGCGCTCTGAAGAACCACCCGGATATTATCGGCTTAAAATATGAGAGACTGCGGGACCAAAAACTGGTCGACATCGCCAAGCAACGGCCAAATCCGGAAATCGAAAGCCGCCTCTTGGGCGGCAAGAGCGCGGACGACACTTCCTTCAACACCGAAACAATCTTATTGACGACTTGGGAACTTGGAGGGAAACGCAAGGCGCGGATAAATCAAGCGACCGTCCTGGGCAATAAACCTATCGTCAATACCCTACAGACGAAGGAATCCATCGCCTTGCAGACGGTCTTGGCCCTTTACCGCTTGCGGCAAATCAGATCTGAGTTGTCGCAACTCGATGAAGCCATCGCCACCTTCAATAAAATTCAAAGAACCTTCCAGGCGCGGCCAAAGCTCGCTCCCGAGCAAGAAGTCTCCTCGGCATCCTTTGATTTGGCTCGCGAGGATTATCAGCTTCAAAAAACGAGCTTGATCCAAGAGCAAAGCGAACTCAAATATTTCCTCGAGCTGGCCACGGGGAACGCCTTTTCCATTTTGCAAAGGTATCTCCCGCCATTCAAGTCCCGCTGGCCGAAGCTGCAAAGCGAAGCGGACATTTCAAATATCCACAACTCAACCATCGCGCTAGCAAAACTGGACCAAGCCATCGCCCAATCCGAGATTCAGGTCGCACGATCAAAGGTCTGGCCCGACTTGAAAATCGGCCCGACCCTGGACACAGAGTCCCTAACCAACAGCACGAAGGCCATCGGGGGGGTTGGTTTTTCGATTCCACTTCCAATCTTGAATCGCAACAAAGGTGAAAAAGCTTTTGCCGAGGCCGAAAAATTAAGGTCGGACACTAATCTCGAATTAACCTTGAGAAAAATCTCCATCGAGCGACGGACTCAACTCCAGCGATATTCGACGGCCATTCGGGCATTAAAACAAAGCCCGGCGGTATCCCAGCTGTCCAGCAAACATGAAAGTATCGAGAGCTTATTCGAGAAAGGCCTGGTTCCAAGCACCCTCGTCATCGAGGCGCATCGTCAATTAAACGACATCGTCAAAACCCGGAACGAGCAGGAACTTACCGCCATTGACGCCCTTTGGCGAATATACATCATTGACGGTCGTCTGTCGGAGGCGCGGTTATGAAAATACGTTATTGGATAATTATTTGCGTCGTTCTTTTGGGGGGGCTTGGATTGCAGGCGAGATTCCAAGCAAAAGGACGTCCTTCCTCAACCGATTCCCCCAAACCAGAAGCCACCCGCCATCCTCATGAAATGAAAGAAAATGAGGACCATGATCATGACAACGAGGAAGAAAAAAACGGTCATAAGACGGGGGACAAAGATGAACATGGCGAAGCAGACGAAGACCACGAGGATCACGGGGATCACGGCGAATCCGAGGAAGAATCCGTCGGCGGGGTTGGAAAAGGCAATGCTGTAACCGCCGCGAACAAAAACAGGGGGATTCGGCTTTCGCCCAAGGCGATTGAGACAATGGGGATTAAAACCGATTCTTATAAAAATGGGATCATTCCGGCCTCCGCCCTGGTTCGTTATCAGGACAACCTGGGGGTTTATCGCCTACGGGAAAATTGGTTCAAGCTGATCCCCATCACTATCAAAAACCAACAAGGCGATTCATTAAACATCCTGTCTCCTGATTTAGAGACAAGCGATCAGATCGCGGTGACAGGCACTGGATTGCTGCGAGCCGCCGAACTCGACGCCTTTTCGGGAGAGGCCGCCCATAGCCATTAAGCGGATGAAAAAAATCTATGATCAATAAAATTATCCACTTTTCGGTCTATCGAAGAAACATCGTTTTCTTCCTGACCGCCCTACTGGCAATCGCCGGGTGGATGGCCTTTGAAAGGCTTCCCATCGACGCGGTCCCGGACATCACCAATGTCCAGGTTCAGATCAATACCACCGTGGAAGGGCTGGCTCCGGAGGAGATTGAACGGAATATCACCTTTCCGATCGAAACCACAATGAACGGAATTTCGGGAGTGACCCAGGTGCGATCGATTACCCGCATCGGTTTATCCCAGGTAACCGTGGTTTTCGAGGATAACGTCGATATTTACCGGGCAAGGCAACTGGTTTCCGAGCGCCTGCAATCGATCGCGGGCCAACTGCCGGACAAGGTCCAACCCCAATTGGGGCCCGTATCCACCGGTTTAGGGGAGATTTATTATTACGCGGTAGAGGCCAAGGACGTCAAAACCGGTCCCGAGCGAATCGAACAACTAATGGAGCTCCGCGCGCTTCAGGATTGGTACGTCAAACCGCGTTTGCTGACGGTCAAAGGAGTGGCCGAAGTCAATACGATCGGCGGGTTTGAGCGGCAATTTCATATCCAGCCGAATTCGGAGAAAATGTCCTATTATGGCTTGCATTTCGACGACATTGAGGAGGCGGTCGAGAAAAGCCATAAGAACGTCGGGGGCGGTTACATTCAGCAAACAGGCGAGCAATTCATCGTTCAGGGCTTCGGCCTTTTGCAAAATATCGAGGATATTAAGGGCCTCACGGTCAAATCGCTCGAAACATTCAAAACCCTCACCATCGGCGACGTCGCGGACGTCCGCCTTGCCACGGAACTCAGGACCGGAGCGGCCCTAGTCGGAGGACAAGAAGCCGTCGTGGGCACGGCCTTCATGCTGATGGGAGAGAATAGTCGAACCGTCTCCCAAAGGGTCGCAGAAAAGATTCAGGAAATAAAAAAGGATCTCCCCGAGGGAGTGACTATTCATACCTTGTATGATCGGTCGGATCTGGTCAACGCCACGCTCGGTACCGTCGAGCACAATCTTTTAATGGGAGCCGGTTTAGTGATCGTGGTCCTGCTCCTGCTGGTGGGCAACCTCCGCGCCGCGCTCATAACCGCAGTCACCATTCCCCTCTCTCTGCTATTCACTTTCATCATCATGAAATGGCAGGGAATCTCGGGCAACCTAATGAGCCTCGGCGCCCTGGACTTCGGCATCATCGTCGACGGAACGGTTATCGTGCTGGATAACTGCGTGCGCATGGTCCATGACAAGACCCAGCACCTGAAACGGGCCTTATCAAAGGAAGAATTGAAGCAAACCGTCGTCGAAGCGACCGTCGAAATTCGCCAGGCGGCCGGCTTCGGAGAACTCATCATTATCGTGGTATTCATCCCTATCTTCGCCCTAACCGGCATTGAAGGGAAGATGTTCATGCCTATGGCAGCGGCGTTCATCGCCGCATTGCTCGGAGCCCTAGCCTTCTCTTTCACCCTCGCTCCGGCCCTCGCCAGTACCTTCCTATCGTCCCGAGCCGAGGACAAAGAGCCAAGGCTGATGCAGTGGATTGCCAAATTCTATGCGCCCATCCTGAAACTAAGCCTTAGATTCCGCGCCGCGGTCATCAGTATCGCCGTGGTTTCTTCGGTCGCGGGTTTCGTTCTATTCGTGCGCCTGGGCGGCGAGTTTTTGCCGCAACTCAACGAAGGGTCGATCGCCCTGCACATGATCCGCCCGGTCAACATCAGCCTGGACCAATCGATCGTTCTTCAGGGGCTTTCCGAAAAAAAGATCCGAGAGTTCTCTGAGGTCAAAACTGTCTTTTCACGCATCGGCACGGCCGAAATCGCCACCGATCCGATGGGAGTGAACGTATCCGACACCTATATCATGCTGAAGCCCAAGGAGGATTGGCCCCTAATCGATGGAAAACGTCAAACCAAGGATCAGCTTGTCCAACGAATCGGTAAAGAGCTCGCTTCCTCGATCGCAGGGCAGCGGCTCGTCTTCAGCCAACCTATTCAGATGAGATTTAACGAACTACTCGAAGGAACCCGCGCCGATGTCTCGGTGAAAGTTTTCGGCGACGATATGGCCAAATTGGCCGAAGCAACCCAGGAGATACAAGAAGCCATCAAAAAGGTTCCCGGCTCGGGCGACGTGGAGACGGAGATCAAGGGGACTTCGCCGATGTTGCGCATTATCCCAAAGAAAGAGGTTCTCCATCAATACGGCATCACTCACCAGGAAATGCTTCAAGTGATCAGCACCGCCTTGGGAGGGGATGAGTTGGGATACCTATATGATGGGGTCAAAAGATTTCCGATTGTCCTTCGTTTGAATGAAAAAGATCGCTCGAATCTCGACCAAATCCGAAAACTCCCCGTCGCGGTGGCCACAAACCTGACCGTGGCCTTATCGGATGTGGCAGACATCAAATTCGTCGATGCTTATAGCTCGGTATCCCGGGAAAATTCCAAGCGTCGCGCGGCCGTTCTGATCAACCCGCGCGGGAGGGACACGGAGAGCTTTGTTGAGGAGGCGCAACAAAAGGTCGATACTCAGGTGAAAATGCCGGTGGGGTATTTCCTGGAATGGGGCGGTAATTTCAAGAATCTGCAGGAAGCGCGGAAGCGTTTGCTGATTTTGGCGCCCTTGGCCCTGCTCCTGGTCTTCTTCATGATTTACACCGCATTTAAGGACATCAAGGAAACCATCCTGATCTTTCTCGGCGTACCCCTGGCCTTGGTGGGAGGTGTCTTGGGATTAAAGCTGAATGGACTCCCGTTCAGCATATCGGCGGGTGTTGGCTTCATCGCACTTTCCGGTATCGCGGTCCTGAATGGTGTCGTGCTGATCAGTTATTTCAATCAATTGGTCCAAACCGGACTCTCACCGCTTGAAACAGTCAAAAAAGGGACTTTAATCCGGCTTCGCCCCGTCCTGATGACGGCCTTGGTCGACATCTTCGGATTTCTACCGATGATGCTGTCCACCGGCGTTGGCGCTGAGGTTCAGAAGCCCCTTGCTTCCGTCGTCATTGGGGGGATTATCTCCTCGACGTTTCTCACCTTGTTGGTTTTGCCGACGATGTACACCTGGATAGCGAGGCAAGAAAAGGACGTGGAATTATAATTTTAAGGAGGATCTATGCAAGAGATCAAGGCTATCATTCAACCCTTTATGCTCTCCCAGGTTATCGACGCCCTCAAAGAGATCCATGATATGCCCGGGGTAACGGTTTCGGAAGTGAAAGGTTTCGGCCGCGGACGCGCGGCAAACACCAGCAACGGGGTAACCGAGTGGGGAGTGATGTTTGTGCCCAAAGTAAAGCTGGAGACAGTCGTTCGGGATGAAATGGTGGATGAGATCGTCACTGCAATTGCAAAAAACGCTCATACCGGCAACGTCGGCGACGGCAAGATTTTTGTGTATCCAGTCTGCCGAATCGTCAAAATCCGGACCCAGGAGACTGGGGAGGGCGCTCTATAATGAAAGAGGATGCTTCAAGGTTGGGCTATGGCGGCAAATGGTATCTCCATCCCCTCCTGCGCAATGCCATATTGTCCGGAATCCTGACCGGGATTTCCTTCGGCTTGGCGCATCTGAATTTGATTGCCCCGAAGATTGAATTAATTCTCTACCTGATGGCCATCCTGCTCGGAGGATACCATTGGGCCCGGGAGGGAATCGAAGAGGTCTTCGAAAAAAAGAGGGTTGGCATTGAAATTCTCATGTTGGGCGCAACAATAGGTTCCTCGGTCCTGGGAATGTGGGATGAGGCCGCATTCCTCGCTTTTCTTTACGGAACTGCGGAGGGAATCGAGGAATACACCTATGCAAGAACCCGGCATTCTATACGCAAGCTTTTGGATCTGACGCCCAGACAGGCCCTGCTTATCCAGGAGGGAAAAGAAATTTTGATACCGGCTCAACAATTGAAGATCGGAGACCTTTTTTTGGTCAAGCCGGGAGAAACCATCGCGACGGACGGAATCATTGTAGAGGGATTCTCAAGTGTAAACGAGGCTCCTATTACGGGCGAATCCATGCCTGTGGAAAAGAAAAAGGGAATGAGGGTTTTTGCGGCCACCTTTAACCAAGAAGGAGCCTTGGTGATTAGGACCACGGCTTCTTTTGAAAACAACACCCTTTCCAAGGTTATTCATCTGGTGGAAGAGGCTCAGGAACAAAAGGGCAAAGCACAACTTTTCATCGAAAAATTCGGCAATATATACAGCCCTATTGTTTTGCTGGGGGCAGTTGTCTTACTTGTTATCCCATATACCTTGGGATGGAATTTTTCTGAATGGGCGACAAGAGCGATCGTTCTCCTGGTCGCCGCCGCACCTTGCGCCTTGGTAATGTCCACGCCCATCGCCATCGCGGCGGGCATCGGCAAAGCGGGGCGATGCGGCATCCTGGTCAAAGGCGGAGCCCATTTGGAGAATTTGGGAGGGCTACGGGTCGTGGCCTTCGACAAAACGGGCACATTGACCTCCGGAAAACCTGTGGTAACCGATCTGGTTCCGCTACAAAGCGATGAGAAAGAGCTACTGTCCCTCGCCTTCAGCCTAGAAAAATTCTCGCAGCATCCTTTGGCCCAGGCCATCGTATCGAAGGCCCAATCCATGGAAATTGAAGCCGCGGAGGTCAGTGATTTCGCATCCATGACTGGTTCCGGCGTTCGGGCCAAGCTAAGCGGTCGCTTCTTGTACGCAGCAAAACCCGAGTTTTTCAGCGAACAGGGCTATGATCTTCCCTCGCTAAAAATCGACAGGCTGCAGGAACAGGGCAAGACAGTCATCATGGTGGCAACGGAGATTTCACTATTAGGCCTCGTCGGAATACGGGACGAGATTCGGCCTAATGCCGCGAAAACGATCCAAACCCTGCATAGGATGGGTATTAAAACCGCCATGCTGACAGGAGACAATGAGCGAACGGCCCGAGTGATCGGAAAAGAGCTGGGCTTTGACGACGTTCGGGCAGGCCTGAAACCCCAGGATAAGATTGGCGCTATCGTAGAACTGGAAAAACGATATGGCGCCGCCGCAATGATTGGAGACGGAGTCAACGACGCGCCGGCGCTTGCGCGGGCCACCGTCGGCATAGCGATGGGGACGGCGGGGAGCGATGCCGCCATTGAGGCGGCTGACGTGGCTCTCATGGCCGACGATCTTAACAAAGTCGTCGAAGCGATATGGCTCGGAAAAAAGGCCAGAAAAATCGGCCTTCAAAACATCGTGTTCTCGTTGCTTATTCTTTCGGTACTGATTCCTTCCGCTCTTGCCGGAATACTGAGCGTGGCCCTCGCCGTATTTGCCCATGAGCTCTCCGAAATCCTAGCGGTGTTGAACGGTCTTCGCATGGCCAAAAAAGACCCCATTTCCTGAAATACTGTTTGGAGGTATTATTTTCTAGTTAATTTCAAATATGAGGAAGCAGGAATGAAAACAACATTTACATTGTTGCTATTTCTTTTCGGAACCTTAGTTTCGTCTTTAAGTTATTCATGTGATTGGGACATGCGAAATTGGAGAAGAGACAGCCCCGGCCGGTGGCATGGCCAAGACTACTATGGCTGTCCTCATATGACTCCAGATTTAGAGAGAAAATTCCAGAAAATGCCGGGAGCCGAGCTGTTTCAAACCAAAGGATGCACCGGCTGTCATACGATTGGTGAAGGGGACAAGGTCGGTCCGGATTTGTCAGGCCTTTTCAAACGAAGGGATGAAAAGTGGATTCGAGAGTTCATTCGAGATCCCACCGGCAATATCCAAACAGATTCGACGGCCGGAGCTCTTAAAGAACAGTATGGTTCTCAGATGCCCTATGTGGACCTTAGCTCCAAAGAGCTCAACCAAATTGTGAGATTTCTGAAGGTCGCCACGCAAGGAACTTAAATTACGTCCGTTCGGTTCGAATCAGAAGTCCAAGAAAAGCTTGGACGCAGACGATTACCGAGTAACGCGACGTCTTTGCCCAAAACCCTATACAATTCGCAAATGACCAGAGTCGCTCAACCCCGCCGCACCACCAGCATGACGACGTCCTCGCCCGCCTCGATCAGCTGGATCTCGTAGCCGAAGAGCTGGACCTTGACCGGGCTGGTCGGCTTGCGGTGGTTTTTGCTGGTGAGGATGATCTCGTTCTCCTCGCCGGCCTGGCTGACCTTGATGCGCATGCCGACCTCGCCCTCGCCGCCACAGTCGTAGCCGCCCTTGCACAGCGTGTTGATGAACTCGGTGGTTTGGAGTTTGAGAGGCTTGCCGGTATCTTTCAATACCGCGGTCTGATTGACCCCGATCAGAAAACTCTGGTTGAGCTCGATATGGATTTCGTTGCTGGCGAGGTCCTTGACCGGGGCGAGGTTGCCGGTGGACTTGACGCTCGTGGCGGTGAAGACGCCGGGGCCTCCCGAGCGCCCCTCGACCTCCACGCTGTCCCCCTCCTTGATGTCCTGAAAAGTCGCCTTCCCCTGAAGGGTGCTGAAGCGGGTGCCGCCGGTGACGTAGACCCGGGTGACGGGCGGGACGTCTAGGCCGAAGCTGTGGCTGCCGTAATTGACGTTGCGGACGATCCCGCGCAGGGTCTCGGCGTGGAGCGCCGAGGCGGCGAGCAGGATCGTAAAAAACGAGAGAAATCGGAGGCAAGAGGTCTTCATGGGGGCTCCCTATCTTGAGTTGGGGCTTATCTTACTACGCCTTGGGACTCGGGAAAAACCGGAAATGTTAGGCGGCTTGTAGGGGCGAACCTTGTGTTCGCCCTCCCCGGGGATGCCTCATATTTTAGTGAATTATCCGGAGCTCCGTGCTCAAGGGGCGAACACAAGGTTCGCCCCTACAAATTTCCCTTGGTCTCCTCCCCCCATGCTGATATTTTTCGCGCCGATCCGGGCTCTTCACATTCAATCCAGGCGGAGGTCCTCATGAAGGCCGTCAATTTCCTCTTTTTCATCATCTTTTTGGTCATCGGCGAGCTCATCGCCATCGCGGTGGGCGCCGCGGTGCATCCCGCCCTGGGCGGCGTGCTGGGCGTCGGGGCCTTCTTCCTCGCCCTGCTGTTGGCCATCGCCATCAAGGTGGCCTACCAGTGGGAGCGCGCGGTCATCCTCCGCCTCGGTAAATATTCCGCCACCAAGGGCCCCGGCCTCTTCTTCATCGTGCCGATCCTCGACACCGCTATTTTCGTCGACACCCGCATCCTGACCATGGACATCCCGGCCCAACAGGTCATCACCCGCGACAATGTGCCGGTCTCGATCAACGGCGTCGTCTACTTCAAGGTGGCCAAGGTCGAGGACGCCATCATCAAGGTGCAGAACTACCGCGTCGCGATGATGCAGTACGCCCTTACCGTGCTCCGCGACATCATCGGCGAGATGACCCTGGACGAGCTGCTCTCGGAGCGCCAGCGGATCAGCGACCAGATCGGCAAGGCGGTCGAGGCGCAGGCCGCGGCCTGGGGCCTGGACGTCGACACGATCAAGCTGCAGGACATCGATATGCCGGAGGAATTGAAGAAGATGATGAGCCGCCAGGCCAGCGCCGAGCGCGAGAAGCGGGCAACGATCACCAAGGCCGAGGGCGACAAGGAGGCCGCGCTCAACCTGGCCGCCGCCGCCACGACGATGGCCACCAGCCCCGGCGCCATGCAGCTGCGTACTTTGCAAACCATCGACGGCCTGGGACCGACCGCGTCCAACACGGTGGTCCTGGCCGTGCCCATCGAGCTGATGGAGCTGGCCAAGTTCGCAGGGCAGGCTTACAAGAAGCAGGCCGGATAATTCGAAAAGCAAGACATCTCGGGCCGCTCCCGCGTGGAAGGGGGCGGCCCTTTTTTTACTGTGCCAAATCCATGCGCACGATCCGATCGCCGCCGAACAGCGTGACGCCGTAGAGCAGACCGTCCGCCGGGTTTTCGTGCAGGCCAGTCAGGCCTTCGATGTGGCCGATGTGTTGGTCACCAGTGACACGATCCAAAAAATCCAGGGTTGCCAAGCGCACCCAACCTTTAAAAAACTCATTATAAATAAGCTTATTGGTAAATACCCCACCATATTGATCTCCCGTATAAAACGCAGAGACCATGATGGACTTGGCACTGGAACTGTTATCCTCAGGGTCCTGATCGTTGAAGGTGTTATCCCCATGCGCATAGCCGTGGATCGGGTTTACAAAACCCAACGTGCAAGGCCCCTCACAATCCGCCCAACCGTAATTTTCATCCTGGTGATAGACGCAGTTGATCTCTTCAAAGGCACCGCTGCCTCCCGAACCGACGTCGCCCAAAAACAAATCCCCCTCGTCATCCACCACAATGGTAAAGGGATTTCTCAGGCCCAAAGAATAACCTGTAGGTAATAGGCCCAGGTCGCTCACATTGTCCGAAGTGTAACCGCCGTCCCCATCCCTATCAGGAATAATGCGATGGATTTTCCCGAGGGGGCTGGTCAAATCCTGGGCGGTCTGGGGAGTGTCGCCACCGTCTCCAACCCCAATGGCCAAATGGTTAAAATCCATAAACACCATACTGCCACCGTTATGTCTGTCGGCATCAGAAGTCTTGGGAAATTCGATAACCAGCGCGGGGTTACTTAGACTGAAACTCGGCGTAGCCTGACTTGTATCGACATTCACCTCGTACTGTTCAACGCGATTGATATCGAAGGAACCAGGACGCGTGGTGTAATAAAAATAAACATACCGATTGGTCGAACCATCATAGAGGGGATCGGCAACGACATTCAACAGACCCCGCTCCCCTCCATCCACAAAGTCGCCGTTAAACGAATTGATATCTTCTGAACCAACCACCGAAAAATCGCTTCGGAGGTAATAGACAGCTCCTCCTTTACCGATAACGATAGCCTCGCCGTTTTGTCCCGGTAAAAATTCCAAATCAATAAGGTCCATGGCGATAGGGCTTCCCACCTCGGTAAATACAACCTGTATCGGCGTATCGCCGCCACCGCCACCCCCGCCGCCTCCTCCACCGCCTCCACCACCGCCCCCGTTGTCGGCGGTGCCGCCGGAGCCGCAGGCCCCCAAGGCGAGCGAGCCCGCGGTCAGAAGACAGGTCGCGATGTATTTCCATCGATTGCGCATAATTACCTCGAGATGTTTCGCGCGGAGCGCCGGGCGAAAGGTTAAGCTATTTCACGAGCGAGGCAAAGCCCCGCGCCGTTTGTCGGGCGCAGCGATTCAAAACACCGATATGCCGCGCCGTCAAGGCCTCGATATCGCGCCACTTCTCCTCCAGCCCGGCGGCGGCGATCTCGGCGCGGCCCTCGCGGTGCCACTCGGCGATCATCGCGGGCGTCATCTCGGCGTGGAATTGCAGTCCGTAGGCCTTGTCCCCGTAGCGGAAGGCCTGGTGCAGGAACATTTCGGAGGAGGCGAGGAGCTTGGCGCCCAAAGGCAGCTCGAAGGTCTCGCCGTGCCACTGGAACATCTCGAGGCGCGGCGGAAAATCCCCGAAGAGCGGGTCGCCTTGGGCCTCGGGGCGCGTCCATAGCGGATACCAGCCGATCTCCTTTTGCGCCCCGGGATAGACCCGCACGCCTAGGGCCTTCGCCAAGAGCTGGGAGCCCAGGCAGACGCCCAGGAAGGGGAGATCGGACTTCAGCGTCTCCTCGATCAGGCGGAGCTCTTCGCGGAGGAAGGGAAGCCGGCCGGCGTCGTTGGCGCTCATCGGGCCGCCCATCACGACGACGCCGTCGCAGGCGCCGGAGTCAACCTTGAGGCGGCTTAGGTCCTCGCGCCAGGATTCCACCGTGCGCAGCTCGAGGCCCGCCTCGCGGAAGGCCGCCTCGAAGGCGCCGAGGCCTTCGTGCGGGACGTGTTGAAAGATCAGGAGCTTTGGCATAGGACGAATCTCGCGGGCCTTATCTCTGATAAATACGGTTTTTGACCAAACCCGTAGGGGCAGGCCCCCGCGCCTGCCCCGCGGCGTTTGGGCGGGCACAGGGGCCCGCCCCTACAAAAATGGAAACTTCATTCCAACAAAATTTCCGCGAGAAACTCCTCGATTGGTACCAAAAACACAAGCGCGATCTGCCCTGGCGCCGCAGCCGCGACCCCTACGCGATCTGGGTGAGCGAGATCATGCTCCAGCAGACCCAGGTCGCCACCGTCATTCCCTACTACGAACGATTCTTGAAAAAGTTCCCGACGATCGCCGCCCTGGCCCGCGCCGAGGAAGAGGAGGTCTTGGCCCTATGGGCCGGCTTAGGCTACTACCGCCGCGCCAAGCTCCTACAGCGCGGCGCGCGGGCCGTGGCCGAGCGCCACGGCGGGAGGCTCCCCGACGACCCCGAGGCCCTGCGGGAACTCCCCGGCATCGGGCCCTATACCGCCGGGGCCATCGCCTCCATCGCCTTCCGGCGGCCCAGCCCCTTGGTCGACGGCAACGTCGTGCGGGTCCTCGCGCGGGTCTTCTCACGGAAGGGCCATGCGAAGGACGCGCGCCTGCAGAAAGAAATTTGGGCCCTCGCCGCCGACCTGGTCGACCCCGTGCACCCGGGCGACTTCAACCAGGCCCTGATGGAATTGGGCGCGACCCTCTGCCGCGTCGCCCTGCCCTCCTGCGAGCGCTGCCCCGTCCAGGGCCTCTGCGCGGCGCACCGGGGCGGCGAGCCCGAGACCTTCCCCGAGAGCCCGCCGCCGCAAAAGACCCTGCGGCTGCAACGCGCGGCGGCCGTGGCCCTGCGGGGCGGGTCGGTCCTGCTGGTCAAGCCCCGCGCCGCCCGCTGGTTCCAGGGCCTCTGGGGACTGCCCCACGAGTATTGCGCCGAGGCGCCGGCCTCCGAGGCCGCTCTGGGCGAGTGCCTGCGAAACCACCTGGGCCTGGCCCTGACCCAGCCGCATCCCCTCCCCGCCACCACCCACGCGATCACCCAGCACCGCATCACCACCTGGGCCTGGCGGGGAGAAGCCAAGGGCCGCCTCAAGGCCGCCGGTCCCTTCTCCGAGGCCCGATTCTTCACGCGGCAAGAGCTGGCGGGGGCCGCCCTGCCCAATTTCGACCGCAAGGTCCTGGCGGCGGCAGAGCTAATCTAGGATGGACTTTCCGGGCGGGCCTGTGGCAGGGTCAGCAACTCTTGTGGGGAAATAGGCCGAAAATAAGTACAGAGGCCATGGATTCCCCCCGAAGCCGGGCCTTCAGAAGGTAATTGGTATGAGTAAAATCCCCCAACCGCCCAGCCAAGAAATCCGACCGGGCTCGGTGCTCGGCTCGGAGAGCCTCCCCTTCGAATCGCTGATCTTCTCGAACGACGGCGAGGCCAAGCCCGCCGACCGTCCCACGGCCGAGGCCGCCCGCTCCCGCTACGTCTCGGGCGACGACCCCGCGCGCCGGGTCGCCGAGGCCCCGCGCCCGGCCTTCTCCAAGCTGTTTCGGCCGAATTCCTAGGCCTGCACCGCCTCCGAAAAAAACGCATTTTTTAACCGGCTGCTGCCAAACCGCCGGTGGCTTGGCGTGGACCGCATCCCGTCGCGTTCGCTTCCGCCCCTCCGCAGACACTGGACAGGGTTCCATATTTAGGGATATAATTAGTTCCTAAATTAAGGATCTTCGATGGCGCTTAAATTAAACATCCGCCCGGAATTAGAGGAAGAAATCGACCGGCTCCTGCCCAAGGCCCAGGTTCGCTCCAAGACGGAATACATCAACCGCGCCATCGAGCTGTATAACCGGCAACTCAAGCGGGAATTAGAGCTCAACAAGCTGAAGGAATATTTTCCCTCCTACCGCAAGGAAGCCAAGGCCGTCCTGCATGACTTCTCCAGAATCACAAATGACGGAGATTAAGCGGGGCTTCTGTTACCTCGTGGACATGAACCCGCCGCGACGCTCCAAGCCCGGAAAGGTCCGGCCCGTCATCGTCATTCAGTCCTCGGATACCTTGAACATCGGAAGTCCCGGTGTCGTGGTGCTCCCCCTGACCACCCAGCTGCGCGAATCCAATATTCTAAGAATTCGCCTCGAGCCCTCGGCGTCGCTTCAAATCGGCAAAGCCTCGGACGCGCTGTTGGACCAGGTTCACACCATCGACCGCGGTCTATTTCTTAAAGAATTGGGTCCCGTTCCGGAGGCTCAAATGGAGGCTGTGGAGACAGGTGTGCGATTCCTACTGAATTTTTAAGCGAAACTCCGAAATCGGAGGCCCGCACACGCCCGCCCGCCGGGAATTTCGACGATTTCCCCGCCCCTGTTCAGTAATTGAACCCGTTGCGGCGGAGATGCACCATCGGCTGCCCCTCTTCCTCGTTCCCGGCGTTCACCACCTCGGCGACGAAGATCTGGTGGTCGCCCGCGTCGTACTGATGGCGCAACTCGCATTCCAGGAAACAGAGGCAGTTTTTCAGGATGGGCACCCCCAGCGATTGCCGTTCGGTCTTGATGCCGGAGAAGGGATCCTGACCCGGCTCGAAGCCGCGGCCGAAGTGCGAAAGCATGTCCTTCTGCCCGGTGTGCAGGATGTTGAGGGCGAGCTTCTTGGAATGCTGGATCATCTCCGCGACCGGGCGGCCCCGCTTCACCGCGAAGGAAACCATCGGCGGCTCGAAGCTCACCTGCTGGAACCACGAGGCCAGCATGGCGCCGGGCATGTCCTTGTCCAGGGTGGTAAGGACGGCGACCCCGCTGGCGATACGCCCCAAGGCCTGGCCGATTTTGTCTTTGTGGGTGTGTTCCGACATAAAAACGCTCCTTTACGCATCTATTTTAAGGATCTCTCCCCCTCCGTGAAAAGGCCAGAAAAATCCTTATCAAGCGCGGAAGCCCCCGGATTGACCGGCCTTCGGGATCATTATATAGCTTCCAAGATGCCAAGCGCCGAAACCAAAATCCCAATCGAGGCCTCCCCGACGGCGGAAACTCTAGCCTGGGAAGAGACCCAAGAGGATCTCTACGAGCTCGGCGGGGCCGATCGAAAAAATTTTCTCAATGCCTACGTCACCCAGGACATCAAGAATTTGGCGGTCGACCGCGCGACCTCGGCCGCCTTCCTGACGCAAAAAGGGAAACTGGTCAGCACGGTCCGGGTGCTGCACCTCCCCGAACGGATCCTCCTGTTATTCCCTCAGGGCTACGGGGCGAAGACCGAGTCCCACCTGGCGACTTATTTGATGTTCGCCAACGTCACCCTGAAAAAGCTTGAAGGGGAATTCGCGCACTTCGCCTTCGCGGGCTCCAAGGCACGTTCCTTGCTTGAGGCCCGGCTCGGCCTCCCCCTCGAGCCGGCGGCCCAGGCCCTCGCGCGCGCGCAGTGGGGCGGGGCCGAGGTCCTGCTCTTCCCCCATCCCGATGATCCGGAGCGCTGGGATCTCCTGGCCCCCGTCGCGGCGACCCCGGTTCTGCGCGATCAGATCTCCGCTTGGCGGAAGACGGGGGAGCTGGATGAGGCCGCTCCGGAGGCGCTCGAGCGCCGGCGCATCGAGCTCGGCATCCCCAAGCTGGGCGTGGACATGGGCGAGGACAACCTGGTCGCCGAGGTCGGCCTCGACGAGCGGGCGACCAGCTTCAACAAGGGCTGCTATCTCGGCCAAGAGACCACCGCCCGGGTACAGAGCCGGGGCCACGTCAACCGGAAGCTGAGCCGAGTGCGACTCGACCAGGCTTTTTCCGGGACCTTGCCCGTAGAAGTGTTTCAAGGCGATAAAAAGGTCGGGATGTTGACTTCGGCGGCGGAATCGCCGAGGTACGGCGGGTGGATCGGGCTGGCGACGGTGGCCTTGAAGGCTTGGGAGGTCCCGGAGAAGATTTTTGCGGCAGCCGGCGACGGAAAGATCCCCATCGAAAAATGGTAGGGACGAAATGACCGCATCAACCCCACAACCCTATCCTATCGACGAGGCCCGCAGAAGAAACGCTAAACTCCGGACCGACGCCTTTTCCGGGTTACTGCGAGCGGCTACCGCAAACTATTATGCGAGAATTTTCCCGGTGGGTGCCGTCCTGATCCCCTGCCGCGCTGCGGCCCTTACGTTCAAGCGATCTATGCCTTCGCGGCAAGCCGTGCCGACGCCCATTATCGCCGACGAGGAATACCTTCCCTCGGCCGAGCGCGCCCGCGCTGAACGCCTGGCAGGGGGCTGCTGGCATCTGGCTTTCGTCCCCGTCAACCACCTCCGGCGTCTTTCTCGCCCGCGAGACGATGCGCAAGTTCCAGATCCCGACCCAGTTTGGTCGACCTCGTCACCGCCTTCAAGTGGGACGTCGAGGTTTGCCACCCCGCCTCAAGGACGTCCTGTACTACTGCCGCCAAGCCAATCCGGTCGGGCGCCTGGTCCTGCTGCTGTTGGCTACCGCGACGAGACTCCTGATGTTGCTCTCCGGACAAGATCTGCTCGGCCCTTGCAATTGGCGAACTTCTGGCAGGACGTCTCCGTCGACCTCTTTGAAGAACCGCATCTACTGTTGGAGGACCTGAAGCGCTTGAGGTGGCCGGAGGCCGAGCGCTTCGAGAGTGGCCTCGCCGCCTGGCGAGCTGATGCGCTTCGAGTGGAGCGCACCGAAGAGATGTTCCGCGAGGGCGCCCCGCTGGTCTACGGCACTGCGTCGGCTGCGCTCGAGCTGAAGTGCACGGTGTTGCGGATGGAAATTTTAAAGCAAAGGTGCGGCAACTGACTTCAACACGTCGGAGACCTCGCCCGACCTTCTCGAAGCGAGACAAGGCCCGCCGGTTCTGTTTCCGGCGGCTCCTGTTGCCCAGGGCCGCCTCCCTGCTCCGCGAGACGGCGGTCGAAGTGTTTCTCCATCACCGTCCCCGCCGACGAGGGCACGCCCCCATGAAAACCCAAGCCCCTGATGCTCTATCACCGTCGCGCGCCCCCGCGACGCCCAAACGGTTTCATTCCTTCTGGCCCTGCCGCCGGAGCGGGTGCGAAGGCATCTCTCGGCATTTACGGCCCTAAGTCGCGTGGTGGATGACGCGGTCGACGAGCACGGCCGTGAGCGCTCAAAGCTGGCTTTTTGGCGGAAGAGATCGCCGCCTCGCTATTCGCGCACCCGGTGACCCGGGCGATGCAGCAAACGATCCGGCTGCTGAAATCCCGTAGTGCTACCTCGACCTCTTGGTCGAGGCTGCGAGATGCACCTGCGCAAGAAACGCCATGAGAATTTCCCCAAGAGCTCTTACGAATACCGTTACCGGGTCGGGCGTGATCGTGGCCTGGTCTGCATGAAGCCCTGGCCTGGAGGGGAAGCGAGGCCGGAGACCTCCGCGGTGGACCTGGGCCTGGCCTTGCAGTTGACGAACATCCTGCGCGACATCAAGGTCGACGCCGCATTGGGCCGAATTTATATACCGCAGGCCGGAAATTCAAAAAATTCGGCTTAACTGAACAGGATCTGCTTGCCGGAAAACAGCCCACCCAGCCCTGCCTTACCAGGTCGAGCGCGCCCAGGGCTATTTCGACCGGGCCTTCGCCGCGATGAAGCAGCCTCGCGCAAGCTCCCCTGATCGCGGCGTGGACTGGGGGAAGACCTACCGCCGTGATCCTGAAAATCCACGCGCCGATACGACGTCTTCAATAAAAACCCATCAAGCTCTCCAAATGGCAAAAAGTTGATCGCGAAAGATTTTCTTAATCGGAATTCGCTTTTTAGTATATATGTATTTTTTAATTTTATGACGTGTTTAATTTGACATATACCTAAATTGTCTCATAATGGCTTTGTGCCGCATTTCCGGATCCCGTTTTTGAAAAAACCCTAAAGAATTCGATGGGTTGTCTCCCATCGTCGCCTTGGTGGGGGGAAGACAAACCGGCAAAACAACGTTTGAAGAAGCTTGCCGGCGATTATGTCTCCTTCTCGACGACCCGCAATTGAGATCGCTTTTCCAAGTCCGGCAAGTTTATCCTGGCCGAGGCTAAAAAAACCTTTTGGACGAAGTTCGTGGCCTCCCGGTCTTCGACCTGCCTCGCTGGTCGTCGACTTTAATTCAATATTTGATCAGCGGCTCCATCCGCTTTTCTCCAAAAAAACATCCGCGAATTTCGACGGCAGGTCCGTCACCTGGGACCGCTCCCGCCGTGACCATCGCCGAAACGCTGGAAATTCACTTATCGAATTGGCTGGATTCCCCTGCCCAAAAAATGCGAAATCACGAATCGCTGCTTGCCGGTTCAAAGCCAAAGCCGGCTGCTTTCGCAAATCCACTCTTATCTGAAAAAGAAAGAGGCGGGATTGCCCGGTGATTGTTTCTCCTATGACGAAACCAAAGGGAGATTGGCAATCGAAAATTATTCGACACCCTGTTGGGAAGAGACCTGTTGTCTGTGCTCAATACAAAATTGAGGCCCGCCCACTGCTTCAGCCGCAGGCTGCAGACCTGCCCAACAGCAAGGTTCTCCTCAACTTCGAACATCGCCTCGCTCCTGCCTGAGCGTGCCGATTTGCAAGCCGCTGCGGGCGCTTTGATCGTCCCCCCATGGGAAAGGATGGTATTGGAGGATCAGGGCGTCGCCACCTATTTGATGCGCGGCCGCTTCTCCCCAACCGCACCGCAAACCCAACGCTGAACTACGAGCTCAGGCCTGCATTCTGAAAAAGAGCACTGGAGTATTGTCGGAATACACCTCACAAGAGGCGCACGTCCCCTTCGTTCTCGAGAATCGCCAGCGAAATCTGGGTGTGGCGATTACAGTTAGCTAATTTTTGGGCCCTTACGGAGTAGCGTCTTCCTTGAAAAGCCTCTATTCCTTTCGAGACAAGGTTTTTGCTCTTACCTTTATCCATTTACATGCCGGAGAGGTTTTCACCTCCATAAAAACCTTTCCATGCCGGCCCTTGCCTTAATGAGCGAAATCCGGCTTTTCCCCTGAAGAATCGTTTAACCCTCGCACTAGCTTTTCTCCCGGCTTCACTAAAAAGCCTTGGTCGATTAACGGAAAAAGCGACGTCCTGATCGCCGGCGGCGGCTTCGCCGGTCTTCGCTGCGGCGGCCCTGGTGCGCGCGCCGCTGTCCGCCTGCGTCTGAAAAAGCGCGTTTTTCTTTCGGCGGTCGCGCCCATCCCCTTCAAAGAGCCCAAGACCGGCGAGACCCGGACAACGGCCAGCACCTGATGATGGGCTGCTATCACGAGACCTTCGAGTTCCTGCGCGACCTGGGCACCCTCGAGCGCCTGGAGATCCAAAAAACCTTGAGCGTCGGCTTCGCCGAGGATGCCCGCCACGTCTACGAGTTGAAGTGCCCCAACCTCCCGGCCCCGCTGCACCTGGCCTGGGGCCTGCTGAGCTACCGCGGCCTCGCCTGGCCGGACAAGAAGGCGATGCTGGCCCTGATGAGGCTCAGCAGGCAGGCCCGAAACGGCCGGGCGGAAGAGCTGGACGAGCTCTCGGTGCGCGAACTCCTCGCTCGGACCGGCCAGACGAAGGACGCGGTGGAAAAATTCTGGGAGCCGGTGGCCCTGGCGACGCTCAACGAGTCGCTCGACCTGGCCAGCGCCCGCCTCTTCGTCGAGGTCCTGCGCCGCGGCCTGCTCTCGAAGAAGTCGGACTCCAATCTGGCGACCGCCCGGGTGGGCCTAAGCGAGCTCTACGCCAACCCGATGCGGGACTACCTCGAAAGCCGAGGCGCTCCCATCTCCTTCAACGCCCAGGCGACCCGCCTCGGCCGCGATGGCACCGGCTTTCTCGTCGAAACGAACACCGGCGAGCGCCTGAGCGCCGACCAAGCGATCCTCGCCGTGCCGCCCAACGCCCTGGCCAAGCTGCTCGCCGCGAGCGATCCGGAATTCCAGGGCCTCGTCCCCGAGCTGGGCCGCTTCGGCAGCGCGCCGATCGTCTCGATCAACCTCTGGTTCGAGGATTTTCACCCGCGGCAGCGCATGCTAGGCCTGGTGAACAGCCCCATCCACTGGGTCTTCGACAAGGCCAAGATCCTCACCGGCGAAAAGAGCTCGCACCTCACGCTGGTGGTCAGCGGCGCCCACGCCCTGGCGCAGGAGGGCAAAGACAACCTGGTGAAGCTCGCCGTCGCCGAACTGCAGCGATTCTTCCCCGAGCTGGAAGGCAAGCGCCTGCTTCACTCGCAGGTGGTGAAGGAGCTCGAGGCCACCTTCAGCGCCCAACGCGGCCTCAACCGCTACCGCCCCGCGACGCGCACGACGCTGCCCGGCCTCTTCCTGGCGGGCGACTGGACCGACACCGGCCTCCCCGCCACCATCGAGAGCGCCGTCTTAAGCGGCCACCGCGCCGCCGCCGAAATTTTGGAGTCGAAAAATGTCCGCTAAACCCATCGCCTTCTTCGACGTCGACAAGACGCTCTGCGACTGCTACACCGGCTTCCCCACCACGATCGAGCTGATGCGCCGCAAGATCGTCAAGAAGCGCCGCATCCTGCAGGCGATCTTCTACAACGCGATCGGCCGCATCTACGTCAACGCCGACGTCCGCCGGATGTACGAGATCGCCATCGCCGACATGGCCGGCACCCACATCGACTACATATTGCAGATCGGGAAGGAGGCCTTCGAAAAATCCGTCAAGCCCAAGATGTACGTCGAGGGCATCGAGGAGATCGAGCGCCTGAAGGGCGAGGGCTTCACCGTCGCCCTGCTCTCCTCCGCGCCCTACATGCTGGTCAAGAACATGGAAATGTTCCTCAAGATCGAGCACTCCTTCAGCAACGGACCCGAGATCGTCGACGGGATCCTGCAGAAAAAATTCCGCGAGCCGCTCTGCTACAAGGAGGGCAAGGTCCAGGTGGCGAGGCAGTTCGCGGAGTCGCAGGGCGTGCCCCTCGAGGACTGCCGCTTCTATTCCGATTCGGTCTCCGACCTCCCGCTGCTCTCCCTGGTCGGCCACCCCCGCGTCGTCAATCCCGACGCCAAGCTGCAAAAGGAAGCCGAGCGCCGCCGCTGGCCGATCCTGCGTTTCCAGCGCACGCTGGGACGCGCCGCGTTATAGCCGACGATGGACTCCGCGCCGCGCATCGTCCATAATGCCGCCCATGCCCCCTTATCGCGTGATCGCCCTGGGTGACTCCCTCACCTACGGTTACCCCTTCGGCAAGAACATGTCCTGGGTCGAGTACGCCTCGAAGGAGTTGAAGCTCCCGATCCTCAACCAGGGCGTGAACGGCAACACCTTTCGCGAGATGCTGCGGCGCCTGACCGTCGACGTGCTGGACTTGAAGCCCGAGCTCTGTATCGTGCTGGGCGGGGCCAACGACGTCTATCAGGGCGTGGACCCCAAGCTCATCCAATCGAACTTCGCGAAGATCACCGAGCTCCTCCTCGAGAACAAGATCCAACCGCTCGTCGGCCTGCCGCCGCCGATCGAGGACGAGGTCTTCGAGAAGGAGCTGGCCAAGTTCCGCCGCTGGCTCAAGGCCCACGCCAAGGAACGCGCCCTTAAGACCATCGACTTCTACGCCCCCTTCATCGACGCGAAGAAAAAAAAGCCGATCGCCGCCTGCTACGAGGACGGCGTCCACCCCAGCTCGAAGGGCTACCAGGGGATGGCGAAGGCGGCGATCAAGGTGCTGCAGCAGGCCTTGGGTTAAGCCGCGGGGCCCGCCGGCCACCCGCTCCGCTCCGAGCCAAGAATTTAGCAACCAAATAATATTGAAATGCGCCGCGACTCTGCTACTCCTGGGGCCTAACTGATATGGCCCGCAAAAAATCCAAAAGGTCCTCGAAGAAATCCCCCCAATTCTGGCAGTGGGTGATCGTCGCCGGCGCGGCCTTCCTGCTGTATCAGGGGCTGCAACATTATCTGAACCCGGAAAAAAAGATCCCCGATAAGAAGGCCGCCGCAGTGAAGGCGAAGGTCGAAAAGGAAAAACCGGCGCCGTCCAAGCCCGCGGCCGCCGCGCCCACGCCGGCCCCGACGCCGGCGGCAAGCCCCGCGCCCACCGGCGGGCCGGTGCCGAAGTGGAGCTTCGAGAACGCCGCCCGCTTCCTCCCCGCCGACGCCTATCCCGACAACTACACCGCGGTCCCGCTGGGCGACGCGCCCTCGGGGCTTTTGGCTTACGCCAAGGAGATCCCCGGGAAAAAAGCCGGACCACAGGGCCTGACCAACACCCAACCCGGCCTGCGCGCCCTGCATTGGGACGGCAAGAAGTACCAAAGCCAAGACCTCGACTTCGAGGCGCTCAAGCTCGCGCTGGGCGGCCTTAGGCCGGTGGGACCGCCCCAGCTCGAGCGCAAGGCCTGGATCGCGAACGGGGCCTCCGTCTTCGGCGCCAAGCTCTTCCTCACCGACGAGACCCGCTTCGTCTCGGGCTTCGTCTTGGTCGACGCCGCCGGCCCGCGCTGGGCGCCGCTGCAGGGCGAGGACGGAAAGACGGGCCTCGCCGCCTTCCTGCAGGGCACCACCGCCGCGACCACGCGCAAGATCAGCAAGCGCGACATCGGCGGCAAGCCGATGGTCGTGGTGGAGAAGGGTTCGCTGGACTTAAGCCGGCCGGAAGCGGGATACCAATGGAGGGTCGAGGCCTATGCCTGGAATGGGAAGGCCTTTGTCTTCGACAAGGCGGTCTCGGCCAAGCTGACGAAGGATAAGAAATCCGAAATGTAGGGGGAAACCAAGTATCAAAGTATTTTAGTGTCGGAGTTCTTAGAATAAGCCGCCGTAAAGATCTCCGATCCTGCCTAAAGAAACTTAAACACTTAGAAACTTAGACACTTAGGCACTTCCCCCAACTATGCCGACCGCGATTCAAATCACCGACCTCCACAAACGCTACGGCGCCACCGCCGCGCTGCGAGGCGTCGACCTCGAGGTCCCCGCGGGCCAGTTCTTCGGCCTGCTGGGCCCCAACGGCGCGGGGAAAACCACGCTGATCAGCGCCATCGTCGGCCTGGTGCGGCCCAGCCAAGGCGAGGTGCGCGTCTTCGGCCACTCGGTGACCCAGGAACCGCGCGCGGCCAAGCGCTTCATCGGCTTCTCGCCTCAAGAGATCAACACCGACCGTTTTTTCAACCTGCGGCGCACCCTCGAATTCCAGGGCGGCTTCCACGGCCTGTCCCGCCGCGAGGCCAGGCGCCTGGCCGAGGAGCTGCTCGAGCAATTCGGCCTGACGGACAAGGCGAAGCTGCAGTTCTACAAGCTGAGCGGCGGGATGCAGAAGCGCCTGATGATCGCGCGCGCGCTGATGAGCCGGCCCAAGCTCCTGATGCTCGACGAGCCCACCGCGGGCGTCGACGTCGAGCAGCGCCACGAGCTGTGGAAGTACCTCCGCGACCTCAACAAGAACGGCACGACCATCCTGCTCACCACCCATTACATCGACGAGGCCGAGGCCCTCTGCGAACGCATCGGGATCATCGACCACGGCCGCATCATCGAGCTCGGCACGCCCAAGGACCTGATCGAAAAATACTGCGACTCCGAGGTCGAGATCGCCGTGGAGGGCGAGATGGCGCCCGGCGAGTTCGCCGACCTTCCCGGGACCTCGGTCGCGGGAAACAGGGTGCGCAGCCAAGCCAAGCGGATCGGCGTCGCCGCCGAGGCCCTGCTCGCGCGCATCCTCGCCAAGCCGGGGCGTCGGGTAGCGGACATCAACGTCAAGAAGGGCGACCTCGAGGAGGTCTTCCTGCGGCTCACCGGCAAGACCCTGCGCGAATCCGAGGACGCGAAGAACGGAGGCGCCGCCGCATGAGGAGCCGCATCGCCTTCGCCACCCTGATCCTGCGCGAGTGCTATCGCTTCGCGCGCCTCTCCGGCCAGACCATCGCGCCGCCCATCGTCTCGACCCTGCTGTTCATCCTGATCTTCGGCTACTCGCTGGGCTCGCGGATCAAGCAGATCGGCGGCTTCGACTACGTGCTCTTCATCCTGCCCGGCCTGGCGGCGATGGGCGTGGTCAACAACGCCTACGCCAACAGCTCGACCAGCCTCTTCATGGCGCGGATGGACCGCTCCATCGAGAACATGGTCGTCTGCCCCCTCTCGCCCCTCCAGCTGGTCAGCGCCTTCGTGATCGGCGGCCTGATGCGGGGCCTCGTCGTCGGCCTGCTCACCCTCGCGGTCGGCATCCCCACGGTGGGCCTCGAGGTGCACCACTGGCCGCACACGGTCTTGGTGATCGCCCTCAGTTCGGTCCTCTTTTCCAGTTTGGGGATCCTGTCGGCGCTCTGGGCCGAAGGCTGGGACCAGATCGCGACCTTCACCACCTTCTTCATCACGCCCTTCATCTACCTGGGCGGGGTCTTCTACTCGATCCACATGCTGCCGGCCTTTTGGCAGAAGGCGAGCCTCTTCAACCCCATCTTCTACCTGGTCGACGCCACCCGCTGGGCGGTCCTGGGGCATTCCGATATACCCTATTGGTACTCCCTGGCCTTCCTCGCCGGGACCGCCCTGTCGAGCTACGGGCTCTGCGTTTATCTCTTTAAAAAGGGATACAAACTGGTACGTTAGGAACGGGGGCAACCCGAAAGCGCTGTATTTCCGATAAGGAAAATAAGGTAAGCTGCCCGTATGACGGTCAAGGTCGAGACCAACTTAAGCAAATTGCCCACCTGGCTGAAGACCAGCAGCGCCCCCGCGGCGCCCCAAAGCCAGGCCGAAGGCGCCCAGCGCAAGACCCTGGGCGAGACGCCGCCCATCGTCGCGCGCCTGGTCGACCACCCCGACCTAAGCCCGCTCTTCGCCCACTACGGCGCCATCCAAAAGGCGCGGCGCAAGCTACGGCTGCTCAGCGGTAAGGACGGCAAGGTGATACTGGCTAAGAACACGGTCGGCGCGGCCGACAACAAGGGCAACGTCTACTTGGGGGTGGAGTTTTTACAGGAGCACGGCGGCAACGACGCCCTGCTCAGCGCGGTGATGGCCCACGAGTGGGGCCACCTGATCAGCAACACCTCGAAGCACGGCAACCTCGACCACTTGAGCTGGGACGAGATCTTCAAGCTGCGCCGCGACGAGGAGGCCGCCGCCGACGTCTTCTGCGGCCGCATGCTGGCGATGATGGGCTACTCGCCGGACGCGATCATCCAGTTTTTGCTGCGCGCCGAGAAGGGCAACGACACGCTGAAATACTACGCGGCCCCGATCCGCGGCGCGATCATCCAAGAGGCCCACCGCCTGCACGCCCAACGCGACGAGCTGACGCGGCGGCTGTTCAACAAGAGCATTTATCCGAATCCTTATACTTCGCGGATCATCTTGGCGGATGAGTGAGGAGGAGTCTATATCCCTCGATAGACATCCTTCCGATGGCCTATTTTAATGACAACCACCGTCAATACCTGATTTCGTACTTCGTAAACGACCCGATACTCGCCGACACGGATACGAAAAAGGCCTTCGGCCCCCTTCAATTTTTTTATCTGTAAGAATTCCGAATAAGGATTTTGGGCAAGCAAATTTAAGGCCTCGACGACCTTGTCTTGGGTCTTGGCCGGAAGCGCTTCAAACTCCTTGCGAGCGCTTTTCACGAATTCGATGCGATAAGCGGCCATCGTGGTTATTTCTTTTTTCGTCCCTTGAGAATTTCCTCCAGCGAGAAGGTTTCCTCGTCCCGTCTTTGCCGAAAGGACTCCAGGTCGATGGCATCTTCAATTTGCTCGAGCAGGGCTTGTTCGACAAGGTAGCGAAGCTTGATACCCCGCCTTTTGCAAAGCTCGGTGGCGGCTTCTTTCACGCGGGCATCGATGACTGTGGATAAGGTGGTTGTTTCACTCATTTTCAAAAAAATAATTTATTAATCATGAAAAAACAAGATTAAGAATGAAATTGAATTATTATTTCTCTTTGACAAATAATTATGTAATTCCAAGCACTTGTATATTTGCCGCTTGAAAAATCGAGAACACTTGCTTCTTTCCAAAACCCCTGGTAGGCAGGCGGCCCCTATGAAATTAAAGAAATTTTTGCCTCTTCTCCTCGCCGCGGCCTTAAGCCTCGGCGCCTCCGCCTGCGGGTTCAAAAAAGTCGCCACCAAGGCCAGCGCGCAGATCTTCTACGACGCCACCCCCGCCATCGACCGCGAGGACGACGTCGAATTGGCCGAGCAGTCCAGCCTGGGCTTCCTCAAGATGCTCGAGGGCTTCTACCTGCAAAACCCCAAGGACAAGCAGGTCCTGCTCCTCCTGACCAAGGCCTACTCCGCCTACGCCTTCGGCTTCACCGAAAACGAGATCCTGGCCAACAAGGGCGGCAACCAGGCCGACTACGACCGGGCCATGGCCCGCGCCAAGCGCTTCTATACCCGCGCCCGCGACTACGGCATCCAATTGCTCTCGCTCAAGCCCGCCTTCGCCAAGGCCCAGGAAGGCACGCTCGAGGAATTTCAAAAGTCCCTTAAGAAATTCGGCCCCGGCGACCTCGAAGAGCTGTTCTGGGCCGGCTTCGCCTGGGGCAACTACCTGAATTTCAACAAGGACTCCACCGACGCCATCGCCGAGCTGCCGCGCATCGAGGCCATCTTCAACCGCATCGTCGAGCTCGACGAGACCTACTACTTTGGTGGACCGCATCTCTTCTTCGGCGCGTTCTACGGAAGCCGCCCCAAGATGCTGGGCGGGGACCCGGAGAAATCCAAGATGCACTTCGACAAGGCGATCGAGATCACCCAGGGCAAGGCCCTGATGGGCCCCGTCAACAAGGCCCTCTACTACGCCGTGCAGGTCCAAGATGCCGCGCTCTACACCAGCCTCCTGGGCGAGGTGATCACGGCCGACGCGGCCGCGCTGCCCGAGCAGCGCCTCTCCAACGAGCTCGCCAAGCGGCGCGCCAAGATCTTGCTCGACAAAAAATCTTTGTTTTTTACCCAGGCCAATTCCGGCAAATCCAAAAGGAAAAAATAAACGACGGGTCCTACCCGCGGATTCCCATACGAGGAGGAAATAATGCGTCCGTATTTACGTTCCCTTGCCCTTGCCTGCTTCGGCGCGGCGACGATCGCCGCGAGCGCCCAGGCCGCCGACCACGAAATCAAGCTCTCCGTCCTGGCCCCCGAAGGCTCCACCTGGGTCAAGGAGATGGAGGCCATGAACCAAGAATTGCAGGCCAAAAGCGGCGGCAAGCTCGCTCTCAAGATCTATGCCGGCGGCGTCAGCGGCGACGAGCGGGACGTGCTGCGCAAGATGCGCATCGGCCAGGTGCACGCGGCGGCCTTCACCGGCGTCGGCCTGGGCCAGATCGTCCCCTCGGTGCGCATCCTCGAGCTGCCCATGCTGTTCCGCAACTACCAAGAGGTCGACTACGTGAAGGGCAAGCTGCAGCCCGAGTTCGACAAGCAGTTCGACGCCAACGGCTTCATCCTGCTCGGCTGGGCCGAGGCGGGCTTCGTCAACATCTTCAGCAACAAGCCCATCGCCAGTAAAGAAGACATGAAGGGCGTCAAGATGTGGGCCTGGGAAGGCGATCCCCTGGTCAAGGCCATGTACGAGACCCTCGGCATCGTTCCGATCCCCCTGGCCCTCCCCGACGTCCTCACCTCGCTGCAGACCAACCTGATCGACGGCGTCTACGGCCCGCCCCTGGGCGTCATCGCCCTGCAGTGGTTCACCAAGGTCAAGTACATGACCGAGGCGAACCTGGCCAATTCCACCGGTGGGCTGCTGATCAGCAAGGCCCAGTTCGCCAAGCTGCCGCCCGACCTTCAGGCCCTGCTGAAAGAGACCGGGGCCAAGTACGGCGCCCAGTTGGTCCAAAAAATCCGCGCCGAAAACACCTCGGCCATCGCCACCTTGAAGAAGAACGGCATCCAGATGGTCGCCGTCGACCCCAAGGCCAAGGAAGAGATGATCCAGCTCTCCGAGGCGGTCTACCCCAAGCTGGCCGGCAACCTGTATCCCGCCGCCCTGCTCCAGCGGGTGAAGGGCTATATCGCCGAGGTCCGCAAATAGCCTTAAGGTCCTCATGCCTTCGTTTTGCAAAAAACCCGGCAAATGCCGGGTTTTTTGTTGGAAAATGGTTGCAAGGGCTGTGGACAACGAGTAGGAGCCTCAGGCATTCCGGGACGTCTATGAAGCCCCTCAAAACCCTAAGCGCGTGGTTGGAAAAATTCGAAGGCATCGTGCTCTCGCTCGCGCTGCTCTTCATGATCGGGCTCGGCTTCCTTCAAGTCATCCTGCGCAATTTCTGGGACACCGGCATCGAGTGGGGCGACCCCATCGTCCGCGCGATGGTGATCTGGGTGGGCTTCCTCGGGGCCTCCATCGCGACGCACCAAAAGAGCCACATCCAGCTCGACCTGGTGTCGAAATTCCTCCCCGAAAAGGCCAAGAAGTTCGCCGGGATCATCGCCCATTTCGGCTCGGCGGCGGTCTGCCTGCTGCTGGCCGACGCGGCCTACAAGTTCATGGTGATGGAACGCGAAGCGCAGACGCTGCTGATCGACGGCGTCCCCAACTGGATCGTCATCGTGATCATCCCGGTCAGCTTCCTCGTCATGACCGCGCGCTTCTTCATCCACGGCTTGGACGACGTGGTGCGGCTCTTCAAGCCGGAAAACGGGGGCGCCGCATGAGCCCGGCCTTCGCCATCGTCCTGGTCACCCTGGCCGGCGCCCCGCTCTTCGTGATCTTCGGGGCCATCGCCTTGGCCTGCTTTCATTCCGCGGGACTCGACTCGGCCGCGGTCGTCATCGAGATGAACCGCATGACCTCGGCGCCGGTCCTGGCCGCGATCCCGATGTTCACCTTCGCGGGCTACCTGATGGCCGAGAGCAAGACCCCCGAGCGCCTGGTCAAGCTCACCAAGGCCCTGTTCGGCTGGATGCCGGGCGGCCTCGCGCTGGTCACGCTGGCGGCCTGCGCCTTCTTCACCGCCTTCACCGGCGCCTCCGGCGTCACCATCATCGCCCTGGGCGGCCTGCTCTACCCGATCCTGATCAAAGAGGGCTACGACGAGAAGTACAGCCTGGGCCTGGTCACCACCTGCGGTTCCTTGGGTCTGCTGTTTCCGCCCTCGCTGCCGATCATCCTCTATGGCCTGGTCAGCGGCGTCAGCATCGACCAGCTCTTCATCGCCGGCATTCTGCCCGGGACATTGCTCATCCTGATCCTCGGCGCCCACGCGATCCGCGCCGGGGTCAAGTCGAAGGCGCCGCGCACCTCCTTCAACTTCCGCGAGCTGCTCTCGGCCTTCAAGGGCGCCTTCTGGGAGCTGCCGCTGCCGGTCATCATTTTAGTGGGCATCTACGGCGGCTACGTCACCGCCGGCGAGGCGGCGGCGGTCACGGCCTTCTACATCTTCGTCGTCGAGGTCTTCATCTATCGCGACCTCTCGCTGACCCGCGACATCCCGCGCATCGCCAAGGAGAGCATGGTCCTGGTGGGCTCGATCCTCGTCATCCTCGCCGTCGCGATGGGCTTCACCAGCTACCTGATCGACGAGCAGGTCCCGAACAAGATCTTCCAGTTCATCCAGGGTTACGTGAGCAGCAAGTGGATGTTCCTGATCGCGCTGAACATCTTTCTTTTGATCGTCGGCTGCCTGATGGACATCTTCTCGGCGATCATCGTCGTCGTCCCGCTGATCCTGCCGATCGCCAAGCAGTTCAATGTCGACCCGCTGCACCTGGCGATCATCTTCCTGACCAACCTCGAGATCGGCTACCTGACGCCGCCCGTCGGCATCAACCTCTTCATCTCGAGCATCCGCTTCAAGAAGAACGTCACCTACCTCTATAAAATCGCGCTGCCCTTCCTGGCGCTGCTGATCGCGGCCCTCCTGGTCATCACGTACTGGCCCGATCTGAGCTTGTACCTCGTCCGCGTTTTCGGAGTAAGATAGGCCCCATGCTCAAAGACGACCTGATCGAGCGTTCGCGGGAAGTGAAACGGGTGCTCTGGATCACCCTCTTGCTCAACCTGATGGTCTGCGGACTGAAGCTCGGCTACGGCTACGCGACGCACACCCTGAGCATGGTCGCCGACGGCTACCACTCGTTGCTCGATTCCACCTCCAACGTCGTCGGCTTGGTCGCCCTGGTCTTCGCCTCGCGGCCGGCCGACTCCGGGCACCCCTACGGCCACCGCAAGGTCGAGGCCCTGGGCGCCATGTTCATCTCGGCCATGCTGTTCTGGGCCTGCTACGAGATCGCCTCCAGCGCCTGGGCGCGGATTCACGACCGCCAAAACCCCGAGGTCACGGTCTACAGCTTCCTGATCATGATCGGAACGATGGCGGTCAATGCCTGGGTGAGCAAATACGAGCACCGCCGCGGGCACGAGCTGCACAGCCAGATCCTCACCGCGGACTCCGCGCATACCCAGAGCGACGTCCTCGCCTCCCTTTCCGTCATCGCGGCCTTGATCGGCGTCAAATTCAAGATTCCCTGGGTGGACCTCGGCGCGGCGGGCCTGATCGCGGTTTTCGTCGGCTACAGCGGCTACAAGATCGTCTTGGAGAGCCTCAACACCCTGATGGACTCGGCGCAGCTCGACCCGCGGGAGGTTGTGAAGATCGCCATGCAGGTCGAGGGCATCGACAAGTGCCACAGCATCCGCACCCGCGGCAACCCGGCGGCGATCTACATGGACCTCAACATCCACGTGGCGCCGCAGCTTACCACCCAGGAGGCCCATCGCCTCACCCATCGGGTGATCGCCAAGATCAAGGAAGAGATTCCGGAAGTGGTCGACGTGGTGGTGCACACCGAGCCGTCGAGCCCGCATGAGGATTAGGATTGGAAGACTTCGACTCCAGCCGCACTCGCGGCCGACGCCAACTGTTTGTCCCGCGTTGCAAGGGTGTAACCCCGGTCCATGGCCAGGTAGAGGTATGCGGTATCGTAAACCGAGAGCCGGTGCGTATTCCCCATCCACAATAATAGCTCGGACCATTCCCCGTCATTCTTATGAATAATTTCCATCGGGAGGCTCTTGATCAGCTTGAAAAAGTCCGTGGAATCCTCGCGGGTGATCTTTTTTCGCCGTTCGGCCGACAAGAGGGTGTTGGCGGTCTCGTAGATCCAAATGCCGGGAACAAAAGCCTTGGTCGCCGAAAGCCTTTCAAGGACGGCAGAGGAATATTCGTTAGATTGCGAGGGAATCACCCAGCCCGAGGTGACCGAACAATCAACCACGAGTGCCCTCATCGTCGACCCTCGGCTTTCATCTTTTGAATTTCTTTGAGGCTGACTCTCGCTTTAATACGGTTTCGCAAGGCTTTAAGACCCTCAATCGCCTCCCGCACCGACATCTTTTGTTCCGTTGGCACCGGAGACAAGACCGCCACGGCCCTGCCATGCTTAGTGATAGTAATGCTTTCGCCTTGAGCCACCCGCTCCAGCAAGCGCGGCAAGTGGGTTTTCGCCTCGTAAACTCCGACGGCATCCATATTTATCCCCAATCAAAATTCTAGTCTGAAATAAATTTAAAATGGTCTGATCGACAAGTCAACCCTGTTTAGCACAATCCCGCAACCCTTCCGCCCTCCCGCCGATAATAAGCCACACGCACGGGTGGCACGCCTAACGCGGAGCCACTCCATGTCCGATATCGATATCTCCCTCCTTCACCGCCTCGTCCAAAGCGCCTTAGCCGGCAACGTCGAACTGCAGGCCGTCACCCTGCCGCTCATGGCCGCGGCCGACTCGGACGGGCAGCCCAACGAAGAAGACCTGGTCCTAAGCGACGCCGAGATTCAACGCTATGTCACCCGGCTGCGCGAGGAGAGCCGCGGGAACTTAAGCGTCCTTACCCGCAATCGCGACGAGCTGGCCGGCACTCTCAGCGCGGCACGCACTCGGTTGTCCGACGCGCACGCCTCCGAAACCGTCCTACAATACCTAGAGCTCGCCGCCTCCCAGGACGGCGACGCAGAAAACTTGAGCGCCGAAGAAATCGAAATGCTGGTCACCGAGCTGACCCAAGCCAACGAGCAGGCCGGGCAACTCAACGCCGAAACCCTGATCTCCGAGGTCAACACCCTGTTGGACCACCTGCGCGCCATGGAGGCCGAGGTCCCGGAGGCCTTTCTCCCCACCGACGAGGCCGCCCGCCGCGCCCCCATCGACCTGAATTTCCTCAAGCACCTCCCGCCCACCGTCTTCGCGGGCGAGGACGAGCAGAGCGTCATGCTGCAGAATCTGCTGCAGATCGCCGGCGTCGACATCAACGACCGCGACGCCGACTGGAGCCTGACCTTCGACGAGCTCCAGACCTTCATCAACGACCTTCCGGAAGAGGCCCGCGCCGAATTCCCCGAGGCCGAGCTGACGATGGCCAATTTCCGCTTCCTGGCGCTCACCCTGCGCGAGGAGATCAACGCCGCGATGGGCGCCGCCGTCGCCGAGGGCGGCGACGCGGCCGAGCACGGGGTCTCCCTTCAAGCCCTGATGGAGCGCCGCTCCCAGATCTCCGACCCGCGCGTCGACCAGCTCTTCGAGCTGGCGGGCGACGACGGGGTCCTGACCAGCTTGGACGTCGAACGTCACCTGCGGCGCATGGAAGAAGAGAACCCCGGCTTCCTACAGGGCATGCTGGGCGAGGCCCCCGCCGCCGAGGGCACCGAAGAGCAGACCGATCTACAGCGCGCCACCGCCTTATTCCTAGCCGGCGCCCGCGCCCTCGCGGCCGACTACGGCGCCGAGGCGATCTCGCCGTCCACCGACGCCGCCGGACCCGTTCCCTTCGACCGCAACCTGTATATCTCCCGCCAAGTTTTAGGCGACCTCGAGCGCATGCGCGCCGGCTTCACCCACCGCGAGCGCCAGTACGCCGAGGAGAACACCATCGTCGGCACGATCGACTTCATCACCTGGGTCTGCACCTTGGGCGGCGCCCTGACCTGGATCGGCGCCGGCGACGCCCCGCGCCAGTCCGAGGAAGACATCGCCGAGTTCGGCGAGAACATCCTGCCCCGCGTCGGCCCGACCTACCGGCACCTGGTTCGCGAATTTGTCGAGATGCACGACCGCGAGCGGGGCGAGGCCCTGCAGGAGCTGCGCCGCCTGATCGAGCATCCGCCCAGCGATTTCACCGGCGAACGAACCATCCCGAACGCCCTCGAATACTTTCGCACCCACGACGACGACCTGCTTCCCGGCCGCAACGCCCGCTACTACGAGCTCTTGACCGACGAGACCTTCCAAGCCGAGCGCCTCTGGAACATCCGCACCGAGCGCAACCCGCGCCGGGCCGAGGAGATGTGGCTCTCGCTGGCCAACGACCTGCGCGAGGGCACCACCAGCTGGTGGTCGACGGGCACCTACGCCGAAGGCGTCCGCAACCTCGACTTCGCCCGCGCCATCCTCCACGCCCTGCACCGCGAGTCGACCGACGAGGGAATGCGGAACCGCGCCCATCACGTCCTTCAGGACAGCCTGGGCACCGACATCACCGACGACGAAGGCAACGTGGTCGAGGAGGGCGGCGGCGAATTCGGCATCTGGCCGCCCGATTGGTTCCGCAACTACAGCGACGAGAACGAGGACGGCGCCGCCAGCGACGGGGTCCTACTCGTCGCCAGCTTGGCGACCGGCGCCGGGGCCTTCTCTTTCGGCCGCGGCGCGATGACCACCGCCGGCCGCAGCGCGATCGGCGCCGGCTTCCTGAGATTCTTGGGCATCCGAGGCACCCAGGCGGTGGTGACCGCCGGGGCGGAGACCGCCGCGACCGAGGCAACCGTCGCCTCCTCCGGCTGGTTCAGCCGCCACATGGCCAGCTGGGCCGCCCGCCGCGTCGCGGCCGCCGAGGCCGAGCTTGCGGCTGCCACCACCGAGGCCGAGCTCGCCGCCGCCCGCCAGGCCCTGATCCGGGCCCAAGGCGTGCAGCGCATCCTGACCTCGCCGACCATGCTCACCACCGCCGCCGAGACCGTCGCGCCCAATGCGACCGGCTGGTGGGGCCGCATCGTCGCCGCCCATCCGCCCATTTCCGAGGCCCTGGCCCGCGCCGCCGCCGTGACCAACGCCGAGACCCGCGCCGCCGCCACCCGCGCCCTCATGGCCCGAGCCAGCGTCGCCACCCTGGAAAACATCAGCCTGCGCGGTCTCGGCCGCGGCCTGCGCTGGATGAGCTACGAGGGCATCGTCTCCTACGGCATCGCGGGCTACGTCTTCCAGCACGCCCCGCGGCACAGCAACCACCCGCTGATCTTCGACCGCGAATACGAGCTGAGCCTACCGGAGGGCGAGGCGCCCAGCGCCCGCGCCGCCGTTCCCCCGGCCTCCGACGCCCATGCCCGCGCCCCCCGGCGGCCCCGGGATCGCGACCGGGTTCGACGGCCCAACCCCAGCGCCGCGACCGGGACCTTGGTCCCCCTTGGCGGCGATGCGGGGGCCGAGAGCCCGCTTCGGGGCGAAGGCCGGCGATAAAATTCCGAGGGCCCTCCTTCGCCTTCCTTAGCAACCAATCCGCCCTTGGGACGATATTTAGTACCGAGGGCATTGTTGAATGGGACTGGACACGGGGGCAGAGAATAAATGGGGGCACAGACCCATCCCGTTTATTTCCTTCCTGTAATTTGCGGCCAATCGTCCGCATAACGTCCAGAAATCACTGGGGATTTTAAATTCGCATCCTGCGGACCGGTTTTCTGCGTCCGAAGGGCGCGGCAACGGGACGAGACGTCTCGGCCGCGGCATGGGCCGCGTTCCGAGTCGGCAGCATAGGTACGGGAGGCACACCATGACCCCACCAAAGGTCGATATTCAATCGCTCGATTCGCTCTATCTGGAGAACCTGATCCAATTGGACGTCAACGAGGCCGCCAAGCGCTTCACGGGTTCCGACCTCGTCCTCGACACCAAGACCGGCGCCCTCGCCAAGGCCGGCAAGGACGGCGCCGCCGGAGAGGCGACCAGCCTCGAGCAGGAGGCCGCCTGGGTCCAGACCATCCGCGAGGCCGACATCAACAAGGACCACTACGTCGACGTCGACGAGGTCAAGAAGCTGCTCGGCAAGCTCCCCGCCGACCAGGCCTCGGCCATCGATCCCAAAAAATTCCTCGAGAGCGTCGAAAAGCTGATGAAAGATCGCTACGATCCCCTCGCCAAGAACATGAAGGGTTGGAAGGCCGAGCTCGCCTTCCGTCCGACCTTGGACGCACTGGACCTCTACAACAAGGGCCTGCTGAGCGAAGGTTACCGCCACGCCGGCGCCACCATCGCCATGAACGGCCTGACCAAGACCCTGGCCAACGTCGGCGGTTTCATCAGCTATCCCGTCCGCCGCATCGGCGGAAAGACCGAGGTGCTGTGGGGCGACCAAAAGGCCATGGCCGCCGCGAAGAAGGATTTCGAGACCCGCCAGGAGATCTTGAACAAGCTGCGCGACGTCATCCAAAAGGGCGTCGCCGCCAACGAATCCTGGGCCGTCGAGGGCAAACTCGACGAGGCCCTGAAGAAGCTCGACGCCAAGGACGCGGCGGTCCTCAACGACCAGCTGGCGGCCGCCAAGATCCACGAGATCCTGAATACGGCCGACCCCAAAGAGCGCAACCAGAAGATGATGGAGTTCGCCAAGAAGGAACGCCCCGGCTTCCTCGGCTTCGGCACCGGCAACACCAGCGCGGGTTGGTTCAGCGATTTTTGGAACTACTCCGGCCACCGCCACAACCTGTATTTCGGCCGCACCACGCTGCGCTTCCTGGGCACCAAGGCCAACTCGGGCGACGTCGGCGCGGACGACGCGATGCACAAGGACGCCCGAGCCACCCTGGCCGACATGAACGGCGACCCGCTCGGCGGCTTCAACAACCTGGCGGCGGTGGGCCTCACCAATATCTTCTGCGTCGGCGGCAAGGCCTGCCAGCCCACCGAGTACCGCGACTGGTCCGACGAGGCGGTCATGGACGGCCTCGGCCGCGGCATCGACGGGGCTTTGATGGTTTGGGGCGGCAACCGCTTCCTCACCCGCCTGGGCGAGGCCGGCAAGCTGGCGCGCCTCAAGGGCGTCTACGGCGCCGAGGGCAGCGTGATGCAGGTGTGGAAGGCCTCGCTGGGCGAGAGCAAATTCAACATCCTCGCCGGCGGCAAGTGGGGCGAGGCCGCCCTGGCCGCGGAGAAAGAGGCCGAGCTGCTCGGATTGGCCGGCAAGTCGGCCAAGGACGGCCGCTTCTGGAAGCTCCTCGACAAATGGGACTCGGCCAAGAAGGGCATGAAGGAATGGATCTTCAAGGGCGTTCCGCTCAGCGCGGAACAGACGGCCCTGTTGGAAAAGGGCGCCAAGATGAGCGGCAAGGGCATGGACAAGCTCACCAAGGGCGTCGTCCTCCTGGGCATCGCGCAATACGCCGACCAGAAGCTCTCGGCCCCCTACAACCCCTTCGAGCACGGCCTGCAGGACATGAACCGCGAGGCGGAGTTCGAGCGCTATCCGGACCCGACCAAGCCCGACCCGACCCTGCACGCGCCGAAGAAATAGCTTACGAAAGCACCCCGCCGCCCGATCACTCCGACACCGGGGGCACAGCGCGGCATGGCGACATGCCGCGAGAGACGGCGGCGGGGGCGACCACACCCCCTGGTAACCCGGATCGGATCTTCCCTTCCGGGTTATCTATTCGTGGGTTCGGAGCAAGTCCGAACCCACGAAAGCCCAGGGGGTGGCTTCCGCCCTCCCCCTTCAACCCCCAGCGGTTAGGGTACTTTCTTGATTCTTATTCCTCATTGGCTCGAAGGAGATCTGAACCCACTAAAGCGTAGGCGACGGCTTCCGCCCTCCCCCTTCAACCCCCAGCGGCTAGGGTACTAAAGTCTCATTTAAGCAACCTCTCGGGGATTCCTCCGATACCTGGGACGATGACGTTTTTGGCGTTGTCGCCGGTCCCCGGCGGCGGCGCTTGGCTCGGGGCACAAATGGCGTCTTTCCTACCTACCGTTCCATTTGGCCTCATTTAAATCTCGCACGGGCACTCCAGGGTACGGACCGATCGTCCGCGCCTCCTGTCGTGTCTCGCGCGCACGGAGGCACCCATGACCCCACCCAAGGTGGACAAGGTCGACATCCGACCTTTGGATACGCTGTATTTCGAGAATCTCCCCATGCTCGAGCCCCAGGAGGTCGCCGCGGTATTGCGGGGCTCCGACCTCACGCTCGACATGCAGACCGGCGAGCTGAAGCGCCTGCTGGCCGGCGGCCAGACCGAGCCGCGCAGCCTCGAGGAAGAGGCCGCCTGGGCCCAATTGATCCGGGAATCGGACGCCAACGGCGACAAAATCCTCGACGTGGCCGAAGCGCGGCGGCTCCTCACGGCCAACCTCGCCGCGGAGCAGGCCTCCGGCATCGAACCGGAAAAATTCCTCGCCAGCATCGACGAGCTGATGAAGAACCGCTACGCGCCGATCTCGGCCAACATGAAGGCCCTGCAGTCGCGCTCCGTCTTCGGCCCGACCCTCGACGCGATCAAGCTCTACAACCGAGGCATTCACGCGGACGAGGTTCACATGGCGCACCGGACCTTCGCCCTTAACGGCGTCGGCAAGACCGCCACCAATATCGTCGGCTTCCTGCCTTCCCTGACTCGAAATATTTGGACCGACAGCCCCCTGCTGATCGGCAACGCGGCGGCGGAGAGCGCCGCGGAGGGGAAATTCCTCGACCGCGAGGCGGCGATCGCGAAGCTCGAGTCCGTCATCGACGAGGCGGTCCGCAAAAACGAATCCTGGGCCCTGGAAGGCAAGCTGGAAGAGGCGATGAAGAAGCTCGACGCCGGCACCCGCGCCCTGCTCAACGACGAGCTCTGCGCGACCCGCCTGCACCAGATCCTCACCCTGAAGGACTCGAAGGAGCGCTACAGCCAGCTCCTCGCCTTCGCCGAGGGCGAGCGCCCCGGCTTCCTCGGCTACGGCGGCGGCAACAGCAAGATGAGCGGAGGCTGGTTCGAAAGCTGGTGGAACTTAAGCGGCCGCCGCAACAACCTCTTCTTCGCCAAGACCATCTTCCGCTTCCTGGCCGTCAAGGCGGCCACTCAAGACCCCGCCTACGACGACAGCCTCGACAAGCGCTCCCGCTCCGCCTTCAGCGACATGCTGGGCGACGGCGGCGGCTTCGGCAATATAGCGGCCGTGGGGCTCACCAATATTTTCTGCGTAGGCGGCGCCTTCTGCGAGCCCACCCAGTACCGAGATTGGTCCGACGAGGCGGCCATGGACGGCCTGGGGCGGGGCATCAACGGCGCCCTGATGGTCTGGGGCGCGCGCCGCGCCTTCAGCATCTTCGGCGAGGCCCGCCGCTTGGGCAGCGTCACGAGCTACCGCAACGTCTGGAACGTGTGGAAAAGCGAGGGCAGCATCTTTGCCCGCACCGCCCCCGACGCCGCGCGATTCAAGCCCTTCGGCGGCAATGCCTGGGCCGAGGCCGCGACCAAGGCCGAGAAGGAGGCCGAGGTCCTGGGCGAGGCCAGCCGAACCCTCGGCGAAGGCGCCAAGGGCCGCTTCGGCCGCCTGGTCGAAAAGGTCACCGCCCCCGTCTCGCGGGCGAAGAGCGCCGCCGGCGCCTGGCTCTTCAAGGGACTGCCCCCGCTCAGCGCGGGCCAGCTGGCCGCATTGAAGAAGACGGGCTCCCTCGGCAAGAACGGGCTCGGCAAGCTGGTGAAGGGCGTTCTCATCCTGGGCATCGTGCAGTACAGCGACCAGAAGCTCGCCCCCGCCTTCAACCCCTTCGAGTACGGCTTCACCGACTACGACCGGGAGGCGGACCTCGATCCCTATCCGGACCTGACCAAGGCGCCCCTCCCGCAGGCGGCACCGGCCAAGTAATTTACGAAAGCATCCCGTCCCCGCCGACCTGGGGCTGGGGCCGGCCGCGAGGTAGGCCCTACCGCGAGGCGGGGTGGGACCGACCACACCCCCCTTTAGCCCGGATCCGATCTCCCTGGTCCGGGCTAAAGTTTTTAAGTATATAAAATTATTATATTTTTTAATAGACCGTGCCTGTTGCGGCCTCCGTAGGGGCCGTTCGCGCTTGTCCCCCGACTGAGGGGGGAACGGCCCCTACAGCGCTTGTGACGAGGCCAGACTCTTGAATGGTTCGCCCCTACACCTAACGCACAACTCTTTTCCCTTGGTGCCGATAACCCCCACTGGAAGATGGGGATAAAAGTCCTCGCCGCTCGGGCGAGGCAGGTACGGGGGTACTTAAGATGTCAGGGCCGATCAAAGCCGTTCCAGCCGGAGCGGAGCAAACACAATCGTTTCAATTTTTCCGCGACACCGTCCAAGCCGAACTGGACAAGGCCGCGAAGGCCGCCGGCAAGGCGCCGGTGAAATTCGACCTGGAGAAGGCGAAGGTCTGGAACCGCGTCGACGGCGACGGCAGCTTCGAGCTGGTCTACAACGACGAGTCCCTGGATTTCTTCTGCGGCGCCCAGGTGAACTGGCGAAGCCACGAGATCCTGATCCGCAGCGGCAAAATCAGCCGAGCCAAGGAAGAGAGCTCCCAAGGCAAGCTGCCCGGCAAACCGGTCGCCGGCAAGTGGATGGACGACGCCTGCACCGCCACCGAGAAGCTCGCCGGCAAGGAAGAGCTGACCGTCGTGGACGGCCAAGGGAAGAGCGTTCCCCTCGCCTGCCAGGACGGCGTCGGCGACCCGAAGCTGGTCGGCGCGGACAAGTACACCAGCATCCAAGAGTTCCAAAAGCAGTGCAAGGGCCTCTTCGACGACTACGGCCGCCGCAAGTTCGGCGAGAAGATGGGCGACCGCTTCGACCTGAAGCGCACCCGGCTCTTCAACCCTTTCCCCGGCGACGGCAACTACAGCGTCCTCTTCGAGAACCGCGCCAACAACTTCTTCTGCGAGGGCATCGTCGACAGCAGCATGCACACCATGTTGGTCCGCTCCGGCAGCATCCAGGACATGCTGAAGGAGGAAGGCGAGATCGGGACGCCGATCCCGATGAACGACGCCTGCTCGATGACGACCGGCCTGCTCGGAAAGAACGAGCTGATCGATCCCGACAAGTGCAAGGACGTCACCGCGGCGGAGCGTTCCCAGCACAACTACCTCTCCTATGCCTGGCACGGATTTTTGACCGCCTCGGCGGTTTGGGGCGGCGTCAAGCTCTACCGCAAGCTGGCCGCGATGCCTCGAATGCAGGCCCTGTTCCGCCTTCCCCTGATCCGCAACCTCGGTTGGGGCGCCTTGGCCTATCTGGGCTACGACACGGTCGCCAGCAACTTCGTGAAGGAAGACCATTGGGCCCGCAAGTACGGGAGCCCGATCGCCGGCGGCCTCGGCGTGGCCGCCCCCGAGATCGCGCGCGCGACCGGACTGGCCACGCGGCTCTCCGCGGTCCCCGCCGTCAGCCGTGTCGCCCCGATCGCCTCGCGGGCCACCGCCGGCCTCGCCGCGGTGTGGGTGATGAACAAGGCCTTCCAATGGGGCATCGGCAGCGACTACGAGGCCTCGGTGAACCGCCGCGTCACCGACCAGATCTACGACAAACACGTCTACGAGCTGGACGGTTGGGATTTTCTGGTGGTTCCGCTAGCGGTGAAGGGCCTGCGCGCCGGCAGCCGCTTCCTGGCCCCCGACGCGATGGAGTGGGCGGTCACCATGGACAACGACGATCTCAAGGCGAAGGTCTACGAAGAGGACAAAACCAATTCGGAGCAGGGCGAGGCCTTCTTCCGCGAGGTCCTGCCCCACTTCCTCCACGCCGAAAATCCGGCCGACCGCGACGCCTTTCTCGAGATGCTGCGCAAACCCTCCGAAATGTCGGTGACCGACCTCCCCAAGGCCTTGGTCTTTTTCGACAAGGGGGCCGAAGGCCTGAAGTCGAGCTACCCGAGCCTGAGCGACGAGGACATCGAGCTCTTCGCCCGCAAGGCCCTCGCCTACAAGATCCAGGAGTGCGCCAAGTTCCTGGTCTTCGTCGAGCAGCCGGTCAACGACTGGGCCCGCGAGCTCTTCAACGCCGACGGCACCCTCAAGTCCGGCGAAGACGCGGTGAAGAAGCTGCAAGACCGCTGGCCCAAGCCCGGCAGCCTGCCCAAAAAGGCCTCGCTCGATTCGCACGACATCGAGCTTTCCGAGAGCATGTCCAAGTACGGATGAGGAACCTCCTGTTCGCCCCCTTTGCGGGGACGGCTCATTTGACAGCATCGAGAAATGAGCGATGTCCGTAGGGGCCGTTCGCGCTTGTCCCCGGCTGAGGGGGAACGGCCCCTACGGAGCTGGCCAACTCTCCAAAAGCCCGAAAAGTTCATTAACATCCGTAGGATTCGTTTTTTTGCAAAAAAATACTCCGTTATATCAATAGGATAAACCTTCACTCACAACCTAGACCCATTCCCGCCGATAACCCCCCCGACAAGGGTTTTCGACCGCCGGGGGTAAGGCGGTTGTGGGGGCACAAATGACGGCGCCGTTCAAATCCGTTCCAACCGGGGCGGAGCAGCTTTCTTCCTTTCAAATCTATCAAAACGCCTGCCAGGCCGAATTGAACCGCCGGACCGCGGAAGTTTTTTCCGCGCCCGCGACTTTCGATCCGGCGAAGGCGAGCGTCTTCAACCGCAACGCCGGCGACGGGCGCTTCGAGGTGCTCTACGAGGACCGGGCGAACGACTTCTTCTGCGGCGGCCAGTGGCTTTGGCCCAGCCGCGAGCTCTTGGTCCGCAGCGGCAAGATCAGCGACCGCTCGAGCCTCCCCATCGGCGGCGGTTTCATCGGCGATGCCTGCAACGCCACCCAGTTCCTGGCCGGCGCGGAAGAATTCGCCGGGCAGTCCTGCACCGACGGCGCCGTCAACCCCCTCGCGACCGCCTCGGAGAAATTTTCCAGCGTGCGGCAATTCGAGGAGGGCTGCAAGACGCTGCTGAGCCAGCGCAGTCCGGACGCCGTAGCGGCCTTCTCGCTGCAGAATTCCCGCGTCGACAACCCCGTGCCCGGCGACGCCGCCTACAGCCTGTTCTTCGAGAGACGCGCGAAGGGCCTGTTCTGCGCGGGCGACGTCGACGTCAGCTCCCACCAGATGTTCCTGCGCTCCGGCAAGCTCTCCGAGTTCGAAAGCGCCCAGCCCGTCGCCACCGTTGAAATGACCGACGCCTGCAGCCTAACTCGCGAACTGGTCGGCGAGCGCGAACTGCTCAGCCCGGATTGCAAGGACATGACCACGCGCGAGCGCGAGCAGGTCAGCTACATCACCTACGGCTTCTACGGCGTCGCCAACCTCCTGGCGATCATGGGACTCTACAAGATCGGGAAGAAGATGCTGGCCTCGCAGGCCTTCACCCAGCTGCGCGGCCTGCCCTTCGTGCGCAACTTGGGCTACGGCATGCTGGGCTACGCGGCCTTCGACCAGGCGGCGGGCCTTTTCCTCGACGCGGACCATCCCGTCCGTCACTACGGCAAGTGGGTCGCCGGCGGCGCAGGCCTGGTCGCCCCCGAGATCGTCGGCCGAACCGCCCTCGGCCAGCGCCTCGCGAGCACGGCCGTCGGCAGCCGGGTCGCCCCGATCGCGTCGCGCCTCACCTGGGGCCTAGCGGCGGTCTGGGCCCTCGACACGGGCATCCGGCACTTCGCGGTCGGCAGCGACTACGAGGCCTCGATCAACAGCCGGGTCACCACCCAGGTCTATCGCGAGGACGGCCTCTACGATTACAGCTTTTGGAAATGCGTCAATCCGCTTTCCTGGCTGAACAAATCTCGGCGCGTGTTCCGCGCCCTCGCCCCCTCCGCGATCGAGTGGGCCGTCGCCGACCTGGACAACGAAGACTTGAAAGACAAGATGTACGCCGAGGACCTCGCGACCTCGAAGGAGTTGACCAAGATGATCCAAGAGGTCGTGACACCCTTCCTGCACTCCGAGAATTGGGAGGACGTCAACGAGGCCATCGTCCTGCTGCGCGACGAGAAGATCGTCCTGAGCCAGTTGGAGCAGATCCAGGAGGCGCAACTGGCCGCCGTGGGACCGGACGGCCTGAAGAGCTTCTACCCCCACATGAGCGACGAGGACGTCGAGCGCTTCTGCCGCAAGGTCCTGATGAAACGCGTCCAAGAGGCCGCGAGCTTCCTGGTCTACGTCGACCAGGACGAGAACGACTGGGCCCGGGAGCTCTTCAACCAGGACGGCACCCTGAAGGGCGCGGCCGACGCCAACGGGGAATACCCCTACGAGAAGCTCAAACGCCGCTGGACCCCGCCACCCCCAGAAAAAACCGAAGTAACTTCAGAGGCTTTTGAGCTGGTGGAGCGCGGCGACTTGATGGGCTAAACCCGCAACTTCCGCCGATTCCGCACGATAATAGCTCCGCTATCCGGGGGGATGGCCTGGGGACAGACGTGTTAAGGGGATAATCCGTGACGCAGCTTACCGCCGAATTGATCCGCCAGCATCCGGCCTTGGCGGCCTTCAACGAATACATTCAAGAGCACCTGCATCGGGCGCCCAATCCCGAGGAGATCGTTGTCAGTAACACCAACCCCAACGACGGCATCCTTCAACTCAGCTACTTAAGCCCGAACAACGACGTCTTCGTCGCGCAGCTCGACGCCTCGCGACCGACCGGGGCCCTCGAGGTCCGGCACGGACGCATCCGCGGCCGCGGCACCGAATGGGTGGAGCCCCGGCCGGTCGCGCGCAATGTCGCCGGCGCCTGCGAGGCCGTCCACGCCCTCGGCGGCGAGGAAGAGAGCGGCTACACCTGTCCCGCCATCGTCAATCCCGACTCCGGAGCCGTGCCCTCCTTGTTCCGGCAGCGGGCCACCTGGCTCGGACAATGGGGCCTGGCGAATTGGGCCGGTGCCGAACTGATCGGACTCGCCTGGAAACGCCGCTCCCTCACTTTGGGGACCCTGCGCAGCCTGCCCGGTTGGCTCACGGCCACCGGCAGCAACGAATTGTCCTTGGGCGCGCGGGCGCGGCTTTGGTCGCCGGTATTGGCGGCGGGCGCGGTGACGGTGCTGAGCGCCGAGCACGGCGCCAACATGATGGGCCTGCATTCGAATTACCACAGCAACGAGCGCTTCGCCCTCGACGTCTATTCCGCCTACGGCGCGATGTCGGGCGTCTCGCGCCTGATCAACCGCCGCAATCCCGGCGCGGCCTTGCGTCCCTCCAGCCTCGGCGCGGGCTTGCTGACCTCCGCCTTGGTCGACGCGACCTTGGGCCAGATGTACGCCGAGGGCTCGGCCGAGCGCCGCGCCCTGCGCGTCGGCGGTTTCTTCCTGCCCGAGGTCTACCGCATGGCCTTCGGCAACCGCGCCCTCGCCGTCGCCGAAACCAAAGCGGCCACCGGCTTCGCCCGCTGGGGCGGACGCGCCATGGCGGCCGGCTTCTACGCCGACGGCGCCCACATGATCTGGAATCACCTGACCCGCAGCAACGCCGAGACCGGACGCGACAACCTGATCTACCGCCGCGCCAACCAGCTGGAGGACGCCCAGCGCCACCCGCTGGTCTGGGCCCTGCACGGCGCCGCCGAACTGATCGCGCCCAGCTTGACCGAGCGCTATTGGGTCTCGGGTAACTACGTCGACCAGGCCCGGCAGGAGATTCAGGCCCAGGCCGGCGTCTCCGGCGAGGGCGCGCGCAGCCTGCTGCGTCATTCCCTGCTGCTGGGCCCCACCGGCCCCGCGACCGACGCCAGCTTCTACCGCGAGTTGAATTTCGATTGGCTGCGCGGCGAGAACGTCCTACGCAACATCCGCCGTCCCGACGGCAGCGAGCTGCCGGTGGCGGACGTCGCCGAGCAGTTCGCGGATCCCGCGATCTACGAGCGCGTCATCGTCAACGGCACGCCCGACCAGCAGGTCGCCTACATCCAGCGGCAGTTCCGCGGCTACGACCTGAGCGTTGCCGACGTCCACGAGATCCTGGCCCGCATCGCCCTGCACCACGCCCGCAGCAGCCTGCAGGACCTGCAATACACCGCCGGTCCCGAGCTCCGCGCCTTCGCGGATTGCTTCGACGGGAGCGGTGAGCTGGCTCCAGCTTCCCGCCAGAAATCAACGCGACCGTCCCGGTCTCTGGTGCTGCGTCAGCGCCTTGGCGCGTGGGGTGGATCTCGTGAGCCAGTCCGCGGATCTCAAGTGGCGCCAGCCGCCTTCACGTGCGTCGCCCGCGATCGGCCTCGCTTTAAAGACGGCCGCCTGATCGACGCCGTGAGTGAGACGCGCCTGGCCCAGGCCACCCTCGACAGCCACCCCGGCCCGCCTCCCGACCGCCCGGCGCGACCTGGGCCAGACCCAGGTCCTGGCATCCCAGTCGCGGCGTGCACGGCTGAGCCATGTCTGGTAACCCTAGCTAAATTGGGATCAAGCTTGAAGGACGGTCAAGCCTCAGGTTCTCATGGAATAGCCGGGGTGTTACGCGGCCCAAAAGCTAGAAGTCCCGCATCAAATGCTGCCAATGTTATTTAACATTAAAGTTGGTGGCCCTCTCGTCAAAAACTCAGCAAGATCGGCAACAGCTACGCCGGTGATCCTGCCCCCTCGGACATCTAGTGTGGCTCTGGGCCTATGATCTGGAAGTCGAGATCCTGCGCCTTGATCATCATCATCAAGCCCACGCGCCTCAAGGGACCACAAGGTGCTCAAGACCCTCTTCGCGAAGGTCGCATGTCGAGGACCACTACAAACCTTCCAAAAACTCGCGAAGTGATATGATCGAATACCTGGAGGGATAATAATCCTGGTGATGCAGCGGTGCTCATCGAAAAAGTTCGGCGGCATGCACGGCATTCGAGACCGCCTTAGAATCCGCCGTCGCACAACCTCGCCAAAGTGCCTTTGAGGATTTATTCAAAGATCCTTCGACAAGGCGGCCTACGCCTTTACCCTCTCGGAAAACCCTTCCATCGACGGAAAAAAACGTACTGCCACTGCCATGCCCTGACCTTTCTCCGCCTGAAACGGATACCACCAAACCCCTGTTCGCTGGAGACGCCGAGCTCATGCCACAATCATGAAGATGGCCAATGTTAGTTCCACCATGAGTCCCCGCCGACTTTGTTCCGTAAAATTGCAAAAAAAGTCCGCAAAGAAAAAAATCGTCCCGCACAAACCTCCTGGCGAGTGGCTAATTTTGACGGTGGCTTAGCGGGGCCCCCGCCGCCCGGCAGCTTCAGTGTGAGGACGGTGGGGTGACCGACAGGACCCGTCAGCCGCCGTGCGCTCGGCGTTTCTACAGCTCCCGTCCCGGCAAACCGGAACGGGTTTGTTACCTTTAACGGACCTCCGGCCTGCGCGGCCTCGCCCCAAAGTGAAAGCCTTTAGGCGATTCTGCCTTGGATCAAGAAGGCGCGATGACCAGGGCGTAGATGAGACGACCAGCGACCTCGATCAGCGCCAGGCGATGATCACGGTAACCTTCGCCGGCGGCGCCGGGGTTGCGGGCCGATGCCAGGGAGTGGCGGCGGCGGCGGCCTTCGACTGGCTGATCGCGCCGAAGCGAGGCGGCGCATTTCCGCGATGGCCAGAGAGCGGCCGAGATCGCGTAGATGGCGTTGGTGCTGGTGCTGCCCGCGGGCGGCGCGGGCCGCTTGGGCGAAGCCAAGTGGCGGCGACGCTGACGAAGGCGGTGGCGAGGAAGCCGGAGATCCCGGCGATGAGCTTCTTCATTTTTCTTTCTCCTGATGCAGGATCTTTCCTGCGTTGCGTTTCGGCCCCCGAGCTAATTCCCGAGGTGGACTAGACAGGCTGGGAAAATCCCGGCCCTCAGTGGTGATGCTCCTCGCCATGCGGCAGCGCCAAGGCGACGTAGATCGTCGACAAAAGCGAGAACACGAAGGCTTGGATGAAGGACACGAACAAGCCCAGGGCCAAAAAGATCACGGGCACCCCGAGGGGCACCAAATCCGAAAAGATTCCGAAGACCATGTGGTCGCCGGTGATGTTGCCGAAGAGGCGCAGCCCCAGCGAGACGGGGCGCACGGCGATGCCGATCAACTCGATGATCAGCATGAGCGGCGCCAGGAATATGACGGGGCCGGCGAAATGCTTGAGGTAGTTGATCAGCCCGTTTTCCTTGATGCCGATATAGTTGAAATAGAAGAAGACCACGAGGCCGCAGGCCAGGGTGGTGTTGATGTTGTCGGTCGGTGGCAGCAGGCCGGGAATCAAGCCCATCATGTTGTTCAAGAAAATGAAGATGAACAAGGTCCCGATCATCGGGAAATACTTCTTGGCATCGTGACCCATGATGCCTTCCATCAGGCCGATCAGGCTCTCGGAGGCCACCTCGAAGATGTTGGGCACGCTGATCTTGCCGCCGGGGACCAGGGCCGCCTCGGTGTTGCGCAGCTTGAAGTAGACGATCACGCCCAGGAAGGTCAGGATCAGCGCCGCGAGCGCCGCGTGGGCGATGTGGATGTGATGATGCCCGACGTGGAGGTAGTATCCGATCCAGGAAAAATGATGCATGTCTTAACGCTCCTGCCTGAAAATGCCAAAAATCCCTTCGAGGGTGATGGCGACCACGACCGTCGACAGCCCCAATAGGAAGGGCACGGGGGCCGGCTTCACCCACAGCATCAAGAAGGCCAAGGCCCCCATCACGCCGAAGAACTTGAGGATCACCTGGGCGACCAACCGGCCCTTCTTGGTCGTCTTGCCGCCCACCATGCCGGCCACGATGAGGCGAAACAACCTCAAGTTGGCCACCGTCAGGATCCCGCCCGCCAGAAAGCTCAACACCTGGCCGAAATCCTCGGTGAAGCCGAAGGCCGCGGTGCCCAAGACCACCAACAACAGGTTGTTGCGCTCGAGATGCCGTGCGGCCTCGGGGTTGGCCTCGACCGCCTCGGCCGGGGCGCCCGGATTCAAATCTTCGTTCATCGTCACCACCCGACCCGGACACCCTACCCGTCGGTGCGCCGCCGCTCGCGGCGGTTTTGGTTCCAATTCAAGATCTTGATAAGGTTGTAGAAACCGCCGACGGCCCCGAAGATCAGGCCCGTCATCGTCAGCCAAGGGCTGGTGCCCCAGCGCTTGTCGGCGTAGCCCCCGAGGAGCAAACCGCCCACCACCGAGGCCGCCAATTGGAAGCCGACCCCGCCGTAAATGCCGAAGGCGATCAGGAAAGGGTCGCTCTGCTTGGGGCGCGGTCTTTTCAACGCCGCGCGTTGGTAACATAGCGGGTTGGACCGGTCAAGCCGGAAGGCGAAATTAGTTAACTGTTTGATTTTTATATATTTTTACCCCAATATCCCCATCCGAAAAATTTCCTTGGAGATCGCCAACTCCTAAGCTATACGAGGCCGACTTTTTTCCACCCCGCCGTCGCGCGGGAATCGATGAGGAGCCTATTCATGAAATTTTTTAAAGATTTAAAGGCCGCCCGGCCCTTGTTCGCACTCCTGGCCTTCTGCGCCCTGATCCTGGTCGGCGGTGCCGCCCACGCCAGCGAGGCGGAGCTCGTCCTCTCCCCGACTTGAGCTCGGTAGGGTTTCCTCGGCGTCAACGGGCACGACCTGCTCCTCTACGGCCTCGGCATCTGCGGCCTGGGATTGGTCTTCAGCGGTCATCTCCCAGGTCAAAGGGGCCGCCAGTCCACCAGTCGATGAGGACATCTCCGAGCTGATCTACGAGACCTGCAAGACCTACCTGATCACGCAGGGCAAGTTCATCCTGCTCCTCGAGGTCTTCATCGGCATCATTATATGGGTGTATTTCTACAACCTGCGGCACTTCTCGATCGACAAGGTCGCGATGATCCTGGTGTTCAGCCTGATCGGCATCGCCGGCAGCTACGGCGTCGCCTGGTTCGGCATCCGCATCAACACCCTGGCCAACTCCCGCGCCGCCTTCGCCAGCCTCAAGGGCAAGCCCTTCCCCGTTTACGCCATCCCGCTGAAGGCCGGCATGAGCATCGGCATGCTGCTGATCGCCACCGAGCTCGTCATGATGCTCTGCATCCTGCTCTTCATTCCGGCCGACTATGCCGGGCCCTGCTTCATCGGCTTCGCGATCGGCGAGTCCTTGGCCGCCTCGGCGCTCCGCATCGCGGGCGGCATCTTCACCAAGATCGCCGACATCGGCTCCGACCTGATGAAGATCGTCTTCAACATCAAGGAAGACGACGCGCGCAACCCCGGCGTCATCGCCGACTGCACCGGCGACAACGCGGGCGACTCGGTCGGCCCCACCGCCGACGGCTTCGAGACCTACGGCGTCACCGGCGTCGCGCTCATCACCTTCATCCTATTGGCGGTGCCCGAGGCCCTCACCCAGGTTCAGCTCCTGGTCTGGATCTTCGCCATGCGCATCGTGATGATCCTGGCGAGCGGCCTGTCCTATCTGCTCAACGAGACCTACGCGAAGGCACGTTTCGGCAACGCCGACAAGATGAACTTCGAGTCGCCCCTCACCTCGCTGGTGTGGGTGACCTCCATCGTCTCGCTGGCCCTGACCTACGTCGTCTCCTACTTGCTGATTCCCGATTTGGGCGACGGCACCCTGTGGTGGAAGCTGTCGACGATCATCACCTGCGGCACCATCGCGGGCGCGCTCATCCCCGAGATGATCAAGATCTTCACCTCGACCGAGTCGGGCCACGTCCGCGAGGTCGTCACCGCCTCCCGCGAGGGCGGCGCCTCGCTCAACGTCCTGTCGGGCCTGATCGCGGGCAACTTCAGCGCCTACTGGATGGGCCTTGTCATCGTCGCCTTGATGGCCGCCGCCTACGGCGTCAGCGCCATGGGCGTCGGGTCCTTGATGGCCGCCCCGGCGGTCTTCGCCTTCGGCCTGGTCGCCTTCGGCTTCCTGGGCATGGGGCCGGTCACCATCGCGGTCGACTCCTACGGCCCGGTCACCGACAACGCCCAGTCGGTCTATGAGCTCTCGACCATCGAAAACCTTCCCAATATCAAAGAAGAGATCAAGCGGGACTACGGCTTCGACGTCAAGTTCGACAAGGCCAAGGACCTGCTCGAGGAAAACGACGGCGCCGGCAACACCTTCAAGGCCACCGCCAAGCCCGTGCTCATCGGCACCGCGGTGGTCGGGGCGGCGACCATGATCTTCTCGATCATCTTCCTGCTGACCGGCGGGCTCAAGACGGGCATCGAAAACCTCTCGCTCCTGCACCCGCCCTTCCTGCTGGGCCTGATCACCGGCGGCGCCATCATCTATTGGTTCACCGGCGCCTCCATGCAGGCGGTCTCCACCGGCGCCTACCGCGCGGTCGAATTCATCAAGGCCAACATCAAGCTGGAAGGCAGCGAGAAGGCCTCGATCTCCGACAGCAAGAAGGTCGTCGCGATCTGCACCCAGTACGCGCAGAAGGGGATGTTCAACATCTTCCTGACCGTCTTCTTCAGCACCCTCGCCTTCGCCTGCGTCGAGCCCTTCTTCTTCATCGGCTATTTGATCTCCATCGCGCTGTTCGGCCTCTACCAGGCCATCTTCATGGCCAACGCCGGCGGCGCCTGGGACAACGCCAAGAAGGTCGTCGAGGTCGAGCTGAAGGAAAAGGGCTCGGCCCTGCACGCGGCGACCGTCGTCGGCGACACGGTCGGCGACCCCTTCAAGGACACCTCTTCGGTCGCGCTCAACCCGATCATCAAGTTCACCACCCTCTTCGGCCTCCTGGCCGTCGAGCTGGCGATCGAGCTGCCGCGCACCACCAGCGCCATCCTGGCCGGGGTCTTCTACGTGCTCTCGGCGATCTTCGTCATCCGCTCCTTCTACGGGATGCGGATCAAGTCGGGGGACGCGGCGCACGCTTAAGACGCCCACGTCTTGATTTCATGAAAAAGGCGGCCTATGGGCCGCCTTTTTTGTAGGGGCGAACCTTGCGTGGGGCCCTTTGAACCTGTTCGTCATCTCCGTAACATCAAAAACGGCCAAAGTTTGCCGAATCCGTAGGGGCCGTTCCCCCCTTCGGAGGACAAGCGCGAACGGCCCCTACAACGGCTGCGAAAACGCCAAATCCCGCAGTCATTGCCGTCGCAGGGCGAACACAAGGTTCGCCTCTACTGCGCCAGCGCCTTCACCAGCTCGTGCAGGTGATCGACCAGCTTGGGCAGCTCCTTGCGGATCTGCTCGGCGTTGCGGTCGAGCAGCTTGGCGGATTCCTTCTGCAGAACTTTCAGCTGGCCCTCGATCTTCTTCTTTTTCTCGGGCGTGAAGGAGTCCCGGAAGGCGAGGACCTTGTCGAGGCCGCGATTCATCGCGTCCAAGTATTCCTTGAGCTCCGCTCCCTCCAAGGAAGAACCCAGCAGCCGCAATTTGACGTAGATCTGGGCCAGGGTCTCGGCCTCCTGCAATAGGGTGGCGGAGGGCTTGGATTCGGGTTCCGCGGCGCGAAGCGCCGCCGGCGAGGCTTGCAATGCGGCCCATAGGGTGAGAGACAGAAGCGCGAGTTTCATAAAATTCCCCTTTTCGCCTTTAACCGCTCAGACCCGGCTTGGGTCTAGGGAAGGCTCGGGTTCAAAAAAATAAGGATCCTATGCTCCCATTACGCCATGTCCTTTTCAAAATAACGGCCCTCATTGTACTGCTGGGCTGCGCCCCCGTCACCAAGATCTCCGGCTCAAAAAATCCGACGATCCCGGAAAAGACCTTCCAAAAGATCCTGGTCGAGGCCCGCGGTCCGCACCCCCAGGAAAACATCCAATTGGAATGGGCCTTTCGTTCACTGTTCGATCAAGTCCGCGTCCCGGTCGCCACCGCCACCCAATCTTTTTACGCCGAGGCCCTCGCCTCCGGCGTCGATCCTAAAGAGATCCTCCGCCGCCACGACATCGACGGCGTCTTGCGGATCGAGGTGAAGAATATCCGCAAGGACACCATTTACCATCCGCCGACTTCGACCAACACCGAGGTGCGCAAGCGCAAGGACGGCAGCACCTATGTCACCACCACCCAAAGCGGAGATTATACCGAACATGTCATGGTCCAAGATTACGGTTTGACCCTGATGGACGCCGTCGATCTTAATCCGGTTTGGGTTGGATCCGCCAGCACCCGGGGGGATTTCAAGTCGAATAGCGAGAAATCCTTCCTGCAGTCCCTCGCCAAGCAGACGGTGAAAGATTTGGCGAAGGCGGGCCTGATTCGCCTCGGCGCCCCTTTGCCCAAGTAGCAATTTCTTAATAAACCACCGGTTCAGGGCCGGGCTTTCGCACTCCGCAAATGCTTCGGATTTGCCGCCAATTGTAGTATCCTTGCGCCATGAAAAAATTCTCTCACTGGTTTTTTCTCGGATTTTCGCTCGCCCTGCTCTCGGCCTGCCCCCAACCCAAGGAGGCCGCCCAAACCCTGACCCTGCCGGACGGTGCCAAGATCGCCTACGAGTCGAAGGGCTCCGGCGAGGCCACCTTGCTTTTCATTCACTGCTGGTCCTGCAACCGCCGCTATTGGGACTCGGCGATGGCCAAGCTGTCGAAGCATTTCCGGGTGGTCGCCCTCGACCTGCGGGGCCACGGCGAATCCGACCGCGGACGGAAGGACCTGAAGGTCGCGGACTTGGCCCAGGACGTCGACGCGCTTATCGAGCAATTGAAGTTGAAGAACGTCGTATTGGTCGGATCCTCGATGGGCGGGAGCGTCTCGCTGGCGGCGGCCAAGGACAACCCCGGGACGGTGGTGGGCGTGGTCTGCGTCGATACCCTGCAGAACGTCGAGATGAAATTCCCCCAAGAGATGATGGACAATTTCGTCAAGTCCCTCGAGCGGGACTTCGCCGCGGGCATCGCCAAATTCATGCCCGCCGTCTTCGCGAAGGACGCCGACCCCAAGCTGATCGCCTGGACCGTCGAACAGGCCTCGAAGACGGATCCGCAGGCCGCCGTCTCCCTCATCAAGGACCTGTTCGCGCTCGACGTGCGGACCTGGATGTCGGCGGTCAAGGTCCCGATCCGCTGCCTCAATTCGGACTCGAGCCCGCCCCTGGGCGTCAAGACCTCGGTCGAGGTCAACCGAAAATACGCGGACTTCGACGTCGTCGAGCTTCAGGGCTCGGGGCACCTGCCGCAGCTGGAGAGACCGGAGGAATTCAACCGCAAGCTGCGCGAAACCGTCGAGGGTCTTTTGAAAAAATAGGATGAGGATTTCGCCGGCTTGCACCGCGCGTTGCCGCGGTTCTCAACCTTCGGAACCTTAGAACAAGAAAAATCTTTAGAACTTTTGACAGCCGGATCCCGCGCCCCCCATGATGCGCGGCCATGAAGATCCACCTCGTCAATCCCGCCTTTCCCGATACCTTCTGGGGCTTCCGCCACGTCCGCGAATACGGCTACCGTTACGCGATGGGGAACCTCGCCCTGCCGACCGTTGCCGCGCTCACGCCGCGCGAACATGACGTCACGATCCGCGACGAGAACGTCACGGCGATCGACTTCAGCGTCGACGCCGACTTGATCGGCATCACCGGCTTCAACATCCAGGCCGCGCGCATGTTCGAGATCGCCGCCGAGTTCCGCCGGCGCGGCAAGACCGTCGTGATGGGCGGTCCCTACGCCTCGCTTTGCCCCGAAGACTGCGCCCCGCACGCCGACTACCTGATCGTCGGCGAGGCCGAACGGATTTGGCCGGAGTTTCTGCGGGATTTTGCCGCGGGCCGCGCGCAATCGCGATACATCGAGGCCGAGAAAGTCGATTTAGGGCTTTCTCCGATCCCGCGCTGGGATCTGATCGACTTCAAGCACTACGGCCGCATCCCCCTTCAGACCACCCGAGGCTGTCCCTTCGACTGCGAGTTTTGCGACGTCATCGTCTACTTGGGGCGCAAGGTACGGCAGAAGAGTCCCGACCAGATCGCGGCGGAGCTGGAGGCCGTCTATCCCCACGTCCATGCCGCCGGTCGGGACTCTATTTTCTTCGCCGACGACAACTTTATCGGCAACAAGGCGCACGCGCGGGCGGTGTGCCGGCGCTTGATCGAGCTCAACCGGGGCTTTAAGCGTCCGCTGCGCTTCTCGACCCAGGTGACGGTCAATTTGGCGCAGGACAAGGAATTGCTGGAGCTGATGGCGGAGGCGGGCTTCCACAGCGTCTTCATCGGGATCGAGACGCCCAAGACCGAAAACCTCCTCGAGGTCCACAAGGTACAGAACACCCGGCGCGACCTGATCGCCGACATCAAGACCATCCAATCTTACGGGATCTTCGTCTGGGCGGGGATGATCGTCGGCTTCGACCACGACGGGCCGGAGGCCTTCCGGGAGCAGCTCGACTTCATCAACGAAAGCGGCATCCCGATCTCGATGACGGGAATGCTCAACGCACCCGCCAACACACCGCTCTGGCACCGCCTCAAGAAGGAAGGGCGGCTGCTCGAGGGCTATCAGTATCGGGACCAGGCCGATACCAACATCGTGCCGAAACTCCTCGGCAAGGAGGAGCTGCGCGCCGGCTACGTGCGCCTCATGAACGAGCTTTATTCCTACGAAAACTACGGCAAGCGCCTCTGCGGCACCCTGGCGGCGATCCGCCGGCCGCCGACGAAGCGCCGAAAGAAATTCTCTCCTCAGCACGCGGCCTACAACCTCCAGCGCCTGGGAACCCTCTTAAACTATTACCTGCTGAGGGGAGACGCCGAGCGACGGCGGTATTTCTTTTGCGTTTTGCGGCAGATTCTTAAAAGCAACCCGGCTTATCTTAAGGAAGCGCTCTGGCACTTGGCCCTGCATAAACATTTTTACGAATACAGCCGGATCTTGGCTGAACAGCTAAACCGGCAGGAAAATATTCCCATCGCAGCGGGATACTAGCGCGTTACTTATTTAAACTGATTTCAGAAAAACCCAAAAAAAATCCCACCCGAGGAATCTCAGGCGGGATTTTTTTTTGGGTAAACGCAGCTTGTTACTTGCCTTGGGCCGCCAGCTTTTCTTCATCCGCCGCGAGTGCGTCGTATTGTTTTGCGGTTTCCAGGGCGCGCTCTTTCAGAATGGCGCAATGGGCCGCCAAGGAGTTCTCCATGCCTTTATAGTGGACATGGCTCTTCTTGTAGTCCGCGTGCATATGTTCATGCTTGGCGGCCTTGTCGCGATAGGCCTGGGCCTGCGCCTTGTAATACGCCGCCAGTCCTTTGTGATCGCCCGCAGCGATCGCCTTTTGCACGTCGAACGGCTCTTGCGGCGCCGCTGGAGCAGTTGAGGTCGCTGCCGCCGGTTTGTCCGCGGAGAAAGCAACCTTGGATCCTGCGACTAGAAATAAAGAAAAGATCGATAAGCCTGAAATCAGGAACTTCTTCATAGGGTAAATCCTCCTAATTAGGTTGAGATTATGGGGTTTTTTAACAAAAATCGCCTCAAATGCAAGAATTAGAAAAATTATATTCACTGTCCGAGAAACGCACTGCCTAATATTTAATCTTTTGCCGCCTATGTAATCCCGCAAATCGGAACGACTCTCATTTGGAGGAGCCGTCCTGACTCGGGCGCGAATCAGTCCCCAGTCCCCCGCCCTCCGAATCCGTCTTGGGTCGAGCGTTAGCCTTTTTTTTCCTGCCCAAATCCTCTCGGGGGTCGTTCCCATAACGTTCCCGGTATTCGATGTAATTGATTCCTGCGATTACTGGGGTTACGTTTAGGACAACTATCGTTGAAGAAAAGATAAATAACCTTAAAAGGCGACGCATGACGTTCTCCCTTCGGATAACCACAGTCGAAACGCCTTGATACCCTCGATAACGGCCAGCGGTACGGCACCGATCGCGAGGAGTATTAGGCATTCCTCCCATGAGATGAGTGAAATCTTAAAAAAATTCCCCAAGAATTCGTAATGATGGGCCCAAGGCTGAAAAACCACGGAAAGCGAAACGACCGCTAAAAGCTTAGCGTTAGATAAAATGCCTACTTGCCAAAAAAGCTTTCGTTCGCTCCGGAAGGCGAAGGATTTCAGCATTTCCGAGTAAACCAGAACGGCGAAGGCGCCGGTCCGCGCCGCTTCCAGGCCTTCCCGGCGCAAGATATACCCAAAGACGCCGAAGGAGATCGCGGCCGTCAGCACGCCCGGGAACAGAGTCCAGTAAAGAAAGGCGCGATCCGTCATCGTTGCGTCCCGTCGCCGCGGCGGACGCCGCATCACGTCGGGGTCGATGGGATCGGTGGCCAGGCACAAGGCCGGAAGTCCGTCGGTGACGAGGTTGATCCAAAGCAGATGGATCGGCAGCAGCGGAAGTGGCAAACCTCCCATCACGCCCGCCGTCATCAACAGCAATTCCCCGACGTTGCCCGCCAGGAGGTATTGGAGCGTCTTCTTGATATTGTCGTAGACGCCGCGTCCCTCCTCGACCGCCGCGACGATGGAGGCGAAGTTGTCGTCGGTGATCACCATGTCGGAGACCTCCTTGGTGACCTCGGTTCCGCTGATTCCCATCGCGATGCCGATATCGGCGCCCTTGATGGCCGGGGCGTCGTTCACTCCGTCCCCGGTCATCGCGATCACCACGCCCCGGCTTTTCCAGGCTCGGACGACTCGCAACTTGTGTTCCGCGCTCACCCGGGCATAGACCGCGACTTCGGCCACCCGGACTTCCAATTCCCGATCGGAGAGCCGATCCAACTCCGCGCCGGACAGCGCCGTCGAACCCTGCTCCGCGATGCCGAGCTCCCGGGCTATGGCCAAGGCCGTATGCGGATGGTCCCCGGTGATCATCACCACGCGAATCCCGGCGCTCCGGCACTTGGCCACGGCGTCTTTCGCCTCGCTGCGGGGCGGATCGTACATCCCCACGAGCCCGACGAAGATCAAACGGTTTTCCACGTCCTCCGCGGAAAGTCCCGCCATGCGGTCGGCATCGATCGGTCGATAAGCCGCGGCCAATACCCGGAGGGCCCTCGTCGCCATGGAATTAATCCGCTCCGTCAAGCGTTCCCGGTCGGAGGCCTCGATCGGCCGAACGCCCCTTGCCTCCAGGATATGCGTGCACAGGGCCAACAAGACGTCGGGGGCTCCCTTGACCATCGCTTCGGGCGCGCCTTCGGGGGTGTGGCGAATGACCGCCATCCGCTTTCGTTCGGAATCAAAGGGGAAGGCCCGGAGCTTGGGGAAGTCCCTCGCCACGGCGCTTGCTTCGACGCCGGCCTTCCGCCCCGCGGCCAGCAGCGCCGCTTCGGTGGGGTCTCCGACGGCCTTCCACCGGCCCGATTCGTTCGCGAGATGCGCCTCGTTGCACCCCACCATCACCGTCAGCAATCGGCGGAGCAAGACCTGCTGGCCCGCCCCGGCAGGCTTTCCCTCCGTAAGGATTTCTCCCTCGGGGCCGTAGCCCTCGCCCGTCACCGTGAAAGCCACGCCCCCGACGTCGATTTCCCGGACCGTCATTTCACCCACGGTCAGGGTTCCGGTCTTGTCCGTGCAGATCACATTGGTGGAACCCAAGGTCTCCACCGCCGGAAGCCTGCGGATCAAGGCGCGCCGGCGCGACATGCGTTGCACGCCTACGGCCAAACCGATGGTCACTACCGCCGGCAGCCCCTCCGGAACCGCCGCCACCGCCATGCTGACGGAGGTCAAGAATAGATCGAACAAATTCAAGCCGCGAAAATATCCCAAGAGAAATATGACCGCCACGATCCCCAACGACGCCCAGACCAACACGCGGCCTACGGCCTGCAGCCGTTTCTGCAAGGGAGTGCCCTCCTCGAAGGCCGCCTGCTGCAGCAGGCCGGCGATGCGGCCGAATTCGGTCTTCATCCCGGTGGAAACGACGACCGCGCATCCGGTGCCCGCCGAAATGCTCGTGCCCATGAAGAGCAGGTTCTTGCGGTCGCCGAGCGGCACCTCCGCGCCCTCCAACGGCGGCACCGATTTGCGAACGGTTTCGGATTCCCCCGTCAATGCCGCCTCCATGCTTTGAAGGGAGTCCGCCTCCAGCAAGCGGGCGTCCGCGGGGACCAGGTCCCCCGCCTCCAATTCCAAAATGTCCCCGGGGACGATCTCCGTCGCGGGCAGGACCCTTACTTCCCCGCCCCGTCGCACTTTGGCATGAGGCGCCGTCATCCTTTTCAAGGCGGCGATGGATTTTTCAGCTCTGTACTCCTGGTAAAAACCGATCAGCCCGTTGAGGAAAACGATGGAAAAGATCGCGATGCTGTCGGCCCACTCTCTCAACAACCCCGACACGAGGCCGGCGGCGATCAAGATCCAGACAATGAGACTGGAAAATTGGCCGAGCAGTATCTGCAGCGGCCGCACCGATTCGCCCTCTTGAAGTTCGTTGGGGCCGTACTGAAGCCGCCTTCGAGCCGCTTCTTCCTCCGAAAGCCCCTCCCGGTCCGCTTGCAGGCGGTCGAGGACGGCCTCGGGCGTCCAGGTGTGCCAGGGCGGCGCTTCCATCCGCTTGGAAACTTCAGCGCTCACGTCCCCTCCGCCTTTTGAAGGCCAAAACTTCGCCAAATCACATAAACCGCCGGGATCACCAGGAGGGTCAGCAAGGTCAAGGAAACCAGTCCGCCCCAGAGGGGCGCGGCGATCCGCTTGGCCACGTCCGAACCGACGCCGTCGCTGACCATGATGGGCACGAGGCCGACGATGTTCAAACCCACCGCCATCAATAGCGGCCTCACCCGGGTGGAACCGTACTCCACCGCCATTTGCACGAGGTCGTTCGCGGTGCGGAGCCTTCCGTCCTTTCGCCAGGCCCGAAAGCCTTCGTCCAGATACACCACCATGATCGAGGCCGTCTGGGCGGCGATACCCAACAAGGCGATCATGCCGACCCACACCGCGATGGAGGTGTTGTAGCGGAAGGCATAGAGCAGCCAAACCGACCCGACGGCCGCGAAGGGCACGGAGAGCATGACGATCAGGGTCTGGCCGAGGCCCTTGAAGTTGAAATACAAGATCCCCACTATCAACAGCAGCGTCAACGGGATCACGATCCGCATGCGCCGTTGAATGCGTTCCAAAAACTCGTATTGCCCGGTCCATTTCAAATAGTAGCCGGGCGGAAGCTTCAGCGATTCGGCCACCGCCCGCTTGGCGTCGTCGACGTAACCTCCGATATCCCGGCCTTGGATGTCGACGTAGACCCAGCCGTTCAGGGAACCCATCTCGTTCTTGATCATCGGCGGACCCATGACCGCCTCGATCCTCCCCAATTGGGAAAGCGGCACTTGGGTGACGGGCCCCGGCAGGTCGGATTTCATGCCTCCGGCCATTCCGGCTTCGGGACTCCCCTCGGCCTGGGCGCGCATCACGGGCACCAGCACCCGCTGCAGCCGTTCCAAGTCGTCCCGCAGCTCGCGCGGATACCGGAGGTTGATCTTGTAGCGCTCGCGTCCCTCGATGGTCGTCGAAAGGTCCATGCCCCCGATGGCCATCTCGACCGCTCCGTTCACGTCTTCGATCTTTAGGCCGTAACGGGCGAGGGCCGTCCGGTCCGGGACGAAATCGATGAAGTAACCCCCCATCTCCCGCTCCGCGTAGACGCTGCGCGTCCCCGGCACCCGCTTGAGGATATTTTCCAGCTCCTCGCCGATCTTGGCGATCTGGGCGAGGTCCTTGCCGAACACCTTGATCCCGATGGGCGTGCGGATTCCGGTGGTCAGCATATCCACCCGCGCCTTGATGGGCATCGTGAAGGCGTTCTGCACGCCGGGAAAGTTAAGCGATTCGTCCATCTCGGCGATGAGTTTTTCTTGGGTCATCCCGCGGCGCCATTCCGACTTGGGCTTCAAGGTCACGACCGTTTCGATCATCGACAGGGGGGCCGGATCGGTGGGAGTTTCGGCACGGCCGGCCTTCCCGAACACCATGGCGACCTCGGGAAATCGCTTGAGGATCCTGTCTTGGGTCTGGACCAATTGTTTCGCCGCCTCGATGGAGAGTCCGGGCGGGGTCACCGGCATGAACAGGATCGATCCTTCGGAAAGGGGCGGCATGAATTCGGAGCCCAGCCGCCGGAAGGGCAGGATGGTCGCTAAAACCAAAAGCGCCGCGATGCCGAGGACCGCGTAACGGTGGCCCAGGAAAAATTTCAGGACCGGACGGTAGAGCGCGATGCTGGCCCGGTTGATCGGGTTGGATCCCTGCGGACGAATCTTTCCCCGGACGAAAAGCACCATCAAGGCGGGGACCAGGGTGATCCCGAGCAGGGCCCCGAAGGCCACGGAGTAGGTCTTGGTGTAGGCCAGGGGGCTGAACAAGCGCCCCTCCTGCGCCTCCAGGACGAAGACCGGCAGGAAGGCGACGACGATGATCAGCAGGGAGCCGAAGATGCTGGGGCCGATTTCCCGAGCCGCCTCGATGACGACCTCCAAGCGCGGCCTCCGGCCTCCGTCCTCCTCCAGCTTGCGATGGGCGTTCTCCACCATGATGATGGCGGCGTCCACCACGTCGCCGATCGCGATGACGATCCCCGCCAGCGACATGATGTTGGAGGTCAGCCGCATGTAATACATGGGGATGAAGGACAAGGCCACGGCTACCGGCAGGGTGATCACGGCCACCAAGGTCGAGCGAAAATGGAACAGGAAAAGGACGATCATCGCGGCCACGACCGCCATTTCCTCGAGCAGCGCCTCGGAGAGGGTCTTCATGGAGCCGCGGATCAGGTCGGAGCGGTCGTAAGTGGCGACCAACTCCACGCCCTCCGGAAAGGACGGTTTCAGTTCCCGCAACCGGGCCTTGACCCGTTCGATGACGGCGAGGGCGTTTTCCCCGTATCGCATCACCACGATGCCGCCGACCGCCTCGCCCTCGCCGTCCAGTTCGGCGAAACCGCGCCGGATGTTCCCGCCCACCTGGATGCGGGCCACGTCGCGCAGGCGTATGGGCGTGCCTCCCGCCCCGAGGCCCACCGCCAACTCCTCCAAGGACTTGGCGTCGGTCACGTAACCGCGGCCGCGTATCATGTACTCGGCGCCCGCGATTTCCACCAGCCGGGCCCCGGTCTCCGAATTCGAGCGGCGGATGGCCTCCGCCACGTCCATCAGCGAGATCTGGAAAGACTGCAGTTTGGCCGGATCGATTTCGACCTGATATTGTTTCTCGTAGCCCCCCAGACTGGCGACCTCTGCCACGCCCGGAACCGAGGTCAGCCAATAACGGAGGTACCAATCCTGGAAGCCCCTCAGCTCCTGCAAGCTGCGTTTCCCGCTCTTGTCCACCAGGGCGTATTCGAAGACCCAGCCGACCCCGGTGGCGTCCGGACCTATCTCCGGCGCCACCCCCGGGGGCAACCTGCCGCGCAGCTTGGAGAGGTATTCCAGGGTGCGCGTCCGCGCCCAGTAGATATCCGTGCCGTCCTCGAAGATGATGTAGACGAAGGACATCCCGAACATCGAAAAACCGCGCACCACCTTGACTCTCGGCACCGAAAGGAAGGCGGTGACGAGCGGATAGGTGATCTGGTCCTCGATGAGATTGGGGCTGCGGCCCATCCATTCGGTCCAGATGATGACCTGGGTGTCCGAAAGGTCCGGCAAGGCGTCGACGGGGGTGCGCCGGATCGCCCAAGCGCTCCACAGCAATAGGACGCCGACCCCGATCAGCACCAGGAGGCGGTTGCGCGCGCAAAATTCGATGATCCCTGCGATCATTGACTTTACCTAAGCTCCTCGACCCGGCTGGGAATGGTCGCTTTATTCAAGGACGGCTCCCTCCAAGTACTCCGGCACCCGGCACTTCCAGGAAAACTGTTCCACGATCCTGTGACGAAGCGCATCGGCGGCAGCGGGCTCGCCGTGGGTGATGAACACGGTCCGAGGAGGCGTATCCAGGCCCCGCAACCACTGGAGGATCTCGACGTAATCGGCATGCGCCGACAAGGCGTCCATTTTCACCACCTCGGCCCGCAGCGGAACGTATTCCTCGTGGATCTTTATCGATTCGGCTCCGGCGGCCATCGCGGCGCCGCGGGTACCGGCCGCCTGATAGCCGGCCAGGAGGATGGCGTTGTTCGGATCGGGGGCGAAGGCCTTGAGGTGATGCAATATCCTCCCTCCGGTGGCCATCCCGCTGGCCGAGATGAGGATCATCGGGCCGCGCTTTCGGTTCAGGGCCTTTGATTCTTCGACGCTGTTCACGAACTTGGCGGTGCCGCAGATAGCCTCGCATTGTGCGGCGGTAAGGCGATGCTCTTCGAAATGCTTGCAATAAATGTTCGTGGCGTTCACCGCCATGGGGCTGTTGAGAAAAACAGGGATATCCGGGACTTTCCCGGAGGCCTTCAGCCTTTGAATGCAGTAGAGCAGGGTCTGGGCGCGCCCCACCGCGAAGGCGGGCACCAGGATCACTCCGCCTCGCGCGGCAACGCGATTGACGACTTTCTCCAAAACCTCTTCCGAATCGCCGACTTCGTGACGGCGGTCGCCATAGGTGGATTCCACGATCAAATAATCGGCATGGCGGACGATCGCGGGCGGCTTCATGATCAAGTCGTTCGACCTGCCCAAGTCGCCGGTGAAAAGGAGCGAGGTCGGCCCCTCCTGAACCTGCACCATCGCCGAACCCAGGATAAGCCCGGCCGGCAGGAACTTAAAACCAAGGCCGTCCCCGAGCGAAAATGCTTCGTTAAAATTCAGCGGGGATAGTTGGCGAAGGGCCGCCTCCGCCTGAGCCTGGGTATACAGAGGAAGCGCGGGGGCGTGCTTGGAATACCCTTTCTTGTTCGCGTACCTGGCCTCTTCTTCCTGAAGATGTCCGGAATCCGGCAGTAAAATGGAGCATAGGTCCCGGGTGCCGAAGGTACAGTATATCCTTCCCTTGAAACCGCGCTGGACTAAAAGGGGCAGGTATCCGCTGTGGTCGATATGAGCGTGGGTCAGAAGAACCGCGTCGAGCGCCTTGGGATCCAGAGGCGGCGCCTCCCAGTTTTTCAGGCGCAAGCTTTTCAGCCCCTGAAAGAGACCGCAATCCACCAGGATTTGTTTTCGCCCCGCCTTCACCAAATATTTCGACCCGGTAACGGTTCCGACGGCGCCTAGAAATTTTATTTCCATATCTACCACCCGCTTTTCCCTAGCCGATTTTTCCTCTTCGTTCGCCGGCAGCTCACAACAAGCCGTGAAAGCTCAGAATGCCGTCAGGGTCTTTCGCGAATTGTTTGGGAAACATCTGCTGACACATGGCGCAGCAGTAATTGAATTCGAATATCTTCCCCTGGTACTTGGGATTGTCGCCGGCATAAACCACCCGGCCCGTGAATTTTCCCAGGGTCTTCTTGTCCATCGGCGTGCGCGAGACCGCGCACAATTCGTTGTTCACTTTGATCAAATTCCCTTCAACCTTCGGAATCGCCTTCTCTCCCGACGTCACAAGAGTCGGACCTGTCCTCGGTTTGTCGCCGGTGACGGGCTCCGAAGCTCGGCCGCAGTCCGCTAGGGACAGTAAAAAAATCAGCGAAAATCCGATTACGAAATAATTTTTCATAAGAAGCCTCCTATGCAGGAAAAATAATCCGAGACTGCCTAAAATTCTTTCTACGAAGCCCTAATGCGAATGCTCTCCCTCGTGGTGATGCGGCTCCTGCGTATTTTTCTCGTGGTTCGAGGGTTGCGTCTCGGGCGATATTTCCCGAGCTCGTTCGGGGGTGGCCAAGCCGTGAGTGTGCCCCAACTCGCCGCCGTAGTATCCCGTCAAGGCCGCCAAACCGGCGCTGCTCAGCGCTCCCGCCAACAGAATCGCGTTTAAACTCCGACTTCCTCTTTTTCCCAAAATCCAGACCAGCAGACTCGTGAGGATCAAAGCGCCGGCCGTGGCCAATCCCAAGGCCTCATGAAGCTCCATCAACTCATGAAGGCCGCCGCCATGCGGGTGTGGAAACAATTTTTCATAGAGCAGGCCGGTGCCTGCCGCGGCGACTGCCCCCAACGCGGTAAAGGGAAGGAGCCAAAGCATCGCCGTCCTCGCCCCTTCCCTCTTGAAAAGAAGGTAGACCAACGCGAACAGCCCCAGAAAGGCAGCGCCGGCGATCGGGAAATGAACCGCATGCGGGTGCAAATTGGGAAAATTCATAACGCCTCCTAGCTTAATGCGGCCGCAACGCGCCCGCCGGGAGCGGGCCCGGCACCCGGGTTCCCCGCTTCATTTCTCCGTTCCATTTCCAAAGGTAGTAGACCGCCGGGTATACCAGCAGTTCCAGCGCGAAGGACGTGAACAGCCCTCCCACCATCGGCGCGGCGATGCGCTTCATCATGTCGGAACCGGTGCCGGCGGAATACATGATGGGAATCAGCCCCATGAAGGCAGACATCACCGTCATCATCTTCGGGCGCACCCGCTTCACCGCCCCGTGGATGACGGCGTCGACGAGGTCCTCCCGGGTCCTCATTTCTCCCTTGTCGGCCTTTTCGTGGTAGGCGAGGTCGAGGAAAAGCAGCATGAAGACGCCCGTCTCGGCGTCCAGGCCCATCAGGGCGATGATGCCCACCCAAACGGCGATCGAGAGGTTGTAATCCAGCAAGTACAGCAGCCAAATCGCCCCGATCGCCGAAAACGGCACCGCCAGCATGACGATGCCGGCCTTCGCGGTCGATTTGGTGTTCATGAACAGCAACATGAAAATGATGAAGAACGTCAACGGCACGACGAGCTTGAGACGCTCCTCCACCCGCTGCATGTTCTCGAACTGGCCGCTCCACTGGAGGGTGTAACCCGGGGTTGGGCCCAAGGCGCTCTCCACCTTCTTTTTGGCCTCGGCGACGTACCCGCCCACGTCGCGACCGGTCATGTCCACGAAGACGTATCCGGCCTTGAGGCCGCTCTCGTTGCGGATCATGGCCGGGCCCGAACGGATCTTGAGTTCCGCGACCTGCACCAGGGGGATCTGGGCGCCGGAGGGCGTGGGCACCAACACGCGCTCCAGCTGGCTGAAGTCCCCCCGCAACTCCCGCAAATAGCGGACGTTGACCCCGTAGCGTTCCGGCCCCTCGATGGTCGTGGTGACGTTCTCGCCGCCGATCGCCTGGCCGACGACCATGTTGACGTCGTCGACGGTCAATCCGTATCTCGCCAGCTCCTCCCGCTTGAAGTCGAAGTCCAGGAAATAGCCTCCCGCCGTCCGCTCCGCGAACACGCTGCGGGTGCCGGGCACCTCGCGCAGGATGCTCTCGAGATGGGCGCCGATCGCCTGAATTTTCTCCAGGTCCGGGCCCAGGATCTTGATGCCGATCGGGGTACGAATGCCCGTGGCGAGCATGTCGATGCGGTTTCGGATCGGCATCGTCCAGGCATTGGTCCAGCCGGGCATCTGCATCTTCCTGTCGATGTCGGCGATCAGCTCCTCGTAAGAAATGTGATCCGGCCAGATTCGGCGCAGCGGCGCCTGCAAAATACCGGGCAGGCGGGAGTACCAGCGATCCTTCTTGCGCCACTCGGACACCGGCTTCAACACCACCGTCGTCTCGGCCATGGAAAAGGGCGCGGGGTCGGTCGAGCTGTCCACGCGGCCCGCTTTCCCGAAGACGCTCTCCACTTCGGGGAATGATTTCAGGATTTCGTCCTGCTTTTGGATGGCCTTGAACGCCTCCGTCACGGACAGTCCGGGCAAGGTGGTCGGCATGTAGAGAATGGACCCCTCGTTTAAGGGAGGCATGAACTCCGAGCCCAGTTTTGAAAAGGGATAGATCACCGTTCCCATCAGCAAGCAGGCGACGAGAATGGTCGTTTTGGGATGGCGCAAGACGGCGTGGCAAACCGGCTCGTAGACCCGGAACAGCACCTTGCTGATCGGATGTCTCTCTTCCGGATAATATTTTCCGACCGTCACCTGGTTGAACAAATACGCGAGCCAGCGCGGCTTGAAATGGAGGTAATCCATGCGGGTGAACAGCATCCGCATCGCGGGATCCAGGGTGATGGCCAGGAGCGCGGCGATGGCCATCGTCAAGTTTTTCGAATAGGCGAGGGGCTTGAACAGGCGCCCCTCCTGGTCCACCAGGGTGAAAATCGGCAAAAAGGCCACGGCGATGACCAAGAGGGAGAAAAATACGGACGGCCCGACTTCCTTGAGGGCCTTCAGGCGCACCTCATGGAAGTCTCCGACTCTCCCTCCCGCGTCCCACAATTGCAGTTTCTTATAGGCGTTCTCGACCTCGATGATGGCGCCGTCGACCAGCACCCCGATGGAGATCGCGATGCCGGCCAGGGACATGATATTCGCCGTCATGCCCATGGCCTTGAAGGGAATGAAAGCCAACACCACCGAAATCGGTATGGTGAGGATGGGGATGATGGCCGAGGGGATGTGCCAGAGGAAGATCAGGATGATGATGCTGACGATGATCAGCTCCTCGATGAGGGTCCACTTCAAGGTGTCGATGGCCTTGAGAATGAGCTCGGAGC
>JASOAK010000005.1:0-104612 GCA_048499175.1 bacterium
GGGCACCGTCGAGTCCAAAGAGGCGATGCTCGAGCTCAGCAAGAAGCGCAACGAGCTCAAGAAAAAATATCCCAACCTGGTCGACTTCGAGGCCCACGTCCTGTTCAACAGCCACGAGTACGAAGGCCTGCTCGAGGATGGCACCCAAATCGAGGACATCGCGGTCAAGAAGACCCTGCTGGGCAACATCAAGCGCGTCCCGATCAAGCGGGGCTTTGTCCGCAGCTCGAAGGCGGCGGCCGATCGTCGGCGCGGCCTGCGCATCGGCATCCCCCGCGTCCTCAATATTTACAGCAGCGCGCCCATCTGGAAGACCTACTTCGAGTGCCTCGGCATCCTGCCCAACAACGTGATTTTTTCGGACTACTCCTCCGAAGAGATGTGGTCGGAGGGCGGCAAGTACGGCTCGATCGACCCCTGCTACCCCTCGAAGGTCTCGCAGGCGCACCTTCACAATCTCTTGTTTCACAAGCATAAGCCCGAGAAACCGCTCAACTACATCTTCTTCCCGATCCTCACTCACATCCCTTCGGGCCTGAAGAACGTCGTCGACAACGCCTGCTGCCCCATCGTAGCCGGTGCGCCCGAGGTCATGAAGGCGGCCTTCACCAAAGAGAACAACTTCTTCGCCGAGCGAGGCATCACCTACCTCGACCCGGCCATGACCTTGAACGAGCCTACGCTCTTCAAGAAGCAGATGTTCAACGCCTTCGGCGAGATCCTGGGCGTCACCGAGGATGAGAGCGACTGGGCGCTTGAGCAGGGCATCAAGGCCCTCGAAAAGCTCGATCAAACGCTCCAGGCCAAGGGCCGGCAGATCCTCGACGAGGCCGAAAAGAACCACCGCATGGTGCTGCTGCTGCTCGGCCGTCCCTACCACGTCGATCCCGGCCTCAATCACAGCGTGTTGGACGAGTTCCAGGTGCTGGGCTATCCCGTCGTCTCGATGCGCTCGCTGCCGCGCGATCCCGAATACCTGGCCAAGCTCTTCAAGAAAGACCTCGAGAGCGGCGTCATCCAATCGCCGCTCGACATCACCGACGTCTGGCCCGAAAACTACAGCGCCAACAGCGCCCAAAAGGTCTGGGCCGCCAAGTTCGCCGCCCGGCATCCCAACATCGCCGTCCTCGACCTCAGCAGCTTCAAGTGCGGCCACGACGCACCGACCTACGGCATCATCGACAAGATCATCTCGACCAGCAACACCCCGTACTCGGCGCTGCACGACATCGACGCCAACAAGCCGGGCGGGTCGATCAAGATCCGGGTCAAGACTTACGCCCATTCGCTGTCCCTGCGCGAAGAGGCCCTCGAAGACACCGCCAAGAAAAAGGCGGAATTGCAGCGCCGGCTCGACGAGAGACGCGCGCAGCTCATGAACCCCATTCCGGAAAAAACCGAACAGGAGGCAGAATATGCCGAAGCCGTCTAACCAAACTTCGTCCGCCACCAATCCGCCCCCGATCTCCGCGATCGAGGCCGAGCTTGCCCGTTTCGAAGCCGAAGAGCGCACCCGGCTAGGTCTCGACGGGGCGCCCAAGCAGCAGCAATGGAAAGACAACGTCAATCGCGCCTTTTTCGCCGACCAGCGCGCGCATACGACGATCCTCGTCTCCGGCCTGACGATGGCGCATGACCTCTTCGTCAAGGCCGGCCTGGCCGGCCTGGGCTACTCCATCAAGGCGCTCGACTGCCCCGACAACGAGGCCCTGCAATTCGGCAAAGAGTACGGCAACCGCGGCCAGTGCAATCCGACGTATTTCACCGTCGGAAACCTGGTGAAGACCTTGGTCCACATGCGCGACAAGCAGGGCATGTCCACCGAAGACATTATCAACAAGTACGTCTTCCTCACGGCGGGCGGCTGCGGTCCCTGCCGCTTCGGCATGTACGTCACCGAGTACCGCAAGGCCTTGACCGACGCGGGTTTCCCCGGCTTTCGCGTCATGCTCTTCGAGCCCAACGGCGGCATGCACCAGGCCACCGGCCAGGAAGTCGGCCTCAAGATGGACAAAGACTTCTTCCTGACCCTGGCCAAGGCCATCTTCGTGGGCGACGCGCTCAACGCCATCACTTATCGCATCCGTCCCTACGAAGTCGAAAAGGGCAGCACCGACAAGGCCGTCGAGGAGTGCCGCAACCTGATTATGGGCGCCCTCGAAAGGAAGAAAGGCCTGCTCAAGACCCTGCGGCAATGCCGCAAGATCCTGCAGGCGGTGAAGGTCGACAAGACCCTGGTGAAGCCCAAGGTCAGCATCATCGGCGAGTTCTGGGCGATGACCACCGAGGGCGAAGGCAACTACCGCCTCCAGCGCTTCCTGGAAGAAGAGGGCGCCGAGGTCGACATCCAGCTGATCGCCGGCTGGATCCTCTACAACGTGTGGCAATCCCGCGTCGACACGCGCAGCCGCATGGTCCTCAAGAAGGCCGACGTCGAAGCCCGCAAGGGGCTCAAGACGACGCAGGTCGCGAAGAAATTCCTCACCCTCTGGGTGGCCGAGAAGGCCGTCCGCCTCACCTTCAAGACCTTCGCCTGGTGCCTGGGCCTGAAAAACTACAAGCTCCCCGACATGGAAGAAAACGCCCGCGTCGCGGCCGAGCACTACAACACCGAGCTGCGCGGCGGCGAGGGTCACATGGAGGTCGGCAAGCTCATCCAGAACGTGATCCACAAGAAGGCGCACATGACGATCTCGGTGAAGCCCTTCGGCTGCATGCCCAGTAGCGGCGTTTCCGATGGCGTGCAGAGCGTCATCACCGAGCGCTACCCCGAGGCCATCTTCCTCCCCATCGAGACCAGCGGGGACGGGGCGGTCAACGTGTACAGCCGCATCCAGATGATGCTCTTCAAGGCCAAGCGCGCGGCCGAGGAAGAGTACGAAACTCTGCTCAAAACCAAAAAAATCTCCGTGGATAAACTGAAGGCCAAGTTGGCCAAGCGCGCCAAGCTTCAGAAGGCGACCTATTACAGCCCCCACGTCGTGGCGGGGACGGCGGCCAACCTGGTCGCCGAGGTGGCCTAAGCGCCTCATTTCAAGCGTCTTTTCTAAGAGGCTGTTGAAAAACTGCTTTTATTCCCGCCGGAGTTAATCCGGCTCCATCGGTGGTTTTTTAACAGCCTGCTAATGCCCCGTGGCAAATCGCCGCGGGGCATTTTTTTGCGGTTTCAACCGCCGCAAAAGGGGTTTATATATAGATAAAATCCTGGCCATTCTTCCGCAGTCAAGGGAGTCCCCGTGAAGCGCCGTCGCCAAATCCGAGACTATTTCCAAGAAAACCTTCGCTATCGCATTCCGCCGGGGCCGCGCCGTCCGGGCGAGGGCCCTCCGGTGACTTTGCCGCCGGGAGAGATCACCGCCGAACCCATCACGCCGCGCCAGGCGCTGGACGCCGCGCGCGAGTTGGCGAGCGCGGCGGATAAATTCGGCCGCCTTCCGGACGGGATCCAGCTCATCGTCCGCGACAGCCGGGGAAATTTTTGGCGCCTGACCGTGGGCGCGGGCGCCGGCGAGGATTTTCACAATCCGATCACGCCCGACGACCACATGCTCGACGGTTCGCTGCACGGGCTGGCCCAGGCCAACACCGAATCCGGAGCGGCCCAGGCCTCGCAGGCGCGCTCCGCGCCCCCCGTGTGGGTGCGCATGCCCGAGGGCGGACCGAGCCGCCAGGTCATGGAATCCATCGCGCGGCTGCTTTCCCCCGGCGGTCAGCTCTCCCAGGACGGTCTCAAGGCCTTGCTCAACAGCCCGCAATTTCAGGCTCTGTTCCAGGGCGGACAGATCACCCAGGGCGCGGCGCAGATGTTCACCACCCAGCAGCTCGTCGGCATCCTGCTGCCGCCCAGCATGCTGGCGGCCAATCCCGAAGCCGCCAAGGCGTTATTGATTGCCCAGGGCCTGCCCCCGGGTCTGATCCAAAACATCCCGGACCGCGCCATATCCGGCGCCCTGCAGGCCCTGCTGCAGACGGGCGGCGCCGCGGCGGACAACCCGCTGCATTTCCTCCAGACCGTGGCGAGCGCGCTCACCTTGGCCGGAACGCCGGTGCAGGACGTTCAGCATCTCTTGATGAGTCTGCTTCAGGCGGCGAAGCAGCAGGGCATCGGCAAGGAGGTCTCGGCCGAGCAGCTGCAGGCTCTCATGGCCAAGATGATGGCGGCCAACAATCCGCAGCTGTTGGGGCTCAACCACCTGGTGCAGGAAAATTTCGGGCAGGGTTTGACGCAGATCTTCAACGCCTTCATTCGCGTCTTCATGGGCGGCGCGATGCTGCAGGCCCAGCAGCAGTGGCCGCAGGCGGTGCCCAACGAGCGCCTGCTTGCCGAGTTGGGCGGCCTGTTCGGCGCCTTCGCGGGGAAAGACGTCAGCAAGAAACCCGAGCAGCGCCGCAGCCGCAAGCAGGGCCGCAAAGAGCTCAAGATCGACGATCCCGCCTTCCAGCGCGTCGAGCGCAAGGACGACCTGGTCGACGACCCGCGCCAGCGGGAAGAGGCGGCCCTCGAGTCGATTTTTATCAATGTCGATGAATAGTCGTAGGGGAGAAATGGATTCGCCCTACAATTTCTTGTCGAAGTCCCCCGCGTAGCCCGTCATCTCCAGATAGCCCCGCGAGTCGATGGCCTGGTCCCCCGCCTTGCCGCGCACGGCGACGCTGCCTTCCCAATAAACGACCTGCGTGCTCTTCCGCGTGTCCAGCTCCTGGTCGGGAAAGGCCGCGGTGACGCGGATCTCGAGGTGATGGGCGGGGAGGGCGACCTGCCAGGCGATTGGATATTTCCCTCCGGAACGCGGGCTTGTCCAATATTCCAAAGGTTTTAGTTGAATGTCTTCCCCAGCCAGGCGGTGGGCCCGCCCCTCCGCGTCGACGTAGGTGCCGGAGAGGAAATCCCGCCTCGGGTCGGTCCGGTCGCGCAGGCGGTAGACCATCAGGGCCGATTTCCCGCCCAGCGGCAGCCCCATCCAATCCCAACCGCTCTGGGTCTCGGCGAGTTGCCCGGACCCGAACTCGTGGTCCATCCAGGCCTCCCCACTCACCTCGAGGTCTTGACCTTGAAGACGGAGCAACCCAGAAGTGTTTAATTTCGTTAGGGAATAATAGTAACTAGCCCGCCCGGCCTCCTGGGATTTGGGCGAATAGCCCCGATCCCCATGGAGCAAGACCTCGGCCGAAGGAGTAAGCGAAGGAGTAAGACGGAGCAAAATTTCCAGGTCCCGGCCCTCCGCCTGGATCTGCCAGCCCTCCTCTCCGTCTTCGGCCGAAAAACCCGGCAGCCAGACCTTGAAACGCCCTAGCTCCGCCCCCGCCAGCCCCAGGGCCGACCGAGCGGCATTCTCCTCGAAAATAAAGGATTTTTTATCCAGATCGCTCAAGGCCAAGTGGCCCAGAAAGACCTGTTCGGCCCGCCAGGCGCTCGAACCTTCGGGGAGGCGACCGCCAAGCGGCCGCAGGGCGCTGCGAAACACCGTCCATTGGAAGCCGAAGCGCCGCCCGTCCTTTGACCGCAGGTGCCCCGTAAAATACCACCACTCCGTCTTGAACTCGGGGTGGGCCCCATGGTCGCGGGGAAAGTCCCAGGCGCGGCCGGGCACGACGGGGGCGAAGTCGGCGGCGGCCGAGGACCGAACCGCGGCGAGCGGAAGGAAAAATATCAGGGCGAGCGCCGTTCGTAGGATCGTAGGGGCGAACCTTGTGTTCGCCCCCGGGCACGGTCTTCTTAATTTTAGGTGTTTTGTCATTTGCAAAATCCGTAGGGGCCGTTCGCGAACGGCCCCTACGGCGCCCGCATTTTTCCGATGCAACGTAACTTAATTCCCCAGTATCAAACCTTACTCCTCAAACCGCAGCGCCTCGCCCGGCTGAATTTTCCTAAGATACCGCATCGGCCACAGCGTCGCCAGCGTCGCGACCAGCATCGTCAGCCCGAAGCTTTGCCCCAACAACCCCCAATCCGGCCGAAAGAAGATCGTCCACCCGAAATGATCGTAATTGATAACTCGGATGATCACCCAGCACAGCGCCACGCCGCACAGCGCTCCGAGCAGCCACCCGCAAAGCCCCAGCGCCGCCCCCTGGCTGAGCGCGTAGCCCGCCAGCTGCGCCGGCGTCGCGCCCAGCGCCTGCAAGAGCCCCACCTCGCGGCGCTTCTCCTCGAGCAGGATCGACAGCGTCGTCAAGATGCCCAAGAAGGCGACGAAGAGCGCGACCAGCTTCAGGGCCTCGGTCACCTGGAAGGTCTCGTCGAAGATGCGCAGCACTCGCTCGCGCACCACGCGGTTGGGCCGCGCCTCGAGAGTGGGCGGGGCGGAAGGAAAGGCGCGGACCCGCGCGGCCAAGGCCTCGGCCCGCGCGGGATCCTCCAGGTAGAGCGCGATGCCGTGGATCCGCCCGTCGCCGCTGAAGGCGGCGAAGTCGCCCCGCTCGACATAGACGATGCCGCGCTCGGAGGTGTAGTCGTAGAGGACCGCGCCCACCTGCAAGGGCCAGGCCCCCCACTCGGTGGAGACCCGAAAGACATCCCCCGGCTTGAGCCCGCGCCGCCGCGCGAAGGACTCCGAGACCGCCGCCCAGGCCGCGCCCCCGGGCGGCGCGGCGAAGGCCGCCGCAATTCCCGAAAGGATCTTGAACTGCCCCCGCTTGAGCAGGTCGCGCAGCTCCACGCCGGAGAGCGTCAGCTCCTCCGCGCCGAGGCGCGCCGGGATGACGCGCAGGAAGTCGCGTCGCGCCACCCCCGGCAGGGCCTCCGCGTCCCGGATAAATGCCTCGGAGAGAAAGCTCGCGTAGCGGTTGCCGGGGTTGTCGCTCAGGGTGAGGTAGAGATCCCCGCGGATCGTCGTCCCGATCCAGTCGACGACCGTGCCGCGAAACGACGCGATCATCAGACTCACGCCCAGCCACAGCGCGACGCCCAGCGCCAGCGCGGCGGTGACGACGCCGTAGCGGTAGGGATTTTCCGCGATCTGGGCGCTGGCGACCTGGCCGTAGCCCAGGCGCAGCGCCCCCGCCGCTCGGGTCAGCAGGGAGAGGGCCCCGCGCATCACGCCGGGCGTGAGCGTGAGGAAGCCCAGCAGCACGGCGAAGGCGGTGACGAAGCCCCAAGCGGGGCGGTGGATCGAGCTTAAGGCGGCGCTCGCGAAGGCGGCGGCGAACATCAGCCCCGCGACACCAGCCAGCAGCAGCGGATGCCGTCGCAGCCGCCGCTCGTAGCCGAGGCGCCGCACCGCTTCGGCGGGGCCGGTCGAGAAGACCTCGGCCAGCGGCACCAAGGCGCCCAGCCCCGAGGCCCCCAGTGCCAAGCCCAGCGCGATCCCGGCGCTGCGCCAGTCGTCGAAGAGTTTTAGCTCGGTGCCGGCGAAGTAGAGGTTCTGAATGGTCTGGGCGATCTGACCGAACAGCGCTCGGGCCAGCGCCCCGCCGAGCAAGACGCCGAGAACCCCGCTCAAGACCCCCAGCAGCAGGACCTCGATCGCGAAGGCCGAGGCGATCTGCCGCCGCGTCGCCCCCAGGGCGCGCAGCACCGCCAAGTCGGCGCGCCGGTGCAGCACCGAGAGGCTCGCCGAGTTGTAGACGATGAAGACCGCGACGAAGACCGCGACCAGGGCCAGCGAAAGCAGGTTGAGCTGGAAGGCCTTGAGCAAATCCCTCCCGCGCCCGAGGCGCGCCTCGCCGCCCTCGAAGCCCAGGCCGGCGGCCAGCTCCCGCGCGGCCGCCGCCCGCCAGGCCTCCTCCGCACCGGGATCCAGCTTGATCTCGATCCGCGTCAGGTGTCCCAGCTCGCCCAAGGCCTCCTGCGCGGTGGCGACGTCGACGAAGATCAGCCCCGAGTCGGCGAAGGCCGGGTCGCCCCCGCCGCCCAGCCGCGCGCGAAGCGCGACCGGCCGGCCGCGCAGCAAAACCGTAAACGCCTCCCCGTCGCGAACCCCGCAGCGGGCGGCGAGGGTCGCCGGCACCAGCGCCGTGCCGGGCTCTGCCATCAGCTCCAGCCAGGGCCGCGCGTCGCCCGGCGGCCGCGCGCCGACGCCGGAGAAAAAGGCGCCGCGGCTCAAGGGATCGATGCCGAGCAGGGTAAAGGAGATTTTCGCCTCCGGCCCGCACAGCCCCTGCGCCTCCAGCAGCGGCGTCGCGGCACGGGTGCCCGGCAGCCGCAGGACGGCGGCGTAGTCCGCGTCAGCGACCTTGCGCTCCCGCCCGACGACGGCCAGGTCCGCGTCGCCGCCGATGCGCCGCACCGACTCCTCGAAGGAGCGCAGCGCCGAGCGGTTGGAGAGGTCGATGGCCGTATAGACCGCGATCCCCGAGGCCATGCCGAGGACCGTCAGAAAGGTCTTGAGCGCGCGGCGCCGCCAGTAGGGGAGGGTGATGAGCCGGAAGAGCTTCAAGCGGGCGCCACCCTTCCGTCCCGCATCGCGAGGCCGCGGTCGGTCCAGGCGGCGGCCTCGGCGTCGTGCGTGGCCAGCAGCACCGCGCAGCCCTCCTCGCGGCTCAGGTCGCGCAGCAGCTGATAGACGCGGCGGCGATTTTCCGAATCGAGGTTGCCGGTGGGCTCGTCGGCGAGCAGAAGCTTGGGCTTAAGCAGCAGGGCCCGGCACAGCGCCGCCCGCTGCATCTCGCCTCCGGAGAGCTCGCCCGTCCGCGCCCCGCGCTTGGCGGTAAGTCCCACGCGCTCCAGCAGGGCCTCGGCCCGCGCGCGCAGCGGCCGCGCGGGGGCGCGCTCCAGCAGGCCCGGCAGCAGGACGTTGTCGAGCAGGGTGAGCGAGGAGAAGAGGTTGAAGAATTGAAAGACGATGCCCAGCTCGCGGCGCCGCAGTAGGGCCAGGGCGCGGGCGTCGAGCGCGCCCAGCTCGACCTCGCCCAGCCGGACGCGGCCGCCGTCGGCGCGGTCGAGGCCGGCGACGATTTGCAGCAAGGTGCTCTTGCCGCAGCCCGAGGGGCCGACCAAGGCGACGCGCTCGCCGGCCGAGAGCGTCAGGCCGAGTCCTCGCAAGATCGGCACCGAGCGATCCCCGATCCGGTAGCTTTTTTCCAAATTCTCGATGCGCAGGAGCGTCATGGCCTCGATTCCGGACATGTGGGGGATCGAAACAGATCCGCACAAGAGAAAGCAAGCGGGAAAGGTTCGCCTAATCCCACCTCCCCGATTGAATTTTACCCCAACATCCCTTACCAAAGAGTGGTGACCCCCTTGCCCACGCCTCTCTGGTCCTCCGTCTCCCCGGAATTCACCCTCCCGCCGGGCGAGGTCCACGTCTGGCGCGCCGAACTCGACGTCGCCGCCAAGACCCTGGCCGAGCTGCGCGAGCTCTTGGACGAGGCCGAGCGCGCTCGGGCCGACCGCTTCCTGCGCGCCGAGGACCGCCTGCGCTTCACCGCCGCGCGCGGCCTGCTGCGGCGGCTCTTGGGCTGGTACCTGCAAACCCCGCCGCAGAAGATCCGCTTCGCCTACGGCCCGCAGGGCCGCCCCGAGCTCGCCGACCCGGCGCCCGGCGCCGGCCTGCGCTTCAACCTCTCTCATTCCGGAGAAATCGTCCTGATCGCCTTCGCCCGCGACCGCGCGGTGGGCGTCGACGTCGAGGCCCTGCGCGCCCCGGTGGACGAGGCGGCCCTGGCCCGCCGCTACTTTCGCCCCGAAGAGTCCGCCCGCCTGGCCGCCCTGCCCGAGGCCCAGCGGCGCCGCGAGTTCTTCCGCCTGTGGACGCGCAAGGAGGCCCTGCTCAAGGCGAAGGGCCTGGGCGTGAGCGGCATCGCGGTCGCGCCCGAGTCGGATCCGGAATTTTTGACGATGTCCCTCGAGCTGGAAGACGGCTACGCGGCGGCCCTGGCCTACCGCCGGCCCGAGGCGCGGCTAGGCCTGTTCCGCTGGGTTTAGCTGCAGGTCGCCCGCGGCCTCGGCGCGCAGGGCGCTCTCGAGCCGGGCGATCTCCTCCCGAGCTTCCTGATAATAGTCGGCGAAGCGCCGCTCGGCGTCGGGCAGGCCGCCCAAAAAGCGCAGGCCCTGGTCCAGGCAGTGCCGCGCCCGCGCCGCCTGCCCCATCTCGGCCAAGAGAAATCCCATGTTGAGCAGGACCACCGCGATCGAGAGCGGCTCGTGGCCCTGGAAGGCCGTGTCGAGGGCGGCCTCGTACATCGCCAGGGCGTCGGCGGGCCGCGATTCTTTCCACAGGTTGGCCAGCGCGTTGCGCAGGCGCAGCTCCATCTCGGGATTTTGCAGGTTGCGCGCGGCGCGCGAGGCCTGCTCGAGGTAGGGCTCGGCCTGGGCCTTGTCGCCGCGGTCGAGGTGGGCCTGGCCCAGCTGGTAGAGGCAGCGGACGTAGGGGTTGGGGTCTTCGCGGCGCTTCAGGTCTTCGAGCTGCGCCTCCCAGTGGGCCACCGCCGCCGCGAAATCCCCGCTCTGCAAGAGGGCCGCGCCCAGGTCGTTGTTGGTGAGGATGCGGCGTCGCTCCCAGGGCAGCGTCGCGGCGAGGGCGTGGGTCTCGCGGTAGGCCGCGATGGCCTCGGCATAGCGGCCCTCGATCAAGTCCAGGCCCGCGAGGAAGTTCTTCAGCCCCAGGAATTGCTCGAGCGGCTCGCGCCCCGGCTCGAGGCAGCGCAGGCCGGCGCGGAAGTACTCGCGCGCCTTGTCGTGGTGCCCGCGCCGCGTCTCGATGAGCCCGAGGCGCTCGCAGATCTTGGCGAGGAAGAGGCGGTTTTGGTTTTTCTCGCGGGTGAATTGCTTGAGCAGGCCGTCGAAGTATTCCTTCGCCTCCTCCAGCCGCCCGCCCTGCACGATGCTGCGGCCGCGGTCGATGGCGAAGCGGAAGCGCAGCTCGGCCTCGCCCTCGGGCGCGGCGGCGAAGGCGCGGGCGTAGGCCTCCTCGGCGGACTGCCACAGGCCGCGGCGCGCGTGGCGGTCGCCCCATTCGCCCCAGGCGAGGGCCGCGCTCTTGGCGTCGGAGCCCTGGGCGCGGTGGAAGAGCCGCGCCTCTTCGGAAAAGAACTCGGTGAAGCGCGGATCCTCGGCCAGCGCGGCCCAGCGGTCGTGAGCCTGGGAGAGCTCGGCGGCGGGGAGCTTGCCCAAGAGGAATTCTTTCAGCCCGCCCGGCGCGAGGCGATAGGGGTCGGCCCCGCCGCCCTGGACCAGGCCCAGCGCGACCCACTGGCGCAGCGTCGCGTGCACGGACTCGCGGCCGGAGAGGCGCTCGAAGAAGGCGCCGGGCATGGGGCCGAAGGCGAGGGCCAGGGCCCGCAGCAGCTCGCGCTCTTCGGCGGAGGCGGCCTCGTAGAGGCGCTCGTATTCCTGCGGGAGCTCGCCGGCGGCGAAGTGGCCGCGGAAGAGCTCGGTGGGTTGGAAGAGGTCCTTGCGCCAATGCCCCTGCGTGTCGAGGATCAGGCCGCGGCTTAAGTAGTGCCGCAGCAGCGCGACCGCGCGGCGGGGCCGGCCGCGGCTCTCTTCGTGGAGGCGGCGGGCGAGGAAGTCGGGGATCTCTTCGGTCTGGAAGATGTCCTCCAGCCAGGCCTTGGTCTCGAGCAGCGACCAGGGCTGAAGCTCGAGGCTGAGCGCCGCGGCGCCGAGCAGGGCGCGCAGTTCCTCGGGCATATTTTCCAGGTGCTCGAAGCCGGTGGCGAAGACCCACCAGCGTTCGGCGCCGCCCTTGTAGGCCAGCTCGCGCAGCTTGGCGGCGAGGGCCGCGACGGCTTCCGCGCCGCGCTGGGCGACGAGGCGGTCTAAGTCGTCCCAGATCCAGACGAAGGGGAAGCGCTGCGGCGTCGATTCTTGCCGCGCGTCGAGGCTGTAGCAGGGCAGGCCCTTCAGCTGCGCCATCGCCTTGATCTCGGCGGCGAGATAACCGGCGCCCAGGCCCTCCGCGCCGCGGATCGCGCCCAGGCGGCGCTCGGGCGCGGCCTCGGGCGGCGTCTCGAGGAAGTATTGGATCTGGCTGAGCAGGGCCTCTTTGCCGACGGGCGCGCCGTGCTGGCGCAGGCGGTAGGCGATGTCGGCTTCCGAGAAGGCGAGCTTCTTCTCGCCCAGCAGGGGGTAGAGCTGCTGCAGGACCGCCGAGGCCGTGCTGTAGCGCTGCGAGGCCTGGGTCTGCAGCAGGCCCATCAGCAGGCCGTCCCACAGGGTGCCGAGGCGCGGGTTGATCTGGGACGGGAGCTTGGGGCGCTGCGTGCCGTGGGCGACGATCAGCTCGGAGAAGCTGCGCGCCGGGTAAGGCTTTTGCCGGGTGAGGCAGTGGTAGAAGGTGGCTCCCAGCGAGAAGAGGTCGCTCTTGGCGTCGGGCCGGGCCTCGTCGCCGGTGAGCAGCTCGGGCGCGCAGTAGCTGGGGGTGCCGCCGATGGCGGGCGTGCCGCGCACCGCGACGTCGAAGTCGATGATCTTCAGCTCGCCCTTCGAGGTGACGAGGATGTTGCCGGGCTTGAGGTCGCAGTGGAAGACGCCCTGGCGGTGCATGTAGTCGAGGGCGCGCAGGGCTTGGGCGAAGAGGCGGGCGGCCTCTTCCTCGGAGGCGGTGTGCAGGGCGACGTCGAGGCTGGCGCCTTGGACGTATTCGGCGACGAAGAAGTGGCGCTTGAGGCCCTCGTCGTAGCCGAAGTCCTCGGGCTGGGCGATGTGGGGGTGCTTGAGGGAGCGCAGGATGGAGAACTCTTGGCGGAACCGGGTGAGGACCGATTCGGAACATTGACTCGCTAGGCACTTGATGGCAACCTCTCGGTCTCGGGGGTCCAGGGCCAGATAGACCGTGCCGCTGTGGCCGCGGCCCAGCTCCCGCAAGACCCGATATTTTTTGTCGCTGCTCTCAATAATCAATGGAGGTTCTCCGATGTCGCTTCGATCTTATCTATTGTATGCCTTCCCGGCCAATATCAAACGGATTTCCTTGGCGGCCCTGCTGGCCCTGGGCCTCGGCGGGCTGGCCGGCTGCGGCAGCGCCGGCGGGATCAACCTGCCCGCGCCGGTCGCGGACCTCGAGGGAGGCACCACGCGGGAGGCCTCGGTTTGCGACACCATCGCGGGGGCGCCGGCGGGGGCCTTTGTGCGGGTGCGTAACATCAGCGATTCGGCGGTGACGGACGTGGACGCCTTGCTGGCGTCGGACGGGTCGTTCTCTTTGCTGGTCTGCGTGGAGGTGGGGGAGACCTTGGAGATCGAGATCTTCGACGACGAGGGGGCCTCGATCAGCGGGATTCAGACGCTGACGCGGACGGGGAGCGAGACGACGACGTGCCCGACGGCGACCAATTCGCCGCCGACTTGTCCCTAAGCTAAGGATCAGGCGTGAAATGGTTTCGCTGGATCGGCGGGGTCAGCCTCATGGCGCTGGGCGTCTTGGGGCTGTTTCTGCCGATCTTGCAGGGGTGGCTGCTGATCGCCCTGGGCGCCCTGTTGTTGGCGCGAGAGGTCCCGTTGTTTCGGCGGCTGGCGCTTTGGGTGGAAGCGAGATATCCGAGGCTCGGCGGACCGCTGCGGCGGTTTCGCCGGCGGATCGGCGGAGAGGATGAGGAGTCGCGCGATGGCGGGTAAGGTGAAGAAAGAGAAATGCCCCCGGTGCGAGAGCACGCGGTGGATGGAGAGGTTGGATGGGCATAAGGTCTGCCGAAGGTGCGGGCAGAAGTGGATTGGGAAGAGGGTGCTGGCTTCGCATGATAGGAGGAAGCCGTCGAAGGTTTTGGAGGGGAGGAGTTTGAGTAGGCCGAGTAGGAAGAGGCAGATGGATTTGTTTTAGGGGTCGAAATTCAAACTTTCGTCTTCCTTTTTTTGATTCCCGCCCAAAAGAAGCCCGCCCTCCAGCGGTCCCGCCGACGCCGCGACGCTGGCCCCGCCCAGCCCCGATCCCAAGGACGAGATAAAGTAGCTCAACTTCAGAGGCATCACTTCTTCAGCCTAAACAGACTGAGCTACTTATCGTTGAGAAGGGGAGCGATCGGCGCCTCGATTGTCTTCACAAGCAAGCGGGGAGGCACATAGAGAGCTGCCGGGGCGCTTCTCCTATCGTCCGTGTGCTGGATTTTCGCGGGGAACAAGCTCGCTCCTTCTGTCTTAGGTTCCATCCAGGTACCATCCTGGAATTTTCCGCGTGGCCTGACGATATGATTCAGGGCAGTCCGGGAATTTATCGCATTTGGACCTCCCAACTCCCCTGAAAAGAAATGGATATTGTTTTCGGCGTCCAGAACCATGGCGGGGGAATCCAAAATGGGCGTCTTATCGTCCTCTTCCTGATTAGGACGTCTTTTCCCAAACATACTTAATTGTCCCTGACTATTTCTGAATCCCACTATATCGTAGTAGCGAACATAGTCTTCTGGGGGCTCCCCCGTACTTAACGCATCAACCGTCACGACTCCCACATGGTTCTCGGGAGACATGCTTACGAAGTTTCGATAAGTAGGAAACGTGGGATGCCCGTCATAAGCTGATTTTACCTCTCCAGATTTAACCAGCATGTTACCTAGAAAATTATCCGAGCTAATGAAGTAGACCATAACATAAAGTCCCATCGTGTATCGCTCATTCCAAACCCAAGGAGGGATAAAGGAGGCCGTTGGTGAGCTTAAAACAGCAGGAAGTGTGGATCTCGAAAAAATATCGCAACTCCAGAGCCCACCCATCTCCCCTCTCGCCGTCTCGATAATAATATCATCAATTTCCGTTCTTCGCAGTGCGTTCGGATCATAATCCAAAGAAATAGGTGGGAAAATTTTCGAGACGTAAAATAGCCCATTATTCCTTGACCTCGCGAATACATGTATCTTCTGGGAGCCATCCGGGAGCGGCTCCGCAACCACTCCTGGCGAGAGTTGGATGCCGCGGTCCTCGCAAGCACTTCCAACTTGGCCACTCCAGGCGCCGGTCAGGGCATTGGTCGAGAAAGGATACCAAAAACCCATCCGGAGTCCCTTGTCTCCGCCATGATAAAAATAGACTAAAATATCCTTTCCCCAACTCACCGCGGCCGGGTTGTAATGCGCTTGATCGCGCTCCAAAATGGCCTCCGCCGTGCAGTCAAAGCCATTTTTCGTAAAACCATCGAGATAGCAGCGAGTGACGTGGAGCGATCCGGCGCCTCCGATGTCGGGGGAATCGTCACGATAGGCGAGGACGTCGATGGCATTGACGGCTTTGTGATAAACAACCGTGGGCGGGCGGTCCAACTCCATAGGAATCTGGTGGAACCAATATTGCCCTTCACCCCAAGGCTTGGAACCCGGCAATCCCTGCCAATGCCCTAATACTCCCTTGCCCGAGTCATCAAGAATCCGGGCAAAGACATGGATGGCGCCCTTTTCTTGAAAGCTCTTCGCGGTCAGCGGTCCGCTGCCCGTAAACACGTTCGTGCATCTCTCCTGTGCGGCGACAAGCCCCGAAGCCCAACCGTAATCGGCAGAGTTGATTCGACTTTGGACGGCTTCGCAGGAAAGCTCGTTGAGGCTCTTCGTACAGGAGCAATAGTTGGTGGCATTTACCGTGGCGACGCCCTGATCGATATATCGGGCGAGAATGGCCGCCGTGGGAGCATCGGCGAATTCGCCGCCCATCGCGCGCCAGAGTTCCTTGCCTTCGTCGCCCGTCAAGCGCCAGATACATCCCGCCCGAGCGCTGGAAGCCTCTTCCGCGGGCAGACAAGCCGCCATGCGGTTGCAAAACAATCTAATGATGTCGTGAGGCGCATTCTGATCCGGCGGGGCGCAGGCGTTGACGGTAGGACTACTGGGAGCGTTGTCACCGGATGGCGCAGGGAAAGAAAGAGTCGGCGGGGAGATGAGGTTTTTTATATCCTCCCAAAATCCCGCCCGCGCCTCGGAAAAAATGGAAAAAGTTACGAGAAAAATGGAAATAAAGACGGAGCAGATTCCCCTTCGTTTTGCCCCTTCCCCTGCTTCCCCCCAGCCCGATAACTCCCGATTATGTAATTCCCGCCTGAACCCTCGATTTTCGACGAAAATCAGCGGATCAGATTCAATTCTGTAAGAATAAATTCAAATTTATTGCGCTAAGGACGCACTTGTTCGGCTCCGCCTACGTGTGCGGACTATTCTGGGAGGGATATGTGGTTGGTGTGTCTACGGCGAGGCCGCAAATTTCTCTTTAAACCGGGTCAGCCAGCTTTTTCTCTGCAGCCGCTGAAAGATCTTCAGCTGCTCCATGCGTCCCATGACCCAATCGGGATTTCCGATGAAGGGGATGGAAGAGTAGGGGCGTTTCTCTTTCCAGTCATTTCTCAAAATTTGCTGGATCATGGTCAGGTAGTTCTTCCGGCGCAGCCCGTCCGTGTCCCCCAAATTTAAAAAGCTCGGCGCCGGGGTGATCAGGGGGTCCTCCTTCCCGTAGGCGTAGTAGTGGAAGGACGACCATGCGTACTCCTTGGGGTGCGTGACCATGCCGGCCCGTTTGGGGTTGAGATCGATGTAAAACATGACCTGTAGGTGATTGAAATCGGTCTGAATCACGGGAGATTTGAACCGGTCCATGACCACCTGGCCCCGCCTTCTAAATCTCTTGTTATAGACCCTGGCGAAGAGGGAGTTGACGACCCGGAAAAAATCCGAAAGGAGCTTCTTGTCCAGGCAAAATCCCGTCAAATGCGGGTGATTGGACATGAAGCAATACGAGTAGATGGTTACTTGATACCGGTCTTTGTATTTGAGGAGTAGGTTGTAATAGAGCCTCTTGGCCCAATCGGTTTTCAGCAGCCAGTTTCGGTTATGGCACTGCCAGGTGACATGGAAGGTGGATCGGTCGGTGAGGATGGCGTATCGTGGGCGATTGGGCATTTATTGGGATTAAGCAAAGGGGATGCCAAGCCTACGAGGCTTTATTTTTCTTTAGAGGCTAACAACCGAACGAAAATCGAACGCTGAGGGGCCGAAATTCAAACCTTCGTCTTCCTTTCTCCCTCCTTTCTCCTCTTGCCAACTCCTCGGCCCGCGCCGATAATTTAGTAGATTCCTACTAATCAAGCGGTTCATGTATTCCTTATTTCAAGGGGTTCGGGAGGTGTCTATGAATCGAAGCTATGGGGCGGGGCTCGTTTCCTTGGCGGCCCTTTTCTTGGCGGCCCTTTTCTTTCCTTTCTGGATTTCTTTGGCCCAGGCTCAAGAGACGATACGAGAGAAAATCGAGCACCGGATCACGCCGCAGGTGATGAAGCGGTGCAATATCAAATCGGCGGCCCATATCTCGGACTCCTTTTTTGGAGGCGAATTCAACTCAATCGTCCTGGCTAGGAATGCTGACGGCTGTGAGTTTAACCTCCGGGGCGAGATCCTCAATCCGAACAGCGCCGAGTGCCCGACCTTGCCGGCGGTGGCCGTTGTCCGGATCCCGGATTCGATCGACTCGATCGCGCCAGCGGACCAGAAGCTTTTCACGTTCATGGGAGGGGGTGGTTTCACCGCCTCGACGCTGGGGGCGGTGGGACCTGGACCCCTTCTGATGAAGGCGGGAGGGATCTACGTCTCTTCGAAGGTCGACCCTCTCCCGCTTGTCCGGCACAACCAACAGACCGCCTCCTCATTCACCTTTCTTGCGACTCTGGAAAGCGGTCTGACCCCAAACGAGCGCAGGGGTCTATCCCGAAACTTGCTCGTGCGTGACCTGCAAGAATGCCTCTTCGAGGTGCTGGACCTCCACCCCGGGCGAAGGGTGCTCGGGGCGGTTTCGCAAGGCGGGTTCTTGGGGAACCCCTTTGCACTCTTGACCCAAGATCCGGGAGAGCCGCCGGTCGCGCCCGAAGACGCCCCGTATCAAGTGGGGCTCTTGGTCTCGACGGGTTGGGATGTGAAGGATTACCTCGAGCTCATTCTCGAAGGGGCCACAGGGGATGAGTTCAATTCCCTGGGTGTGAGGAGCGACTATTACGTGCCGAGCCACCTGCCGGTGCCTGGCTTCGTATACAACGACTTCGCGGCCCGCTTCTTCCCGATTTCTCCAGAATCCACCATCTCGATCAACCAGGGGACGCTAGACATCCGCTCCCTCGACCTCGACAGTCCCGATTGGATGGGGAAGTTCCACCAAATGACCCCTGACGCAGATCGAATCCCGGCCGTTCCCATGGTGTTTCTCTTCGGCCAGGCCGACGGCAGCGTCGGCGAAGCGACGCTCCGGGCGGCCCAGATCTACACCGACAACCTCGTCGCTAACGGCATGGAGGAAATCGCTTCCACGCGGGTCATGATGTACCAATTTAAGGATCGCGGGCACTTCGGCCTGGCAATGATCCTTAACACCGTGAGTAATGGCTTCCTGATCGTGGACCATCTGCTGAACGGGACCGAAGTCCCCCCCGATTTGCAGTTTTTCTCCACATCGCCGACCGTCTCGGCCTACTCGGACGCCTACTTGGGCTTCCCCACGGATCACTACGCGGCATTCGAGGCGATCTCCGGCCGGGCGGTCGAAAGTCATTAATCGGACCGAAATTCAAACCTTCGTCTTCTTCCTTTTTTCTGAGGGGCCGAAATTCAAACCTTCGTCTTCCTTTTTCTTCCTATTTTGCTAGGGCTTGATCCCGACGACCCTCAAATTATTCGCCGCCAGCTGTTTGGTCTGCTTGAGCTCTTCCGCATTATTTTCCCGAAGGGCCTTTTCGTAGAAATGGTAAGTAAGCCCTCCTCCGATGATGTAAAGCTCGTATAGCTCTTGTTTTTCTCGGTCCGAAACATTGTTGAAGATTCCCTTGTCGGTGGCATATTCCGCGACCAGGTCCCGAAGTCCGACATTCTGTTCATATGGAATAATCGGTTTTTCCCTCGATCCATTGTAAACCAGGGAATTGAGCCCGACGTAGGAGACATAGGCTAAAGCCCAATCGTTCGGCAGGCCTTTGGCGGCGGCAGCGGCCTCCCATTTTTTAAAGATATCCAGGACCAATTGCTTGAGCTCGGCCTTGTCCTGCGGGTTTATCTGAACCGAATCCAGGTATTCTTGCAGCGTGAGTCGGGTACCGGTGGATTTGAATTGGACCGCCGAGTACTTCCGATATTCCGGGACCTCCTCGATCACGGGCTGGCTGGAATAGGTAGACGTGGAAGCCCCCGAACTTCCTCTCCCCTTATTGGGGTTCATCCCCGTGTACCTTGACATGGAAGAATTCCAAATATGATTGGAGATCAGGTTGTTCACGAAATTATTGTAATTGGGACTGGTGTAAAAATTGGCCATTTGCGCAAGACTCTGGTGCGGGGCCGTCGTTGCCAGGAGTAATGTTAAGCCGATCCAATAAAATTTAGTGGGTTTCATTGTTTCACCTTCCTTTGATGGAGCATGTCTGCATTGAAATGGATTTGATGTCCTCCGTCATCTTCTTTTTTTTCATTTTCCCCTTTCCGTTCGAATTTCAATAGCCCATCCGTGGTGCTGGTGCTGACTTGTGGTGAGGTATCAAGATGGAATGATTGCCAAGTATGTCCTCTCAAGGGAGAGTTGGCATCTTTAAAGATAAAGCAAGAGTGGTGCCAGGTGTAATAAAGTAGGTTATTGCGGATGTTCTGGTCGTGGTGGAAATATCCGCAAAAATTGTCGGGCGCGTTGGCGGAAGGGGAGATCGGGACGGGATTTGGGCGGTTTCGAGTAGCAAGTTCGGATTTCGGATTTCGGATTTCCTCAGATTGAGAAATGTCTCAAATTGATAAAGCTGCTGCGTGATAACTTATTGAAAATACGATCCTTTTCATTTGATTGCTTGGAATCGTTCTTGCATTTACGTTGCCATAGGATGTGAAAATGGACTGGGGCCAAAGGAGGGCTCATGCGAAATACATCTGCATTAAAGACAAGCTTTGTCATGTTAACGGGGCTTGCAGTCCTTATTCCGATATCGCTTTTCGATATCAGCATCGGAAACGCCAGGGATGTTGCGAAAGGAATATTTCCTGCCCAAGTCTATTCCACGAGTGCAGTCAACGAGGGAGAAAAGGACGGCGTCGTTTCAAGGATATCGACCACTCCTTGCACGGGGCCTGGAGAGCCATATTACCTTGTCATGAGAGACGGAAAAGTGTGTCGCGGTACTACGGTCACTTGTTCTCAAGGAGCGGATACGTGTACCAGTTACGACGTAGTTTGTACGAAGGCCGGGGAAGCGGATGTGCCCATGCAATATACCGTATGCACGAATCGGGCCCAAAATCCAGGTTCTGGACCAAGCCAGGTAACTCCAGATTCGGGAAGGCCGCCCTCTCTGGCTCCGGCCGAGGTGGTTAACCCCATGGAGATGAAATAGGAAAAGGGGCATCTTTTTCAAAAACCCATTTGCTCCGTCCTACTTTCCCTTTCGCCGTCCTACTTTCCCTTTCGAAAGGGGGATGAAGATGTTCAAACTTCTCATGGCTGTAATTTTCCTGGGGGCCTTTTCCCCGTCCGTATTCGCCGCCGACCTGACCGTCACCTACCAAATCAAGGAAGGTAAAAAGAAGGGGGAAAGGACCGTCTATTGGTCCGACAAATTCAATCTAACGAAAGACTCTCTTAGCAAGATGGATGCTTTGTACGACTACGACGCCGGGATGATGTACACCATCGACCACCGGGAGAAAAAAATCGAGGTCCTCAATTTCAAGGATATGGGCGGGATGATGGGCGACGCGCAGCAAATGATGGGCGAGATGATGGGTCGCAAGGCGCCCCGCGGCGACAAGACCATTGGCCAAAGCATGGAAGAGAGCACCGCCAAATATTTCGGCGATCCCGGCAAGGCGGTCCTGCTAAAGCTGGGAACCCTGACCGTCGCCGGCCGCAGCTGCGATAATTACAAGGTCGAAAGGAAAGGTGGAAAAATCGAGACGAGCCAGGAGGTCTGCGTCGATCCCACCTTGACCCCTCCGCAAAATCCCAACGCCGAAGCCGCCCAGATGCACCAAGCAGCCCAAGCCATGTCGGGAACCCTGGGAAGTCTCCAGTCCCCGGCCGAACGGGAGTTAGCGAACCTCAAGGGGACTCCGCTAAGGCGCATCAATAATTCCAAAACGAAGGGGATGATGTTTGGGGGAGGGAACGTTCAGATGGAAGAAGAGGCGACCTTGGTGGAAGTCGGCCCCATCGATCCCGCGGTCTTTAAACTTCCCTCCGGGTACAAACAAATCGATCAGGCCCAAATGATGCGCGAGCAAATGCAGGAAATGCAAAAGATGATGGGCGAAACGGGAAAGTAGTCGGGCGAAAATCAAATCTTCGTCTTCCCATGCCGCTGGGGCGGATAGACTCGATACAGCCAGACCACGGTAAGGCTAAATATCAAATATATTGCGGCAAAATATTTCTCATCCCACTCGAAAAAGATCCACCGCCCGACCCAATGTTCCACGAAGCTTTCCTCGTAGGCGGATTGCCCCGAGCTGAGCCGCAGGTCGACTTCCCAGTCCGTAAGGGGGCAGGTGAAGCCGACAATGGTTTGAGCGATCAAGAAAAGGACTGCGGCAAGGTGAAGCCCGCGCCAAAGGGGGCGGCGCACCCAACGCCAACCCAGGGGGTACCCAAGCGGAATGAGCGGCACGGGAATTACCAAGCCGGCGATATACAGAAAGTGCAGGATTAAGATGGTGTCCGCAAGAAACTCCCGCATGAGAGTTGGATTGTAGCTCCACCTTAGTCGCGGCGAAAAGCGGAAGAGTAGACCGGCCGCCGCTCGCTTTATTCCGCTAGGCGTGGTGATTGCGATTGCGGGTCTGAAGCGCCTTAATCTGCGCCACGAATTCGCATTTTTGGAAGATCAACGAATCGCGGCGAATCTGCTCTTCGGAAATATCCGCGACCTTGGCGATGTAGGCGAGCTCTCCGGGTTCCACCTTGGGCTTGCGGCCCGTTTGGTGTGCGCGAACGGTATCCTGCGCGGCCGCCTGGTAAAAGCGGCGATAAAGGCATCTTTCATAGCCGCGGAACTCGGACTCCGGCATCCCTTGCTCCCGGGCGATTTTTTTCAAGGCGCGGTATTGCTGCAAGAAACCATCGCCTTGCAGGGCGCCGGCGGCTTCGGACGCCGCATGGTAGTGAAGGGCGAAGGCCTCGCCGCGTTCCCGTTTCAGTATTTCCTTCCCGATCAGGCCGAGGTTGCGTTCCGCCGCCCGGGAGGGCGATTTCGCGCCTCCAAAGCCGGGAAGTTGTTTTTCTAAGGGGGCCTTTTGGTGGAGGCTCTGTCCCTCTTGGGCTTCGACGTGTTTAATGGGCAGGCCTTGTATAATATTCGTCATCATCTCAATTCCTCTTTCATCGCCTGTTACGGCTAGGCTGGAGTGCCTGCTTGTCTATAAGTTCAAGTCCAGTGCCAAGACGCGGTCTAGGGTGAGAATGGTAACCATTTGAATAATATGGATTAATTTATGAGAAATGAGGGAGGGCTGTTTTCTTGTCACAAATGGGGACTTTGATTTCTCAAAATTTCAACAATTGATGGGCTCAGTACCGATCAAAGGGGCGACCGAAAATCGAACCTCCGTCTTCAATTCCGTTCAATTCTCAGAGCAGGGAGTCGCTCAGCGACGGTAGGTGAGGCGAAACGCTGTCTCCCCCATGATGCCGTAGGTCTGACCGGCGAGCATCCGAACGGAGGCCTCGAAGGAAAGGTCGAGCGGACCGACCGACACTTCCGCTACCCGAAGCTGGGTCGAGCCGGTGATGAAGGCCGGCCACTTTTCCGCGACCGTCGATTGGCTGTCCTGGATGACGTGGGTGTGGATGAAAAGCCCGCCCACCCCCAGGCCGTACTGGGGCTGGATGAGGCGCAGGTGCTTGGATCGATACACCGGCTCGAAGAGCGGGAAGCGCCACTCGGCCATCAAAAAATGGCTTCGCGAGTCGCGGGTCGCGCTGAAACGGATCAATCCCGCCAGCGGATTGTCGCCCAAGGGAAGGTCGCTTTCGTCGAAGTGGTCGTCGGACCTGCCGTAATAATACATGAGAGCCAGTTCCCCGAAGCGCCGCAGCTTGGGACGGCCTTGGGCGTTCTTCGAGGTCTCTCGGAAATCGATCGAAAGCTCGCCCCCGTAAAGCTTGGTGCCGCTTTGCGGATAGGGGGAGCTGAATTTCAGGAATTTCCCGTCGGTGATGAAGCCGGTGCTGCGCCTCGGGGCGACAGAGAAGTGGAGCTTGATTTCGGTGGGGCTGCTCATGGGAAGGGGAGGTCCAAGATGCGTGCCAAGCCCAGGTCTTGAGCCCTCGCGCAAATTCGCCGAAATGACTTACCTTCTTAGGTCCGGCCGCGCTCGCCCCCTGGGGCGAGCGCCCTCAAAAACCGCCGAGCTGAGCGAAAAGTTGACTGAATGGACGTGGGCCCCGGCGCTGGATTCCGGCGTGGCGACGCCATAAGAGGCCGAAAGCCGCCGGGACCTTGCCGGCGGATAAAAAAAACCTGGCTTGAGGGGTTGTTCTCCCGCGCCTGCCAGGTTTTTTTCGGGTAAGGAAACGTCTTAAATCTCAAAAATCAATCTTCGCCGTCACCAGGGACTATCATGCCGTTTTAAATCGTTAGGCGGTATCGGCCCTGCGCTGATTTTCTTGTGGCCGATTCGGCCATGGGGATGTCGGTCTTTCTCCTACAAGGCCCGGAGCCCCGGCGGATCTCAAAAGACAAATAGAAAATTAAGACGGAGCAAATTTTGTTTGCCATTCCCGCCGCGCCTCCTTCAAACTTAAGTCCATGAAACCATACATGATAATCCCGCTGCTCGCCGTTTTTTCCATGATCGGACACATGCCTGCCGCTGCGGCCGTCCCCGCGGCCTCCGCCACATTGGTCGGCAAATATGGCTTCGATTGGTTTCGCCCCGAAAAAGCCAAGTGCGCCCCCGTCACCGCCAAAACCCTGACCGGGGCCGACTGCAAGCACCATGGGGAGAGAGACACGGGCTCCTTTACGGGCAAGGCCGATTTTTATTCCTGCAAGGTCGGCCCGAAGAGCGAATACATGATCTATCCCAGCCAGGCCCGCTGCGCCGAAGAGCTGGAGACCATGCAGGCCAATGCGCCTTGATCTTTTTGTTTTGGTCGCGGATAGGATTCTGTTTTCGTGGGAGTGATTCAGCGCAGCCCCTTCAATACCTCCAAGGTCGCGCCCCTAGCCCCGCGAATCCCCGCCAAGATCCGCTCCGTCGGCTCCTCTGCCTCCCCGATCCCGGCGAAATTTCCCTGCCATGCCTGAAACAGGCGCTGTGTGCTGGTCGGCATCGGCTCGGGAAGCACCATCGCCAGGTCCTGGATCAACAGCACCCGGCCCCACCCGCCGATCGGATTGCCGGCCTTAGGATCTTTGTCGTAATGCGCGTAGTGGACGAGGGTCTGCAGCTCGCCCAAATTTTTCAGCACCTCGAAGCAGGCGACGCGGATGTTCCGGTTCCGCTCGCTTTGTTCGTTGCGGTAGGCGCCGTAACTCAAGGCCCCGACGGCGACGACCAGGCTCAGCAGGGCGATTAAGTTTTTGCGCAAGGTTTCCATCGGAATTCCTCCCACGAAACTTCGAAGAAACGGCGGGGCCCCTCGCAAGGCCCCGCCGCATTTTACGACCCGTGCTTAAAGTTTGGTGAAGGTCAGCGTCCCCACCGGGATCAACTGCCCGTTTTTGACGAAATGAGGGTCCTTGGCGAGCCGCGTCGGCTGCTTCGGGTTCGCGTCCATATCGGGGGCCTTGTAAGTCGTCCCCGTGTCGCCGCCGGAATCGTATCCGTAGAGGGTCACGGTCTTGCTCCGCACCCATTGGCCGTTTTCCTGAAGGCTGAGATTGCGCACGCCCGCGAACCAGTCGGGGCTCGGGGCGATCATCGCCACCGCCGAGACGTTCGGGTTGCGCTCGTCGACGCGCAGCTTGGCGACCGCGCTTTGCGAAAAGTCGCGCAGCGGATCGCTTTCGAAAAGCATGCCCGCGCGTCCGGCCGCGATCGCCGCCTGGATCTCCCGATTGAGCGGGTCGTGCTTGCCTTCCTCGCTCAACCGCTCCAGGCCCGGGCTGGGCGTCTTGCCCTCGGCGAAGAGCTCGAATTGGCCGCCGTGGGTGGCTCCGATCAATCCCGAAAAATGCGGCCCGGTCACGACGCCCGCCTCGGGATATTCGAAGGGATGATTGGCCTCGGTCCAGGTGCTGCGCAGAGTCACTTGGTACTCCGCCCCCTGCGGGGAGGCTTCGCCCATGGTTACGCCGCCGGCGCTTTGGCAGGCGGCCAGGCCGAAGAGGCCGATCAGGGCGATGGGTTTCAGGATTTGGGTGATGTTGGGAAACATGGTTCCTCCTTTGGGTTATCGTTGAAAAAACAAAACTCCGCGGCCCTGCGTGGCCACGGCGACGCGGTCCGCGCCGACGGCGACCCCCGTGGGCACCGAGCCGTCCGGCAGCTCCAGGCTGCGCAGAATCCGCGGCGGGCCGCCGCGGCCGAATTCGATCAGCACCAGGCGCTCCCGCGGAAACGAGCCTACGGCCGCGACGATTCCACCGGCGGCGTCGACGTTCACCGGATGGACGCCGAGCTCGAGGCTCCTCAGCAGTCGAGGGCGCTTCGGGTCGGAGAGCTCGACGAAGGCCAGCGCATTTCCCTGCGCGAGCAGGAGCGTGTCGCCGGCCCAAGCGCCCTCGATGGGGAAATTCGCCGGCTTGCTGCCGCCCGACGTAAATCCGGCTCCCGGCAAGGGCAGGGTGCCGGCGACTCTCGGGCCGTCCTCGGAGAGATCGAGGAGGCTCAAGCCGAATTCCGGCCCCGCGAAATGCGTGGAGACGGCGGCAATGCCTCCGTCCGGCCGCAGCAGCACGTCGGGCTGGCCGCGGCCCAAGTCCGCCGCCGCGATTTCGGCGGAGAGATTTCCCTCCCGGTCGTAGCGCCGCAGGGTGAGGCGTGAGGTGCCGCCGGAGACGACAACCCGGCCCGCCGCGGCGGAGACTCCCGAAAAAGGCCCGACCTCGACCGGCGCCGGTCCCGCGACGCGCCGCGGGTGCCGCGGGTCGTCCAACGAGTAGACGCTGAGCGACCCGGGGATCCGCGCGTCCAAGGCGAACAATAAACCGTCCGCGATGGCTAGGTCGTCGACGCTGCCTCCGGCCTCCGCCGGCGCCAGCGTCTCGACGAGCAGTCCCGATTCGAGCTCGTAGACGCCGAGGCCCGACTCGGCCAAGGCGGCATAGGCGAAGCCTTCCCGAACGACCACATTGGAGGCCTGTCCGGCGGGGGTGATCGGGTAGCCCAGCGCCCGGTAGCCCAACACGATCCAATCTCCGAAGGCGAAGGCTAGGAGGAGGAGGGCGACGAAGGCGATTTTCCAAAGGAACGGGCGGCGTTTCATGTTCTCTCCTGCGGGCGGTTTGAGCGTTCAGGGCTTAGGATGTGGCGACCGGAGAAAAGTAACGGCGGGCGGGAAATATCGGATAAGCCGAATCATATTGCTGGGCTTATGGCGGAGCGGCGGTATAATCGGCGGTGGGATGTCCGAGTCGGGAAAAAATTTTGCGGGCCGAGGTAATCTTTCGTCCGCCGCCGAATCCAAGACTGAAGAGGACTTCGTCCTGGGCCTGGTCCGCCGCGAAGAGTCGGCATTTCGCGCCTTGATCGCCGAGTATTCCCAAAAACTCTACGGCGTGGCCTATCGCTTCCTGAGGCACGAAGAAGAGGCTCGGGAGGTCTTGCAGGAGGTGTTTCGCAAGGTGATCGAGAAAATCGACACGTTCAAGGGTGAGGCGAAGTTTTCCACCTGGATCTACCGGGTGACGGTGAACGAGGCCCTGATGCGGATTCGTTCCAAGCGCGGCGAGGCGACCGTCTCTTGGGAAGAGGTGTTGCCCCGCTACGAGGACGGCGTCGCCGTCGATCCCAATCGCGACTGGGCGAGGCTGCCCGAGACCGCCCTGCTCGAGAGCGAGGCGCGCGCCTACCTCAAGGAATGCATCGCGCTTCTTCCCGAGGATTACCGTGCGCCTTACGTCTTGAAGGACGTCGAAGAATTGTCCGAGAACGAAGTTTGCGCCGTCCTCGGCCTCGACAAGGGCGTGATGAAAGTGCGGGTGCACCGAGCGCGGATGTTCCTGCGCAAGAAGCTCGAGGAGAAGTATGTCGATTAAGAGCAAGCTCAGCCGTTGGATCGACCGCGCCCTCCGCATGCCCACCTGCGAGGAGGTCGAGGCCCTCGCCTACGATTTTTTGGAAAAAAACCTCGACGCCAAGACCGAAAAACGGATGTTGCGCCACTTCAAGCTGTGTCCGCCCTGCATGCGCTTCATCGAGGCCTACCGCCGCACCCGCGAGGCGGGCCGCAGGCTGCCGGCCCCGAAGCTGGACCCCGCCTTCCAAGAGCACCTGATGAGGATGTTTCGGAAGGATTGAGCGGTTAAGGCTTTTTCATCACGAAAAAGGAATTTTGAAAGTCGTGCGCCAGGTTGTGCACCCGCACGTCGGTGAACCCGGCCGCGGCCAGCAGCTCGCGCGCCTTTTCCTCGCCCCAGACCGCGCCGAGGCCTGCGCCGCCCTGGGCCAGCGAGACGGTCATGCAGTGCAGGCAGGAGACCGTGTAGAGGAAGGGCGCGCTGGGGTGGTCGAGGTTGTGCTCGAGGCGGCTGGAGGCGCGGATGTCCTGCATCAGGAAGATTCCGCCGGGGCGCAGAGCGGAATGGATGGCGCTCAAGACCCGGTCGGGGGCCTTTTGATCGTGGATGGCGTCGAGCGCGGTGATGAAGTCGTAGTTGGGCCCTTCGCGCCACTCGGTCAAGTCTTTGGCCGCGAAGCAGAGGTTATTCAATCCGCGCTGGGCGGCCTCTTCGCGCGCCCGCGCGACGGCGATTTCCGAGAGGTCGTAACCGGTGAATCGGCTGTTGGGGAAGAGCTCGGCCAGGCGCATCAGGGCCCGGCCGCGGCCGCAGCCCACGTCGAGGGCGTCGATGCCCTCGCGCAGGCGCGCACCCAGCTCGGGCACCAGGGGCAGGACATGGTCTTCGAGGGCGCTCACGACAGTCTGCTCGCTGTCCTCGGCCATCACGTCGTGGAAGCGGGCGAAGGCCTCGTAGGGGACGCCTCCGCCCTTGTCGAAGCAGTCGAGGATGCGGTCTTCCACCGAACCCATCATCGGGATGTATTGGAAGAAGGGGGCCATGTTGTTGGGCGCCGCCTTGCGGGTCAGGGCCGCCGCGTGTTCCGGGGGAAGGCGGTAGCGCCGGGAGTCGGGGTCGTACTCGACGATGCGGCCGACCGTCATCGCGCCGAGCCATTCGCGGACGTAGCGTTCGTTCTTTTCGGCGCGATGGGCGATCTCCTCGCTGGTAGCCCAATCCATTTCGGCCATGACGTCGAAGAGCCTCGCGCGGTGGCCTACCGAGAGCATGAGGGCCAGCGAGGCGGAATTGAGGATGTCGAGCAGTCGATCCGGGAAGGAAGGGGTGGACAACTGGGACATGGCGTCATACCTCGTGATGAGAGTTGTCGGGACAAGGCCGATTTTCGAACGAACGCGTGCGAAAATCAAACCTCCGTCTTCCTATCTGTTTGTTTACGCGAAATTCTTGCAGATTTCGGTCCGATCGGCGTCCGAAAATCGAACCTCCGTCTTTCTACGTTTTCTTACGGACAGCTCAGGTTCGGGACCGTCGGGTATTTCAGCACCAGGTCGCCCTTCGTCAGGTAGTTTTCCGTATGATAGATGCCGAAATACCCGTTGCCGACGTTGGTCTCGCCGGAACAGCCCGGCAGGCAGCCTCCCGCGGGGCAGGCGTCGACGTAATCGAAGAAAAACAAGGGAATGTTGTTTTGGCAGGCCAGAGAGACCATCTCGGGGAAGAAGCTCTCGGCCACCGCGAGGTGATTGGCCTCGTCGGAACCGCCGGGGCAGCCGGTGTTGTAGCCGGTCTCGCCGATGAAGACGTGGTCCGCTCCGCAGGGGGTCACCGCCACTTCTTGAAAGATCGACAGCACCTGATCGGCGCAGGCCTTCGCCGCTTGGGCCGGGGTGTTGCCTGTCTCGAAGGGCCAAGCCGGCGGGACGCTCGCGACGTTGTTGCAATAAGGATGCGAGGCGATGCCGTCGATGTTCGGCAGGGGAGCGCCGTTGGCGCAGAGGTCTTTTTCCAGTCCCGCCACCGAAGAGACGATCACCGGAATTCCCGTATAGCCCCGCTGGTTGAGGCCGTTGCGCAGCGTCGTCGCGGCGGCCTGAACTTGAGCGGGAGTGAGCGTCACGCCGTTGATCGGCGAGGAGAGGATTTCGTTCCCCAGTTGAATTCCCGTCACGGTTCCGTCGTCGAAGAAGGGCTTCAGCGCGGGGATATAGGTACCCGCCGTGCAGAAGGTCTGCGGCGCCCACGGCGTCGTCGCGCCGCAGGCCCCGTCGACCAGGCTGGCCACCACGCCGTCCCCGCAGAGCGCGGGGAAACCGGCGAAGGTGCAGTCCGTGTTTCCGTCGTTCGTTTTCGTGAGGGCCAAGACCGAGTCGTTGAAGAGCCCGAGCAATACTTTGAGCCCTTGGGCCTGGGCGGCCTTGAGGATGTAGTAATTCGGCTGGTAGACCGTGATCGTGCCGACCTGAAGGTTGGATTTTAGGGCGGCGAGGTCCTGGTCGAAGCAGCTCTGGCAGCGATCTGGGCAGCCGCTGAGATTTTGAAAGGGATCGCCCGGCGGCGGGGAGGGACAGGTAAAGGAGAGCTGCGGCGAGCAGGCAACCGGCGTGTTGGTCGTCCAATTGTCGTCGCTGCAGCGGGCCTCGGGGTCGTAATCCATCGCGATTCCCTGGAAGGGCAGCGGAACCAAGGCCTGGATCTCGACAGTGTCGGCCTGGGAGGCCTCCATGATCGGATTGCCGTCGTCGACGACCAACCGCGCCCGGTACAATCCCGGCACGTCGGGGGTGAAGCTGCTGCGAAATTCCTTGGGTGCGGCGTGGCTGGCCTGGCTCGCCGCGGGCATCGTCTCGAATTCCCAGAGCGGGGCCAGGGCATCTCCCTCGGGATCGCTGGAGGCGCTCCCGTCGAGCTGCACCGTCTCGCCCACGAAGACAACCTGGTCGCCGCCGGCATCGGCGAGCGGCGCCTGGTTGCCGCCGTTGCCGCAGGCCGTGAACAGGCACTGGAGCAGGAATAGGAGGAAGGGAGCGCGTAAATATTTAGGCATGCATTTTCCTTTCGCAGGTCGCCGAGGACGCGGCGGGGCGTTTTGGACGATCAAAGAAGGAGTGACGCTGTAGCCTTCCGGCTGGCATCGGACCTGCGGGGACATGGGCGGCTCCTTCGGCGATATTCAGGGGCGGCCCGAATTGTTCCGCAATCGCGCGGCAAAGTAAATTGGAAAGAGGACGCCGAAGTTGCGCTTGGAATCCGCGTCGGCTGCCGACTAACGACGGCCCCTGCCGCCTCCTCCGGAATGGAAGGAGGGAGACCGCGATCGACCCGAGCCTCCGCCGAAGGAGCTGCGCTCCCTCATGCCCGACGAGGAACCCCCGCCCCAGGAAGAGCGGCTGCGCCCCGAGCCGACAGAGGAGGAGTCGGAGTCGCGGAAACCGAAGGATCCCCCGCCGCGCTCCGGAATGCGACTCGGCGGCGGCGTGAAGCCGGAACGGTTCGTCGTGCCGGGGGAGTCGGGCGTCACATTGCCGACGGGTTGGCCGCCGCGGGGCTTTGCGTTGACGTTGGAGCGGCTGCGCGGGTTTTCCCGGGCGTCGCGCGGTTGAAATTCGCGCGGCTGCGAGCCGTCGCGGTCGATCTTCGGACGGGAGCCGCGCCGATTCGCCTCGGTCGCGCCTCCCTGGTCCGGCGCGACATTGTCTTGGACGCGGCCCCGGTAGCGCCCCGAGGCCGGCACTGCGCCGTCCCCGCCGCCCGGCTTGCCGCGCGGCGCGCCCTTCACGAAATCGGGCTTTCCCTTTCCGTCGCGGTTCGGTTTGTCGCGCCAGTAAGGCTGGTAGCTGGCCGAGGCCGGCGTGTATTGCCGACGGCGCACCTCTTGCCGCTCTCCGTAGTCGCGCCAGCGCTGCGCGCTGTTGGAATCGCCGCGATACAGGGTGATGGGGGCGCGGTACCCGTAACGGTTATACCAACCGTTCACGCCGCGATAGAAGCCGTTGTAATAGTAAGGGCGTCCGCGCCAGCGGTAATAGTAGTTGCCATAGCAGCTCGACAGATAGGGATAGCGGTAGAAATGCCGCGGGTAGCCGTAAAACCAGCTGGTGTAATAATAAGAGGGAAATCCCCAAACATAGAAGCCGCTGCCCCAGCCCCAGAAGCCCGTCCAGTACCAAAGCGGGTAGGGTCGCCATACCGGGACGCTGTACCAATAGGGATACCCGAACCAGTAAGGGTAGGGATTGATGTTGATATTCACGACGGTCTGGCTCGAGGACGCGGGGGGCGGAGGATAATAATCGTCCCGATCGTCGTAACCGTTTTCCTTGGCGAAGGCTTTGGCGGATTTTTTCAGGTCTTCGCGGGCCTGAGGGTCGTTCGCGAGGGTTTGGCGATAGTCGCTGAGCGCCTCTTCCTGTTGTCGCGCGACTTGGGCGCTGAATTCGTTGAGCTTGGCCTGCGCTTGAGCGGGATTCGCGCGGTAGGCGTCTCCCAAGGCCAAGGCCAGGTCGCGGTCGTCGGAGAGGGCGCGCAGGATTTCCGGATGGCCGAGGAGCTTGCGGTAGGCCTGACGGCTCGACTCCGGGATGTTCTGCAAGGAGTTTTCGAGACCGCGTTCGGATTCGAGGTTGAGATTGCGGATGTCGCGCAGCAGGGCGTATTCCTTGGCGCCCAATTCCTTGGCCGCGTCTTGCACGCCCTTCGGGAGATTGCGGGTCATGTCTTTGATCTGGTCCTTCGATTTGGGCCCCCCTTCCACCAAATCCTCGACGAGATTGGGGTAGCGCACGAGGTCGTAGATCTTTTCTTGGGTCTTGCGGGGATAGGGGGCGATGAGACGCTGGAATTGCTCGCTGGCGCGCTTCTGCTCGCGGTCCATTTCCCAAAGCACGTTAGGGTAGGCGGCGGCCTCCATGGCGGCCTGGCGGAGCTCTTCCGAGCTGGTCGCCAGGGTTTCCAGCCCTTGAGATTGGCCTTGGAGCTCTTGGTTGAGGCGCTCGAGTGGCGTAAGGGCCTGGGCAGGCCGGGCAAGGAGCCCCGCCGCCAGCATCAGAACAAAAGATAATGATTTCATAAAGATTCCTTCGGAATGCCTGCGCATTCCGCCGAATGACCGTCCGAGCCCTATAGAAAAATGCGTGATAAATTGATGACTTGGCGGGTGGGGCCGGATGTTAAATGTATTGTAGGGGAAATTTTGTGGTCGCGAAATGCCGACCGAGGAATTTGCTCCGATCCTATGAAAAAAAGGCTGATCTCCCGTTTGTTGCCTAGACGCCGTGAGGCGTACGATCAGGCTAACAATCTTTTAAGAAAGGAGACCACAGCCATGGAAATTCAAACATATTGTGGAATCGATTTACATAAGAGATTTAGCGCAATTTGTATCATGAACTCGGAAGGTCAAATTATCCAGCAAAGGAAGCTCCTTCACAACTGTGGGGAATTAGAATCTTTTTTCCAAGAACAACCCATCCTTCAATGTGCGCTGGAGCCGGTCGATAATTGGGGTTGGGTCGTGGATGCTCTGCAGAGCCTGGGTCATAAAGTGCATCTGGCAAATACCTACAAAGTAAGATTGATCGCTGAATCCCGAATTAAAACGGACAAAGTCGACGCCAGGGTGTTGGCGGACCTATTAAGGACTGGATATCTTCCAGAAGCCTACGTGGCGAGCCCCGGAATTCGGGATCAGAGAACTTTTTTAAGATATCGAATTGATTTGAGTCGCCAAAGGGCCCGGCTCAAATCGCAAATCAAAAGATTGTTTCGAGTGGAGAATCATCAAGTCCCGGAGTATTCCAACCTATTCGGCAAAAAGGGCCGTGTTTGGCTGGAGGCAACTACCCTTCGCCCGGTTCACGAGCGGATCAAGGAAGAGAGTCTGGAGACGATTAGGCATTACGATGCCTATATCGCCAAGCTCGATGCCGAAATCCGAAGAAACTGCGCTAAAAATGACACTATCTTGAGATTGATGACCGTCCCGGGCATTGGCCAGCTCTCGGCGCAAGTCATCATGGCTGAGGCGGGAGAGATGGAACGATTTCGCACAGCCAAGCATTTTGCCAGTTATTGCGGGCTAGCCGTCTCGCAACGAAGCAGCGCCGGCAAGACCCGATTCGGCTCCATCACCAAGCAGGGTAATAAAAACATCCGATGGATCCTGGTCGAAGGCGCTCAAAAGGCGAAGTGTTCGGACCCAAATCTAAAAAGATTTTTTGATCGAATTGCTTTTAAAAAAGGCAGAGCCAAAGCCACCGTGGCGGTGGCAAGAAAGTTGGCCGAGATCTGCTGGCACATCGCCATCAAAAAAGTGGATTACGATACGAATAAGGTTTGTCGCCAAGTCGGGTGAGCTCGCTGTAAGACTGGTCCAATAAAAGACCGAACCTCCGATTGGGCAGCCCGAATATGAATCATCGACCGTGTCCGCTCCCTCAGAGGGAATAGGACGAATAGGCGTGTATGGGCAACCATCTATCGGCTGGTCTTGCCTTGACTAGAACTTTTTCATAGGCGTCTTACCCGCCTTTCGTTCTATCCCAAGCAGTCCTCCCATCACGCCCCCGGCGGCCATAAGCGCGACTACAATGGGACCCGCAGCCAACAAACCCGCCCCCGCCGCGGTCATCCCGGCAATCGCCGTTAGCCCATAGACGGTTGCGCCGGCGATCCCCATTTTCGCTCCCTGATCCATTGATCCATGGTGCAATTGACTTCCAAGATGAGGTTCAAATTCCTTTTTTTCAAACTCTTCCTGATTGGTGATGACGCTGATGTTTTCTTCGGAGATCCCCATGTTATGTAGGCTCTTCAAAGACTCCTGGACCTTTGTCAAGTTAGGAAGAACGGCGCAAACGACACGAGGCTTTTCATTTTCCATAATATTTTTCTCCGAAAACAAAATCGTTATCGGTTTCGATCGGTGACGATGGGGCCTATAATGCCCTCATGAAGGCGACCAAATCCTTCTTCTCCGGCTCCGTGAGCTTTGTTTCGAGAACAAGATTAAAAAATTCCACCGTGTCTTCCAGGGTCAGCAAACGCCCGTCGTGAAGATACGGGGGAGATTCCTTAATCCCACGGAGAGGAAAGTTCTTTATCATACCGTCCCCGACGGCCATCATCCCGTTGATCATCTTCGGCTTGAAAAAGCGCTCGGTATGGAGATTGTGCATCAAATTGTCGGTGTAAAAAGGCGGGGTATGGCACTCCGCGCAACGTCCCTTGCCAAAAAAGACAGCCTGACCCCGCATTTCCGATTCCGTCGCCTTTTTCGGATCCAGTTTACCGAACACGTCGAGTTTTGGAGCGGGAGGAAAATCGAAGATCTCTTGCATCTCGGCCATGGCATGGACCTGGCTGCCCCGCTCTAGAATATTAACCCCTTTCTTAGTCGCAATGACGGGATCTCCATCAAAATAGGCCGCTCGTTGCTCGAATTCCGTGAAATCCTCAACCGATTTCAAGGCGCGTTGCGATCCGAACAATCGCTGAATATTGACTCCGCGCAAGGTAGGGGTGTCGATGCGATGACGAAATGCCTGGGGCCGAATATCCCCCACCAAATGGGTTGAGGCATTGGTATGACCGTTGGCGTGACATTCGAAGCAGCTCACCCCCTGGCTGGGCAAAAGGCTGCGGCGATCCTCCGTCGCATTGAATTGCTGTTGCGGAAACGGAGTCAGCAAAAGACGCAACCCCTCCAATTGTTTCGGATTGAGGATGCCGTTAAAAATTTCATAATAATTGCTTAGCGTGATCAATTTTCCCTGCGAGACATCCCCCAAGTCGGGACGGGTTGTCAGAAAAATAGGCGCCGGGAATTCCGGCAGAAAGTGATCGGGAAAGTCGAAGTCCAAATCAAACCGACTCAAGTCTCGTCCCGTCTGTTTTTGAACCTCGGCAATATGGAACTTTGGAAAAAGCATCCCGCCCTCGGGGTGGTTGGGATGGGGAAGCGGATAAAACCCGGCCGGCCACAGGTCTTTCTCCTTGATTTCCTCCGGAGTCATTCCGGTCAACTGATCCCAAGTCGCACCACCGGGCAATTTAACGCGGACCCCTTCTTGCACCGGCTTGCCTCGAAACATCGTGAGGCCGGGTGCCGCACGATTGGCCATATCATAACGCTCCTGCAAGAGCTTTTGGTGCTCCGCCTCGACACGAGACTTATCGGCCACCATCTTATCCACAATTTTCTGGAAGGATTCGGTAATGTCCACAGGCATGTAGCTAGACGCTTGATCCGCCGCCCTGGCGCCATTGCCGCCGAGACGCCAGAAAGCGAAAATTCCCCCGGCTGAAAGAACCAAAACCGCGCCAACCCATGCAAGACGCTTTTTATTCATGGCCAGCCTCCTTTTTTCCATAGGATTGGATCACTTATTATAGATGGCCGCGATATTATCACGGCAAAACCCGACCCCTCAAACGAAAACTCCCCAACCCGAGATCATTGTGCTCAGGCCCTATCGAAGCGGTCTAGGTTCATCACCTTGTTCCAGGCCGCCACGAAGTCGCGCGCGAATTTCTCCCGTGCATCGTCCTGCCCGTAGACCTCCGCGATCGCGCGCAGCTGGGAGTTCGAGCCGAATACCAGATCCGCGCGGGTGGCGGTCCACTTCATCTTGCCGGTCTCGCGGTCGCGGATTTTGAACACCTCCTTCACGTCGGAGGTCGGCCTCCACTCGTTGCCCATATCGAGCAGGTTTACGAAGAAGTCGTTCGACAACGTAGAGCGAAAGAAGCGAAAGGAAGACGCCTATGAAAAAGTTCTAGTCAAGGCAAGACCAGCCGATAGATGGTTGCCCATACACGCCTATTCGTCCTATTCCCTCTGAGGGAGCGGACACGGTCGATGATTCATATTCGGGCTGCCCAATCGGAGGTTCGGTCTTTTATTGGACCAGTCTTACAGCGAGCTCACCCGACTTGGCGACAAACCTTATTCGTATCGTAATCCACTTTTTTGATGGCGATGTGCCAGCAGATCTCGGCCAACTTTCTTGCCACCGCCACGGTGGCTTTGGCTCTGCCTTTTTTAAAAGCAATTCGATCAAAAAATCTTTTTAGATTTGGGTCCGAACACTTCGCCTTTTGAGCGCCTTCGACCAGGATCCATCGGATGTTTTTATTACCCTGCTTGGTGATGGAGCCGAATCGGGTCTTGCCGGCGCTGCTTCGTTGCGAGACGGCTAGCCCGCAATAACTGGCAAAATGCTTGGCTGTGCGAAATCGTTCCATCTCTCCCGCCTCAGCCATGATGACTTGCGCCGAGAGCTGGCCAATGCCCGGGACGGTCATCAATCTCAAGATAGTGTCATTTTTAGCGCAGTTTCTTCGGATTTCGGCATCGAGCTTGGCGATATAGGCATCGTAATGCCTAATCGTCTCCAGACTCTCTTCCTTGATCCGCTCGTGAACCGGGCGAAGGGTAGTTGCCTCCAGCCAAACACGGCCCTTTTTGCCGAATAGGTTGGAATACTCCGGGACTTGATGATTCTCCACTCGAAACAATCTTTTGATTTGCGATTTGAGCCGGGCCCTTTGGCGACTCAAATCAATTCGATATCTTAAAAAAGTTCTCTGATCCCGAATTCCGGGGCTCGCCACGTAGGCTTCTGGAAGATATCCAGTCCTTAATAGGTCCGCCAACACCCTGGCGTCGACTTTGTCCGTTTTAATTCGGGATTCAGCGATCAATCTTACTTTGTAGGTATTTGCCAGATGCACTTTATGACCCAGGCTCTGCAGAGCATCCACGACCCAACCCCAATTATCGACCGGCTCCAGCGCACATTGAAGGATGGGTTGTTCTTGGAAAAAAGATTCTAATTCCCCACAGTTGTGAAGGAGCTTCCTTTGCTGGATAATTTGACCTTCCGAGTTCATGATACAAATTGCGCTAAATCTCTTATGTAAATCGATTCCACAATATGCTTGAATTTCCATGGCTGGTCTCCTTTCTTAAAAGATTGTTAGCCTGATCGTACGCCTCACGGCGTCTAGGCAACAAACGGGAGATCAGCCTTTTTTTCATAGGATCGGAGGTATGAAATTCGGTCGATGGGTTCCTGTTTGGTTCGAAAATCGAACTTCTGTTTTATTTGCCCAATCCCAAGATTTTCTGGTTCAACCTTAGACTCACCACAGGTTGTGCCCGCTCGGCGTATTGCAAATCCAAGAAAGTTTCGAAGATATCCTTTGATTCTTCGGAATAGGCCGAAGGGGCGATTCTGTTTAGCTGAGAGACGAGCGCGTTGAACTCCTCTTCCATTCGGGTTCTTTTTGAGGAGAGGGTGTCTCTCAAGGCGGGATTTTTCAGCACTTGAAGCGCCATTTCAAAAGCCTGTACGCTAAGCGACTTCAAGCGCTGGATGAGGGCGTCTTTTGGTTCCGGCTCCGATGCGATTTTTGGCGCTGGCTGGGCTATAAGCTCAGCCTTTTTGGCCGGAGGGGTAGGGTCGGCTTTGGGAGGAGTCGCCGGAACCTTGCCGGCCGCAGTCGGAGCCGGCTCGTTCCTCGCCTCTGATGGATCCGCCGGAAACAAGTCCGTTTCGCGGATCCAGCCTTTCGGTTTCTGGTCGGATTGCACTTGAGCCCAATCGGCACGTCGTTCCGTCACGGTCAACACCGTTCCCCGCTTGGCGGAGTTTCTCGTGGGAGAGGAAGGGTCCGGCGCTTGGTAATAGGGGGATTTTGGATTGGCAACTATTCGAACGGCCGTCCAAGCAGAGCTTTTTTTGATATCAAAAAAAGCTCCTTGTCCTTTGACGAGGTTTGGTCTGATGCTTACGCAGTCTCGATCCAGCCTTTCAAGCCTAAGAAGAACGCTTGGCTTTTGGCCGTTGGCTGAGAAAAATGAGAGTTCCCCATCGGTAATCTTGGACTTTTTGTCTGTTGGCGACCATGCCTGGATCGCGTAACTTTCTCCTTTTTTCTTTCCGAAAAGGTAAAAGGCACAATGGAGATGAGGCATATTAGGAGGCTCATAATTCTCTTCGTAATATCCGGTAACCACGCCCTGGGAAGGGTCCACGCCGAGAGTCAATTCTTGGTAGACCCCTGAGGGTTCCGCCGAGGTCTGTGCTTGTAAGGATTTTACGCAAAAGAAACAGATGGTAAAGGCGGTAGAGAGGAATTTTTTCATAAAAATTTCCATTACACGAAATCGGGAAATTCAGGAGAAAATTCAGCGAAAATTCAGACGGAGGTTTGAAATTCGGTCATTCCATTCGATGATCGACCGAAAATCGAACCTCCGTCTTCATTTTCTTCATTTTCCCTTCCCGCACGTCTTCGGATCAATCGGTTTTACCTTCCAGTCGTGGGAATAGGTGGCGCATTTGCCCATGATGCATCCCGTGCCGCTTACGAGCATTTTCCCGTCGCTGAAGATTTCGTAGGGGCCGGAACCAGTGGCGTTGAAGGGCCCGGAATAAGTGTAAGTGCCCTTGGTCGCGCTTGTAGGGGTGAATTCAAACTTCAAGGTGCCGGGCACCGTAAAGGGCGCGCTCACGTCGCAGACGTGGCCCTCTTGGACCGCGTCGTCGATATTTCCGGAAATATGAAAGGCCTTGCCGGTATCCGGCAGCGCCGGCACGGGCGTGGGGCTGGGGGAGGGCTGGGGTTTTGCCGGGGAGCTCGTGGCGGCCTTGCCGCCCGGTTCGGGCGGCGGTCCCTTGGGCGAGGAACAGGTCACCGGCGCCAGGAAAAGCAAGAAAGCCAAGGGCGATAATTTCATCTTGTGCATGAGGTCACCTTTCGAGGGGATTTGCACTACTATATCGTAAAAAGGTCCCGGCACGAATGAAATTCCCCTTTTCCCCGCCGGGATCGCCGATAAATCCCTCCTTTACCGGCTAGGGAGGAATTTTCTGGCGCTATTTCGAGCCTAAGGTATCATGAGTTCCTCGAAGGGGGGATTCGCGATGACTCCTCGTCCGTTCGGGCATGCTCTTGCCTGGCCGCTTCTCTTTTTCGCCCTCGTCTCCGCATTTGGCTGCGCGCCCCGCGGCGGTGCGCCGCGTGCGCCCGACGGTAAAGTTCTTACCGATCTGGACAAGCTCCCCGATTCGGATTTCGAGAGCCCCGAAAAAAGGGACGTCGAGGAGCAGGAAAACGAGTCCGACCAGGAAGACATCGACTCCGACGTCGGCGCCGTTCCCGAAAATCCCCAACTTAAGGACGGGGATCCCCTCGAATACCTTCCCAATCAATCGATCTCCCTAGAGGAAGGAAAGATCCGCGCCGCCACCTGGAACCTCCACCTGTTGACGCGCCGTACCGCCAAACGCAACGTCACCGGCCAAGTCGGCGGGCTGGTGCAAGACCGAATCGCGACCCTGCTCAAGATCGTGAAGGATTCGCAGATCACCATCATCGCCCTGCAGGAGGTTTACCTCATCACCAAGTACAAGAAAACACAGCTGGCGGCGACGCCGGCTCCCACGCCCACCGCGACTCCGCCGCCGTTCAAGATCAAGACCGTCGCCAGCGGGAAACAAACCGAGAACGACCACCCGCTCTTTTCCGGAAATTTCGGCGACTACAAGGTGGTACGGGGCAAGCCCACGAAGACCATTAAACCGAGCTGGACCACGCCCGACGGGCGTTTCCGCATCAGCCTCGAGATGCGGGAATATCTTCCCATCATGTATAACAGCAAGCTCTTGGATTGCGGCGGATCGCAAACCGACGAGATCGCCAACGCCCGCGGCTTGCACCGGGTCAACTGCAAGGTCCTGATCGGGGGCAATAACGCCTTCGATTTCACCTTCGCTTCGACCCATTTTTCCTCGAAGGGCACCGACATCGACGGAGAGGTCGACGGATTGATCGCCTTTCTGCCGAACGGGCCCAAGAGCGGGGGTATCGATCCCGATTTCCTGATCGGCGGCGATTTTAATTCGACTCCGCAAGGCTATAAGAAGCAAAAATGGAAGCTTCTCTCCGACAACCATGGCCTGGTCGTGAACGGCGATACGAAAGTGCAGGGCGGTTTTTCCAAATACCACTTGAAGGTTCTGCCCGGACCGCCGCCCACGGTCGGATTCTTCCTCGTCAAGGACCTCGACAAGCGAATCTTGGACGATATCTTGATTTTTCTGGCGACTTACAACGAGGATTACGTGAAGGGATCGAAGCGGGTCCTGCCGATCTTCGGCCGTTTCTTCACCCCCAACCAGGCGGGCTTGGCCGGCTTCCTCATCATGTCGGATCACCTGCCGGTGATCGCGGATTTCTACGCCGACCGCGATACGCAATGAGGCTTAACGGGCCTTGATTCCAAGGCGCCGGGCGGTTTTGCGGAAGCGCCGCGGAAGCTGGCGTAACCGTTCCCGGTCTAGTTCGGTTCTCCCGGAGTTGCGGCGGCGGGCCGCCGGCAACGGATCTTCTCGCAGCCGGGGACTCTTATCCAAAACAAGCTTGAAGCTTTTCCAGTAGCTGCGGTCGGTCATCAAGGCGCCGCCGAACAGGTCTCGGGTGAGCCGGCCCATTTTCGCCAATTGGCGGTTGAATTCTTGGACATTGAGCCGGGCTTTTTCCAGGTTGGTCTTGGATTTGGGCGATTTGGCGAGCCGCTTCAGCTCCCGGCCGAGACTGCCGATGACGGACTTGGTTTCTCGAACGTTCCCCTCGATCTCGGCCATCTTCCTCAAGTCGATCGGCAGAACCGGCGTGGTGTAAAACCGGACCTCCAGAAACTTGAATTCCTCCTGAATCTTTTTGAAGAGGTCCTCCAGATCCTCCCCGGGCTTGCCTGATCCGGCGCGCCGGAGGATTTCCTTGATCTTCCCGATCAAGTCCTTGAGCGCCTTGCGCCGTTTTTCCATGTCGTCTTCATAGAGCCCCTTGACGGCGGCGATCGAGCGGAGGATCAAATAGAGCTCGCGGGCCTTGGCGATGGCGTCTTGCAAGGCCTTCACCAAATCGGCGACGGCCTTTTCGATTTGTTCTTTGACCGCCTTCTCGAAACGCAGCATCGTTTCGATCAACTCGCGGAAATTGGCGAAAATCTCCTCGATGCCCGGAAATCCGGCGAATAGGTCGTCAATGAATTTATTGAGGCCCAGGGCTTCCAAGGCCTGATTGATGAGACCGTCCAACTGGTCGAGCAAGGATTCGATACTTTCCACCAGGCCCTTTAAAAAATCGGGCAGACTGTCCTTGAAGTTCTGAATCAGGGTTTCGAGATATTCCAGGATCGGATTAAAAAACTCGATGATGGGGTCGAAGATCTTAAAGAACTCCAACTGGCCGGAAAGTAGGCGGGTCAGGCCTTCGATGACGTTGTTATGCAACTTCAGGAATTCGATGATCCGGAGGAGCGGCTTGAGTTTTTCATTCAGGGCCTTGTCGATGTCCTCTAAAATCTTGAGATATTCGGCCAGTTGCTTTTGCAATTCCTCGGGAAGAATCTTTTCCAAGACCGGCTGCTGCTCTTCGAGTGGAATCGCGGTCTCGATCACCAGGTCCAATACGTCGTCGACGAAACTGAGATTGGGATCGGGGAGATTAATGAGCAGGTCGAGGGCGTCCAGCGCCCGGTCGATCTTATTGACCACCGGCCGGATGTCCTTGATGGTGTCGTTGATCTTCTTGACCAGCCGTTCGACCGCCGGAATGATTTTGCGGATGACGTTGATGACCGCGCCGGCGTAGGGCACCCCTTGGGCCTTTTGCAGCAGCTTGTTGAGGCGAGGAATCAGCTTCTCCAGTGCGGTCAGGGCAACTTGGTATTTGAGGAGGAGTTCTTTCAGGGCCTGGTAGGCCAGTTTAGTGCGGCGGGCCTGTCGCTTGAGCTCGCGAACGGTGTCTTCGATCCGCTTCTTGGTGGCGTCGACCTTGACGGCGGCGGCGACGATCTTCCCGAAGATCATAAGGCCTTATTCTAAGTTCCCTGCCTGCTACTGCAAATCGATTTCTTGGCTAGGCACCGGTCTCCGAGCGGCCCAAAAAATTCACAAAATGGGAAGCAATGGCCTTGAGCCCGGTCCCTCCGATTTTTGGAAATTTGTAAAAAAGAATAGTGTTATCAAATACTTTAGAAAATGCTCGGTGTGGCATCGTCTTTGCTCCCCTGAATCAGCGCGGGTGGTCCACCATTTCCTCCCGCATGCCCGGGGAGGTTACATGTCTTACAATCAAGCTATTCTGAACAATCCCGATATCGATTCCGGAGCCCAGCTCGCCCGCCGCAGCGCGGAGGGTATCGAGGACATTTATTTTCGGGAGACTTCCGGCGACCTCACCGTGCCGGAGGATCACCCGGGCGAGGTCGACCTGACCGACGAGGTGACGCGGCGGGTGGATCCGACGCAGCTTCCGCTGGATCCCATCGGTGAGCACGAAAGCTATAAGTTGGTGGACGGCAAAAACTATCGCGTCGCCTACGAGGACGTCGGCGGCGGGAAGCGTGTTCCCTACCTACAAGAGGTCATCGCCCGCGGCCATTACTCCGATACGAAGATGGCGCTGATTGGCGGAAAGCTCTACGAGATCGAATTCGAGAAGGATCCCGAGACCAAACGGATCCGGACTTACCTCACCTCGTCGGTGGGAGATCTTTTCCAGAACGACCGGTTCCTGCAGGGTCAGACGCCCGCTCAAAAGTTGGAATTGCTCGGTAAGATCCGCAAGTCCGCGACCTTTATCACCTGGTACGACAGCGGCGAATACAATCGTTGGCACCGCCAAAAATACGAGGGCGAAGCCAGCCCCGAGTTAGATCCCGGCAAGGTGCGATCTTACGCCTTCGATTCCGAGTGCCGTAAGTTGGAAGGCGAACTGAAGAAAAAGGTCGGCACTCCGGCCGCGCCGGGACCGGGCCCCGGCGTGATTCACGATCTTGCCGCCGCGCGTTCCTCGGGGAATTTTCTCGGGCTGAGCATGCTCTTCTACTTCGATCGCGCCGCGGAGCTCAAGGACTATGCCGCGGCTCGCGCCGCCGCCCCCGAGGCGGTCAAACCGGTCGCGCGACGTCCTCGTCGCCCTTCCTAATCTCGTTCTTCGACCATTTCACGGCATGGGTCCGCAGGGAAGCTTTCCGGCGCGGCCGTCGCGCTGCCGGATGACGGGGAAATACCGACGATATGGGTAAAAGCAAAATCTCCGCTTTCTTTGCGCCCGTGGGCTCGTTTTTCGAAACTCGGGCAGACGGGATACGCCGCGAGGCCGAGCGACTGAAAAATTCCGCCGCAGAAGCCCTGAATTCCTATGCGAGCGGCAACAGGATCGACCTGCCCGTCTATGCTTGCCGCGTGACCGCCGACGCGGCGCGCTTAGGCAGGCGTTTTTCCCCCCTGGCTCCGGCGTTGACGGCCTATTCCCTGATCGCCGGGCAGGAAGAGGAGGAGGCGCTCATGGAAGAGGGCGCCAGTAAAATGAAGCGTGCCGCGGCGACAACGCGGTTCGGCTTGGAGCTGGGGATACTCGCTTTTGCCAATATTTCTCCGATACCGATCTTGGATAGAGGCCTAGGCGGGGATTTCAACCGCATGAATGACGATACCCGCCAGGCGTTCGAGCACGCGCGCGGGAAGTTCGAGGCCCACTTTCCCGACAGGGTGCTGGAAAACTTCCACGTCATGGACCATGTGGAGGGTCGGGAGCGTGACGAGTGCTGGGCCGCGGTTCTCGACAAGCTCAAGACTCAAGGCAAAGAAATGCCGTGGGGCGAAATTCGCACTTACTCGGATTTTCTCGGCTACCTCCATGCCGGGGGCATCTCCTATACCGAGCGCATCTTGTCCATCGAGCATGCCGTGGAGTTGGTTGGGAATAGGCGCCGTCTTGCCGATTTGGGCAGCGAGCGGCCTATTGTGGTGGTGATCGGCAACAAAAACGACCGCAACCGGGCCTTTGCTGCCAAATACGGCCCGTTGCTGGACAATTTGGTAAGTGTCGACCGGTTCGATGTCGTCTATTTTGAGGTGGATAACGATCGCGAAGCGGTTGCGGCCTTGACGGGTGTATATCGAACCTCTGGGAGCAAGGTCTCGCTGGCGATTTTCTCCGGCCACGGCAGTGCCGATTCGGTGCGCTTCGGTGGGGGAGATGAGGACCAAACGTGGCTGGATGTCTCGGACTTCACCGACGATCCCGACATGGTCGCTGCGCTTGATGAGGCAATCGCGGAGGACGGCCAAATATTCTATCACGCCTGTTCCACGGGATCTCGGGAAGCTCCCGAAAATCTGATGAGAGTAACGGCAAGGGCCTTGCCCGGCCGCGAGATCTTCGGAACGAGCATTGAAAACAGCCTCGAAGACCTGAAATTCCAAGGGTCGCGCCTCAGGGACGTGAAATGGGATAAGCGGCACCGCGAATATCGCTACGTGCCCGTCGAAGGAGCGGAGGATAGATCGGCGTTACCCCCGGCCATCCGATCGTCAAAGTAGGGGGTGGGGTGAAGACGGAGGTTCGATTTTCGGTTGGTTTTCCCATTGACCGACTGAAAATCGAACCTCCGTCTTTAATTTTTTTAATTTTTTTCTTTCTGTCTTTTCGCCGCCTATTCCGGCAAGGAGGCGTAGGTGTGGACCCCGCGGTTGACGTCGATGATCTGCGGGTGCCAGACCGGCCGGTATTTCGGGCTGAGGACGTCGTTCCTCGGATCGTATTCCGCCATCTTCAGCCCCAGCAGGTTGGCCATGGTGTGAAAAAGATTCTCGGTGTTGAAGGAAACGCCTCGGTGTCGGGCATGGATGCGCTTCAACGCCCGCGGGCACTCGCCTTGGCACCAAAGGAAATAGGGTATGTCGAACTCGCTGCGCATAGGCTCCGGAAAGCCGTGTCCGCAGGTGTCTACGTCCTTCTCGTAGAGCCTTTCGCCGTGGTCGCTCGCGTATAACAACATGCTGCCCTGGCGATTTTCCAGTTTTTGCAACACGCCGTCCAGTACCTCGTCGGTATAAAGGACACTGTTGTCGTATTCCGCCAGGATGCTCGCCCGCTCCTCGTCGGAAACCTCGGCGGCGTAGTCCTTCGCGCGGAATCGCGTCTTTTCCGGTGGATAGCGGTTTCGGTAACTCTGGTGCGAGCCCAAGGTGTGCAGCACGATCAGCTTATGAGGGTACGGCTCGTTCAAGGCCACCTCCAAGGGATGCAGCAGGGCCTCGTCGTAGATGGTCCCGTAAAACTCGGTGTTGGTGAAGACGGTCGTTTCGGCGTCATGGGCGATCAGTGAGATCAGCGAGTCGAACTGTCCCACCCTGCCTTGGTTGGACAGCCAATAGGTGCGGTAGCCCGCCTTTTTCGCGGCGGCGAGGATCGAGGGCTCGGTCAGGAAGCGGTCCGGCTCTTGAATCGTGGCGGGCGTGAGCATCTTCGTTACGCTGGGCACGGTTTGGTTGGAGGGCGAGATGGCGCCGTCGAAGGCCAGGATTTGCTTGCGCCGCGCGACGAGGCGGGGAGTGGTGGGCCGGGAATAACCGTACAGGCTCATGCGGTCGCGGCGCAGCGATTCGCCGATTACCAGCACCAAGGTGCGGGGCCGCGAGGCGTCGCCCAGCACCGCGCCGAAGTCGTGCCCCGCCCGCACCTGCTGAGTCTCTTCCAGCCATTGCCGGTAGGCCAGCCAGTTGCCGACGTCGTGCAGGATGCGGATGCTGGGCAGCTGGCGGTTCAGCTCGGCGGCCCGCGACCAAAGGGGCCGCTGCTCGAAGGACTTGAGATTGTAGGCGGCGATGGCGGGAAAGCGGTAGGCCGACAAGGCCAGCGCCGCCAGCACCGCCCAAGCCAGGACATGCGCGGCGGCGCGGGGCCGCCCGGGGCTCAGGCTCCGCCAGGCCCAAAGGACCGCGACGAAATAAAGCGAGGCATAGCCCGCCACCGACAGGGTCATCGCCGTATTCCAGTGGAAGCTTAAGTATTCCTTCGCCTCGTGCAGGTCGGTGCCCAGCAATGCGTCCACCGCGCCCACGGAGATCGGCGCGTCGTACAGCGCCACGTGGACCAGGGCCAAAGTCCCCAGGAAGGTCAAGGGCAGCAGCAAGAGGGCGAAGAGAAGTCGTTGCAGGCGCCCCGCGTGCATCGTCACCCACGCCAGGCCCAAGCTGAACAGGGCCGCGATCAGTAGGGTGTTCAGGATGTAGGGATTCCGGCTGTCATACAAATAATAGACGCCGGAGTAGCCCTTCCAGAGCTCGACGAGGAAGGGAGGGAGGAGGACCAAGGAGTAGCAAAGGGTCAGTAAGCCGAATTCCAGCCACTTCGACGATTTATTTTTTGAGGAATCCAAAGACATCCCGGAAAGACCTTAATTTCACATTGCGACTATCCCATCTTGCAAATTTTGCCAGAGAAAGGAGGGTAAAATAAATAATTCTTTATTTTTCATTGATTTACAAGGCGGCCGGCCCTGGCACTCCGCTTGCTTTATAGACCGGCGTCCCCCCATGGGAATTAAAAAGGAGATTTTCTCATGTCCGATTTTTCATTCAGCGGTATTTTCTCTCAAGCCAAATCCTTCGTTTTCGGCGAGGAGGTCGAGGCGTAGCGCAACCTGAAAGTGCGCCTCGCGGACTCGGACGCGACGCGGGTCGACGAAGGCACCAAGCTGCGCGTACAGGACGGCGCCGGCCCCGTCCGCGAGGTGACGGTCCGCGAATACATCGGCACTCCGGGGAAAGATTCCCAATACCGCGGCATGGGCGATCCCTCCACCCGCCTGAAAAGCCTGCTGGACAGCCACCAGTACCGCCATGCCTCCAATGACGCCAAGGTCGATGCGCAGGGCCTGATGGTGGAGCCCAACGGCGCCCTCATCGTCCCCACGGGCCTGGAGCACGCGGCGCCCCGGGCGCCCGGTTTGGATGCCATCTAAAGGGCTTCTTCCCAGGAGATTTTTCTTCCCTTGTCGGGAAAAAAAATAATTTGGGACAATTTTGTTTCATAAAATTTGAAAAAAATGGCATGAGCATGCTTCGGGTTAAGCCTTGACCGGCTGAATTCACCCCACCATCCGGGGGAGGGCTACGGAACATTCTGAGGAGGTTTTTGATATGCGGACTCGTCTGTCTCGCGCGGCCCACACTTCTATCTTTAAACTCTGTCTATTATTGTTGATCGGCCTGGCGCCGGCCGCGGTCCAGGCCCTCGGCGTCCGGATGGTGAGCGTCGACGCCGCCGGAACGGCTGCCGGCCAGGCCACCACGGGCGGCGGCCTGGAACATAAGAACGCCTCGATGAGCGCGGACGCGAGCAAGGTCCTCTACTCGAGCCTCGCGGACAACCTCACCAGTCCCCTGGCCGACAACGACGACGCATTGGGCGATCCCAACAACGTCTTCGACGTCTTCGTCTGGGAGCGCGGCAGCGGCGCCAATTCCATGGTTGCGCTCAACCTGGATGGGAATTCCTCCGGAGACGGCGCCGGCATCCTGGGACATATCTCCGCGGACGGGACCCAGGTCGCCTTTATCAACGACTCGACCAACTTGGCGGTGGACGAGCCCAACCCCATTCCCACGCCGACGCCCGACGGGGACGATCACGTCTACCTGCTGTCCGGCGGAGACTTGAATTTTCTTACCCTGAATTATGACGCCAGCTCGCCGGCGGGGGGCAATCCCGGCGCCGCCGAGGTCCAAGTCGGCAACAACGGCAAGGTCTTCTTCACCTGGGCTTCTTTCAACCTGATCGACGACGACCTGATCTGTGACCGCAACGGGAGCAACGACCTCTTCGTCTACGACGCCGCCAGCGGCAACGACAACAAGATCGAACTGCTCTCGATCAGCCAAAATCCGGATTTCTCCGACATGTCCTGCGATCCCGGGGCGACGGATAAGACCGCCAACGGCGGGATTTCCGACATCATGGTGGACTCCGGCGGCAACAAGGTGGTCTTTGTCAGCTCCGCCAACGACCTGGTCAGCCCGCAGATCGAGACGGACAGCGACGATGACGTCTTCCTCTGGGACAACGGCACGATCAAGATGGTCAGCAAGAACGCGACCGGGGACGACGGCGGCGACGGGGCCTCCTTCAACCCCATCATCAGCGCCGACGGCTCCACCGTGGTCTTTGAGAGCTTCGCGACCGACTTGGTGGCCGGCGTCACCGACGGGGCAGGATCCACCGACGTCTTCGTCTGGACCGAGGCCTTGGGCGTCCGCTTGGTCAGCGTCAACGAAACCGGTTTGGCCACCGGAAACGCCGCCGCTACCAATCCCTCGGTTTCCGGCAACGGCATCCTGGTGGTTTTCGAGAGCAACGCCTCCGACCTTACCGCCACGGACAACCAATTTTCGACGCAGATCTACCTGCGCAATGTTCTGAACAATACGACCGAGATGGTCAGCCTGAAGGCCAATCCCACCGACCCGATGGTGCCGGAGGGCAGCAGCGGCGGCGCCTTGAATCCCTTGATCAGCGAGGACGGTTCCACGGTGGCCTTCAAGAGCGTAGCGACGGATCTCACGGGCGGGACGGTTTCCGGCTCCTTGACTCAAATTTACGTCCGCGACCTGGCGCTTGGGGTTAACCAATTGCTGACCCCCGGCACTACGGGGGAGGGGGCCAACGGGGCCTCGCACCCGATCCGGATCAGCTCCGATGGCCGTTACGTGCTCTTGAGCAGCGCGGCAACCGACTTGGACAGCAATGTCACCGACGAAGGGATTACCGCCGACGACCTCTTCCTCGCCGAGCAACTGGGTTTCGTCGAGTTCGACGCGGCCGAGTACGAGGTCACCGAGGGCGACGCCGGAAACGTCCAGGTGACCGTAACGGTCAACCGCCTGAAGGCGGGCGATTCCGAGGCCAGCGTCGCCTATAAGACCGACGACGCCGATTCCGAGACGACGGCGACGGCGGGCGTCGATTACACCTCCGTCACGGGCACCTTGACTTGGGCGGCGGGCGAGACGGGGCCGAAGCAGTTCACCGTCGACGTGGCGGGCGACGCCGGCGCCGAGGTCGACGAGTTCATCAGGATCGTACTGGAAAATCCCGCCGGAACGAGCATCGGAAATCAGGGCAGCGCCAAGATCAAGATTGTCAACGACGACGAGGATTGCGGTAATAGCGTCAACGACGATCCGGAAGAGGACACCGACGTCGACTGCGCCGATTCGGATTGCGATTCGGATCCCAGCTGCCAAGAAAGCGGCAACTGCGGCGACACGATCGACAACGACCAAGACACCCAGGTGGACTGCGACGATTCCGACTGCACCGGTGATCCCGCTTGCAGTGAGATCTGCGACGACGGCAGCGACAACGACAACGATACCCTGGCGGATTGCGACGACCCAGATTGCTCCTCCGCGCCGAACTGCCTGAATCCCGAGGTCTGCAACAACGGCCTAGACGATGACAACGACACGCTGACCGACTGCCTCGACGTCGCCGACTGCGCGGCAGATCCGGCCTGCACCGATCCGGGCGGCGACGGGGACGGCGACGGATTCATCAACAGCTCCGATAATTGTCCCGGCGTTGCGAATCCCGGCCAGGAGGATACCGACGGCGACGGCGTGGGCAACGCCTGCGACACCACGGAAGACGACTGCGGAAACAATCAGAACGACGACGGCGACGGCTTGAGCGATTGCGGCGATCCCGACTGCGTCGCCAGCAACGAGTGCGTCGACAGCGACAGCGACGCGATCGTCAATGCCGACGACAACTGTCCCAACGTCAATAACCCCGGCCAGGAAGACGCCGACGGCGACGGCACGGGCAATGCCTGCGACGCCGCGGAGGGCTCCTGTACCAACGGGGTCAGCGACGACACGGACGGCGACATCGATTGCGCCGACGCGGATTGCGCCGCGGATCCGGCTTGCGCCGCTCCCGGCGGCGACGACGACGGGGACGGGGTGCTCAATGCGGCGGACAATTGCCCGTCGGTCGCCAACCCCGGCCAAGAGAACACGGACGGTGACGGTTCAGGCAACGCCTGCGACGGTGCCGAGGGCGACTGCGACAACGGCGTGACCGACGACACCGACGCCCTGGTCGATTGTGCCGATTCCGACTGTTCCGCGGCGCCCAACTGCGTCGACGACGACAGCGACGGCGTTCCCAATGTCCTCGACAACTGCGACAACGTCGCCAACCCCGGCCAAGAGAACACGGACGGCGACGGTCTCGGCAACGCCTGCGACGCCGCGGAAGGCCTGTGCAACAACGGGGTCAGCGACGACACCGACGGCGACGTCGACTGCGCCGACGCGGACTGCGCCGCTGATCCCGTGTGCGTTAATCCCGGCGGCGACGACGACGGCGACGGCGTCCCCAACGCCTCGGACAACTGTCCTGCCGACGCCAATCCCGGCCAGGAGAACGGCGACGGAGACGGCTTCGGCGACATCTGCGACAACAGCGAGGGCGACTGCGGCAACGGCGCTAACGACGACATCGACGGCGACGTCGACTGCGCGGACTCCGAATGCTCCGCGACGCCCAACTGCGTCGACGACGACGGCGACGGCGTCCCCAACGTCTTCGACAACTGTCCCGGGGATTTCAACGACACCCAGGACGACTCCGACTTCGACGGCGCCGGCGACGTCTGCGACGCCTTCCCCTTCGATTTCGACAACGACGGGGTGGACGATTTTGCCGACAACTGCTTCGATGTCCCTAATCCGGGGCAGGAGGAGACCGACGGAGATTTCATCGGCAACGCCTGCGATCCCGAGGAGGGGAACTGCGTCAACGGCTCGGACGACGACAATGACGCTTTGGTCGACTGCCAAGACGCAGATTGTTCGACGGCCCAGGCCTGCGCGGCCCTTCCGGACGACGATGGCGACGGGATTCCTAACGTCGCCGACAACTGCCCCGGCGCCGCCAATGCGGATCAAAGCGATTCCGACGGTGACGGCGCGGGCAATGCTTGCGATGCCAATCCGGATGTGCCGGAGGATGACGACGAGGACGGCCCCGGCGCCGTGCCGACGATTCCTCCCGGCAGCCAGGCCGCCGGCGGGGGCGGTCTGGGTTGCAGCTTAAACGGTGTCGCCGCTGCGACTCCCGCAATTCCATTGCTCTACGTTGCAATGGGAGCCATCGCTGTTGGGTCCTGGCGATGGCGGCGCGGGAGAAAAGTTTAAGAAATAGCTCGAAAGGGCGGAGGTACGATTTTCGGACGATTTGCGGCTTCACGGTCCGAAAATCGTACCTCCGTCTTCATTTCTCACTTTTCTCACTTCATTTCTTTTGGATTTTCCTGAAGGAAATTAAGCCTACCTTCCCGCTCGTCGCTTCGGCCCGCGGTTTATGCGGTATCTTTAGCCGTCGGCCCGTGGTAGACAGGAAAGAAAAAGGAGAACGGCCTTGGAAGAAACCTCATACAAGATGCTCGACGAGCTGATTCACTGGTGCACCCGCTGCAAGCTGGACCTCAATCACCGCGTGATCCGCGTGGATAACGGCGTGCCCAAGCGGGTCCTCTGCCTGACCTGCCAAAGCGATCGGGTCTATCGGCCCAAATCCCTTTCCACCCGCAAGGCGGCCTTCGGCAAGGCCGCCGCCGTGAAATTGGCGAAGGAAAACGCCCTGCGAGAGAAGCTGCAGGGCAGCCAGCGCGCTCCCAAGGCCTATTCTATGGAGGGGGTTTACAAGGTGGACGACGTGATCGACCACGCGACTTTCGGACGGGGCCTCGCCACGGAATTCGTCTCTCCGGACAAGATGCAGATCTTCTTCGACGACGGGATGAAATTGCTCAAGTGCGGCCGCGTGGAGCGATAAAAAAATGGCGGCCCCCTCAGGGACCGCCATTGGAATAACGCGAAATTCATTCGCCGATTAATAGCGACGTCCGCCGCCTCCGCCGCCCCGGCCGCCGCCGAAGCCGCCGCGTCCACCGCCGCCCCCTCCGCCGAAGCCGCCTTCGCGCTTGGCTTGAGGTCGGGCCTCGTTCACGGTGAGGCTGCGGCCTCCCATGTCCTTGCCGTTGATCTGGGCGATGGCTTGGTCGGCCGCCGCCGAATCCTCGAACTCGACGAAACCGAAGCCCTTGGACTGGCCGGAAAATTTATCGTTGATCACCGCGACGGAAAGCAAGGTTCCGAAGGGTTCGAACAGTTCGCGCAACGCGGACTCGTCGGCGCTGTAGGGAAGGCTTCCCACGTATAGTTTTTTCGCCATTTGGCGTCTCCTTGAGATTTCGGAAATGAATGTCACCGAGCGCTCTAGGAGTTCCAGGGACGGATCGTTTCCTTGATTTGGTTATAAAAGGTAGTGAGTTGAGTCTAGGCAGGGGATCCGAGGTTTTGACAGCCGTCGGGGCTTACTTAGAAACGAGACACTGCTTGTACCATCGTCTTATCGGGGCGATTTGTCCAGAGTTGTTTCGATGCCCGGGAAAAAGCCGGCCGACCCCGGGGGGATGTCCCGGTCTCCCGGCGCCATTTTTTTGTGGTAAGTATCGGGGATTCCAATCATATTCGTTTCCGCCGCCTTGCGGAAGCGGCCGAAAAGGGGTCCCGGATGAGCACAAAACAATTGGTCGTCCTTTGGTACGGCGGCATCCTCATGTTTCTTCTGCTGTTGGTGAAGGTCTCCTCGACGGTCACCCTCGGCATCGGGGCCGGCCTGCTCGCCTTGTTGTTGCTCTACACCCTAAGCCGGCATCACCGCGCCAACAAGGGGCAGGTGCTGCTCGCCATCGGGTTTCCTATGATGCTGCTGGGCATCGTGTCCTTCGTGGCGGGCGATTCGGTGGACGACCCCGCGATGTATTGGCAGGCGGGCCCCGCCAATCTGATTCCTCCCGACCAAGTTCAAGTGCTCGACACCAAGGTGCGCCATTCCGCCTTTTCCGACGTCCTCAGCGGGAAGATCCAAAACAATTCTTCCGCGACCTTGCAATCCGTGACCTTAAAGGTCCTGTTCGGCGGCGACGCGAAAACCGCCGAGACCTGGCAGGTCAAGGTGGGCGGCCTAAACCTGGCCCCCGGCGCGAGCGCCCCCTTCGAAGAGCGGGTCGGGGACTTTCATCTGAAGTGGAACCGGAAACTCCCTTGGTCCTTTCAAGTCTTGGCGGCCGAGGCGCCATGAGGCCTGATTCGAGGGCGGTTCCGAGCGAGGCCGGAACAGGATCGGACGGGGGGTGCCGGTGATGGATCTTTCGGCAAAGCCGTTAATTTGAGCAGCCGGAACCCTTATTGCCATGGCTGGGTCGTGGCTCTGTTAATAAAGTTCAATAATATCAAGAAATTATTTTTGCTCCGTCTTCATTTTCCCTCTTTTCTCTCCGTTTGGTTGGCGCGGTATTTGCTTTACTATCTGGCCAAGCCACCCCTGCTTTAAAACGACGCATAGGAGAGTCCCGTGCACTACGGCAACTTCGCCCACGATGAGCCTGAAATCACGGGGGACATGCCCGCCGAGCCTTGTTCGGTCTTGGCCTTTCCCCAAGAAAAAAATGCCGCGGCCGCGGCGGTGCTTCCGGTCCGGGAGATACTTTCGGAGGAGGAAGAGCCGACGATGGTGGAGGCCTTGCAAAAAGGGCCCGTCGTCTCCTGGTTTTACCAGTTCCTTTTTTCACCGCATTACAAGACGGCTCTTTCGATCGAACTGCACCGATATCTGCTTTGCGTGAAATCCCGCATCCGTCAATCCCGCCAAAATCATCGCTTTCTTTATCCGAGTTCCGGATTCCGAAAGATCCGCCGGCTGTTGAAGCGCGCCCTGCGGCACGCCAAGAAAAATCTCGCGGTAAAATAACCCTTCGCCCAATTTCAGGTTGACGCCGGCCGAAGGCGAATTAGAATTACACGAATATCGATCATAGGGGATTGATAAGGAGTGAACATGGGGAATGTGGGTGTAGGGACCGCCTCCCGAAAGGGCGGGGCCGGCGCTGCCGCGCGTCAAAACGGCGTCTGGGACGAAAATCGATTCAAAAAATTCGCCGAAGACATCGATAAGCTCCGCTCGGAGCTCGAATCCTCCCTGGGCGAAGAAGACGTCCGCTACGCAAAAAGATTGCGCAAGGTCTCGAGGCAGATGGAAGCCCTGGGGCGCTTTCTGATCTTCGTCAGCCTCGATCCGGTGACTTGGCTCGTCGGCGTCACCGCGCTCTGGATCCATCGGCAGATCGAAACCACCGAGATCGGGCATTACGCCCTGCACGGCTGCTGGGACCGCTTTCCCGAGCTCTCCGAACTCCATTCCAAACATTTCAAGTGGCTCTCCCCCGCCGAGGAAGAGTCCTGGAAGCACGGCCACAACGGCCTGCATCACCAGTACACGAACGTCGTCGGCAAGGATCCGGACGTGAACTACGCCACCCTGCGAACCAGCAAATACACCCCTTGGGGGCTTTACCATGCGATCCAGGTGGTGCAGTTCTTCGTGACGGCTCCTTTTTTCATGGAGGTCATCGGCGTCTACAACACGGGTCTCACCGACCTGCTGCGCAAGCCCAAGACCCCGGGTTACGTGGACATCCTTCCCGACCGCAAGCCGGGCACCGTCGGCAAAGCGGCCTTTCGCTCGTTCAAGAAGATCCTGCCTTTCTACGTCTATCATTTCGTGCTGTGGCCGGCGCTCGCGGGGCCGCTGTGGTGGAAGGTGCTCTCGGGAAACCTCTTGGCGCATTTCATGAACAACATCTACACCGCGGCGAGCGTCTACGCCGGCCACTTCGGCGACGACACCGAATTCTATCCGCCGGAGTTTCGCACGAGGAGCCGCGGCGAATTCTACAAGGCTCAGGTTCGGGCCGCGCACAATTTCACCGCGCCCTTGGCCCTTCAAATTCTTTCCGGAACCCTCAACGCCCAGATCGAGCATCACCTGTTCCCGAAGCTTCCGCCCAACCGCCTGCGCCAGGTCCGGTCGAAGGTCAAGGAAGTCTGTCGCCGGCACGGCGTCGAGTACGGCGAGGACAGCTGGTGGAACACCTGGAGGCGGGCGATAGCCTACCTTTGGAGAATGGGGTCCCCGAAGGCCGGCGTCTCGTCCGGTTAAAACGCTTCAACTCGGGACGGCGCGCGTCTCGTTCAAGTGTCCATGCAGCCGCAGGCCTCGTCCGCGGCGACTGAAGGGTTGGGATCCTGCTCCTTCGAGCCGCCGGTTTGGCAGTAATAATCCGGCGATCCGTCGATGGGATCCGTAAAACAAGTGACGGGACTTCCGTTCTGGCAGGTGCCGGATGCGGAGTAGGCCTTGGTAGAGCTGTTGTAGATTGGACCGAAGATATTCGAGCAGCGGCCGTACATGTTGCCCGGCGGGACTTGGCCGAGGGCCGGGGATTGAGGAAAGAGGGAAAACGCAAAAATTCCTAGGATGAGAAGCTTCACGATCACCTCCCTATATAAAACAACATTCTAAGCCGGAGCAATGGAGAGGGCAACTATTCAAAAAAAGCGGCTTGGCGCAGGAGGGCTTTTTGGCTAAAAAGGTCCGATGAATCCTACCGGTCTCCCCGTCAAAAATTACATGAGCCCGACCCCTCAAACCATCGGCCGCGAGGCCCCTTTGGCCACGGCGAAAGAGATCATGACCGGCCTGGCCATCCGGCATCTCCCGGTGATCCAGGGAGACAAGGTCGTCGGGGTCCTCTCCGATCGCGACATCCAAGTGCTGGAATTCCTCGCCAAGGACCACGCCGATGCGCTGCGCGTCGACGACGCCATGACCCGCGACGTCTACGTCGTGGCGCCGGAGACCCCCTTGCAAGAAGTCGCGGCGGCCATGACCGCGGGAAAGTTCGGCTCGGCGGTGGTGGTCGAAGGCGGCAAGGTTCGCGGCATCTTCACGACGATCGACGCCCTCCGGGCCCTGGCCGACCTGCTCGATCGGAACGCCTAAATTCGCATACCGAAGGCCCCGGCCGCGTGTTATCCTAGCCGCGAACGAGAGGGCCCCGCTATGCCGTCCAAGCCCTATCAGCGGTGGAGGTTTCGCGCCGTCCTGCGAGTGTTGTGGTGCCTGCTTTCCAGCTTCGTGGTGGAAAGCGTCGTCTTCGGTCTTTCCGTCCTGCCGGCCGTCCTGTTTTGGGAATGGCACCTCCGCTGGGATCTCCCGGGGCCCTTCTGGGTGCGGATGGTGCTGCTCAGCATGGCCTTCGTTCCCTCCTATTTGATCTTCGCCTTTTCCTTGACGATCCTCTCCGCCGTTTCGACGCGGTTGCTCGGCTGGCGCGCGGTCCCGGACCTGGAGATGCGGATCGGCGATCCGGATTGGCCGCTGCTCGATTGGGTGCGCTACACCATCTCGATACACATGGTGCGGATTTTCGCGGGCCTGGTGTTCCGGGCCACGCCGCTTTGGACCCTCTACATGCGGCTCAACGGGGCCAGGCTCGGCCGCCGGGTCTTCGTCAACAGCCTTTGGGTCACCGATCACAACCTGCTGGAGTTCGGCGACGACGTGGTGATCGGCAGCGAAGTCCACCTTTCCGGGCACACCGTGGAGCGCGGCCTGGTCAAGACCGCCAGGGTGCGGCTGGGCGACGGCGTGACGGTGGGAGTGTCGAGCATCGTCGGGATCGGCGTGGAGGCGGGTCCCGGCTGCACCATCGGAGCCTTGAGTTTTGTGCCGAAATTCTCCAAGCTCGAGGCGGGACAGAGCTACGCGGGGATTCCGGTTCGTCGGATCGAGCCGCATCGTCCCGTGGAAACGCTATGAGCCAGGGGCCTTATCTTCCCGACATCGTCGGCTCACCGCTGATGTACCAGGAGCGAGGGGAGGGGCCCACGCTGATCCTGGTGCCTGGGCTGGACGGGACCGCCTTGCTTTTCTACCGGCAGGTACCGCTCCTGAGCCGGCATTTCCACGTCTTGACCTTTCCGCTGCCCAACGACCCCGCCTGCACGATGGATTCTCTCGTGGCGAGCCTGCGGGAGGTGATCGACAAAATAGCGGCGGAGCGCGGCGAGGAAAAGGTGCTGCTCTGCGGCGAGTCCTTCGGCGGGGCGCTCAGCCTGAGCTTCGCCCTCGCGCACCCGGACCGCTTGCGCGGGCTGGTGATCCTGAATTCCTTCCCCAAGATCCGCAAGCCCTTCCAGCTGCGGGTCGCGCCCACCTTGCTGCGATGGATGCCCTGGGGCGCGATGCCGCTGGTGCGCCGCTTCACCGAATCGCGCATCCATTCGCCCCACGCCCTGCCGGAGGACCTGGCCGAGTTCCACCAGCGCCTGCGCTGGGTGGGGAAGGAGGGGTATATCCGGCGCCTGGAGATCCTCCGGACCTACGACATCACGGAGCGGCTGCCGGAGATCGAGACCCCCGCCTTGTTCCTGGCCGGGGAGTTGGACCGACTCGTCCCCTCGGTACGGGAGGCCGAGTTCATGTCCCAAAGGATGCCCAACGCCTCGATGGTTTCCTTGAAGGGCTACGGCCATGTCTGCATGATCAATCATGATTTTAATCTGCTCGACTACATCCTACCCTGGCTGGGAAAATGGAGTGGGTAAGCGGGGCGAAAAAAAAAGGCCGCCTTGCAGCGGCCTTTTTTCACATTAAATAATGAAGCTTATTTCGCGGCTTCGACCGAGACCGCGATGGCCACCGTGTAAGTCGCGGTGACCATGTCGCCCTTCTTCAGGCCTTCCAGGTTCTTCGGGTCCTTCGCCTTCAAGGCCACGACGTTGCCGGCGGGGCCTTTGAGCTCGACCATGGATTTCGCCGCGTCGACCTTGATGATTTCGGCGGAGATTTCCGCGGTCTTCACTTGCTCCATGCCGGGCTTTTGGCCGGCCGGCGCCGTCTCCTTGGCGGTGACGACCTCGGCGGAGGGTTTCTCGCCCTTTTGCTTCTTGCTTAAAGTCAGGGCCCACGATTGCTCTTGTTGCACCTTCACCAGATCGCCCTTTTTGACGTTTTTGAAGTTCTTGACCTTGTTGGGATCGACGACGAGGTCCAGGCGAGTGCCGCCTTCGCCTTCCAAGACTAACGAATTCTTCGCATGATCGATTTCGATGACCTTTCCGACTCGGGTGTCGTATTCGGTGGAAATGGCGGTGGCGCTTTGCGGGGCCTCGGATTTTTTGTCGTAGGCCTGCAGGCTCAAGGGGAGAGTGAGGGCCAAAACGGCCGAGAGTGCCAGGAGAGAACGGCTCATGAATGCCTCCTTCAAAGGTTGGATGAAATTCGGGATAGCTGAAGAGGATAGGCCTTTTGTACGAATTGGCAACAAATATTATTATCGGCTGCGAAGGGGCGCATTTCTTGACATTGGCGGGGGCTTCCCTTTTGATGTCGGAAAAGAGGAGAGCCGCCGGTGCGGCTGGAACCCCCATGGCAACCACACTCGGCCGCGCGGCCGGCATCACCTTAAAAACATTGCCTTTCGTCCTCTTGCGGATGGGGCTGTATTTCGCGTTCGGATTTCTTTTCTGCCTTTATTGGGTTTTTGTTTTTCTGGTCGGCCAAGGCGCCGCGGCCATCCACGAGTATGCCCGCGTCGCCGTTTGGATCGTGGCCTTGCTTTTGCCTTTTCCCTTCGTGAGATGGTTCCGCGAGTATTTCCTCTACGTCCTTAAGACGGCCCACGTGGCGGTCATCGTGCGCTTGGCGCTTCATGGGGCCCTGCCCGAGGGCAAGGGCCAGGTGGAGTGGGGTAAAGAGAAGGTCATGGCCCGCTTCAAGGAGACCAGCGTGCTCTTCCTGGCCGACCGCTTGGTGACCGCGGTGATAGGGTCGATCAACGGCATGATGCAATCGATGGCGAACCTTTTCCAGGGCGTCCCCGGCCTGCAAACTCTGGTCAGCGCGGCCAAGGTGGTGCTGCGCTTCAGCCTCACCTATATCGACGAGGCGGTGATGGCTCGAAACTTCATGAAGGAAGAGGAGACCGTCTGGCAATCGGCCAAGACGGGGCTGGTGTTGTACGCGCAGAGCTGGCGGCAGGTCTTGAAGACGGCCGTCTTTCTGGGGATTGCGGCTTTGCTTAGCTACGGATTGCTGCTGCTCCTGTACTTGATCCCCTTCCTGGGACTCGCCGGACTCTATCCAAAGTGGAAGCTGCTCTGGATCGGTTTCGCCTTCGTCTTCGCCGCGGCTACCAAGCTCGCCTTGTTCGATCCTTGGGCCATGACTTCGATGATCCTGGCCTACCTGGACGCGACGAAAGACATGGTTCCGGATCGCGCTTGGGAGGACAAGATCGCCGGGGCCTCGAAGAAATTCCGGCAGATCCAAGAGAGGGCCGCGGCGGCGATTCCATCAAGTCCCATTTCGCCGAACGGCTAAGGCTAATGGTCACGTTCCCTTGAGCGAGGCGATGTCGATGACGAACCGGTAGCGCACGTCCCCGCGGATCGTCCGCTCGTAGGCCTCGTTGATCGCCTGCATCGGGATCAACTCGATGTCCGAGACGACGCCGTGCTTCCCGCAGAAATCCAGCATCTCCTGCGTCTCGGGAATGCCGCCGATCAGCGAGCCGCTTAAGGAGCGGCGTTTGCCGATCAAGCGGAAGGCCTCCACCGTCGGCGCCTTCGGCGGGATCCCCAGCAGCACCATCGCCCCGTCGCGTCTCACCAGGTCGAGGTATCGGTTCCAGTCGAGATCCACCGAGACCGTGTTGAGGATCAGGTCGAAGCGGTTGGCCAATTTCTTGAAAGTTTCCGAGTCCGAGCCGGCGAAGAAATCGTGCGCGCCGAGCCGGGCGGCGTCTTCCCGCTTTTTCTCCGAATGGCTGAGCACCGTCACCTCGGCTCCCATCGCATGAGCGAGCTTGACCGCCATGTGTCCGAGCCCGCCCAAGCCGAGCACCGCGACCCGCTTGCCGGGCCCCGCGCCCCAATGCCGCAGCGGGGAATAGGTGGTGATCCCCGCGCAGAGCAGCGGCGCCGCCTTGTCCAGGGCGAGTCCCTCCGGCAGGCGCAGGACGAAATACTCGTCGACGGTGATGCGCGTCGAGTAGCCCCCGTAGGTGGGCGTCTTCCCGTCCGCCTCGCGGGAGTTGTAGGTGAAAGAGATCGTGCGCTCGCAATACTGTTCGAGTCCCTCGCGGCAGGCGGCGCAGTCGCGGCAAGAGCCGACCATACAGCCTACCCCGACGCGGTCGCCGGCCTTGAACCGCGTCACCTGGGCGCCGACCCGCGCGACCGTGCCGACGATCTCGTGTCCCGGCACCATCGGAAAGATCGATCCGCCCCATTCGTCGCGGGCCTGGTGGATGTCGGAGTGGCAGACCCCGCAGAAATGGATGTCGATCAAGACGTCGCGCGGGCCGGGCTCGCGGCGTTCGATCTGGAAGGGGGCGAGGGCTTGCGTGGGGGAGGGCGCGGCGTAGGCCGGGGTGGGCAGGGACATAAGCTTCTCCTTTGGGTTATTCAGGGTTATGTTAGCGGAAGGCGGGGCCGCGGTCACGGGGGAGGATTTTTTCTTTGACCCGGGCCTTTCCGAGCCGCTAGGCCTTGGCTTCCGCGAACGATCGGGCGAATAGCTCAGCTGGTTAGAGCGCTGCCCTTACAAGGCAGAGGTCACAGGTTCGATCCCTGTTTCGCCCATATTGTAGATAAATCCGTTTTGGGGATCGAACCCGGCTTTAGCTCAGCCGGATTCACTCCGGCTGAGCGAATCGCCTCGATCCCTGTTTCGCCCATATTGTAGATAAATCCGTTTTGGGGATCGAACCGGGCTTTAGCTCAGCCGGATTCACTCCGGCTGAGCGAATCGCCTCGATCCCTGTTTCGCCCATATTAAGGTGCGCCCGGCACGGGGGCGGGGAGGTGTTCCGCTCCGGCTTTTCCGAAACTCGCGGTCTATTATATGGCCGTGCAGGACAATCGTCCTTTCTTTTGCGAGTGACGATATTTGGACGCTCGGACATCGGAAAAGCCTCCGCGGAACACCTCCCCGCCCCCGCGCCGGGCGATCTATTATTTATATAAGTTATCTCCGCGAGGTCTGCGCTACTCAGATGGCGGTCTTTCGGGGAGGTCAGACCACAAACCTTCGGTGGGGGCCGGGCGGTGCGGCGCGGCTTTTCTTCGTAATTTACTGAAATTAAATGATTTTTTATCTTTCCTGAGCTGGCTTCCCTGGCACGCGTGTTGCTTAATGGAAGACTGACGGAGGCACCTTGCTTAAAGACAAGGACGCTCCGTGACCCCTCTCCACGAAATTCCCTTAAGCCGACGCATCCTAGAACTTCGCGAGACCCATCCCGAGACGGCGGATTTTGCCGCCAGCCTGTGCAACGAGCTGCGCATTTCCTCGGAGGAGTCCCAGACGCTGGCGATGGCCCTGGAAGACCGTTTCCTTTCCTCCGAGGAGCATCTGGACCTGCTCGGGCGCCTGGAGCTGCGAGGCATCCTGCTGCCGGGCGCCGCGCCCGGCGCCTTGATCGCGCGCCTGGCGGGCTCCGACGGCCGCGAGGCCTGGCGGCATCACGCGCGGCACTTGATGGCCCGCCTGGCTTCGGACCCGCGCGCGGCCGACGGGGCGCCCGTTTCCGGCGAGACCTTGAGCGAGCTCGCCGCGATGCTGCCGCGCGGTCTCGGCGCCTCCGGTTTCGGCGCACCGCTCCTCGTCGGTCCGACTTACGGCATCTATCATTATCTGCGCCCCGAGGATTCCTTCCTGCGCTCCTTGGGCGAGGAGCTGCGCGGAAATCTCGTTTCCGCGGCGGACCCCGTCCTGCGCCTGCGCAGCGCTCGAGTCTTGGCCGAGGCGGACGACCGCGAGGCCGCGGCCTTCCTGCGCGAGACAGAGGCGGCGGTCGCCCCCCGCTACGCCGGGGCGCTTCCTCTCGACGAACGCATCGCCCGCGCCTGCGGCCTCGCCGCCGACGGGCATCCCGCGGCGATCCGCTTTTTGCAAAATCTCGCGATGGATCCCCGCGCCGCGACCGAGCGCCGCGCCCGCGCCTTGAGTTATCTTCCCGCCGACAGCCTCGATAACGGCTCCGACGCGGGCGAGGTCTTCCGTTCGCTGGCGGAAGATCCGGAAGAGCCGGTGGCGACGCGCTATCTCATGCTGCGCCTGTTGGCCCGCGCGCCGCACCCGCCCGAGGCGGCGTGGTGGCGCGGGCTCTTAAGCGACGTCTCCATGACGGTGGAAGATAGTCCCTACCGGCCGAGCGACGATCCCGAGGCGGCGGCCGACTTTTCGCAGTGGAACCTGGCGCTCGCCGCGCTGGGCGAGTCGCGCGCGCCCTGGTCGGCGGACCTGCTCCTCGAGGCGATGGAAAACGGCGGCCTGCCCGCGGCGCAGCGCCGCGAGGCGCTGATGGCCTACTTACGCCACGAGGGCCGCGGCACCCTGCCTTGGGAAAGCCTGCGCGGCGTGCTCCTCGCGCAGAGCGGCTGGGGCGCGCTGCTCGCCGGCGTCGAGGGACGCGAGGGGGCGGAGCTGCGCCTGCGTTTTCCGGAGCGCCCCGAGACCGAGCCCGGCGCGGTCTTCGACATCCGCGGATTGAATTCCATCGGCAAGGAGATCGTCTTGCACCTCCGCGAGGGAACGATGGGCGGTTGGATGGTCGACTTCCGCCCCTTGGATCCCCAGCGCGACGCGCTCTCCTCGCGCCCAGTCCTACCGGAGGCGGAGGAGAGGTTTCCCTTCAACCGCCGCGTCTTCGTCGACGCGATGGGATGGGAGTCGGAGCCGGGCGAGGCCCTGCCCGCGGCGGAGGTCGCCGTCGCCGAAAATGCCCCCTATGACCCCGAGCCCGGCGCCGCCACCCCCGCCGCCGCGCCGCCGCTGCGCCTGGCCGCCAACGAGCCCCAGCGCCCGCTGCCGGAGGGCCCCAACCACGCCCAGCAGAACAGCAACGGCGGCGCGGGCGCCGCTTCCGCGGGCGAAGCGACCCCTCCCTCGCTGGGGATCTAACCGGATTCGAAATAAAAAATAAACGATATCGGGCATTTGTCTCGAGCCGTCAGATAGGGCTTGAACTACGTAAAAAGTACGTATTAAGCTAGGATTCAAAGTCGGCTTGGCCGGCTTCATCACGCAAATTCGAAGCATTTACGGAGCGCCAAGGAATGATGCTCACCCCCAAACAAAAGCGGATCCTCGACTTCGTCCAAAGCTACGCCGCGGCGAAGGGCTATCCGCCCACGCAGCGCGAGATCGCCTCGCGCTTTCGCCTCAAGTCGCTCGGCTCGGTGCAAGACTATCTGAAGGCGCTCCAGAGCAAGGGCTACCTCGTCAAAGACGCCTACGGACGCCGCGCCCTCCGGCTCAACGAGGTCGGCGCCGACTCGGTGCGGCTGCCCCTGCTGGGCACCGTCGCGGCGGGCCTGCCCCTCGAGGCGGTCGAGGTGCAAGAGCGCGTCGACGTGCCCAAGTCGCTGCTCGGCGGCGGCGAAAATTTCGCGCTGCGCGTGCGGGGCGATTCGATGATCGAAGACGGCATCCACGACGGCGATTTGGTCATCGTCCGCCGCCAGCCCACCGCGCGGCGCGGGCAGACCGTCGTGGCGATGATCGACGGCGAGGCCACCGTGAAGAAATTTTTTACGCAGGGGCAGAAGGTCGAGCTGCGGCCGGCCAACCAGGCGATGCAACCGATCTGGGTCGAGCCGGGGCAGGCCTTCCATATTTTGGGGGTGGTGGTGGGATTGATGCGGCGTTACTCGTAGGGGCGAACCTTGTGTTCGCCCTCTCCGACGAAGAATCATTTTTTTCAGATTATGCGAGTTGCGGATTCCGTGCTCGGGGGCGAACACAAGGTTCGCCCCTACGGTTTTTCACGTCCTTTTCCGGGTATGCAGGTCGTTCACGTCAATATTCCCGCCTTTGCGGTCGCGGTCGAGCGGCGCGTCGACGCGCGGCTGCGCGGCCGGCCGGTCGCGCTCGCGGCGAGCAGCGCGCCGCGGGCTCCCCTGGTTGCGGTCTCCGCCGAGGCCTTCGCCGCCGGGATCCGCGCCGGCGATCGCGCGAGCGAGGCGCTCAAGGTCGAACCGCGGTTGCGGGTGGTGCCGCAGAACCCGCCGCTCTACGAGCGCGCGCAGCGCAAGCTTTGGGAGGTGCTCGAGCGCTTCACCCCGGTCTTCGAGCCCGCCCGGCTCGGCTCTTTCTACCTCGACATGGAAGGGATGGAGTCGCTGTTCGGCAAGGCGCCCGACGCCGCCGGCCGCATCCACCGGCGCATCCGCGAGGTCCTGGGCCTCGAGGCCGCGCTCGGCGTCGCGCGCAACAAGCTCGTCTCGCGCATCGCCGCCAAGGTGATCCGGCCGCAGGGACTCTGCGACGTCTTTCCCGGCGGCGAGAGCGATTTCCTCGCGCCGCTCGAGGTCGACTACCTCCCCGGCGTCGGCGAGCGGACGCAGGACCGCCTGCTCCGCGAGCTGGGCGTGCGGCGCATCCGCGAGCTGGGCGCGGTGCCGCGGCCGGTCCTGCTGCGCGTTTTCGGGCCGCGCGGCCTCGCGCTTCAAGCGCAGGCCGCCGGCGTCGACGAGACGCCCGTCCGACTGCCGCAGCGCTCCTTCGCCTTGACCGGGACGGCGAATCTTCCCCAAGAGAGCAACGACGAGGCCGTCCTGCTGGCGGAGCTGTGGCGCCTCGTCGAGGCGCTGGGCGCCGAGCTGCGCCGCTGCGGCCTGGTCGCGGCGCGGGCCCGCCTGGACGGCCTCTACCTCGACCGTCGCCGCGCGCGGCGCGGGATCGCGCTGCGCCCGCCGAGCCAGCTCGACTTCCGGATCTTTCAGGCGCTGGCGGAGGCCTGGCCGAAGTTCCTCGAGCGGCGCGTGGCGCTGAAGTCCTTCTCGCTCAGTCTGGAGGAACTGGAGCCCGTCTTCCATCAGGCGGATTTTTTCGACGGTCTGGTGGAAAACCGCCGGCGGTCGACGGGAATTGAACCCGCTTTTCAACGGACTCTTGACGGCGCGCGCGAGGAGCGGCTGCTCGCCGCGCTCGACCGGCTGCGCGGCAAGTACGGCCGCGCCGTCGTCCGGACGGGGAGGGTGCTGAAGTGAAGTTCGCCCACCTGCATTGCCGCTCCTACCACTCGATGATGCGCGGCACCGCCTCGCTCGAGCGCCTGGTCGCGGCCGCGCGGGAGGCGGGGATGGACTCGCTGGCGCTCACCGACTTGGGCGGGCTCTACGGCTGGGTCGACTTCGTCAAGCTCTGCGGCGAGCACGGCATTCGGGCGCTCTGCGGCGTCGAGCTGCCTTCCGCCGACGGCGCGGCGGTCCTGCTGGCCCGCGATCCCAAGGGTTATGAGCGGATCTGCCGGCTCACCTCCGACTTCCACCTCGAGGCGGGCTTCTCGCTGCGCGCGGCCCTGCTGGAGGACCGCGCCCATCTCGCCGTCTTGAGCCGCGACGCGGCCCTGCTCGAGGCCCTGCGCCGCGAGACGGGTCCTGAGGACCTCTACGTCGAGATCGTCCCGCTCACCGAAAACCGCCCCCTGCTGCGCTTCGCCGCCGAGCAGGGCCTGAAGCCGGTGGCGACGAACGACGTCTACTTTTTAAAGCCCCGCGAGGCCGCGCTGCACCGCATGCTGCGGGCGATAGCCGGCAACGCCAAGCTCTCGCGCCTGGACCCGGCGGGGCTCGCTCCTGCCGACAGGTTCTTCTGCGATCAGGCCTGGATGACCGATAAGCTCAGCTACGCCCCCGAGGCCCTCGCCAACGCCGCGCGCCTCGCCCGCGAGCTGCACGCCGACTGGCGCCTGGGCGAGACGGTCTTTCCGCCCTTCGCCGAATTCTCCGCGACCGAGGCCTTCTTCACGCTGCGTTGGAAGTGCCGCCAGGGGGCGCTGCGCCGCTACGGGAGCCTGACGCCCAAGGTCCTCGAGCGCCTCGACTACGAGCTGCGCGTGATCCGCGAGAAGGGTTTTACGCACTACTTCCTGGTCGTCGAGGATATCGTCAAGCAGGCGCCGCGCACCTGCGGCCGCGGCTCGGTCGCGGCGAGTCTTGTCTCCTACTGCTTAGGCATCACCCACGTCGACCCCATCGCTTACAATCTTTTTTTCGAGCGCTTCCTCAACCCGGGCCGCAAGGATCCGCCCGACGCCGACATCGATTTCCCATGGGACGAGCGCGACAAGATCTTCGACTATATCTTTCAAAAATACGGCCCGCTGCGCGCCGCCTGCGTCTCCAACCACGTCCGCCTGCAGCCGCAGGCGACGCTGCGCGAGGTGGCCAAGGTGCTGGGCCTGCCCGACGACGAGATCAGCCGCGCGACCGAGAAGCTGCTGCGTTTTCCGCCCAAGCGCCTCCCCGAGCCCTGGGGCAACATCCTGCGCTGGGCCGAATGCCTGCGCGACTTCCCCCGTCACCTCTCGGTGCACGCGGGGGGCGTCGTCATCGTCCCCGACGACTTGCGGCGCTACGTGCCCCTGCAGCGGGCGGCGAAGGGGGTGAACATCCTGCAATGGGAAAAGGACCAGACCGAGGACTTCGGTCTGGTGAAGATCGACGTGCTGGGCAACCGCTCGCTCGCGGTGGTGCGCGACGCCCTCGCCGCCGTCGCGCGTCACACGGAGACGGAGATTTTCTACGAGAGCCTCGATCCGACGGAGGACGCCGCGACCCGGGCGATGATCGCGCGCGGCGATACGATGGGCGTCTTCTATATCGAGTCGCCCGCGACGCGGCAGCTGCAGCGCAAGGCGCGGGTCGGGGACTATCCGCACCTGGTGATCCATTCCTCGATCATCCGGCCCGCCTCCAACCGCTACATCAACGAGTACGTCCAGCGCCTGCACGGCAAGCCCTATTCGCCGCTGCACCCGCTGCTGGAGGGCCTGCTCGAGGAGAGCTACGGCATCATGGTCTACCAAGAAGACGTGACGAAGGCGGCGATGGCCGTCGCCGGATTCGACGCGATCGAGGGCGACGGCCTGCGCAAGACTTTGACCAAGAAGCGCGCCGAGAAAAGGCTGCGCGAGTACCGCGAGCGCTTTCGGGCCGGCGCCCTCGAGCGCGGCGCGAGCCCCGGGCAGATCGAGGCGATCTGGGAGATGATGATGAGCTTCGCCGGCTACAGCTTCTGCAAGCCGCACAGCGCCTCCTACGCGAAGGTCTCCTACCAGTCGGCCTATCTCAGGGCGCACTATCCCGCCGAGTTCATGGCGGCGGTGATCTCGAACGGCGGCGGGTTCTACTCGACCTTCGCCTATATTTCCGAGGCGCGGCGCCTGGGACTCGCGATCCTCGGCCCCGACGCCAACGTCTCGGAGCTGGCTTACGTCGGAAAGGGCCGCGAGCTGCGCCTCGGGCTGCAGCAGCTGCAGGGCGCGCGGCGCGAGTCGCTCGAGGCCCTGCTTCTGGAGCGGGAGCGGGGCCCTTACCGCTCCTTGGACGACCTGCTCGCCCGCGTCGCGCTCCCGCTCTCCGACCTGAAGATCCTGCTGCGCGCCGGCGCCCTCGATTCCCTCGAGCCCGGGCTCAACCGGCCGCAGTTGATGTGGAAGTTGCTGCAGCGCCACCGCGAGGCCGGCCGCGAGTCCGTCCTGGCGTGGCCGGAGGAGGGGGCTTGGATCCCGGCGCTCGCGGATTATCCCGAGGCGCAGAAGATCCAGGACGAGCTGGAGACTTTGGGGCTGCTCTACCGCTTCCACCCGCTGCGCCTCTACGAGGAGGCGCTCGGCCGCCTCGATCTCGTCCCGGCGCGTGAGCTCGCCCGTCACGTCGGGCGTCGGGTGCGCACGGTCGGCTGGCTGATCACCGGCAAGGTGGTCCATACCAAGCACGGCGAAGCGATGGAATTTATGAGCTTCGAGGACGAGACGGGGATTTACGAGACGACCTTCTTTCCCGATTCCTTCCGGCGCAACGCCCCGCGGCTCAACGCGCGCCAGCCCTTCCTGCTGACCGGCGAGGTCGCCGACGAGCTGGGCGCGATCTCCCTGAACGTCGCGCGGGCGAGCCCCGTCGAGCGGGCCGTCGCCGGAAAAATCCGCGGGGCCGGAACGGAAAAGATTGTGGCCGCCGCGCGGCTTGAGGGATAATGTTCGCCTTCGGAAAGGCCGCGTCCGCATCGGTACTAAATTCCGTGCATCGAAAAATAGCGAATCATTGCGAATATTTGGCCTTTTCTTGTCGCGCCGAGTCAAACAAGAACGTGGTCAAGCGTACAAAAACTCATTAGAATTCAAGCAAAGCTTCAAGCTTGTTCTCTTGAAAGAATGGGGGTTGTCATGCGGAAATTTCTCGTCTTCGCCTTCCTGTTCTTGTTCGCTTCGCCCGCCGGCGCGGGCACTCTCGAGGGAGTGACGATGCCGGACACGATGCAGGTCGGCGGAAAATCACTCGTCCTCAACGGCATGGGCGTCCGAAAGAAATTCGTGGTGAAGGTCTACGTCGCCGGGCTCTATCTCCCCTCGAAGATGAACAGCTCCGAAAAGGTGCTGGCCAGCGATACCGAGCGCGGCCTCGACATGCATTTTCTCCACGACGTCGAGAAGGCCAAGATGTGCAAGGCCTGGTACGACGGTCTCAAGAACAACTCGCCGGCCAAGGAAGCCGCGCTCAAGGCGCAATTCGATACGCTCTGCTCCTACATGTCCGACATGGGCGAGGGGGACAAGATGACCTTTACCTACGTCCCCGGCCAAGGCACCACGGTCAGCGTGCGGGGCAAGGAGAAGGGCACGATCGCCGGCAAGGAATTCGCCGACGCCATGTTCGCCTGCTGGATCGGGCCGAATCCTCCGGGCGCGGATTTCAAACAAGGTCTCATGGGGGGCTGAACCTCATTACCTGAAGGGGGGTATCCATGAACAGCCAACGCCGCTTAAGAAGCTCTCTTAAGCTCTTCTTGATCGCCATCGTCGCCTCGGTTTCCTTTTCCGCCTGCACCAGCGGCGGCGGAGACGTCCTATACTACGTCGCCTTGGGAGATTCCCTCGCGGTCGGCGTTCAGCAGGACCCGACGACCGGAGAGAACATCGAAACCGACGAGGGCTACGCCGATCAGATCTTCGCGGCCCTCCAGCCGCAATTTCCGAACCTGCAGCTCGTGAAGCTGGGCTGTCCCGGCGAGACGACGGTCACCATGGTCAACGGCGGGATCTGCGATGATTACGAGACGGGATCGCAGCTCGACGACGCCCTGGAGTTCCTGGTCGCGAATCAGGAGCAGATCCTCCTGGTGACGCTCAGCATCGGAGCCAACGACGTCTTGGGCTCGGACTGCCTGGAACTCCCCGATCCGGCCCAGGTGCAGGCCTGCTTCGCGGCGCTTTTTCCCCAGATCGGCTCGAACCTAAGCCTGATTTCCAGCGGGCTGTTTTCGGCCTCGGACGGGGTCTTCCCGGTCATCGGCATGACCTACTACAACCCGTTGCTCGCCTCCTGGCTGACCGGCCCGGTGGGACAGGCTCAGGCGCAGGCCACCGCGGCCCTGCAGGAGATCTTCAATACGCAGGTGCTCAAGGCGGTCTACGGCGCCAACGACTTCTCGGTGGCGGACGTCGCGGCCTCCTTCCAGTCGAACAACTTCACCGACATGGTGCCCTTTCCGCCGCCCTTCAACATGGTGCCGATCAACGTGGGCCTGATCTGCCAGTGGACCTATATGTGTCCCAACCCGATGAGCGGGCTGATGCCCGACATCCATGCGAACATGGCCGGCTACAAGACGATCGCCGACACCTTTTTGGCGGTCTTCAATTCGCTTTGACCGAGATATCGCAGGATACGGCGGCCTTCCGCGAGGAAGGCCGCCTTTTTTTTTGGGAGGATGCGTCGGCAAATGCTTTGCCGCACCCCGAGGCCCCGGCTATAATTTCGAGGTGAAACCCGCCGATCAGAAACGGATGGTGGTGGAGGTCGTGCAACGGGTCTTGCACGACAAGGCCCGCGATCCGGGCAAGATCGAGGCCCTGATCTTCGATACGCTCTACGAGGAGCGGCGCCGCCTCGATACCGAGCGGGACCGCAAGAAGGCCGCGGCGGAAGGGAAGTTTTACCGCAAGATGCAGGCCCGCGCCCTGCGGGGCGGCGTCGAGGAGCAGCGCGAGGTCCTGGCCGAGATCATTCGGCACTTCGCCGAAGAGGTCCTGGGGCACTTCAGCGAGCCGATGTACCGGATCGCCACGCAGATTGTCCCCGTCGGTTTGAACCTCCTGCTCAACACCTTAAGCCCGCTGCGTCTCATCACCCATTTTCCCAACGGCCTCGGCAAGGTCGACGACCAGATCTTGATCGAGGGGCACACCGAAGAATTCCAGCAGCTCGCGAAACAGGGCACCATGATCCTGGTGCCCACGCATTGCAGCAACTTGGACAGCCCCCTGATCGGCTACGTGTTGTATCGGCTGGGCCTGCCGCCCTTCCTCTACGGCGCGGGCCTGAACTTGTTCCACAACAAGCTCATCGGATTCTTCATGGACCACCTGGGCGCCTACAAGGTCGACCGCCGCAAGAAGGCGCCGCTTTACAAGGATGTCCTCAAGGCCTACGCGGGTTATTCGATGGAGCTGGGTTACCACAACCTCTTCTTTCCCGGCGGGACGCGCAGCCGCTCGGGCATGGTCGAGAGCCGGCTGAAATTGGGCCTGCTCGGGATGGGGCTGAACGCCTACATCCACAACCTGCGCAGCGACAGGCCCAACCCCGACATCTTCGTCGTGCCCTGCACCTTGAACTACCAGCTGGTCCTCGAGGCCGAGACCCTGATCGAGGATTATCTCAAGGAAGAGGGCAAGGCCCGCTACATCATCGAGGACGACGAGTTCGCCCAGGTGAAGCGCATCTTGGAATTCCTGCAGGGGCTCTTCTCCCTCGAGTCCCGAATCCACGTCGTCTTTTCGCGGCCCCTGGACGTCTTCGGGAATCCCGTCGACGGCGCGGGGCGCTCGCTCGATCACCGCGGCCGCGAGATCGACCGGCGCAAGTACGTCGTGCAGGACGGCGAGTACCGTTTCGATCCCCAGCGCGACCAGGAATACACGCTGGAGCTTTCGAAGAGCATCCTCGAGGCCTTCCGCCGGGACACGGTGATCGGCAGCGTGCAGGCGGTGGCCCACGTCGTCTGGCGCTGGCTGCGCGACGTCAATCCCAAGATGGACTTGTACCGCCTGCTCCGCAGCGGCGGCGCTCAGGACAGCCTGACCATGACCGAGGTCTACCGGCGCCTCCAGGGGACGATCCAGGCCCTGCGGACTCTGCAAAAGCGCGGAGCCTTGCGGCTCGACCCGGAGCTCGAGGTCTCGGATCCGGCTGCGGTGTTCGGCAAGGCCTTGGCGCACCTGAAGAGCTATCACAAGCACCCGGTCCTGGAGCGGAAGGGGGACCGCTTGTTTCATTACGACCGGCAATTGCTGCTGTATTACCAAAACCGGCTTTCCTTCGTGGAGCTGCCCTCATGAAGGCACGGAACGCCAATAAGAAACCCGCCGCGGCGCCCTCCGGCCTCGAGGCCCTGGTGGTGGGCGGCGGGAGCTTCGGCACCGCGCTCGCCACGCTGCTGGCCCGCAACCACCGTAAGGTGCGGCTCTGGGTGCGCCGCGAGGAGCAGGCCCTTGAGATCAACCGGCGCCACACCAACAAGGCGTATTTTCCCGAATTGAAGCTGCCGCAAAACCTGGAGGCGACCACCGACTTGGCCGGTTCCCTGGAGGGAGTTCCTTTCGTCCTGATCGCCGTGCCCTCGAAGGGCTTCCGCGACGTCGCACGCAGGGTCGGCGACCACCTCACCGGCGACCAGGTCCTGGTGCATTCCACAAAAGGCATCGAGCCCGGCACTTTCAAGCGCATGTCGGAAGTCCTGCGCGAGGAGACCTGCGCCCTGAAGATCGGCGTGATCTCGGGCCCGAGCCTCTCCGAGGAGCTGATGGCCGGCAATCCCGCCGGAGCCACCGTGGCGTCGCATTATGAAGAAGTGGTGAAGAAGGCCCAGGCCCTGTTCGCGGGCGGCCCGTTCCGCCTCTACGCGGGAAACGACGTGATCGGCACCGAGATCGGCGGCGCCTTCAAGAACATCATCGCCTTGATGTCGGGCGCCGCGCACGGCCTGGGCTTCGGGGACAACACCAAGGCCCTGATCGTGACGCGCGGCCTCTACGAGATGACCCTCTACGGATGCGCCCTGGGCGCCGACCCCGTGACCTTCACCGGCCTGGCGGGCATCGGCGACCTGATGGCCACTTGCAGCTCCACCTTGAGCCGCAACTTTCGCACCGGCATGCGCTTCGCCAGGGGCGAGAAGCTCGAGGACATCTTGCAGTCCTCGGGCCAGGTGGTGGAGGGAGTCTCGGCTACGCGCTCGGTGCACGAGCAGTCCAAGATCCTGGGCTTGGACCTGCCGATGGTTCGCGCGGTGCACGCCGCCTTCTTCGAGGGCCGGAAGGTCCAGGACCTGCTGCATCATTTGATGGAACGCCCTCCCGGCCGCGAGAACGGTCGGGCGAAGGGAAGCTTCTAGCCATGGGCCGGGGCTATCCGCTCAGCGTCGGCAACGATCGAGTCCTTCCCGCGGAGTACGCGGGTCCCGCCTTCGTCTGGGACATCGACAAGACCTATCTCTCGACGGCCTTTTCCTCCTGGCGCGGCTTGGCGCGGGTGCCGGTGGAATTCGCCGTCGACAAGCGGGCGATCCCCGGCATGCCCGAGGTCCTGCGGGGCCTGCGCCGCGGGCCCGGCCGCGAGATCGAGTGCCGCCCGCTTTACTTCATTTCCGCGAGCCCTCCCTTCCTGCGCGGCACGATCGAAGGCAAGATGCTGCTGGACGGGGTCGAGCACGACGGCATCACCTTTAAGGATTGGCTGCGCACCTTGCTGGAGCTGCGTCCGGGCAGGCTCTTCGAACAGCTGGGCTTCAAGGTGGCGGCCCTGCTGCGCGGCCGCTTGGACCGGCCCCGCGCCCGGGAATACTTGTTCGGCGACGATTACGAGCAGGACGCCGCCGCCTATTCGCTCTACGCGCGGTGGCTGCACGGCGAGCTGAAGGCCGGCGAACTGAACGAGGCCCTGGCCGCGGAGGGCGTCGCCGCGGACGATCGCAGGCATATCTTGGATGCGGCCGAAAAAATTCGAGGGGCGCGCGGCCGGGTCGGCAGGATCTACATCCATCTCGAGAGAAACTCGCGGCCGCAGGACTTCAAGAAATACGGAGATCTCCTGGTCGCCGTGCGCGGGGCTTGGCAGCTGGCCTTGGCCTTGTTTCAAGAGGGATTGGTCGATGCCGCTTGCGTGCGCGCCGCGCGGGACGCGGTGTCGTCCCTCCCGGAATACCGCTTCGGCGATGTCCGGGAGTTGGGCGCCGACGCGTTGAAGCGAAAGATGATCTCGCGGGAAAAATGGCGCCGGCTGGGGAAATTCTAAGGACAATAAAATACCATCGCAAATTTGCGGGACGCAAACGCGAGGAGATGGAAATATTTTAGCGAATTCCGTGCCAAGAATGCAAAATTATTTTTTTGACCCGTGGCGTCATGAGATTTTTCAAGTTATTGTTTGGGAAAGGCGTACAAATCGTTTATAAATGAGCGCGAAGGGGGAAAGCTATGCAACCTATCTTCAAATCCACTTCCCGCATTTTCACCGGAATTTTCGCCATCGCCTTGAGTTTCGGCCTCGGCTCCATGGCCCAAGCGAGCAACGGGCTGCGCACGATCAGCTCGGGCCCCGTGAGTTTAGGTATGGGCGGCGCCGGTGTCGCGGGCGATAAGACGTCGAACACCATCATCATCAATCCCGCGGGCATGAACGACGTCGGCAACCAGACCGACCTCAACTTCACCGTCGCGCTTCCCAACACCCGGATGGGCAGCTCGCTCGCGCCGGCCGGCAATCCCGACGCGGTCTTCGTCAACGGCAACGACGACGCCTTGCTGCTGCCCGGCGGCAGCATGGTGTTCAGCTTCATGGAAAATAACAAATTGTCCCTAGGCGTAGGGGCTTTTTTCACGGCGGGTTTCTCGGTCGACTTCCCCGTTTCGCGTTTCAACAAGGCCATCACCAACAACCTGTACGACCGTTCCGGACGCTACGGCAATTTGAAGATGACGCCCGCGGCCGCCTACCGGATCCTGGATAACCTCAGCATCGGCGTCGGCATGGACATCAACTACGCCTTCTTCCAGACCGACAGCGTGGTGCTGGCGCCGGGCTTTCCCCAGACCGCCGGGACCAACCGCACCGACAGCGCGCTCGGCGTCGGCGGTCGCTTCGGCTTACTTTACAAGCCGATCAAGCGGCTGAGCATCGGCGTCACCTACGTCACGCGGCAGATTTTTCAGCAATTCGACCGCTACACCGACCTGATCAACACGGGGCTCGATCTTCCGCAGGAAGTCGCCTTTGGCTTGGCCTTCCAGCCCTTCGAGGGCGCGCGGCTGCTCACCGACTTCCGTTGGATCAACTGGTCCTCGGGCTTCATCGGCCGCGATCTGGCCTTGGGTGGTTTGCAATGGCGGGATCAATACGTCTTCGCCGGCGGCTTCGAGTACAACTTCTATCCCAAGTTCGACCTGCCGCTCGCCATCCGCATGGGCTACAACTACGGTCGCTCGCCGATCACGCCGGCCAACGCCTTCCGCAACCTGACCATCCCGCTGACGATCGAGCACCACCTCACCGCGGGCATGAGCATGGACCTGAACAAGCATATCGGCGCCGACATCGCCTACATCCACGAGTTCGGCAACATCGTCACCGACAACGGCACCGGCAATCCTTCGGGGCGCGGCTCCTTCGTCGGGGCCTCCGCGAACGCCTTCTCGATCGGCATCCACGGACGTTGGGGCGGCAAGAAGCCGGCGGCGGATTAACAGCCATCACCTTTCCGGATTCGACCAGGGGACCTTCGGGTCCCCTTTTTTTGGCATTCGAGGTCTACCCATGAGCGGGGAGAGGGAACTCCACAGGCATTTGCGCTACGTCGCGGGGCTCTCCGCGCGGGCCGACGACGTCAACCGGCTCTTCGACCGTTTCGTCCTGGCCGCGATCGCCACCATCTTGGCCGTGCGGGCCTTTCTCTGGCTCACCGGCTACCCGCAGATCGGGGGAAGAGGGCTGCACATCGCCCACATGCTCTGGGGCGGCCTCCTGATGCTCGCGGCGCTCATTCTTATGCAGTCGATCATCACGCGCTGGGCGCGGCACTGGGGGGCCCTGATCGGCGGCATCGGTTTCGGGCTGTTCATCGACGAGGTCGGGAAATTCGTCACCCGGGACAACGACTATTTTTATCGTCCCACCTTCGCGATCATCTACGTCCTGTTCGTCTTGCTCTACCTGGTGACCCGCGCCCTGCTGCGCGGCGGCGGCCTGACGCCCCACGAGGCATTGATCAACTCCATCGAGTACCTCAAGGAAGGCGCCCTGATGGAGATGGACGCCGACAACAAGGAGCGTGCCCTCGCCCTGGCGAGGGCGGCGGACCCCGCCAATCCCTTTACCGCTCCGGTTCGCGGCCTGCTGGAGGGCGTCGAGGCCCTGCCGCCGAGGCAGGCCTATTTCTGGGAACGATGGGCCGCGTGGTTGCGGCGAAAATACCTCGTCCTGACGGATCGCCCCGGCTTCCGCAGCCTGCTGGTCGCGGTCTTTCTCGGCGCGGCCATGATCGACCTGGTCGAATACCGTGCCCGCCTGCCGGAACTGCTGCGGGATCCCAACGCATTGAGCTTCTCCGACAAGATGGGGATCTGCTCGGGCCTGGTCAGCTCGCTGTTCGTCGTGATCGGCGGCCTCCAGCTGCTGCGCCGACGCCGCCTGCTCGCCTATCGGTTTTTCGAAAAGGCCTTGCTGGTCTCCCTGCTGATCAACCAGGTCTTCGTCTTCGTGCGGGTGCAGCTGCTCGGCATCCTGGATTTGGTTCTGGTGCTGTTGCTGCTCTCGGCGCTGCGCTACATGATCCGCCAGGAGGAAAGGGCCGCCGCCGGTGGGTCATAGGACGATGGCGACGTCCGGATGAGCCTTGAGGTCGGTGTAGATCCGATGGACTTGGTCCAGGGAGACCGCCGTGATCGTGCACGTCACGCTCAGGTACTTGCCGCGGCTGCTGGGGCGCAGCTCGACGGATTGGGGCGGGAAGTCCGGCGCGTGCCGCAGGACTATGTCCAAGACGTTCTGCACGAAGCGCTGGTGCTTCAGGCCCATCGCCTTGATGGGGAATTCGCAGGGAAAGGTGAGGGGGCTGTCCGAGTGGTCCATGCCGCCAGTTTAGCACAATCCCGGCGGCGCGCGGCAGGCGAAACCGGGAGTCCGTCGTCGGGCCTATCCCGCGGAAATATTCTGCGCCCGAGCCGCGTTCCGAGCTCCGGCGCCTGGCGGCAATTCCGGCAAGGATCCGTCGGCCGAGAATGCCACGTAGGGTGCGTGATTGGACCATTCCACTTCCAGAGAGCCGTCCTCCAGGACCTCAAGGCTCAGGATGTTTCCCTCCTCGCGTTGGCAATAGACCCGCCGGCCGGGCGCGGCCCGGGAGAAGGAGTTGCCCAGGTTGAAGGGGTTTTCTTCCCCGCTGGCCCCGTTGCTGCACGAGGCGAGCAGGATCTGGCCGTCCGGCTCCAGCAACTCGCCCAGGCCGTCGAACTCTCCCGCCAGGAAATCGCCGGTGTCCACGTGGACGGTGTCGTCGAAGGTCCCGTCGGGCCGAAGGGCGAGATGTTCGTCTCGAAGCGCCAGGGTATTTGGCGAGCCGTGGCCGCCGACCAGCAAGGTGTGCACGCGGCGTCCGGTCAGCGCGTGGACTTCCCGCAACGCGGTCATGACGTCGCCCTCGTCGTCGGCCTCGACGTAGATCAGGTGGAACCGGCCGCTCGCCTCCAGGGTATCCAAGATCGGAAAGCCGTTTCCGACGCCGAAGGCGCCGTTGTGGTCCCAGGTCGGCATGATCGCCAGCGCGATGGGCCGCTCGACGGGTTCGTGGCCGAGGCTGTCGTGGTTGTGCAGCAGGACCATCGCGGTGCGCAGGGACCGCACCCGGGAGGGCAGGTTGGCGCCGAGCCCCGTCAGAGACTCGATGAAAGATTCATAGCTCTCGCAGCCCTCGCCGTCGCAGGGCACTCCCTCGACGCGCAGGCGCTCCAAGATTCTTTCCCACAGGGCGGCCCGCTCTTCCGCCGGGAGTTTTTCCAGTTGGCGGTAATTCTCGATGAGGGCCTCTTCGGAGGGGATCGGATTCGTCGCGGCCGCTTCCACGGGCGAATCTTCCCAGCCGAGGCCCTGCGCCGCCTCGTGATACGCTTCCTCGGCGGCCTCTAAAAGGCCTTCGAAGGCCTCCGCAATCGCCGCTCCGGGTGCTTCCTCCGGCGTTCCGTCGCCGTCGCCCGTATTCCGCCAAAGCCGCGGGATCCAAGAGGAGAGGTCCATGGTTAAGGCGGGGAGGTAGGCGCCTCCGGAAAGCGAGACCGCCTCCGTGTCGCGGGAAGGGGCGACCGGCGAGGGGGGGATTTCCGGGACCTGGTGGGTTTGAGGGGGGATTTTTGCAACCGAAGGTGGGGCCATGGCCTGTCTTCCAGGGCGCCCCCAAGGCAAGCAAAGGAAGACGAAGCAAGTTTTGTGCCAGTATTTTGAGGGATTTAGCCGCAGCCTGTTTTATAAACTATTGAAATTAATAGATGTTTTGTTTAATAATCCAAGGCGTGCCGGCGCCGGTCTCGAAATGGCGACTCGAGGCCTCGTTTCCCGGCCCGCGCGGAGGGATGATAACCCCGCAACGGTGTTATGGCGAAAATCCTGATCTGCCAGCATGTCGGCTATGAAATCTTGGGCACCCTGAATCCGCTCTTTAAAGAAGCGGGCTTCCGCCTTCGCTACGTCAACTTCGGGCGCTTTCCCGACCAGCGCCCGGAGGTCGACGGCTACGACGGTTTGGTGCTGCTCGGCGGTCCGATGAACGTCGACCAGGAAGATCGGTTTCCCCACTTGAGCCACGAGATGCGCATGATCGAGGCCGCGATGCAGCGGGGGCTTCCGGTGCTGGGCATCTGCCTGGGTTCGCAATTGATCGCCCGCGCCCTGGGGGCCCGGGTGGGGCGCAATCAAACCCGCGAGATCGGCTGGCATCCCGTTACCCTGACGGAATCGGGGAAAAAGGATCCCGTCATGGCGCATTTCAAGGACGAGGAGAGTCTGTTTCATTGGCACGGCGACACCTTCGAGCTGCCGAAGGACGCCGTCCACCTGGCCAGCTCGCGGGATTGCCGGCACCAGGCCTTTCGCTACGGCGACCGCGTCTACGGCTTTCAATTCCACCTCGAGGTGGACGAGCCTATGATCGAGCGCTGGTTGGTGGTCCCCCAGCACCAGAACGAGCTGGAGGAGATCCGACATCGCACCTGCCCGGACCGAATCCGGGACGAGACGCCCGGGCGCATCGATCGCCTGAAGGAGCTGAGCGAAAAGACCTTCGGAGAGTTCATCAAACTGTTCGGGGAACGGAAGAAATACCTCCGTCTCCCCTCGCGTTGAAAGGGGATCCGTCATGACCGAAAAAGCCACCTTCGCCGCCGGGTGCTTCTGGGGCGTCGAGGAAACCTTCCGCCGCACGCCCGGCGTGGTCGCGACGGCCGTCGGCTACACCGGCGGCCGCACGGAAAACCCTACCTATGAGGACGTCTGCAGCGACGAGACCGGGCACGCCGAGGCGGTGGAGGTCGAGTTTGACCCGGCCAAAATCCCCTACGGTCGTTTGCTGGAGATCTTCTTTCAGAACCACGACCCCACCACGCCCAACCGGCAGGGGCCCGACGTGGGCTCGCAGTACCGCTCGGCGATTTTTTTCCATTCGCCGGAGCAGGAGAGGGAGGCCCGCGCGATGAAAGACGCCCTGGATAAATCAGGGTCTTTCCGACGTCCCATTGTCACCGAGATCGTGCCGGCGCGGAGCTTTTACCGGGCCGAGGAGTATCATCAGCGCTACCTTGAGAAGCGCGGGTTGTCGCACTGTCATCTATGAGGGATTTCAGGACGGAACAACTTAAGGCCCGCCAATCGGTGGAAAGCCTGAAAGTCCCGATCGCGCGTGATCAGAGGGATTTCGCTGTCCAAGCAGGATTGGGCGATTAAGGTATCCGAGAATCCCGGGCGATAGCCCTTGAGGAACATCCTCGAGCGAAGTTGTCCGGCGCGTTCCCAGTAATCCATTTCGACGTTCAAGAGGGGAATTTCTTTCAATACCGCCAAAAATGGCGAGGCAGGCTTGGGGTCGCTCAGCATTTCGGTGAGGACGGCCGGAGGCAAGGTTAAAATTTTTTGCTCAAGGGCCCACTCGATGACGGCCACATCGTTCCCGGAGGCGCCGGAGAAGTAAGCGATGAGGGAGCTGGAATCCACGGCGATCATTTTTTGTTCCCGCGAAGCTCGTCTAGGGAAAGGGAGAATTTGACCTTGCCTCGCCATTTGCGCAGTTCTTCGTAAGCCTGCGAGGCGGCCAGCAGCTCGAGGCCCCGCCGAATGGTGGGTGTGATGCCCTCCCGTGTGAACTTCATCGCGTTCTTCAGAAGATCCTCGGGGATTTGAATCGTGATTTTTTTAGCTTCTGCCATTTCCATAAAGTACCAGCCTCAATACCAGTAGTCAATACGGCATCTTTTCAAGGTTTCCCCGGAAACATCGTCACCAAGCGGTCCTTCGGGGTGGTGATCACCGAGTATGTGGCGGTCGGCTCCAGCGATCGGCGGTCGATGCCGACGTAGCGCGCGCCCTCGACGATGCGCTCGTAGTTGCCGCCGCGCTGCGCCGAGCGCGGGACCTTCGCCGCTTGCTTGAGCAGTTTTTCCAAGTCCACGTTGGGGAAGAAGAGGCTCTTCGGAAGCCGGGTGGGCCAGCCGTCGAGGTGTCTCTTTTGGATGTGCTCGAGGGCCTCGGTCCCGAGGCGAAGGTCGCTGGGCTTGATACGCAGCCCCACTCGGCGGGAGAGCTCGGCGATCCTGGCCAAGCCATAGCAGGCAAGGTCGTCCAGCGGCACCCCCGGTGTGACGCTGCGCGCGGCCACGGCCAGCTCCTCGAAGGAGGGACCTCCGGCGGCGACGAGGCCTTCCTCCAGGGCTCGCGGCGCATCCACCAGCACGTAACCCGCCGCGTTGTTGACGACATTGAGGACCGCCGCGCCGCCTGCGATCGAGTGGTTGATTTGCCGGAGCAGGGCGTTGGCCGCCGCGTTGTCGGATTGGAAATTCGTGGCATGGACGACATCCCAGGGGCCGCCGGTGAGGCCGGAGAAGTCGTAATTTCGGCGATGCTCCAGCGCCCGCAATTTTTCAGGGGCCCGGCGGTCCGGCGGCTCCGAGGGCGGGGGCGGCGGCAAGGGCTGCGGGCTGGCTTCGGGTTCACGCGGGGTTTCGAAGGGGGAGGCGTTTGGTCGAGTGATTTTCATGCCCGGGAAAAATGCAGGCGGGATGCCATCGGGGCCCATGGCGGCTTATAAAAAAATTCGGCGATATTTCGGCGGGTTAAGAGAGGCGATCGGGCGCTTGCGGGAAGCGCCCCGACGGGAAGGGTTCGGAAATCGAACGCCCCTTCGCACCGGCGTCTCGAAAACGAATCGCTACAGCGCGTCCCGTCGCGGGTCCGGCGGCGCGGCCGGCGGGATCTGAAGCAGCGAGCTCGGCTTGGTCTCCGGAGTCTTCACGGCGTCCGGCGCCGGCGTGGCGCTGGGCTTAGTCTCGGTCGGCTGGGTCTCGGTGGGGCGCGTCTCGGTGGGCAGGGACTCCGGCGCGGCGCCGGGATCCTGGGTCAAGAATCCGCCCTTGCCGCCGGGGGTCTTCACCTCGCCGACCGCGGCCTGTTCGAGGGAGATCCCGAAGCGCAGCGGATGCAGGGCTCGGGCCTGGGCGAGGAAGAATTGGAAGTTTTCGCGGGCGGCCTTTTTGCGGCTGAGCTTTTGGTCGGCCTCGAGGACGTGGCGATGGATGAAGAGCAGGTCGGCCCCGCCGGGCACGGTGGAGAGATTTTCCAGGTAAGCGACGCCGTCGCCGAAGCCGGCTCCGTTGCCGGGCGCGAAGTCGTCGCCCGCGAGCAGGACGAGGCGCAGGTCCTCGAGGTTGATCTGGTCTTCGGGCTTCGCGGCGAGGCGGTTGCGCGCCTCGACGTAGCGCCGCGCCAGGCGCAGCGCCTGGAGGGCGCGTCGCTCGGGCGCCGCCTCCGCCCCGGCCTCGCGGCCCGCGACGCGGTCGGCAGGCAGGTTGAAGCCCAGCGCGGCGAGCGCGCCCAAGGCGGCCGCGGCGTCTTGGTCGGAGACGAAGCCGACCAACAGCCCCTCGCGCTGCAGGTATTGCAAGAGGTCGATCATCTCGGGGAAAGGGCGCGGGCCCAAGGTCGCGATGGGGTTTGCCGGCGCGGGCGTCGCCGGCGGGGCCTTGGCCTTGGCGCCGGGTTTTTTCTCGGGCGACTTTTCCGACGGAGGCGGGCCTGCGGAAACTTCCTCAAAGCCCAAAGATCCCTCTCCCGAAACCAGCGCGACGAGGCGGTCGGCCTTGTAGGCCTTGAGTCGGCCCAGGCGGCTGCAGAGCTTCAAGAAATTTTCCTCGCTCCAGTTCTTTTGCGAAAGCGCCTCGGCGCAGTTAAAGGCGTAGGGCTCCACGAGGCAAATCCCCGAACCGCTGTCCTTGAGGCAGCGGCTCGCCAAATTTTTCGGCGCGCCTCCGAAATAAACGCCGATCCATTTCATCGGAGCGCCGGATTGCAGCTGGGATTCGATCAGGCTCAGCACTTTCTCGAGGTAGGCCGGGTCCTCGATGCCGAAGCTCTTTTGCAGATCCTGGATCTCGAGGGTCTGAGTGTCCTGAAAGGCGGCCGCCACTTGCTCGACCGGCTGTCCGTTGAGGCTTAGTCCCAAAAATCGCGGCAATTGGAGGGACTTAGTCGCGGCCGGCGCCGGGGTGGCGGCGGGCGGCGGGGGCGCCGGGGATTTTTTTTCGCAGGCGGCGGAAAAAGCGGTGGCAAGAATCGTCAGAGCGGTTAAAATCTTCCCAGGTCGGCGGAGAGGTCTCATCGGATCTCCTCCTTGGTTCCCGTTTTAATGGGGGTTTTGCCGTTATGTCCACCAAAAAGGCTTTCGATCAGGCGCTCAAGGACGTGAAAAAACTCTCGGATCTGAGCAACGACCAGCTATTGCAGCTCTACGGGCTCTACAAGCAGGCGACCGAAGGCGACGTGCACGGGCCCAAGCCGGGCATGCTCGATCTCAAGGGCAAGGCCAAGTACGAGGCCTGGACCAAGCAGAAGGGAAAGAGCGCCGAGAAGGCGATGGAGGCCTACGTGGCCTTGGTAAAGAAATTGTCGAGTTAGGATGTCTACGCGCCGCGTCTTTACAAGGGGCTAGGACCGGTGCGTTAATACCGAAAATAAACTATCATCCGAATTGCGTCCGATGTCGTCCCGTCGACGCATCGAGACGCGATCAGTCTTATGGGGAAACGGGGATGCCTAGGCTCTTGGCCGGAGCAGGGCGTCTTCGCTAGCCCAGGGGTTAAGCCGGCTCAAGACCCTGCGCGGGTCGGCGAATCAGGGGGGCTCATGTTGGAACCTATCCGGGAGGTTCTCTCTTTCCGTTACGACGACCGTCCGATGGGCGATTCCGTCTACGAATCCCACAGCCGATGGATCAAGTGGTTGCACGACTATTACCTTCGCGTGGAACATCTCGGCGCGCTCGAGGAGTGCATCGAGGTCGCCCGCAAGGAAAACGCGATCTTGATCAGCAACCACTCGCTGACCATCGAGGCGACCTTGATCAATTACATCATGCACATCGAGGGCGCCGGCCACGTCGGCACCCTGGTCTTTCCCGAGGCCTTCAAGCTTCCCCTGGTGCGTGAGTTTTTCCGCAGCTGCCAGTGCATCCCGATCTCGGTCGAGGCCGGGTCCAAGGCCTTGCGGGAGAAGCACATCCTGCTCTTTCCCGAGGGGATGGACTTCCTGACCGGACTGACCGACCCGGACCACATGCCCGAGTTTCACACCGGCTTCCTACGCATGGCCCACCAGCACATGAAGGAGACCGGAAGGAAGAGCGTGACGATCCTGCCGATCGCCCATGCGGGCATCGAGAAGATGCTGAAATTTTGGGTGATCAAAAACGAGAAGGTCCTCAATGCCTTGATCCGGCCCATCGCGAAATATCCTTTTTGGGTGGTGCCGAAGGTCCCCTTCTTCCTGCCGAGCAAGGTGATCGTCAATTGGGGCGAACCCATCCGGATCACGCGATCACAGCTCGACTCGGCGCGGAAGATCCACCGGCAGTCGAGGCGCTTCCGGGAAGTGGTTTTGGCTTTGCGCAAGCAGGCGCAGGCCGAACGCGACCGCGCGGGCTGGGCACTGAAACCCGCCCTGAAGACCCTCAAGAGCCTGGCTTTCGGAATGGAATTTCCCTAGGCGTGGATAGTCCCGCTGCCCAGCCCCAAGGCCGCCTCTTTGACGCCCTCGGAGAGGGTGGGGTGGGCGTGGCAGGTGCGGGCGACGTCCTCCGCGCTGGCCTTGAACTCGATCGCCAGGACCAGCTCGGCGATCAGGTCGGAGGCGCGGGCGCCGAGGATGTGGGCGCCCAAGAGCCGGTCGGTCTTCTTGTCGGCCAATAACTTCACCCAGCCTTCCTTCTCGCCCATCGCGATCGCCTTGCCCACGGCCATAAACGGAAACTTGAAGGCCTTGTACTCGACGCCCTTCTCTTTCAACTGCTCTTCGGTGAGGCCCACCGAGGCCACCTCGGGCCAAGTGTAGACGACGCTGGGGATGGCGTCGTAGTTGACGTGGCCCGCCTGGCCCGCCAGGTTTTCGGCCACCGCCACGCCTTCCTCCATCGCCTTGTGGGCGAGCATCGGCCCGGCGATCACGTCGCCGATCGCGTAGACCCCGGGCTGGGAAGTCTGGAATTTTCCGTCCACCGCGATGCGACCCTTCTCGTCGACCTTGACGCCGGCCTTGTCCAGGCCGAGGCCCTCGGTATGGGGCTTGCGCCCCACCGCCACCAAAACCACGTCGGCGTTGAGCATCGTGGTCTTCTCCTGAGGCGTCTTCGACCGTCACGTCCACCGAGCCGTCCTTCTTGACGGCTTCGCGCCCTTCACCTTGGTGGAGAGTCCGTATGCCCTGCTTCTGCAGATGCGCTGGTCTTGCCCACCTCGAGGTCCATGGCCGGGATCGAGATGGTCGTGAGGGCTCTGGCAATCGCCACCTGGCTGCCCCAGCGTAGGTAGACCGAAATATTTTCCTTGAGGCCGATGTAGCCGCCGCCGATCACGATCATCTTCTTCGGCACTCCGGCTGAGCGTTGCGGGGCGCCGGTCGAGTCGACGACGGAAATTCCTGCCGACGGCCACGCCGGGATCTCGATGGGCGCTGCCGGTGGCCAGGATCACGTGCTTGGCCTTTCAAGGTCGTCTCTTCCTTGTTCTGCCGGACGGTACGCCGGTGGTCGGCGTTGAGCCTGGCCTGGCCGAGGACGCGGTCGCGGATCTTGTTCTTTCTTGAAGAGGCCGCGACGCCGCCGGTGAGCTGGGCGACGACCTGGTCCCAGGCCCATGCACTTCTTCTTCAGGTCGAGTGGCGAGGCTGCTCACCTGCACGCCGTGGTCCTTCAGCTTGTCCTTCGCCTGGGCGTAGAGCTCGGAGGACTCGAGCAGGGCCTTGCTGGGGATGCAGCCGACGTTGAGGCAGGTGCCGCCGAGCGCGCGGTCTTTCTCGACGCAGGCGACTTTCATGCCCAGCTGCGCGGCGCGGATGGCGGCGACGTAGCCGCCGGGGCCCGCCCCGATGACGATAAGGTCGTAGGAGATTTCGGATGCCATAAGCTAAGCCTTGTCAGAGATTGAGGTCTTTTTCGGTGAGCACGAGCTCGAGGTTTTCGATGCCTTCCTTGACCTTGACCACGAAGCTCACCGCCTCGCGGCCGTCTATGATGCGGTGGTCGTAGGAAAGCGCGAGGTACATCATGGGGCGCGCGACGATCTGTCCGTCGACGACGACCGGGCGCTCCTGGATCTTGTGCAGGCCGAGGATGCCGGACTGCGGCATATTGAGGATGGGAGTCGAGAGCAGCGAGCCGAAGACGCCGCCGTTGCTGATGGTGAAGGTGCCGCCGGTCATCTCGGCGATGGAGAGCTTCTTTTCCTTGGCGCGGCGGCCGAGCTCGTCGAGCTTCTTCTCGAAGTCGGCCACGCCGATCCGGTCGGCGTCGCGGATCACCGGGACGACCAGGCCCGAGTCGGTGCTCACCGCGACCGAGAGGTCGACGAAATCGCGGTAGATGATGTCCTCGCCGGTGAAGGTGGAATTGACCAGCGGGTAGGCCTTGAGCGCGCGCACGCAGGCCTTGGCGAAGATGCTGACCATGCCGAGCCCCACGCCGTGCTTGGCCTGGAACTTCTCCTTGTATTTCTTCCGGAAGGCCAGGACCTGGGTCATGTCGACCTCGTTGAAGGTCGTCAGGATGGCCGCGGTGTGCTGGGCGTTGACCAGGTTTTGCGCGATGGTGCGGCGGATCCGCGAGGCGGGTTCGCGGCGCTCTCCGCGCGCCTCGTCGACGTGGTAGGTGAAGACCGGGAGGTGCGGCTTGGTCTCGGCGGGCGCCGGCGCCGCGGCGGGACGCAGCTGGGTCACGGTGGCCGGGGCGTTGGCCCGCATCACGTCTTCCTTCAGGACGCGCCCGTCCTTGCCGCTGCCCTGGAGGGAGGCGGCGTCGACGCCCTTTTCGGCCGCGAGCTTGCGGGCCGAGGGATGGAGGATGGGCTCGGCGGTGCGGGCGGGCGCGGCGGTCGACGACGCGGACGCCGCGGCGACGGCCGGGGCGGGCTTGTCGGCGCCGGCGCCGTTCTCGGCCGCGACGCTGTCGTCGATGATCGCGATCACGTCGCCGGGCTTGACGCGGGTCTCGGCCTCGGGCTTGAGCACCTCGATTCGGCCGCTGTACTCGGCCTGGATCTCGAAGGTGGTCTTCTGGGTCTCGAGGTCGAGGAGGACCTCGTCTTTTTTGACGTAGTCGCCCGTCTTCTTCAGCCAGGTTCCGATAAAGACTTCGTTGATGGACTCGCCCGCGCTGGGGACTATGACCTCGTGCTTCATTTAGTGGCTTTCTCCTAAAGCGGCTGCGACGATGCGCTTTTGCTCGCGCAGGTGCAGGTGCAGGTAGCTGTCGGCGGGGCTCGCCTGGGCGGCGCGGCCGACGTAGATCAGGGTTTGGTGCTTGCCGAGCAGAGGCGCCAAGTGCTCCTTCATGAAGGTCCAGCCCTCCATGTTGCGGGGGCCCTCCTGGCACCAGACGATCTCGACGGCCTTGGGGTACGAGGCCAGCAGTTTCGTGTAAAGCTCTTCGTTAAAGGGGTAGAACTGCTCGACGCGCAGGACGGGGATGTCGGGGTTTTTCGCCTTCTGACGGCCCTCCAGCAATTCGTAAAAAATCTTGCCGCTGCACAGGACGATACGCTGCGCCTTGTCTTTCAGGGCGGGGTTGGGGTCGTCGAGCACCTCTTGGAAGCCCACGTCCTGGAAGTCCTTGAGCTCGGAGACGCAGAGCGGGTGGCGCAGCAGGCTCTTCGGCGACATGACGACCAGCGGGATGCGGAAGTCGCGCAGGACCTGGCGCCGCAGCAGGTGGAAATACTGCGCCGGCGTCGTCAGGTTGCAGACCTGTATGTTGTTCTGCGCGCAGGCCTGGAGGAAGCGCTCGAGGCGGCCGGAGGAATGCTCGGGGCCCTGGCCCTCGTAGCCGTGCGGCAAGAGCAGGGTGAGCCCGCTGTAGCGTTGCCACTTGGCGGCCGAGCAGGTGAGAAATTGGTCGACGATGACCTGGCCGGAGTTGACGAAGTCGCCGAACTGGGCCTCCCAGAGGGTCAGCTTGCCGGGGTTGGCGAGGCTCTGCCCGAATTCGAAGCCCAGCGCCGCGTACTCGGAGAGCAGGCTGTTGACCACCTCGAAATCTGCCTGCTTCTCCTGGATGAAGTTGAAGGCGTTGTACTTACGGCCCGTCTCGACGTCGTGGAAGATGCAGTGGCGCTGCGAGAAGGTGCCGCGCTCGGAATCCTGGCCCGCCAGCCGCACCATGTGCCCTTGGCAGAGCAGGCTGCCGAAGGCCAGGGCCTCGGCGAGGCTCCAGTCGACGCCGCGCTCGCCGCGCAGCATCGCCGCGCGGTCCTGCAGCAGCTTCTCGATCTTGGGGTGCAGCGTGAAGCCCGGCGGCACCGCGGCGATGCGCTCGCCGATGCGGCGCAGCTCGTCGAGCTTCACCGGCGTCGGGGACTTTTTGAAATAATCCTTCTCGGTCGGCTTGCGCAGGCTCTGCCAGCGGTCGCCGAAGGCGTGCATCGCGGGGGATATCTTGGTCTTCTTGGATTCGGCCAAGGCCTCGTCGATCTTTTGGTTGTAGGCCTCGAGCGCGGCGCCCACCGCCTCGGGGGTCACGACCCTCTGTTCAGAAAGCTTGTCGGCGTAAATCTGCCTCACCCGCGGGTGGTTGGCGATGGCCTTGTACATCAGGGGCTGGGTAAAGCTGGGCTCGTCGGCCTCGTTGTGGCCGTAGCGGCGGTATCCGACCACGTCGATGATGACGTCGCGCTTGAACTTGTAGCGGAACTGCAGGGCCAAGGAGGTGCAGCGCAGGGCGGCGTCGGGGACGTCGGCGTTGACGTGGAAGATCGGAAACTCGAGCATCTTCGCGATGTCGGTGGCCTGCGGCGTGGAGCGCGACTCCTGCGGCATCGTCGTGAAGCCGATCTGGTTGTTGACGATGATGTGGATCACGCCGCCGACCGTGTAGCCCGCGAGGTCGGACATGTTGAGCAGCTCGTAGACCGAGCCCTGGCCGGTGAAGGAGGCGTCGCCGTGCAGCATCACCGCGAGGGTGCGGGTGCGCGTCTTGTCGCCCTTCAGCTTCTGCTTGGAGCGGCAGATGCCCATCAAGACCGAGTTGACCGCCTCGAGGTGGCTGGGGTTGGGCGCGAGCGAGAGATGGATCTCTTTGCCGGCGGGCGTCACGGTCTTGGTGGAGTAGCCCATGTGGTACTTCACGTCGCCGTCGCCGACGTTGGCGTCGAAGTTGCCGGAGAACTCGCCCATCATCTGCTTCAAGTCTTTTTGGAAGATGTTGGCCAGCACGTTGAGGCGGCCGCGGTGCGCCATGGCGATGAGGATCTCGTCGGCGCCCAGCTGCGAGGCCTGATCGATGATGTAGTCGAGCATCGGGATGATGACGTCGTTGCCCTCGACCGAGAATCGCTTCTGGCCGACGAAGCGCTTGTGCAAAAAGGTCTCGAAGGCCTCGGCCTCGATGAGCTTCTGCAGGCAGCGCTGGCGGGCCTCGTTGGGCAGGCCCTTGGTCAGGTAGTTCGACTCGACGCGCTTTTGGATCCAGAGGCGGCTGGGCGGGTCTTCGATGTGGCCGTATTCGACCGAGGCGGGCGAGCAGTAATACTCGGTGAGGGTGCGGATAATCTCGCGGAGCGTCACACGGCCCAGTCCCAGCATGTTGCCGACATCGCAGATCTTCTCGAGGTCGGCCTCGCTGAGGCCGAACTTGTCGAGACGGAGCAGGGGGTGGTTCTTGATGCCGCGCTGCAGGGGGTTGACGTCGGCGATCAGGAAGCCCAGCTCGCGGTAGGCCTGGATCAGCTCCAGTACCTTTAATTCGAACTCGAGGTCGTCGGCCTCGCGGGGGCCCTGAGGGGCGAGGCTTTGGTCCATGCGGCCGCGCAGGGCGAGGCCGTCAAAAAAGTAACGCCAGCTGGGGTCGACGGCATCGGGATTTTGCCGGTATTGCTCGGCCAACTCTTCGATGTAGCCGGTATTTAAGGGATTTAAGTAACTGGGCATAGGAATTGTGGGTCCGGGTATTGCCGGGAGGCCCCAAAGATTCAAGCTTAATTTCTATTCGAACTTTTTATTACTTAATCAATTCAGGGGCATTATACCCGGGACCCGGCGAAAAGGGTGAGACCTCCTACAATAATTTAGTGCCGGGGTCAAATGCGCGCGCGGGAAAAAAATGGATTTCCCTTGAGATTTAAGCTAGTTCCGGTGCTAGTACTCCCTCTCCACCTGAACCAAAGGATAAGTCATGAAGCTTAAAGGGAAAACCATACTCATCACCGGCAGCAGCCGCGGGATCGGCCGCGAAATGGCCTTAAGGTTTGCGAAAGACGGGGCCAACTTGGTCATCACCGGCAAGTCGGTCATGGAAGGGGGGAAGCTGCCCGGGACCATCTATTCGGTCGCCGAGGAGGTCGAGGCCGCCGGCGGAAAGGCCCTGGCCGTTCCGATCGACCTGCGCAACGACGCCTCGGTCGAGGCCATGGTCGCCAAGGTGGGGGAGAGCTTCGGCGGCAAGCTGGACATCCTGATCAACAACGCGGGGGCCATCTCGTTGACGCCGCTCGAGGCGACGCCCATGAAGAAGGCCGACTTGATGCTCCACCTCAATATGCGGGCGGTCTTGCTTTGCAGCCACCTCTGCATCCCGCTGCTCAGGGCCGCGGGCGGCGGGCACATCCTCAACCTCTCGCCGCCGATCAGCACCGACCCCAAGTGGTACGGCAACCACGTGGTCTATACCATCTCGAAATACGGCATGACGATGGCGACGATCGGCCTCTCGCAGGAGCTGGCCAAGTACAAGATCGGCGTCAACTCGCTGTGGCCTCGCACCCTCGTCGCCAGCGAGGCGACCAAGATGCTTCTGGGCGAGTCCGGGATGCCCAGCTGCCGCAAGCCCGCCATCATGGCGGACGCCGCCTACGAGATCGTCACCAGCGACCCGACCCAACTCACGGGCCGCGCCCTGTTGGACGAGCCCTTCTTGAAAGAGCGCGGCTACAAGGATTTCGACAAGTATCGCATGGACCCGAACACCGAGCCCGCCTTGGATCTTTTCGTGGAAGTCTGAGCACCCGGAGGCTCCGGCCCCCGTTTCGGTCGCCCCTTGCCGGATCGCTTGGTATCCCAGGAATCTGCCGGTATAATACCCCCTAAGGGTTAGGGCGTTTTCAACGCGTTACGGCATGTTCAGCGGAGGGCGTGGGGTGCTGCTGTCGAATACCGTAGGCATTTTTTTGCTCGGGGTGATGACCGGCTGGGTCGTCGACGTCAATTTCATCTCGGCCCAATCCTTTCTGCTCAGCGAGCTGGAACCCTCCCAGGGCCTTGCCGCCATTATCGGGGCCAATTTGGCGTTCAGCTTCTTTCTTGGCCTCATTCATCGCCATCGCTTCAAGATCAAATTCAGCGTGTTCGGCGCTTGTTGCGCCGCTTTCTTTCTTGTCCTGCTGTTCGGTTTGCAGCTTCCTTTTCTCGGTTCGGAAACTCGAGGGATCCTTTGGCTCGGGGTCTCCATTTTCGGGAGCGGATTGTTCCGTTGGATCAACGACGATCTCGCCATGAAGCACTTGAATCCCGGACAGGCCGAGGCGTCTTTTTTTTACCTGGCCTCGGCCCGGGAAATCGGGACCATCCTGAGTTTCCTGACGCTGAGATTTTGGACCGAAGGCTTCGCCCCCGACCAAATGATCCAAGTCGTCTCCGTGCTGATCGTGGGGTGGCTGGCGCTCGTGCTCGCCCAGTTCGCGCCGCGCGCAAATTTGGAGATCCAATACGGGTCCAGGGAGGGAGCCAAGCCCCCCGCCCTGGACGGCAAAGATGCCCGCTTTTTCATCGCTTTCTTCTTGCTGATGATGTTTTTTCTCGGGCTGTCCCACGTCGGACAAGAATACCTCTTGCTGCTGGCCCTCAAGCAGAACGTCAGCTCCTTCGAGGCCTTGAAGGATATTCAGGCGGAATATTACCTCGTGGCCAGCCTGCTGGTCGTGGCGCTTGGACCGCTCGCCGCCCGTTGGATCCAGTCGAGAAGGAGTTCCCCGCTGCGCCTGCTATGCCTGTACGCGGGAGTCATGCTGTTATTTTTGGGCCTGTGCTGGGTCCATCCCGTCTTCTTCTCCTTCATCGCCTTGGAGGTCGGGCAGGTGGTGGCCAAGTCCGTGGTCGGAGAACCGGGCTGCCAGATGATCTACGCGGCTTTCAAGGACGGCGTTCGGAACCGGTTGCGCTCGTGGGGGGTGTTCTTTTTCGACAGCCTTGCGGGGCTTCCCTTCCTGGTCTTGCTCCCTTTCCTGGCTTCGATCGGCGCCGTGGAGCAGGTTCGCATATTGCTGCCGATGGCCGCGGCTTGCGTCGTTGTGGGGGCTTTTTTGGCCTGGCGGGCCCGCCTCAGGCTGGTGCCGACGCTTTACGGCCTTTTCGGGTCGGCGGACAAAGAGTCGTCGATATTGGCGGCTCAGGCGCTGTCTTACTTGCGCCCCAAGGATTTCACGTCCCGCATGGATGGAATGCTGAAAAGCGATCCGAAAAATCTGCTGCGCAAGACCATCATCTTGGGGCTGGCCTATTCCAAGGAGGCGAAGGCGTTGGACGCCGTCGTCCGGGAGTTTCAATCTGACAAGGAGGAGATCCAACTCGCCGTGCTGGACGCGATGAGGGTCTTTCAGAACTACCGGGCCTTGCAATTCGCCGTGGACGTGATGAGCGGAAGAGTGGTTTCGAAAAGCCTTCAGGTGCGGGTCAACGCCTCACGATTGATCGGGGCGATTTACGGGAGGCGGGCCATTCCCTTTTTGCTGAGAGGTTTGGAAGACTCGGATCCGCGCATCGTAGCCAACACCCTTGAGACATTGGGAGAGTTCAAGGACCGGAAACTGATCGGCTTCTTCGAGGTGTTTTTAGCGCACTCCGTGCCCCGGGTGCGTCTGAACGCCTTGATGGCCGTGTCGCCATTCCGGGAAACGAGGCGACTTTACCGGGAAGGGGTCGCCTCAGCCCTGCGAACGGAAGACCCCGCTTGGATCGCCTCCGCCCTCTACGTGGTGGGTCGGCTTCGGGATTCGTTTTTCCTGCCGCTGGTGGAGAGGTTGCTGGATACTCCCTTGGCCGAAAACCGCAGGATTCAGGGCGGGTTGGCTTGGGCGCTGACGCGCCTGGGGGACGCTCGGGGATTCGAGAGGTTCGCGACCTTGGTGGCCAATGCGCGAGGGGGCGAGGAGTCCGCAACGCTGATGCATTTCTTCGGGCAGCTGCCGTCGGAGACACGCTTCGAGGCGATCGAGCGCCTGGTAAGGCGCGGCGGCGGCGATGCTTCTTCCGTGAAGAGGTTCGCTCGAACCTTGCGGGAGTCGTCCTTGGATTTCCACCGTGAGTTGGAGTATCTGGACCTGCTTTGGCGAAGCGGTCACGGCGGAGAACAGCTGGTGGATTGCGCCGTTTGAAGCAGGCGAATTCCGCCCAGCAGGCCCGCGTTGTTGCCGAGCTTGGCGGGCGCGGCTTCCATGCGCTCCGCGAGGCAAGGATAGACGCGCTCCCGGATCTCCTCGCGCAATCCCTTCTCGAAAAATCGCCAAGCCGCCGACAACCCGCCGCCGACGATGAAACGCTCGAAACCGAAGGCGAGGCCCAGGGAGGCGATGCCGCAGCCCAGGGCGGCGCCGAACTCCCGCCATATTTCGAGGGCAACGGACTCCCCGACGCTCGCCGCTTGGAAGAGCTTTTCGGGGAGATCAGGATCCGCGGGATTCAAGCCGGAGATCGCCGCCGGCAGCCCGCCCGCTTTTTGGAGGGACTCCAGCTGCAGCCTTAAACCGCTCTGCGAGGCGAGGGTTTCCAGGGTGCCGCGGCTTCCGAGGGCTCCCGGCAGGCCCCGCCGCTCCAATACGATGTGTCCCACTTCCCCAGCGAAACCGTTGGGCCCATGGAAAATCTTCCCGTCCACGATGACGCCGCCGCCGACGCCGGTGCCGAGGGTCAGGAGGATGAAGCTGGGCCATTCGCGCCCCGCGCCTTTCCAGGCCTCGCCGAGCGCGGCTTGGTTGGCGTCGTTTTCCATCACGACCGGGAAGGGCAGGGCGGGCTGCAGGGCCTCGCGCAAGGGAATATCCCGCCACTCCGGGAAGTGCGGCGATTGCCGTACCACTCCACGCCTGCGGTCCACCAAGCCGGGGATTCCCAAGGCCATGCCGCGAATCTCGACGTCGATCTTCTCGGCGCGGAAGCGGAACAGCTCGGCTTCTTGCGAGAGCACCTTGATCAGGTCTCCCCCCTTGCGCACCAAGTCGGAGGAAAGGACCTGTTGGGCGAGGAAGGTGCCCTCCTTGTCGAGGAGGCCCATGCGCAAGGAAGTGCCGCCGAGGTCGACGGAGAGATAGGAGTCGGGCATGGGGGAAGTAGGACACCGCCGGAGAAATATTTCAAGTCCCGTGAGGCGTCTTTTTTCGGACTCCGGGACAGGTGTCCTCGTTTCCGCCGGGGCCGTTCCGAAGCCGCTTGGCGGGCCTGCGCGGGGTCGCGCTTGCCATCGGGAGAGGAAAATGGAATGACCTTTCGAAAAGAGGAGTTCCGTCATGGAGATGAAATTTCGCCGCATCGTCACCGTCTCGGGGCCCGACGGCCGTTCGCGCGTCGCCGAGGACGCCCAGGTTACACCCGGCCCGCTCGGCATCTTCGACCTTTGGCTCACGGAAAGGGTGCCGGCCCCGGTGGAAGGTCCGGACCTCTTGCCCGGCCGGCCCACGCGGCTGGAGCCGCCTCCCGGCGGGAGCGTTTTCCGCTATTTCCTCATCCCGCCCCAGGACCCGTCCCTGACGCCCGAGGCCGCCGAGCGGGCGGCCCAAGCAGCCTTTGCCGCCGTCGGCGCCGCCCACTGCCGCGTCGACACCCGCCTCAATCCCATGATGCATACCACCCGGACCGTCGACTACGTGGTGGTCCTGCGGGGCGAGGTGACCTTGCTCTTGGACGAGGGGAAGGTGGCGCTGAAGCCCTTCGACGCGGTGGTTCAGCGGGGGACCAACCACTACTGGATCAACGAGGGGAAGGAGCCCGCCCTGCTGCTGGGAGTGCTCTTGGACGCGGAGGCGCCGCAAAAATAATCCCGGTTGAATTCGGGCAGACCCGCGTTTATACCCTTCACGTTTGAAGACTCCGTTCCAGGTGCCTCCAAAGAGGATGAGAATATGGAAATCAAATTCGGTACCGACGGCTGGCGCGCCGTCATCGGCGAGGATTATACCTTCGCGAACGTCGCCAAGGTCCTGCAGGCCTTCTGCGACCTCCAGGCCGCGGGCCGCGACAAGACCGTCTTCGTCGGCTACGACCGCCGCTTTCAAAGCCGGGCCTTCGCCGAGCGCGCGGTGCGGGTGCTGCTGGGCAACGGTTTCAAGGTGCAGCTGGCGAAGGACTTCTGTCCCACGCCCTGCATCTCCTGGATGACCAAGGCCCGAGGCGGTTTGGCGGGCGTCGTCATCACCGCCAGCCACAATCCCTTCCAATGGAACGGGGTCAAATTCAAAGAGGGCTACGGCGGCTCGGCCTCGCCCGAGTTCACCGCCCGGGTCGAGGATCGGATCCGGCGCAACGACCTCGACGGCCTGACGCCCCGGGAGCTTTCCCTGGAGGAAGGCGAGAAGAGCGGCCTGCTCGGTTTTTTCGATCCGCACGGCGCCTACCTGGGGCAGCTGAAGAAGCTGGTCGATCTCAACCGCATCCGCCGCGCCAAGCTCAAGATCGTCGCCGACCCCATCTACGGCGCGGGGAGCGGCTTCTTCGCCAAGCTCCTCGGCAAGCAGGTCGTCGAGATCCGCGGCGAGGCCAATCCAGGCTTCGGCGGCGTCAACCCCGAGCCCATCGAAAAAAATCTCAAGCTCGCCGCCGAGACCGTCCGCAGGCACAAGGCCCACATCGGGCTGGCCACCGACGGCGACGCCGACCGCATCGGGGCCATCGACGAAAAGGGGCGCTTCGTCGACTCGCACCACATCTTCGCGCTGATCCTCCGTCACCTGGTGGAGGTGAAGAAGTGGAAGGGCGCGGTCATCAAGACCGTCTCCACCACCAACATGATCAGCCGCCTGGCCCGGCAGTACGGCTTGGAGCTCATCGAGACGCCGATCGGCTTCAAATACATCTGCCAAGAGTTCTTGAGGACGGATCCCCTGATGGGCGGCGAGGAATCCGGCGGCATCGGCATCGCCCGCCACGTCTTCGAGCGCGACGGCATCCTCTGCGGCTTGCTCTTGCTCGAGATCGTCGCCCACCACCGTAAGCCGCTGTCCAAGATCATCGCCGGGCTTCAGGCGCAGGCCGGGCCGCTCCGCTTCCAGCGCGACGACCTGCATATCCCGCTCGACGCGATCGCCCGCGTCAAGGCGGCCCTCGCGGCGGGAGAGACGCCGGCCTTCGGCAAGCTCAAGCTGCGCGGCACCAATTTCCGCGACGGCTTCAAGTTCGAGTTCGAGGACGACGGCTGGCTGCTCATCCGCCCCTCCGGCACCGAGCCCTTGCTGCGCGTCTACGCCGAGGCGCCCTCCGAGAAACAGGCCCTCGGCCTGCTCAAGCTTGCCAGGCGCTTTCTCCAGCGGCTAGGATAGGGCATGCCGGTTCCGAATTTTTCCCCCGAGGATATGGCGCAGATCTCCGAGCACGGCCTGAGCGTCGAGGCGGTGGCGGGACAGCTCGCGCGCTTCGCGCGCGGCATGCAGTACGCGCGCCTCGAGCGGCCCTGCCGGGTCGGCGACGGCATCCGCCGCTTCCAGCCGGAAGAGCTCGTCCGCTACGGGAAGGCCTGGGAGGCTGCCGCGGCCGCGGGCCTGGGGATGAAGTTCGTCCCCGCCTCGGGCGCCGGCACTCGGATGTTCGAGGCCTTCCTGCGCGGGCTCCATGAGGGCGTCTCTCTGACCTTGGCCCAAGAGCTGCGCGGCCTGCACTGTTATCCATTTTTTGAGGACCTTCGCGCGGCGATGCAGGGCCGGGGCCTGTCGCTGGAAGCGTGCCTGCGGGGCGACGACTTTGTCCCGGTGCTCGAGTCCCTGTTGGGGCCCGAGGGCTTGAATTACGCCGCCCTGCCCAAGGCCTTGATCCCCTTTCACCGCTATCCCGACCATTGCCGCACCCCCTTGGAGGAGCACCTCGTCGAGGCCGCGGGCTACGTGCGGGACGCGCGGGGCCTGTGCCGGCTTCACTTCACGGTCGCCGAGGCGCACGAGGCCGCACTCCGCGCTTACTTGAAGTCCGTCCTGCCGCGCTACGAGACCCAAGGGCATCGCTTCGAGATCGGATTTTCCACGCAGAAGAAGTCCGGCGACACTATTGCCGCCGATCTGCAGAACGGTCCCTTTCGGGACCGCGCCGGGCGGCTGGTTTTTCGCCCCTCCGGTCACGGGGCCTTGCTGGAGAATTTGGGTGCCCTCGAGGCCGCCGTCGTCTTCATCAAGAACATCGACAACGTCGCCCCCGACGCGAGGCGGGCCGACGCCCTGCTCTACAAGAAGGCCATGGCGGGTTACTTGGTGGAGATCCAGGAGACCTGTTTTCGCTACCTCCGGCTCCTCGAGGCCGGGAATCCCGCCGCGGCGGCCCTGGCCGAGATCGAGGCCTTCCTCTCCGGGACCTTGTCCGGTTCCCTGCCGACGGATTGGCCGGAGCGTGACGCGGCGGCACGGACGGCGTGGCTCTTCGCGCGATTGAACCGACCGCTGCGGGTCTGCGGGATGGTGCCCAACCAGGGTGAGCCCGGTGGCGCGCCGTTCTGGGTGGAGGAGCGTGGTGGCGGCTTCTCGCTGCAGATCGTCGAGTCGGTCCAGGTGGATCCGGCGGACGCGGAGCGGCAGCGAATTTTTCGCGGCGCCACGCATTTCAATCCGGTGGATTTGGTGTGCGGGCTCAAGGATTTCCGCGGGCGCGCCTTCGATTTGGGGAAATTCGCCGATCCCGAGGCGGGATTTATCTCCGAAAAGTCCTACGAGGGGAAGCCGCTCAAGGCCCTGGAGCTGCCGGGCCTCTGGAACGGCGCGATGGCGCACTGGAATACGGTCTTCGTGGAGGTGCCGGTCTCGACCTTCACGCCGGTGAAGCGGATCGAGGACCTGTTGAGGCCGGAGCATTCGTAGGGCGTTTACAACTTCTTCTTGAACGCCTCGACCATCTCGACCGGCGCCGGGTCGATGCCGTAGGCCTGGGCCAGGTGGTACGAGGCGTAATCCGCCACCGCCAGACTCTCGAACATCTCGAACAAGGGGCTCTCTCCGCCGAAGGAAAAGCGGTGGATCGGGATCTCCCGGCCCAATATTTCCTCCATCACGTCCATCCGGCGTTTGACGCGCGGGTGCATGAAGCGGCTCTCCAGGAAGATCAGCGCGGGCTTCATCAGCAGGCGGGTGAAACCGACCATCTCGTTGTGGTTCAGCTCGGGAAAGACGTTGCTGAAGCTCTGGATCTTGGCATTCTCGTTGAACTTGATCTTCCAGATGCGGGCGGTGCCGGCGAATTCGGGGGGGCCGTAGACGATCGGGACGCGGTCGCGTAGCGCCTCGGCCAGCGCCTTGCCGCGCGCCTCGCAGGAGTCCTGCGCGCAGGCGAGGTGCCGCGACAGCCGGTCCAGCAGATCTTCCGGATTGGGAATCAAGGCGAGGCGATGGAAAATCCCTACGAGGCTCGCGAAGAAATAGCCGCTGGCGCAGCGCGGCTGGATGCACTCGGGGATCGCGACGTACGGGATGCCGGCGGCCGCGGCCTTCGTCTCCAGTTGCCCGCCGTGGGACATCGCGAGCGTCCGGCAGCCGCGGGCGACGGCGTCGTCCAGCGCGGCGAGGGTCTCTTCGGTGTTTCCGGAATAGGAGGAGGCGATGCAGAGGTCCTGGGGGCCCGCCGCCGCGGGCAGCCGGTAGTCGCGGACTATCTCCAGACGCGGGCCGGCGCCGAAGCCGTCGTTGACCAGATCCGCCGGCAGCGAGCTGCCGCCCATCGCGGCGTAGTAGACCTTGGCGCCGGGAACCGGGGCCCAGGGGCCGAGCTGCGGGTGGTCGCGGACGATCTTCCAGCTGGCCGGGAATTGCGCGGGAAAATTTCGTATCTCCTGATAAATAGGCGGCTCCTTCCGAATGAGGCGGCGCGGGGGAATCCTCTCCGTCGAAACGCACCTGAGCGCCGCATTCCCTTCGTCCTATGGAATTAAAGAAGAGCAGGGCCATTATCCAGCGAAATTTGCCGATTGGGGACCGGGAATTTCCTATCTTGGGGCCGACGCGCTTCGAAAAAGAAAAACCCCCGTCGCGGGCGCCACACCCGCGGCGGGGGTCTTGTTTTTCAACGTAAGCCTTGGCTTTCGCCGGCGGCCGGGGCGCTTAGGCCGCGCCCATCGCGTAGCCGGCGGTGTCGGCGCGAAGCCGGGCCTCACCCAGCTCGGCGCGCAATTCGGGGGAGAGGGAGCTACGGCTGGCGCGGGCCAGGCCCTCGGCGCGATGCACCAGGCGCTCGGCGCGTTCGAAGCACTCGCGGGCGCGGGCCCGGATCTCTTCGCGGCGCGCGCCGCTCACCCCGCGAGCGAGGCGGATATCGAGCTCGGCGCCGGCCATCAGGTTGTTGGCCTCGGTCACTAGATCGGCGATGCGGTCGGCGCGGCTGCGGCGGCCGCGGGGTTCGGCGACGACGGGCGTCGGCGCCTCTCGCGACTCGAAATGCGGCGTCAGGCTATAGTCCCGGTCGGTGCCGTGATAGCGGGTCGTCGGACGATAGCCGGCGAAGGCGATGCCTCCGGAGACCGGCTCGTGGGCGCGCGGGCCCGCCGCGCGGCTGTGCCGGCTGCCCGAGCGGGTGATGCCCGCGAGCGAGGGCTCGGGGAGGTGGAAGCGGTCGCGGCGGCCGTGGAGGCGTCCGGCGACGCGGTCGGCGCCGGCGGGGACGTGGGTGGTCAGACGCGTGGTCGGCATGGATGCGATTTCCGCCTGGGCGCGGGCGGCCAAATCGTCGGCGGTAAGGACAGGAATGGTGAAGGTCATAACATAAGCTCCGTTATGGTATGCCCCCTACACACGCCTGGAGTGCGTTGGTTTTTTGGAAGTGTGCAATGTACAAGATTAGCAAAAGGGATGCCAAGCCAAGACGCGATGCGCCAAACTTGCGGAAAACCTATTAAACCTATCGAGATTACTTAAGAATAATTCCTGCATCCCCCGCGCTCCCAGCCGGGGCTTGCCCCGGTTTTTGAGGGGGAGGCACCCCGACCCGCCAATCCGCGTCGGTCTTGGCTCTCCAGGCGGGGGCTTAAATCCACTTCTTTTTCCGGAAGAAGACGATCATGCCGACGGCCAGGCTGATCATGAAGCCCCATAAGATATAGTAGAAACCCGGCCATTTGAATTCCGGCATGTACTCGAAGTTCATCCCGTAGACCCCGACGATAAAGGTCAGGGGCAGGAAGATCGTCGCCCCGATGGTGAGGCGCTGCATGACGAAGTTCAGCTGGTTGGAGGACTCGGTCATCTTGATGGTCAGGACCGCCGCGTAGACGTCGAAGACCGCGCCGGCGTGCTCGCGCAGGGAATCGAGGTCTTGCAACAACGAGTTCATGTCGTCCATCGCCGTCTTGAAGTAGGGCCGGGCCTCCTCCTTGATGAAGGGGATGACGTGCTTGTCGTCGAGCTGGCGGTAGACCTCGCGCTCGGGCAGGAGACTCTTGCGCATGCTGGCGACGAGCTTTTTGAATTTCAGGATCTGGTCCAGGACGTCGTCCTTCACGCCCTTCAGGACCTGCTGCTCGATCTCCTCCAGGTTGTCCTCCCACTCCTCCATGATCGGCTGATAGTCCTTGATGGCCAGCTCGAGGAGATTGAGCAGGACGTAGCTGGGCGAATCGCCCAGGGTGTCCTTGGGGCTGTCGTGCACGCGTTGGCGGGCGGTGGCGAAGGTGCGGGAGAGGTTCTTCCCGTGGGAGGTCACGATGAAGTCCCCCGAGAAGAAGGCCTCGAACTCGCGGCGCTGGCAGGACTCGGTCTCGAAGTTGTAGAAGACGCGGTGCAGCGCGAGGAAGGCGTAGTCTTCGTAGATGTCGAGGCGAGCGGTGCCCACGCCCATCAGGACGTGCTCGATCGCGAGGGGATGGAAGTTGAAGATGTCGAGCAGGAGGTCGACCTCTTCCTCCGAGGGGTCCTCCATATCGACCCAGATGTAATGGCTCTTGCGGCGTTTGGCCTCTTTCAAGCGCTCGACGTCTTGGGTTTCGATGAATTCGCCTTCCGGCGAGCAGAGCATGATCTGGTACATGGCAACTCCGGAAAAATCCCTTGGAAGGTAGGCCGGGCCTCCCTTACAATTCGTGGTTCGGGGGACCGCGGTTCCCCGGTCGGACAGGATGGGGGTGGCTTCGGCCGCCCCCTTTTTTTTTGCTGAATTTAACCCAAGAACAGGCGTTCGACCATCCAATAAAGGCCGACGGCGGCGATCAGGGCCAGGATCGCTCGTTTCAGGTAAAGATAAGAGCCCTTCAACAGGCGGCTCAAGCCCAGGGTCAGGGGATAGACCAAGGCGACGATCAAGACCTGGCCCAATTCCACCCCCAAATTGAAAAAGACCAAGGGTACGGCGAGGTGGCCGGCCCGCAGGTCGGCCTCTTGCAGGATGTAGGAAAAGCCCAGGCCGTGGATCAGGCCGAAGGCGAAGGTCAGGACGATCATGGCCCGCGGCGTCCGCGGTCCCTTGGCGAAGAGGTCGAGGAGGGCCAAAAAGACGATGCTGGCGGCGATGATCGGCTCGACCACCGAGGGCGGCAGGGTGACGACCTCGAGGGTGGCCAGGGCCAGGGTGATGGAGTGGGCCAGCGTGAAGCTGGTGATGAGCCAGAGCAGGTCCTTGAATCGCTTGGCCCCGAAGATCAGGGCGAGGACGAAGAGGATGTGGTCGCAGCCGATGAGGATGTGCTCGAGTCCGAGCTCGAGAAAAGCCAAAATGCTCCGCCCGAGGCTCTCTTCCGAGAAGGAAAAGTCGGAGTGCCCCGGCGCGAAGGTGTAGCTGAACAGCTTGTCGCCCAGCTTCGCCTTCATCAGGTGGCGGTGGGCGAGGTCGCCGTAAAACAAATCGTAATGTACCTGCAAAGGCGCCCGGGGCGCGGGGCAATCGTAGCTGAGGACGAGGACCGCGGCCTCGAGTGCCGCGTCTTTGGCGAAGTCGAGGCGCTCGAAGCGGCAGGCCTCGCCGCCGGCGCTCAAGGAAACGCGTTGCGGGATATAGGCCTGCAACGTCGCGAGGTCGGCGCGGGCGAATTTGACGTCGAAGTCGCCCAGGTGCACCTTGTGCGTCCAGCGGGCCTTCGTCCCCTCGAGGAGTATTTCGCTGTCGGAGAGCTTGAGCTCGTGGGCGGAGAGCCCGGGGCCGAGCAGGGCGAGGATCAGGAACAGCAGTCCGGCGCCGCTTCGCTTCATGAAGATTTTTTGCCCTGCAGTTTCAAGGAGAGGGTGAGCAGGAACTTCGCCACCGGCTCGTCGCCCGAGATCTTGGGGGTGGTGGCGACGATCTTCAGGGTCTGGTTGGTGCGCTCGCCGCTGGCGATGGTCTCTTTCACCTGTTTTTCGATCTTGGCGCCGTCCTCGCAGATGAAGTGCACGTCGGCCTCGGCGCGCTTGAGGAAGTCGGCGTGGAAGTCCTTGAAGATCAAGACGACGTTCTTCTTGCTGGCCTTGATCGACTGCATCGCCAGCAGTCCGCCGGCGCAGTCGGCGCCCATCGCCAGGGTGCCGAAGTACATCGACTTCAGGTGATTGCGGGTCCAGAAGTTGAGGGGGATCTTCACCTCGCAGCGCTTCTTGTTGACCTCGACGATGGTCGGGCGCACCGAGAAGAGCAGGGGGATCTTGAAGAGTCCGAAGGCGCGCAGCGCCAGGGTTTCTTTGAGGTTAGCCATGACGGGAAGATGGCACGGCCGGGGGACCTTGGCAAGAATCCTCCTCGCGGAGCGGTCCGCTTTTTCCTTGGAGGCCCTCCGTCCGCGGCGTTATCATGCCCACAGGAGGGGGAGATGGCCCTGGCTCCGGAAAAAATCCGCAGCTTCACGCTCCTGGGCGCCTCGGGGTCCGGCAAGACTTCGCTCGCCGAGGCCCTGCTCTTCGCGGCCGGCGTGACCCACCGCCTCGGGCGGGTCGACGAGGGCAGTTCGGTCCTCGACCAGGACCCCGAAGAGCTCAAGCGCAAGATCACCCTCTCCAGCAAGGTCCAATCCCTCGATTATCAGGGCTACCGGCTCTACTTCGCCGATTGCCCGGGCTTTCCCGATTTCGCGGCGGAGGCCGCCGCGCCCCTGGCCATGTTGGACGCGGCCGTCATCGTCGTCGACGCGACCGTGGGCGTCGACGTCGCGACCAAGCAGTTTTTCCAGGCGGCGGTGGCGCAAAAGAAGCCCATCCTTTTCTTCGTCAACAAGATGGACAAGGAGCACGCGGATTTCGACAAGACCCTGGCCGCGATCCAGTCGCAGCTGAGCAAACACGCCCATCCGGTCAGCCTGCCCATCGGCGCGGGGCCCGCCTTTCGCGGGGTCCTCGATCTGATCGACGGGCGCGCCTTCCTCTACGAGAAGGGTCAGGCGGTGGAGAAGCCCGTGCCCCCGGCGGAGGCGGAGCGCTTCCAGGCGGCCCAGCGCCGCCTGATCGAGGAGATCGCCGAGACCGACGAGGCCCTGTTCGAAAGACTGGCGGGCGGCGAGACCTTGAAAAAGGACGACGTCCTGCCCCGCTTGATCCAGGACATCGAGGATGAGGAGATCCTGCCGGTCTTAGTCGGCAGCGCCCTGCCGCCGCAGGGGATCGTCCTCTTGCTCGACACCCTCGACCACTTGATCCTGCCGCCCGACCGCCTGCCGGAGAAGACGGGGACGCACCCGCAGAGCGGCGAGCCCGAGGTCCGCAAGCCCTTCGTCGCCGAGTCGGCCTCGGCGCAGGTCTTCAAGGTGCTCTCGGATCCCGGGGTCGGCGATATCTATTTCATGAAGATATTTTCCGGCACGCTCCGCCACGGCGAGGATCTGCGCAACGCGCGCAGCCAGGCGAGCGAGCGCCTCGGGCACCTCTTCGTCTTTCAAGGCAGGGAGCGCAAGGAGGTGGCGGAGGCCACCGTAGGCGAGGTAGTCGGCGTCGCGAAGCTCAAGAACACGCGCCTAAGCGACACGCTGGGCGATCCGACGCGGCCGATCCAATACCCGCCGATCGTCTTTCCCGAACCGGTGCTTTCCCTCGCGATCCATCCCAAGACGCGGCAAGACCAAGAGAAGCTCGGCTTGGCCTTGGGCAAGCTGAGCGCCAACGACCCGACCTGCCATTTTCACATCGATCCCGAGACCGGCGAGACCATCGTTTCGGGGAGAGGCGAGGTCCACATCGAGGTGCTGACCGAGCGCCTCAAGGAGCGGCACGGGATCGAGATCACGTTGGGCAGGCCCCACGTGCCCTACCGCGAGACCATCACGCGCAAGGTGAAGGTGCAGGGGAAGTACAAGAAGCAGTCCGGCGGCCACGGCCAGTACGGCGACGTCTGGCTGGAGGTCGAACCGCGGCCGTTGGGCTCGGGCTTCGAGTTCGTCGACGCGATCAAGGGCGGGGTGATTCCTTCCAAATACATCCCGGCCGTCGAGGCCGGCGTGAAGGACGCCATGCAGAAGGGGGTCCTGGCCGGCTATCCGGTGGTGGACCTGAAGGTCACGCTCTGCGACGGGACCTACCACTCGGTCGATTCCTCCGACCTGGCCTTCCAGATCGCGGGCTCGATGGCCCTGAAGAAGGCCGAGGAGGAGGCGCGGGCGATCCTGCTCGAGCCGATCCTGCGCGTCGAAGTCGCGGCGCCGGCCGAATTCACCGGCGCGATCACCAACGATTTAAGCGCGCGGCGCGGCAAGATCGTCGGCATGACGCAGGACGGGGAGATGCAGGTCGTGCAGGGCGAGGTCCCGATGGCGGAGCTCTTCAAGTACGCGACCGACCTGCGCAGTCTGACGCACGGCGCGGGCTTCCATCGGGCGGAGTTCGCCCGCTACGAGCCGCTGCCGCCGCAGCTCTTCGACAAGGTGGAGAAGCGCAGGAAGGATTAATTTGGGATGACGATCTTGTCGCCCGCGCCCCAGGTCTTGGGTGTCGTGTTGGGGTTGTTGGGCGTGCGGTTGGGATACAGCTCTTCGATCAGAACGCGGACCGCCTCGCCGAAATAGACCTTGGGATTGGCCTTGCAGTAGTCGTCGAGCCATTGCCGCACGAAGTGGTAGTCCTTCGAGCCGGCGATGTTTTTCGTCTTGGGGTCCAGCGCGTTGAAGGCGCTGAAGAAGCCCTGGACCCAGACGATGTAGACGTTTTTCTTCTCGATCGGCTTTTTCGCGTATTTTTCGCAGAACTCGGCGCCCTCGCCGATGTCCAGGGAAGTGTTTTGGGCGAAGCCGGCGGCCGAGCTCAAGGAAAAGAGGGCGGCGGCTAAGAAAAATAGGAGTTTCTTTTTCATGCCGAAGCATTATCTTCCCGGCGGGAATCCTGTCAATTTATGAATGGCCTCCGCTCCTGGAAAGAAGAAAAACAGTCCGCCTACCTCTACGGCATCCTCGCGCGCCGCGAAAACCGCCCGGAGATCGCCGCGCTCTTCCAGAAGCTCGCCGGCGAGGCGGAAAAACAGGCCGGGATCTGGGCCGAAAAGCTCAAGTCCGAGGGCCGCCCCCCGCCGCCGCCCTATCGCCCCGACCTCCGCGCCCGCAGCGTGGCCGCCCTGATCGAGCGCTTCGAGCCGCGCCGTCTCAAGGCGATCCTGGCCGCGATGAAGATCCGAGGACTCTCCGCCTATTCAAAGTCCCTGCCGGGGCACCCCATGCCCACCGACGTCGAGCAGGTCGGACGCCGCCACCGCGGGCCCGGCGTCACGGGCAACCTGCGCGCCGCCGTCTTCGGGGTCAACGACGGCCTGGTCTCCAACGCCAGCCTGATCATGGGCATCGCCGGGGCCTCCGACGACAAGCTCTTCATCCTGCTCTCCGGCATCGCGGGTCTTTTGGCGGGGGCCTTCTCGATGGGCGCGGGGGAGTACATCTCGGTGA